>CANSLJ010000002.1 GCA_947647735.1 uncultured bacterium | reverse complement strand
CAATCATCATGATTTCCTCTGAAATGACAGAAATACTGAGAATGAGCGACCGTATTGTGGTGATGTGCGAGGGGAAGAAGACCGGCGAGATCGATATAGCCGAGGCAACCCAGGAGAACATTATGCACGCGGCAACGTTAAGGAAATAGGAGGGTGAGAGTGATGGCAAATAATGAGAAAAAGGGGAATGCTTTTACTGAGAATCCGATCGTAAGAGCAATAGGTACCCAGAAAATAGTAGTTGTGGCGGTTCTGATCGTTTTATTCGGATTTTTCTGTATCATGAGCCCCTCATTCAGGCAGTATTCCACGATCTTAAGTATTATGGATTACTCCTATTATACAACACTGATGGCGATAGGCGTTACTTTCTGTCTGATCACGGGCGGTGTTGACTTATCCATAGGAACAGGTATCATCTGTTACGGTCTGCTGGGCGGCTTTTTGATCAATCATAAGGGCATGCCGGTAGCGGTGGGCCTTCTGGTAACACTTTTGGCGGCGCTTGCGATCGGTACATTGAACGGCGCGCTGGTGGCGATCCTGGAACTGCCTCCGTTTATCGCAACGCTCTGTACGATGATGATATGCCGCGGTCTTGGCTCCATTGCAACAGGCGGACTTTCCCAGAACTGGCCTCCGGCAGGCAGTGAAGCGGGATGGTTCAGAAGTATCTTCAAACTGGATCTTGGAACGACGAAGATCCCGTTGGGTTTTGTGTGGGTACTGCTTCTTGTGATACTGATGTCGATCGTATTAAATAAGACGAAAGTAGGGCGTTATATCATCGCGATCGGTTCCAACAAGGAAGCGACAAGGCTTTCCGGCGTTAATGTAATTAAATACCAGATGTCGGCATACATCATTTCCGGTTTCTTTGCGGGCCTTGCGGCAATCGCCTATGCGGCTACTTTCCAGGCGATCGCACCGGGTACCGGCGCAGGACTGGAACTGGATGCCATCGGCGGAGCGATCATCGGCGGAACATCCATGAACGGTGGTTCCGGTTCCGTTGCGGGGACGCTGCTCGGTGTATTCATTATGTCGATGTTAAAGACTGGCCTTCCATTTATCGGCCTTCAGGCGAACTGGCAGCAGATCATCACAGGTCTGGTATTGATCATAGCGGTATATATTGACGTACTGAAAAACAAGAAAATGGAATAGCAAGAGGAAATATTTACGAAATAGAGGAAAATTTTTACCATTTTTAGTAATATATTGTACTTGAATAATAAAAAAAATACGGTACAATAGCAATAGATGTGAATGTGCATAACCCCATCGCAGGATGCAGCTCATCACAAAGTGATGAGGTTGCGCACTTTACATAATAAATTAATCAGGCTGAAACAGCCAAAGAAATTACAGGAGGAAAACTGAATGAAAAAGAAAGTTTTAGCAAGCCTGCTCTGTGTAGCGATGGTAGCGGCAACATTAGTTGGATGCGGCAACTCTTCAGAGCCGGCAACAGAGACACCCGCAGCGGAAGAAGAAGCACCTGCTGAGGAAGCACCTGCAGAAGAAGCAGAGGCACCCGCAGAGGAAGCAGAAGCACCCGCAGGCGATCTTCACTTTGAGATCGTATCCAAAGGTTTCCAGCATCAGTTCTGGCAGGCAGTATTAAAAGGTTCCGAGCAGAAAGCGGCAGAACTTGGTGTAACAATGAACTTTGTAGGCCCTAACTCTGAGTCCGATATCGCTGACCAGGTACAGATGTTAAACAACGCTGTTAACGCACAGCCCGCAGCAATCGGCCTTGCAGCTCTTGATACAAACGCAGCTCTGGATGGTATCCAGCAGGCTATGGATGCAGGTATCCCTATTATCGGATTTGACTCCGGCGTACCGGGCGCTCCCGAAGGTGCTATACTGGCTAACTGCTCCACAGATAACTACGCAGCAGGCGAGATGGCAGCAGAAGAAACATACAAGCTGATCAAAGATACGATCGCAAACGCTGACGGCAAAGTAAGAATCGGTGTTATGAACCAGGATGCTACAGGCGAATCTCTGATCAACCGTGGCCTTGGCTTTATGGATAAGATCGCTGAGCTGATCGAAGCAGACGGCAAGACTGTTTCTGTAATCGGTAACGACAAATATGTCAATGACTGTAAGATTGAGAATAAAGGTTCCGAAGACGGTGATGTAGTAGTTGAAGTTCTGGTACCTGCACAGGTTACATCTGAACTGTCCGCTATCGACTGCCAGACTCTGCTGAACAAAGATGACACAATCTGTATCTATGGATCCAACCAGCACTCTGCAGAAGGTATGGTAACAGCTAATGAAAACATCGGCAGACTTGGCAAGGACGTTGTAGGCGTTGGCTTCGACTCTGGTGCAGTTATCAAAGCAGCTGTAAAAGACAAAATTTTTGCAGGCTGTATCACACAGGCTCCCGTTGCTATGGGTGAAGCAGTTATCCAGCAGCTTTACAATGCAGCAACAGGCGCACCTGTAGAAGATGTTGACACAGGATGTCAGTGGTTCACAGCTGATAACATGGACGATCCTGAGATCGCTCAGAACCTGTATGACTAATCCCTGAGGGATTATCAATACTGAATAAGAGATATTAGAAAAGCGCTCCGCATCTGCGGGGCGCTTTTTTGAAGGCTTTTTTTATTTATTATTTACCATTCTCATAATCGTCAATGATCAGAGGTATCTGTGACATCATGTTGTCGATATCCTCGAACATCGCGCTTTTGGTGGTGCCGAGCTGTTCAGCGGTTTTGATATGATCTGTAACATCCTCGTACTGGTTTTTGATCTGCTCGAAAAATCCGCACAGAGTCTGCAGGGAATTTTTAGAGTCCTCGATCACGCCGGAAATTTCGTCATGTACAACACCGGCACCCTCGGCGGATTGGATGATCTGGTCAAAGGTCCGGTAGGTTTCATCCACTTTTTCGAGGCTTTCTCCCAAGGATCTGTGGGAGGTGGTGATATTGCCGTACAGGTGATCAGCCCCCTGTTCCACGTCATGAAGCCCTTCGTTGACATCTATTGTCAGTTCCTTGATCTCGTCGCCAAGTTTCCGCACCTGATCTGCGACAACTGCAAAGCCGCGTCCCTGCGCGCCGGCGCGGGCGGCTTCAATGGAAGCGTTCAGCGCGAGTATATTGGTCTGGTTTGTGATGGAAACAATCTTCTCGGTGCAGTGTTTTATTCTCTCGATGGCTTCCTGCAGAGCGGAAAAGGTATGTTCCATTTCCTCAAAATAGGTTCTTACCTGTATCGAACTGTCTTTCAGCTCCTGTACACCGTTTTGAGCCTCAGAAACCGACTGGGTGATCGTATCTTTTACGGTTACGAATTCTGCGGATACATCTTCGATGCCGGAAAGGTTGTTGCCGAAGTCCAGGAGCTGTTCATGGAACTGTTCTGTTTCCGTAAGCACACTGCCGAAAGAGCTGCCTATCTCATCTATTTCGCTTAAGGAAGATACCTCCTTCTGTACGAGATCCTTATGGTAGTCTTTCAGGCTGTTCATAACATGCAGCACCGGGTACAGACTTTTTTTATGTTCGGCAGCCTGGGGCGCGTTTGCTTTGTTTTTATGAAAAATTGACATGGCACTGTCCTCCTGTTTGTCTGTTATTTATTCAAATACCACACAGGTCATGGATTGGTTTACGAAGAAATTGTTGTAGTGCTCTCCATATCCGATAAAACCTGCATGATCGCCTAATTTCCCCATTTCATTCAAATATTCCTGCATGTAGTGGTTCTGGTTGAACAGGAGGTATCTGAACAGGCAGTTTACCGAGAATACGGCGGATACTTTGGAAAAATCCTGCTGTATCTTGCGGATGGTTTCTTTGACGGTTTCCTTGTAGTCTCCCAGTTCCAGTAAAACAAGAACATCGGAGTCGTTCACCTGTCTGAAACATGCCAGTGAACTTCCGCTTACTTCCTTGATCGATATGATGCAGGTGTCGTCCCCGTTGATCTTTCCGAAAGGATTCTTGAAAGTCTGTGTTGTGATCTCCTGTTCCGATACATGAAGGATGTCCTGATATACCTGTTTTGCCGGGCGGCCGTTCAACGCGCCGATTATGTATTTTGTCTTATCCGTGCGGGAGGCGATGAAACGCTGTCCCTCCATCGGACGATAGATGTTTTCTTTATATGCTTTGATCTTTCCGTTCTGGTTTTTCACGATGGCGTAAGCAACGGCATCCTGATATACTTTTCCGTTGGCGGAAACCTTTCCGGCATCACCCGTGCCGCCTACAAGCGGGATGTTCCGGTGCTTCAGGACGCTGTAGATCGTTGTCAGCACACAGGCGTCATTTCCGCTGCAAAGATCGATACATATGGTATTTTCCTTTGTGCCGTTGATATTCCGGACGTCCTGCTCCAGACGCTGAATATATTTTACCGGCATGGTGGATACTTCCTCGAGTACATTGGCGGCGACGCTGACGCCGTCCGAAAAGGCGATAAGGCCAACGCCCTTTTCCACCATCTTGGTGTCATAGCTCATACCGATACACCCGATGCTTGGTACACCGGGGAAAATCTGTTCCAGTTCTCTTACATGTGATTCAAACTGCTCGTTGTTTGAAAACAGCATAATAAACTGTGGCCTTGTGATGCCCTTAACGGCTGCTTTCAGGTCTCCGGACATGCTCATTCCAAAAGTTTGCTTCATTGTGAGTTTCCTTTCTGCAGGTGTATAGATTCGTTGGTTTTGACAACGGAAATATTATATGACATATCTAAAGGGAGCGTCAATAATAATTTTGACAGATGGAGGAATAGATGCGCACCGTTGACAATTTATTCCCGATACGCTACTCTGAATAGAAAGGAGTTTTTTATGAGAAAAATCGCAAGATATGCCATCTTTACATTATTGTTTCTAACCTTAAGCATTCTCACCGCATTTTTGATATATGTGCATTTTTTCAGGTCGAATGAGGGAGAACTTTCCGGTGAGTGGACTGCGGATTTGGATATGACAGAGCGGGCTGCTGTCACGGCTTTTATCTGGTTGCAGGATATAGAGGGTGTTTCCGTTTCTCTGGAGGATGTGGAATCTGGTATGCAGGATTTGACAGTTGCGGTCAATATGACGATGGAACAGACCGGACAGTCTGAAGGGACTTTCCGCTGTAATATTGATCCGGGGAGCTATGAGATATGTGTTCAGGCAGGCTATGAGGCATTCGCTGTAGCTTTTCGAGAACTTGTGGCGGAGAGACTCGGTATGGCAGGTTATACGGGCGGTACGGACGAGGAAGCTGTTGAGGCTCTCGTGGTCGAGACATTTGGCATGTCCACGGTCTCTTATTTAAGGTCCAGTGCCCCCGCGTTGCTGCCCCCTTTGGAAGAGATGCAGGCTGAATATGATGGCAGCGGCAGTTATGAAGCGACGGAAGGTATGCTGGTCAGGCAGTTTGACGCCGAAGGAATGATCATCATAAGGAGAGAATATTATATCAGGAAAGATGATAGATTGATCCTGTCTGAGAAGGTGGATACGGATATTTCTGGCATTGCTTCTGATCACTATCCAATAATATATAGATTAATACGATCCGAAGATCAATAGTTCCCATTTCTTTCAGGATATGAGCATGAAGGGAGATACAATGAAAAAGACTTTATGGAAAATGAATGTGCTTATACTGGCTATGATCCTGATATGTTCCGCCCTGCGTGTCAGGGCGGCAGGGTTCGAGATTCCCGGGATCTGTCAAGTACAGACGGACTCCGGTGCGGTCTGCATCGTAAAAACGTTGGATCACAGCTATGATAACAATACCTATCTCTCTCTACGGGACATAGCTATGGCCTTTCAGGGTACGGAGAAAAATTTCTCATTGGAGATCGCGAAAAATGCAGTTTCCCTGAATCCGGGGGGAAACTACACGCCTGTGGGAGTGGAAAATACTCTCTGGGAAGAAGGTGGTACTCTGGACGTTTCCTTGAGGCGGAACGAGTTTAAGGTGAATGGAGAAAATGTATATTACTATACGATGATCATGGAATTACCCACCGGTGGCTACGATTGCTTTATGATGGCGGCAGATCTGGCAATGATTCTGGATGTGGATGTCACTGTTCCCACTGCAGGAGTTTTTCAGATTAGTCTGCAGGATCCTTTTACTATCTCACCTACGACTTTGGAGCAGGAAGGTTATTTTTTCGGTGTCAACAGTGTACTGGCAGGGGATGTCACCACCGGGGAACTCTACTATCGATATCAGTCTGATATCGCCTATCCGATAGCCAGCACTTCGAAACTTATGACCAGCCTTCTGACCATGGAGGCCATCTCGGAGGGACAGATCGATCCTCAGAGCGAGGTCACTATTTCCGAATCGGTCCGACTGCTTGCCGAATCCGACGATGGGGTGATCCCTCTGGAGGCAGGAGCACAGATCACTGTGGAAGAGCTTTTGCTGGGTACCCTTCTGCCGTCCAGCAATGAATGTGCATTATGTCTTGCGGAGGCCATTGCTGGCTCAGAGGAAGCTTTTGTGCAGAGGATGAATCAGAGGGCGCAGGAACTGGGACTTTCTCAGGCAGTTTTTTATAATTGTAACGGTCTGCCCTGTTATACGGAGGAATCTGTTCCTGCAAAGCGCCAGAATCGCATGAGTGCGGAAGATATGTTCCGGTTGGTATCTTACCTTTTGAAAGTTTATCCACAGATCACGGACATCACTTCTCTGGAGAGTGCCACATTGGAATCTCTTGATCTTGAGGTCAAAAATACAAATCCGCTGCTGCGCAATCTGCCCGAGGCCACTGGTTTAAAGACCGGTACGACAAACAAATCCGGCGCCTGTCTGGTGACATCTTTACGTGTGGATGACGGGGTTATGGAGCATGATTTAGTCGTGGTTGTGCTGGGGGCAGAGGATTCCATAGAGCGCGGGCGTGTTTCGGAATTACTGGCCAGATATGCCATGCAGGTCTTTTATGCGGACATAAATAAATCGGATGCCGGTTTGATCGACCAGACATCCGAAAATTTACCTGTTCACGCTGAGGCAGCAGTGGAACGGATTCTCCAAACTGCAAGAAAATAGTGAGATTATTTGTTCTCTTCCAGTGACTGCATCTTCATAGCCCGCACTTTGGAGGAAAGTCCAAAGAGGTTGATGAAGCCGTTTGCGTCATGGTGGTCGTACAGGTCGCCGGTGGTGAAGGAGGCGATGCTCTCATTGTAAAGGGAGTACGGGGAAGTGGTTCCCGCCTTGATGATATTGCCTTTATACAGTTTGAATTTCACTTCTCCGGTCACGTACTGCTGGGTGCTTTCGATGAATGCCTGCACAGCTTCCCGCAGGGGTGTGAACCATTTTCCTTCATATACGATCTGCGCGAATTTATTGCCCATATTCAGCTTTAATGCATAGGTGTCTCGGTCCAGGATCAGCTCCTCGAGCTGCTGGTGTGCCTCATAGAGGATGGTGCCGCCGGGGGTTTCATAAACGCCGCGGGACTTCATGCCTACCACACGGTTTTCCACGATGTCGATGATGCCGATGCCGTGTTTGCCGCCCAGCTCGTTCAGGGTGCGGATGATATCGGAGACCTTCATCTTCTTGCCGTTGACGGAGGTGGGAACACCCTTCTCAAAAGTCATGGTCACATATTCGCCCTCATCGGGAGCCTTCTCGGGGCTTACGCCCAGCACCAGCAGATGGTCGTAGTTGGGTTCGCTCCCAGGATCTTCCAGTTCCAGGCCTTCGTGACTGATGTGCCAGATATTGCGGTCGCGGCTGTAGCTGTTGTCAGCGGAGAACGGAAGGTCAATACCATGCTGTTTGCAGTATTCGATCTCGTCCTCACGGGACTGCAGTGTCCATTTGTCATTTCTCCAGGGAGCAATGATCTTCAGAGCGGGAGCGAGAGCCTTGATGCCCAGTTCAAAACGGATCTGGTCGTTTCCCTTGCCTGTCGCACCGTGGCAGATCGCGGTTGCGCCTTCCTTGCGGGCAATCTCCACAAGTCGTTTTGCGATGGCGGGACGCGCCATGGAGGTGCCGAGCAGATATTTGTCCTCGTATACGGCGTGTGCCTGTACGCAGGGAACAACATAGTTGTCACAGAAATCATCTGTGATATCTTCTATATATAATTTGGAAGCGCCGCAGAGTTTTGCACGTTCTTCCAGTCCATCCAGTTCGTTGCCCTGTCCGCAGTCAGCGCAGACGCAGATCACTTCGTAGTCAAAATTTTCCTGAAGCCAGGGGATGATAGCGGTTGTATCAAGTCCGCCGGAGTAGGCTAAGATCACTTTTTCTTTCATGATATGTACCAAACCTTTCTTTATGAAATATGATATCAAAGAACCTTACCTGAAACAATATACAACATGTTAAAAGGAAATGCAAGTGTAAAAATATACATTTTTAAAACAAATATTCTCTGGAAAAGTGTAAAAAGTGTTGCATAATATTCATAAATGATGTATTATTATACAGTTTAAAGAGGAGATATGCATTGAAAGGCGAGGATAATTGTGTTTTGATGGACGGGAAGGCCGGGGATGAGGTGAATAAATATTCCGGGGTGTGTTGATGAGGGAGGTAAGTTGTCTAAGGAGTCCGCTCAGAGAGAACATAATATCTTCGTCGCCGCGCTCTCGCTTCGTGAAAAGCGTAGCGGTACTAGGTTCGTGAGATACCTCACCAAGTACCGACGCTTTTCAAGAGGCTCCTTAAGATATTATGTTCTCTCTGAGCTGCGATAAGACTTCTTATGGAAAGTAAACATGTGGAAAACAAACATGCTTGTATCAAGATAAAACATATCTGAGAAAATGGATTGAGAAGTTGAGGGAAGCATAGTATAATCAATCGGGAATTAATGTTTATTGCATAGGAAGGTGTTTCGGATTTTCGAGTTGGCGAATCTCACTATATTATCATACAAGGAGAAATATCATTATGGAAAAAACAAAATCTCAGATGCTGGCGATCCCGGTTGACGATGGTGATCTGGAGGAGCCGAAAGTTCTGGTGGAACGTTTATGTGAGGCGGAGGAGTTTCAGGTGGAATCCGTGAAGATGGTGGAGGACGTGCTGCGGATCGTGATCGTCTGTGGGGAAGAGACGTTTTCGGTGGAAGTGTATCCCACGGGGTTTGAGATACCGGAGCTGTACCGCTGTCAGCATTTTTTCCCGGATCTGGATATAGAAGCGTTACAGAAAGTGCAGTGCGGCCTGGCGGTGGAGATGGTGTTCGGGGAAAACGCGCTGTTCTCTTATCATGTTCAGCTTAAACTGATACATACGATGCTTACGGATGCTCTGGCGGTGATAGACGACAGTTCGGAAAAGATACTATCCGGGCGTTGGGTCGCGCTGGCGGCTGAATCTAAAGTGGCGCCGGCGCCCCGTTATCTCTACACGGCACAGGCTGTGTCAGGAGGGGAGGAGGAAGAGGCCTGTGTGTGGCTTCACACGCATGGGCTGAACCGTTGCGGTGTGCCGGAGCTGGAGATCCTTGACTCCACCAGGGAAAACTACCAACAGCATTACAATGTGCTGGAGACTCTGGCAAACCGGCTGCTGGAGGATGAGTCCGTTCCTGATTTCGGAAGCCCTTACTTTTTGGCGTATGTGGCACAGAAGGTTCCTCTCGTGGTGACGATCATTGACTGGGAGGAAGCCATGGAACTGTATGAGCCGGAAATGCTGGGTGGAAAAAATGACAGAAAGAACGGGCATGATCAGGATACCTGCGCCATCTTTGTCTACCCTTCGCAGGAAAGTGTGGATAAGAGAGAGTTTTATCCGCTTGATATCTATGACAGTCTGTTGAAGGAAAATCCGGTCTATCTGATCTCCGTCGATGAGACTGCCCGTATGCGGGAATTGGCGGTGGAGCGGATATCCTATCTGTTTGACGCGTTTGAGAATAAGGAGAATCATCTTCTGGTGAAGCTGGGGCTTATAGTGGATGAGGAATATAAAACCCAGGACAATGAGAGAGAGCATATCTGGTTTGAGGTACTGGAGGTATCGGGAAACCGGTTCCGTGCAAAGCTTACGCAGGAACCCTACTATATTAAAGACATCCACGAGGGATTTGAGGGGGAATACGGACCGGAGGATGTGACGGACTGGCTGATCTATACGCCGGAGGGCAGGATCTCACCGGACGATGTGTACCGGCTTTTGATGTGAGGCTGATAAGGCGGGATATTTGTGGCAAAGCGGATATGTGGTCGGAAAATACGGATAAGGACAGTTGGGAGACAGTTTCATTTAAGAAATACAGAGGAGATTCGGATGATCATCGAGGGAAACCAGAAAGAAAAAGATGCAATGAAAGAATTTCATAAGGGGAATCGTCAGAAAGGGCTGGAGCTGCAGGAAGAATTTGCTGCCGAGTTCAGGGAGGCATATAAGGATAAAGATCATTGTCCCTGTAAGAAGGCGTGCAGATATCATGGGAACTGCAGGGAGTGTGTGGCGATCCACAGAGCGCATCAGGAGCATGTGCCGAATTGTATGAGGCCGATCATCAATGCGAAGATCAAAGTGTTGTCGGAGTTGACGGAACATACGATAGCGAATGAGATAGAGGCGCCGCATGAGGTTTTGCGGAAGGAATTCCAATGATATAAAATGTTACATAATTATGCAAAAAATCACGGGTTGGCTTAGATGGCAAAAACGGAATTTAGCAGGAGGAGTGAACAAGTATGGAAGAGAACAGGAAGATCAGGGTTGGTATCATCGGGGCCACCGGATATGCGGGAGCGGAGATCGTCAGGATCTTACAGGGACATCCGGCGGCTCAGGTAAAGTGGTATGGTTCAAGAAGTTATATAGAGAAGGAGTATGCTTCCGTTTACAGAAATTTCTTTCAGGTTGTGGAGGATATCTGTCAGGGGGATGATCTGGATGAGCTCGCAGAGCAGGTGGATGTGATTTTTACGGCGACGCCCCAGGGATTTCTGGCTTCGGTGATCTCGGAGGAGATATTACAGAAGGTGAAGGTCGTGGATCTGAGTGCGGATTTCCGTCTGAAGGATGTGGCGGTTTACGAAAAATGGTATGGCATCGAACACAAGGCGCCGCAGTTTCTGTCCGAGGCGGTTTACGGGCTCTGCGAGATCAACAGGGAGGATGTGAAAGGGGCAAGGCTGGTTGCCAATCCGGGCTGCTATACGACCTGTTCTATTCTGACGGCATATCCCTTTGTGAAGGAGGGGCTGATCGATGCGGGGAGCCTGATCATCGATGCAAAGAGCGGAACTTCCGGGGCAGGAAGGGGAGCGAAGCTGCCGAATCTGTACTGTGAAGTGAATGAAAATATCAAGGCTTACGGTGTGGCGAGCCACAGGCACACGCCGGAGATCGAGGAACAGTTGGGGTATGCGGCGGGAAAAGAGATCGTGCTGAATTTTACGCCTCATCTTGTACCGATGAACAGGGGGATTCTGGTGACTGCCTATGCGGATCTGAAGCCGGAGGGTATGGATGCGGAGAAAGTGCGGGCTGTTTATGAGAAATATTACGGGAAGGAAAGGTTTATCCGCCTGCTGCCTCAGGGGGAGTGTCCTGAGACAAAATGGGTGGAAGGCAGTAATTTTGTGGATATCGGGTTTGTGATCGATGAGCGCACCGGCAGGATCATCATGATGGGAGCGCTGGATAATCTCGTGAAGGGCGCGGCAGGCCAGGCGGTGCAGAATATGAACCTGCTGTTCGGGCTGCCGGAGGAGACTGGGCTTATGATGATGCCGATGTTTCCGTAAAACATAAGGAGAGAAAATGCAGGATGGAGACAATAATACGTTCAATGACAATAGAAGACTATCCGAAGGTACAGGCATTATGGCGGAGCATCCGGGGGTTCGGTATTCGCAGCATTGATGATTCGGAGGAAGGTGTGAGGCGTTTCCTTGCAAGAAATCCGGGCATCAGCGTTGTGGCAGAGCAGGATGGAAAGATCGTGGGAGCCATTCTCTGCGGACACGACGGCAGAAGGGGGTGTCTTTATCATGTCTGTGTGAGGGAGGATTATCGGATGCAGGGCATCGGAAAAGCGATGGTGGTCTTTTGCATGGAGGCTCTGAAAAAGGAGCAGATCAACAAAGTCTCGCTGATCGCGTTTACCCGAAATGATGTGGGAAATGCCTTCTGGAAACAGATAGGCTGGACAAAGCGGGAAGACCTGAATTATTATGATTTTGTGTTGAATGAGGAGAATATTACGGCGTTTATAAAATAAAGCGGAACTGGTAAACAGCATCTGCGCGGGCAGTGCCCAGAAGATTTACAGACGCACAGGCGGCTGGAAATCTTTCTGCGGTTATTGGTACTGAGAGCGCAGATGCGGAACTGGAATGGAGGAAAGATAAAATGCAGAATAACAGACCGGAAAATATGGAGGAAGTTTTAAAAAAGGCGGAGGTGCTGATCGAGGCGCTGCCTTATATTCAGAAATTTAACAGAAAGATCATTGTGGTGAAATACGGCGGTTCCGCCATGAGCGACGAGGAGTTACAGAAAAATGTCATCAAGGATGTGACGCTGTTGAAACTGGTGGGATTTAAGCCGATCATCGTTCACGGCGGCGGCAAGGAGATCAGCAGGTGGGTCGGCAAGGTCGGGAAGGAGTCCCAGTTTGTGAACGGGCTTCGTGTCACAGATGCGGAGACGATGGAGATCGCGGAGATGGTGCTTAACAAGGTGAACAAGAGCCTTGTGACCATGGTGCAGGAACTGGGTGTCCGCGCCGTGGGCGTCAGCGGTAAGGACGGCGGACTTCTGACTGTGGATAAAAAGTATGCGGACGGACAGGATATCGGTTTTGTGGGAAATATCAGAGAGGTAAACCCGAAGGTGCTCTATGATCTTCTGGAGAAGGATTTTCTGCCGATCGTGGCGCCGGTGGGGCTGGATGAGGATTTCCAGACTTATAATATCAATGCGGATGATGCCGCCTGTGCGATCGCAAAGGCAGTGGGAGCGGATAAGCTGGTATTTTTGACGGACATAGAAGGGCTGTATAAAGATGTGAATGACAAGTCCAGCTTCATCAGCAGGCTGACCGCAGGACAGGCGGAGGAACTGATCGGCGGCGGTTTTATCGGCGGCGGGATGTTGCCGAAGCTGAGCAACTGCACATCAGCGATCCAGAACGGGGTGAACAGGGTGCATATTCTGGACGGACGGATTCCACACTGCCTGCTGCTGGAGATCTTTACGAATCAGGGTATCGGAACGGCTATTGTGCGGGAAGGGGAGGAATGATGCTATGATGCAGGAATATATCACACAGGCAGAGCAGGATCTGCTGCATACTTATAATCGTTACGGGATCGTATTTGACAGGGGCGAGGGCGTGTATCTTTATGATAAGGCGGGGAAGAAGTACCTTGATTTCTTTTCCGGGATCGCGGTAAATGCCTTGGGGTACCATTATCAGGATTTTGACGAGGCGCTGAAGGAGCAGATCGATAAGCTGCTTCATATTTCCAATTATTTTTATAATGAACCGGCGATACAGGCGGCGGGGAAGCTGAAAAAGGCATCCAGCATGGATCGGGTGTTTTTTACAAACAGTGGCGCGGAGGCCATCGAGGGCGCAGTGAAGGCGGCGAGGAAGTATGCCTATACAAGGGACGGGCATGCGGATCATGAGATCATTGCCATGAACCATTCTTTTCACGGGCGTACGATGGGAGCTCTTTCCGTGACGGGGAATCCTCATTACCGGGAGGCTTTTGAGCCTCTGATCGGCAATATCCGGTTTGCCGATATGAATGACTTTGATTCCGTGAAGAAGCAGGTGACGGAAAAGACCTGTGCGATCCTGCTGGAGACGCTGCAGGGTGAAGGCGGTATCTATCCGGCGAAAAAGAAATTTCTGGAGCAGATAAAGGCACTCTGCGAGGAAAGGGATATCCTGCTCATACTGGATGAGATCCAGTGCGGTATGGGACGTACCGGAAAGATGTTTGCATGGCAGCATTATGGTGTGAAGCCGGATATCATGGCGTGTGCCAAGGCGATCGGCGGCGGCGTGCCGGTGGGGGCGTTCCTGATGACGGAGCGTGTGGCGGAGAAGTCCCTCACAGCGGGAGACCACGGCAGCACCTACGGCGGAAATCCGTTTGCCTGCCAGGCGGTTTCAAAAATGTTGGACTTATTCGAGGAAAATGATATAATAGGGCATGTGCAGGAGATCGCATCTTATCTGGAGGAGAAGCTGGATGCGCTTGCCGCGGAGTCGGATGTCGTTCTGGCACGGCGCGGCCTGGGGCTGATGCAGGGACTGGAGTGCAGTGTGCCGGTTGGCAGCATCATCAGCAAATGTCTGGAGAAGGGGCTTGTGCTGATCAATGCGGGCAGCAACATTCTACGGTTTGTGCCGCCTCTTGTGATCACGAAGGCACATGTGGATGAGATGGTTTCGATCCTGCAGGAAGCCCTAAAAACAGCATAAGTCCGGACAGTGCACAAGACAATTTACAGACGCAGAGCGGCTGGAAATTTGTCTTCGGGTTATGTGTACTGGGAGGACTTATGCGGAACTGGAATCAGAACTGGAATAAGAGAGGATTTTATGAGTTATAAAAAAAGAGTTTATGCGGCGCTTTTGATGATCTGCCTTGTGGCAGGTGTGTTTGTGATCGGAAAGAGCGGTATGCAGATGAAGGCGCAGCAGGAACAGGCACAGCAGGAGAGCTTTTTGAGAAGAAAGAAGGATACCCTTCGACTCTGGTATACGGATGAGAGCCTGACGGATTACCTGAATGCGGCGGCGGTTACCTACAGTGAGCAGAATGATATCCGGGTGGAGACAGTGCTGGTGGATGACAGCGAGTATGTGGAAGCCATCAATGAGGCGTCTTTAGGGCGGAGCGACAGGCCGGGACCGGATCTGTACCTGATCACCAATGACTGTCTGGAGAAGGCTTATCTGGCGGGGCTTGCTACGGAGATCACGCATCGGGACATGTTCCGGATCGATGAGTATGAAAACAGGGGCGCTGAAGCCGCGGTGACTTATGACAGGAAGGTTGCCGCCTATCCGTTTTATTATGAAGCCTGTGCGCTGTTGTATAATAAGACCTATCTGGAGGATTATGCGAGGCTGCAGCTCGAGGCTGAGGCTGATCAGGTGGCGGGAGAAGCGGCGCAGGCTGAGGCGGATGAGGGAAACGTGGAGGAAGAGGCTTCCGGCGAAGAGGCATCTCATGCGTTTTCGGAGGAGGAGATTGCCCGTCGCGCCTGGGAGTGCCTGCCGGATACGATAGAGGAGCTGGAGATTTTTGCGGATTCCTACAATGCGCCTGAACAGGTGGAGGCCGTCTTTAAGTGGGATGTCTCGGATATTTTGTATAATTACAGTTTTTCCGGTGACCATCTGATCGTGGGAGGCGAAAACGGGGATGACCCGGATCAGATCGATATCTATAATCTGGAAACGCTGCAGTGTCTGACAACGTTTCAGGAGCTGAACCAGTTTTTCTCTATTGAGACAAGAGAGGTAAGTTATGACAGCGTTATGCAGGATTTTCTGGACGGGAAGATCGTGTTTACCGTGGCGGGCACGGAGGCGGTGAACCGTATGGCGAGAGCGCAGGCGGATGGGAGTTTCCCTTATGAGTACGGGTTTTACAGTATGCCGGACATGACGGAGGATCTGAAAAGCCGTTCTTTGTCCATCACAACCGGTATTGCGGTGAATGGTTATACGGAGTTCAAGGAGGAGGCGAACGAGCTGGCATGGTTTTTGGTCAATGACTGGACAAACGGGCTGAACCTGCAGGAAAGTACCGGAAAGATGCCGGTTTACGGTTTCCCGAACTATGATGAAAATCATACTTTTGCCGCGTCCTACAATGAGTCCATGCCGATCCCGAAGATGATGACCACCGGGAATTTCTGGGTGCAGATGGAGATCGCTTTCACGGAGATCTGGGAAGGCGGAGACGTCAATGCCCTGCTCAAGAGCCTTGCCGAGCAGGTGATGAGCCAGGTGACAGGTGAGGAATATACGGAGGAGTATATTGAACTGCCGGTGGAGGAAGTGATCGAGGAGGAGTATACGGAAGAAGAGTAACCTTGAATTTATAACTGATCGGAGATTTTAAACTCACGATCATTGACGGAATCGTATAGAATCATAAAAACAGTCCATACTGAAAATAACCATAAAACAGCAGGGAGGATTTCAGTATGGGTATGATCATTGCGATTGTTTCCGGCGCCCTGATGAGTATTCAGGGCGTTTTTAATACGAAAGTGACGGATCAGACAGGTGTTTGGACAGCAAATGCCTTTGTGCAGTTTACGGCGCTTTTAGTCTGCCTTGGCGCCTGGGCAGCGGTGGAGAGGCACTCTTTCATGGAATTGGCGAAGGTGGAACCAAAATATATGCTGCTTGGCGGTGTGATGGGTGCGGCGATCACATGGACTGTTATCCAGAGTATGAAAAGTCTGGGACCAGCGAAGGCGGTATTGTTTATCGTGGTAGCGCAGATTTTGGTGGCGTATCTGATCGAGCTGTTCGGGATCTTCGGTGCTGAAAAGCAGGCGTTTGAATGGAAAAAGATGATAGGAATGGCGCTTGCCATTGTCGGAATTATTATTTTTAAATGGGAATAAACCACTTGTAAAAAAGCGGGCTTTGGCATACAATTGATTTATGCTGCAGTTTTGGCTGCGGCGGAGGGGCTTCTTTTTCGCACAGCGATTCGGATGTTCGCAAAGGAACAGGATGACCGCACGGAAGATGTGCGGCAGCAGATGCGGAAAGGAATAGAAAATGAAATTATATGAAAAAACAGTGCGATATGGACAAGGCCTGCGGACAGGCTTATTAATGATGGGCTTTCTGGCAGGAATATGTCTTCTGGCAGGCTGTGGAGCGGAGGATAAACTGCTTTTGGAGCTGCGGCAGGAGGAGAGCGTCGGTCTTGATGCGCCGGGAAATGCCGGGGAAGCGGAAGAGGGCGAAGGAGCCGGGCAGAGTGTTGATGTCGGTGCAGGTGAAAGAGCCGGGCAGGAGACTGAGAGCGGAAACATTGCAGATGCAGGCGCAAGCCGGGAAACAGGGACGATCTATGTCCATGTCTGCGGGGCGGTAGCCAGTCCGGGGGTTTACGGGATGCCGGAAGGAAGTCGTTTTTATGAGGCTGTCGATATGGCGGGCGGCTTTGCGGAGGATGCCTGCCGGGATTATCTGAATATGGCGGCGCCTCTTGCAGATGGCAGCAGGCTGGAAATACCGGCGCTGGAAGAGATACGGGAGAGAGAAAAGGCGGAAGATCAAAGGGATGGATCTGACGCGGAGGATGATAAAGAAAAGTATAATTATTATACGGTAAAAGAAGAACCTGCGACAGACGCAGGGAGCGCGGAAGCCGGAAATACCAACAGTCCGGGAGTTTCCGCAGAAGGACTTGTGAATATCAATACGGCGGATATAGCGGGGCTCTGTGCTCTGCCGGGTATTGGTGAGGGGCGCGCCAAGGCGATCATTGAATACCGGGAGAAGCAGGGGGGCTTTCAGAAAAAGGAAGATATCATGCAGGTTTCCGGCATCGGTGAGAAGATGTACGCAAGGATGGAAGGTTATCTGTGCATAGAGTAGGCAGCAATGTCTGGGACAGATGCAGATACCGCCCGGGAGAGTATTGTGCCCTGAGCGGTTTTCGGGCTGTTCTGGCAGGCATAAAGGAGTGCGAGGTAGTATATGGCGAAAAAGGTTTTGGTCGTGGACGACGAGAAATTGATCGTAAAGGGAATCCGGTTCAGTCTGGAACAGGACGGAATGGAAGTGGATTGTGCATACGACGGGGAGGAAGCGCTGGAAAAGGCGAAGAATAATACATATGATATCATATTGCTGGATGTGATGCTGCCGAAGCTGACGGGATTTGAGGTCTGCCAGCAGATCCGGGAGTTTTCCAGTGTGCCGGTGGTGATGCTGACCGCAAAGGGCGATGATATGGATAAGATCCTCGGGCTGGAATACGGTGCGGATGATTATATCACAAAGCCTTTTAATATTCTGGAAGTCAAGGCAAGGCTGAAGGCCATTATGCGCCGGACCGCGCCGAAGGAGAATAAAGAAGATAAAAGTACGATGCTGGAGAGCGGGGAAATGCGTCTGGACCGGGAGGACCGCCGGGTATATATTTCTGACAGGGAGATCAACCTGACATCGAAAGAATTTGAGGTGCTTGAACTTTTGATGTCGAATCCCGGCAAGGTGTACAGCAGGGAGAATCTGCTGAAGAGCGTCTGGGGTGTGGATTATCCGGGGGATGTGCGGACGGTGGACGTTCATGTGAGGCGTCTGCGCGAGAAGGTCGAGAGCAGTCCGAGCGAGCCCAAGTATGTCCAGACCAAATGGGGAACGGGCTATTATTTTAAAGGGTAGGGAAAGCAGGCGGATGTTTTATCGTTGGGACGATTTCAAATCAAAAATCAAATCTTTAAGGAGCCTGAAGACAAGGATTTTCATACTGGTATTGCTGGTAGGCCTGATTCCGAGTTACTGCATGCAGTATGGTATTTTACAGAATTATGAGGACCGTGCGATCTCCGTGCGGACCTCGGAAGTTCAGGCGCAGCTCAAGATATTAGCCAATCATCTGATCACCTACAATTATCTGCAGGATACCTCATCTCCTGTTATCAATGCGGAATTGGAACAGCTTTCCAATCTGTATGGAGGGCGTGTGCTGATCATCTCGGGAAATCTGAAGGTAGTAAAAGATACCTATGGAATCAGTGAGGGAAAGACGATCATTTCCGAGGAGGTGGTAAAGTGCTTCCGGGGGGAAAGCATGTCCAATTATGATGCAGACCTGGGCTATATTGAAATGACGATACCTATTTCGGAAAAAGCTGCCCTTCCGTCTGCGGAGGCGGGAACGGAGGAGGTAAAGGAAGTTGTCAGGGGTGTGATGCTGATAGGCGTTTCCTGTGATACGATCCATAAGACCATGGATATTCTGAGCAATAAGGCGAATATCCTGCTGCTGATCATGCTGCTGATCATACTGGGGTTTGCCCTGCTACTCGCCAATTTTATGGTAAATCCGTTAAATAAGGTTACACTGGCGATCAATGAGGTGTCGGAAGGGTTTTCCGATAAGGCGATTAATGTGCCGGATTATGCGGAGACGGTGCATATCATTGATGCCTTTAACAAACTGCTCGGCAGGATGAAAGTGCTGGATGATTCGCGGCAGGAGTTTGTATCGAACGTCTCCCATGAATTAAAGACGCCGATCACATCCATGAAGGTGCTGGCGGATTCCCTGCTGGCGCAGGGGGATGTTCCGGTGGAACTGTATCGGGAGTTTATGGAGGATATCGCGAAGGAGATCGACCGGGAAAACAAGATCATCACAGATCTGTTGTCTCTGGTGAAGATGGACAAAAAAGTGACAGACATGAATATTACGGAAGTCAGCATGAACGAGCTGACGGAAGTGATATTAAAGCGCCTGCGTCCCATTGCGAGAAAACGGGATATTGAGGTGACGTTCGAGAGTATCCGTCCTGTGAAGGCGACTGTGGATGAAGTGAAGATTTCCCTTGTGATCTCCAATCTGGTGGAGAATGCGGTGAAATATAATAAGGAAAACGGCTGGGTGAAAGTGGTGCTGGATGCGGATCATCAGTTCTTTACGCTGGCTGTCAGCGATTCGGGCATCGGAATCCCGCAGGAGGAGATCGATCATATTTACGAGAGATTTTACCGGGTGGATAAGTCTCATTCCCGGGAGATCGGCGGAACCGGGCTCGGGCTTGCAATCACAAGAAGCGCGGTGCTGATGCACAGGGGCTCTATCAGAGTGGAGAGTACGCTCGGGGAGGGAACCACGTTTATGGTAAAGATACCGCTTACATACAAGGGGTAAAAAGATGTTGTGATCGGTGCCGGAAGATATGCGCAGATAAGTGCAGGTGCGTGGAAATGAGGAAGTTATGAGGAAGAGAATAGCGTCGGCTGTTATGCTGCTGCTTTTTGTGACAGTTCTGTCAGGTTGTGGCAGAAAGGAGAAGGAGGGCAGTTACAGTTATGATATATACTATGTTAATAAAGAGGGAACCCGGGTGGTCTCGGAAGAATATGTGACAGATACTCCGTTGGCGGATAAGGAGGAGCTGCTGCAGGAGTTGTTTGCGCAGCTGCAGGATACGGCGGAGAAGCCGGAATATCTTTCGCCGCTGGCGGATGCGTTTCAGAGTTTTACATTAAACGAAGGACAGATAAATCTGGATTTTAGCGAAGGGTATATGAAGCAGGAGCCTATAGTGGAGGTGCTTGCAAGGGCGGCGGTAGTACGGACGCTGACACAGATAGACGGTATCGATACGGTTACCTTTTCCGTACTGGGCGAGACACTGACGGATGCGATCGGTGTGCCGGTGGGGGCAATGACGGCAGATTCCTTCATCGATAATGCGGGGACGGAGATCAATGCTTATGTGGATACGGAATTTTTGCTTTACTTTGCCAATGAAGCGGGGGATGCCCTGACTGAGGTGAGCCGGAATGTGATCTATAACAGTAACATCTCCATGGAACAGCAGGTGGTAGAGGAGCTGATCAAGGGCCCGGCAAAAGACGGACAGATGGAAAACGTGGCGGGATATCCGACCGTCAATCCGGCAGTGACGATACTCAGCGTAACGGTGAGAGACCGGGTCTGCTACGTGAATCTGAGTGAGGAGTTCCTGACGCCGGTCCGTGAGGTGACGTCTCAGGTGACGTTGTATTCGATCGTGAATTCGCTGGTGGAACTGCCGGGAGTAAATAAGGTGCAGATTTCCGTTGACGGGAATACGGATGTCACGTTCAGGGACAGTGTCAGCCTTACGACGGTGTTTGAGAGGAATCTGGACCTGGTTGAGGGATAGTTTTGCGGATCTGCGGTTATTGGCACTGGGAGCGCAGATGCGGAACTGGAATCAGCAGATACCCGAACAGCGCACAAAACAATATGCAGACGTAAGACGGCTGCGTATTGTTTTCGGCAGTGTGTGCTGGAAGAGGAATCTGCGGAACTGGAATAGGAGGGACAAATGCAGATAAGAAGACCACTTTGTCTGGTCTCTCTGCTTTTTGTACTGCTGGTGATGTGCTGTGTATACAGTAGGGAGCCCGGAGAGTGGGTTCGCCCCGAAGACGGGGAAGAAACTATATTGACCGGAAGAGTCATTAATAAAGAATACCGTGTCATGTATGGCAGCAGGGTACCTGTTTTATATGTCAGCAGTACAGAAAATAAGAATGACAGACAAGTCATGTGTTATATGACAGAGGCGGACAGCGGTGAATCGCTTCCGCACATAGGAGAGACCGTCAGGGTTTCGGGAAAAGTATCTCTCTTTCGGGAGGCGAGTAACCCGGGAGAGTTCGATCTTAAAGAGTATTATCAGATCTTAAACATTTCTTATAAATTAAATCAGGCAGAAATTCAGGAGCGGTCAGGCTCCGGTTTTCCCTTAAAAGAAAAATTGTTTCAGCTTAAATGTGATTACTCGGAAATACTGGAAAAAATATATCCGGAAAAGGAAGCTTCGGTTTTGAAAGCCATGCTTCTCGGAGAGAAAAACGGTCTGGAGGAAGAGGTCAAGGAACTGTATCAGTTAAACGGGCTGATCCATATTTTATCGATATCGGGACTTCACATATCGCTTCTCGGCATGGCGGTTTCCGGATTTTTGAAAAGATGCAGGATACCTCTCTGGCTGAGAGCGCCTGCGGCGATTGGTGTTATGTGGTGTTATGGCCTGATGACGGGGATGGGAGTATCCACCTGGCGGGCGGTCTTTATGTTTGCGATGCATCTGGCGGCAGAGCTTTTTGGCAGGACTTATGATATGCTGACAGCTCTGTCACTTGCGGCGATCCTGATGCTGGCGGAGCAGCCGCTCTATGTCAGGCATAGCGGGTTTCTGCTGTCTTTCGGAGCAGTGCTCGGGATCGGGGTGGTGCTTCCCTGGTGGAAAGAAGTGCTGGGGAGGTTGACGGGAAGTGATTTGACGGATGTGCACAGGACGCTTGATCAAAAGCATGGAGCAAAAGGGGAATCTGGTGATAAGAAAAAGGAGCGAAGCGTTGTTGATCTGTTCAGGATAGCTGAAAAAGAAGTGAAAAAAGGAATGACCGGTCTGGTCATGGAGGGACTTTGTCTGAGTACCGCGATCGCGATCACAACTCTGCCGATCCTGTTTTATTTCTATTATGTATATCCTCTTTATTCCCTGATATTAAATTTATATGTGATTCCACTGATGAGCCTTGTGCTGGCGTTTGGCATGATTTCTATGGCAGCGGGGTTTCTGGTGCCGGAAGCGGCGTCCTTTCTGGGAATACCGGACAGGGCAATATTATGGCTCTATGAGAGTTCCTGCCGGGCGGCACTGAGACTGCCGGGCGGGATTATAATAGCAGGGAGGCCGGAAATCTGGCAGATCATCTTGTATTATGGCGTTTTATTTTCTATGATCCTCTGGCAGGAGCTTGCGGAGGAGAGAGGGCGCGAAAGCCGCAGGGAGGCAGTACATGACAGAAGGGGAAGCGGACAGGAAAAGATAGATGGAAGGATTGGAAAAAAACGCAAAAAAACGAAAGAGGGCGTGAAATTTGCCCGGATCCCTGCGCTTGTGCAGGGGTTGATGCTTTTGGGAATGATATGGCTGCTCACACTGCGTCCCGTCGGCGGTTTTACAGTTACCTTTCTGGATGTGGGGCAGGGAGACTGTATCGTGATGCGGGGAGATAATGGAAACTGCTACATGGTGGACGGCGGTTCCACCAGCAGATCCAAAGTGGGAAAGTACCAGATACTGCCCTTTCTGGAAAGCGAGGGAATCGGGGAACTGGAGACGGTCTTTCTGACCCATCCGGATGAAGATCATATATCCGGCGTTATGGAACTTATGGAACAGGCAGGCTATGGTGTCAGGATAAAAAGTCTGATCCTGCCGGATGCTTCACAGGAAATAAAAGATGAAAAACTGTTCGAACTGCGAAGCAGGGCGTCAGAATATGACATTCCTGTCTATTATATCGGAAGAGGAGATGTCTTGCGGGATAAAAATCTGAGGTTCACTTGTCTCGGGCCTGAGAGGGGGATTATGACTGATGAAGTCAATGAAATATCCATAGTGCTTTATGCAGAATATGAAGAATTCCGCATGCTGCTGACCGGGGATGTGACCGGGACACCTGAGAAGGAACTGCTTTCGGAGTTGGAAGAAAGAGAGCCCCTCACGGTTTTAAAGGTGGCACATCATGGTTCAAAATATTCTACGCCGCAGGAGTTTCTGGAAATGACTGATCCGGTCTATGCGATCATATCTGCCGGAAAGGATAATCGCTATGGTCATCCTCATGGAGAACTGATGGAGAGGTTGGAACGACAGGGATGTCATGTATACCAGACGCCGGAAGGCGGGGCTGTCACAATACGGGTTCAGAACGGGAGAATCCGGGTGGAGGAGTTTTTAAGGCAGAAGAGAAAGTAAAAATCTTGACACAATACGCATTGATGCGTATAGTATAGAGGAGAAATACAGATGAGGCAAAGGGAGCTAATAAAAAAATTAGAGACTGTTGGATTTACATTTTATCGGCATGGGGGAAATCATGATATTTATATCCGCAATGAACAGATAGAAAAGATTCCCAGGCATAGAGAGATTAATGAACAATTGGCAAGAGCAATACTCAAAAGATGGGGACTATAAAGAGTGGAGAAGGAGGATAAAATGAAGTACGCATATCCTGTTATATTTACGAAAACGAGTGATGAAAAGAATACAATTTTAATTGAAGTACCGGACCTGGAAATCCTGACGGAAGGATTTGGGGTGGCGGACTCTATAGAAATGGCAAGAGATGCTATCGGCATATCGGGTATTACGCTGGAAGATATGAATCGTCCTATTCCTGAGCCGAGTGAAATAGATGAAATTGATCTGGATAAATCAGAATTTGCATCTGCAGGAAAAAGTTATATTTCCCTGGTGGATGTAGATTTTGTAAAGTACCGTAAAAAGGCAGATAATAAAATGGTGCGGAAAAATGTTACGATACCTAACTGGATGAATAAGGCTGCAGAGAAAGAAAAAATTAATGTATCAAAAGTGCTTCAGGAGGCGCTTTTGGAAAAGATCAGCCTGATACACTAAAAGGATACTATATTTGTGATAGAAAACAGGAAAGGACACCCATACATGCAAAGGATCGCAGAAGATATTAAATCAGGACAATTAAAGCAGATCTATCTGCTCTACGGCGAGGAAGCCTATTTGATCAGGCAGTACCGGGACAAGCTCCGGGATGCATTGTTAAATGGCGGCAGCGATATGAATATAAATCGGTTTGAAGGAAAAGGCGTTTCCGTACCTCAGATCATCGATATGGCGGAGACGCTGCCTTTCTTTGCTGACAGGCGTGTCATAATACTGGAAAATACGGAGTTGATGAAATCCG
This sequence comes from uncultured bacterium, assembly GCA_947647735.1. Lineage (GTDB taxonomy): Bacteria > Bacillota > Clostridia > Lachnospirales > Lachnospiraceae > 1XD8-76. The sequence goes on along the minus strand of CANSLJ010000002.1, from coordinate 252,980 downwards.
GCGGAGAAAAACTGGCGGAGTATCTGAAAAATCCGGCGGAGAGCAGCAGCTTTGTTTTTGTGGAGAGAGAAGTGGATAAGCGGAGCGGGCTTTACAAAGCCGTAAAAAAACTGGGCTATGCGGCGCAGTTCGGCAGGCAGGATGCAAAGACCCTGCAAAGGTGGGTGTGCGGCATTCTGAAAAAGGAGGGAAAGCAGATCTCGCCTCAGACACTTCAGTTTTTTCTGGAGGGGACAGGCGACGATATGGAAAATATCAGGAAAGAACTGGAAAAGCTGCTCTGTTATACGCTGGATCGGGACGTTATCACATCGGAGGATGTGGGGGAGATCTGTGTGCCCCAGGTACAAAATCATATTTTTGATATGATAACTGCCATCGCAAACGGCAGAGGGGAGCAGGCGCTGAAACTGTACTATGATCTCCTCGCCCTGCGGGAGCCGCCCATGCGTATCCTGTATCTGATCAGCAGGCAGTTTAACCAGCTTCTACAGGTGAAGGAACTGGCGAAAAAAGGATATCCACAGGCGGTGATAGGCGAGAAGGCAGGACTGCCCGGTTTTGTTGCCGGAAAATACATGAGGCAGGCTTCAGGATTTAAGAGCGCATTTCTGAAACAGGCGCTGGAGGACTGCGCGGAGACGGAATATGCTTTTAAATCGGGGAAGATAGGGGAGCGGCTCAGCGTGGAACTTCTTATCGTAAAATACAGCAGTAGAGATCAGAAATAATGAAAAACAGGAAAAAACTATCGGAGAGCATCTGCATTCGTGCGGGTGCTTTTTGTGAGGTTAAGCTGTTTTGTAAAGCGTGGCAGCGTTTTTTTATTTATAATAATTTTTTTTGGACAAAAAACCGGATATCTCCATCTAATGAGTATAAAACAGACAGGAGAGTTGAAAACAGGTCTGTTGACAGGATTTGCAAATCTGAAAAGTAAGTTCCCGGGACTGACAGAAGGGAGAAAGAAAATACGGATGGAACAGTTAGTGAAAAGAGCTAAAAAACATAATAAAGAAGCGTTTGAGGATCTGATGCAGGGGCAGGCACAGAATATGTATAAGGTGGCGAAGGCTATCCTCAGAAATGACGAGGATGTGCTGGACGCCATGCAGGAGACCGCTCTGACATGCTGGGAAAAGATTGGGACATTAAAGCAGGACCGCTATTTTAAGACATGGATGACGAAGATCTTGATCAATCACTGTAATGAGATCTGCAGACAGAGAAAAAATATGGTATCAGGCGGGGAGATCATAGAGAGAGGCTCCCAGGATGAGAGTTATATCAATGTGGAATGGGAGGACTTTCTGAACTGTCTGGATCAGAAGCACCGCACAGTAGTTATTTTATATTACGTGCAGGGGTTTAAGACGAGGGAAGTGGCAGAGATGCTGAAAGTCAATGAGAGTACGGTGCGGAGCAGGCTTGCGGCAGCAAGGGAAAAGATGGAGCGCATGTACGAAAAAAGCAGTATGGTGAGCAGCAGAAGATTCGGGGCGAGAGCATAAAGGAGGAATGATCTATGAGCAGATTTGATGATATGGTAAACGGACTGAGGGACGAAATGGATATTCCGGAGAGCGTGTGGAGAGGGTATGTACAGACACTGGAGGATCTGCCGGAGAGGGGCGGATATCATAATAAGGATAACGGAAGGATCAGCGGGAGTAAAAATAAAAATGGCGGAAGGGGAAGCGATGGCATGGGCAGCAGGAATAGCAACAGAAGAGACGGGGGAAGAAGGAAGGCGGCAGGGGGAATCTCTGTTTTGAAAGCGGCGGCGTTTATCCTCGTATCGGTTACTTTGCTCGGAACAAGCGCCTATGCGGTGGGGAAGCACTTTGGCATATTGGACTTTCTGAGAGGAGGAAATGAAAATGCGGTACCTCCCGTGGAGGCGGAGGATCTGATCGTGCCGGTGACGGAACAGGAGCAGGAAAAGAAGGAGATCACGGACGGCATGCTCGCGGATTATACGGTGAAAGAGGCGATGTGCGACAGTGAGAGCATCTATGTCGTGATCGAGGCGAAGGCGAAAGAAGAGGGGCGCTATTTCTTTGTACCGGAGGATGCGATGCTGGAGGATCCTGTGCGCGACTGGGGACTGGACAGTGACCTCAGTGCCGGGGAATATGCGGCTTCCAAAAATCTTGAGATAAAACATGTGAATGCTGCCATTCAGAATACAGATGAACTGGGGATCGCCGTGTCAACCATCTATTTCCAGTACGTCAGCGATGATGTGATGGATATTATGGTCGAGTGTGGAAAAACAGTGAAAGAGCAGACGCTGGATGTGGTCTGCACGGGAATCCTCTGGGATGAGACGATGACGGATATGGAGGATATCATGAGAACGGAGATCAGGTTTACGCTGACAGATATCAGCAATTCCGTGGCAGCAGCCTACGCACCGTCGGGCGCGGCACAGATCCCGGGAACAGAGGCTGTTATTGAAAGCGCGCAGGTTACGCAGACGGAGCTCGGGACTTATCTGGAAATACTGTTTAAATATAACAGTGAAGACTGGTCAAAAATGCCGTGCTTCCGCCTTGCCGGAGCGGGCGCAGGGGAGGAGCACAGAATCAGAATGGCGTCCGGCACGGAAATACTGAATGAAAATGAGAATCTGTGGAAACTCAGCCTGACAAAGATGGAGCTCGGGGACAGGATCGAACTGGAGGCTTATAATGCGGAGACGAAGGAGGTTTACGGGACGTTTGAACTGGTGAGGCAGGGATGATATAAGGTTTAAAAGAAAGATGTGGGGCTTTTAAAAAAAGTCCCATGTCTTTTTTGAGTCCTGATTATGGGACACTTCTTCTGGTATATTAGGCATGACAAAAATGGTTTTTGGGGGTATACTAATAATGTCTGTCGGAAGAAGATCAGGAAGAAGCGGCAGACAGAAAGAGGATTTGTATGAGACAGCTTCCAAAACCGGGGGAAATTTATAAACATTTTAAGGGGAACTGCTATCGCGTCATAACAGTGGCGGAGCATACGGAAACCGGTGAAAAACTGGTTGTCTATCAGGCACTTTACGGAGATTACGGGGTATATGCGAGGGAACTTTCCATGTTTGCAGGTCCTGTGGACAAAGAGAAATATCCTCATGTAATGCAGAAAAAGCGGTTTGAACTGGTGGAGAGCGGTGCCGCAGGTCTTGTAGGGCAGGAAACAGCCAGCATGCCAATATCGCAGACAGAGAATGATGCGGAAAGGAAACCGGAAAATTCTGCGTCATACGAAACGGACAGTAATGCTGAAAAGCCGGGGCAGGCCTGGCGGAAGCAGTCCCCTGAAAAAAATACGGAGCCGGGAATAGATCCCATGGTACTGGCATATCTGGATGCCGATACCTGTAAAGAAAAGCTGCAGATACTGACGACCATGAAAGACAGGCTGACCGACGAGATGATCAATACGATGGCGATCGCGATAGATGTGGAAGTGAAGCCGGGAGATATCACGGAGCGGTATGAAGAACTGAAATACTGTCTTGCCACCAGAGAGAGGTTTGAGTGCAGAAGGCTCCGTTAGTGCCGGGATAACCGGCGGAAAGGAGCGGATATGGCATTTGATCTGGGCAGCAGGCTGGTGATCGGTGTGTCTTCGAGGGCGCTTTTTGACCTGTCGAAGGAAAACGAACTTTTTGAGCGGGAGGGTGTGGACGCCTATTGCAGCTATCAGGTGGAGCATGAACAGGAACTGTTAAAGCCGGGCCCCGGGTTTGCGCTGATCAGGGCGCTGTTGAATCTGAATAAGATACCCGGGCAGGAAGGACGTGTGGAAGTCATTGTCATGTCCCGAAACAGTCCGGATACATCGCTCAGGGTGTTTAACGCGATTCAGGAATATGGGCTTGATATTACAAGGGCTGCACTGGTCAGTGGAGTTTCCCTCGCACCATATCTGGCGGCTTTTAAAACAGACCTGTTTTTATCGGCTTATGAGGAGGACGTACAGGGTGCCATTGACAGCGGCATTGCGGCGGGGATCATCTGTGGTGAGGGAATCCATACTTATAACTGTGACGGGGATATCAGTCAGATCAGGATTGCTTTTGACGGAGATGCGGTGCTTTTTTCCGATGAATCAGAGCGGATCTTTCAGGAAAAGGGGTTGGAAGCTTTCGAGAGGAATGAACAAGAAAATGCAAAAAATCCGCTGCAGGCGGGACCTTTTGCCAAGTTTTTGAAGACGCTCTCGGAGTTGCAGAAAGAATTTCCTCAGGAGCAGGCGCCGATCAGGACGGCGCTCGTGACTGCGAGGAGCGCGCCCGCCCATGAGCGGGTGATCCGTACTTTGCGCGCCTGGGGTGTCAGGATAGACGAAGCTTTTTTTCTGGGAGGGATTCAGAAAAAGGATATTCTGAAGGCTTTTGGAGCGCATATCTTCTTTGACGATCAGGCGGTACATACCGGACCGGCGTCCGAGGTGGTTCCGGCGGCTAGAGTGCCTCTGCGGCATGGGAGCAGAGATCCGTGAGGCACCGGGGAATTTGCGGTGCGGGAGCAGAGGTACATGAGACATTATTTAGCAGTCTGCAGTGCAGAAAAACTGAATTATTTAAGAAACAAAGGGATACAAATATAAATGAAGTACCAACATATCAGACAGGGAACTTTTCTGTCCAGACCCAATCGTTTTATCGCTTATGTAGAGGTGGATGGAAAAGAAGAAAAAGTACATGTGAAAAATACCGGCAGATGTAGAGAACTGCTGAAAGAAGGAGCGGTTGTCTATCTGGAGCAGGTGGAAAATGAGGGGCGTTCCACCGCTTATGACCTTGTGGCTGTGGAAAAGGACGGCAGGATCGTCAATATGGACTCTCAGGCGCCCAATAAGGCAACTCTGGAATGGCTGAGCGCGGGAGGTTTGTTTTCGGACATAACTTATCTGAAACCGGAAACGACATTCGGGGATTCCCGGTTTGATTTTTATATAGAGACAGCAGATAAAAAGGGCGGTATCCGGAAAATATATATGGAAGTAAAAGGCTGCACGCTGGAGGAGGACGGTGTGGGGAGTTTTCCCGATGCGCCCTCCGAGAGAGCTGTGAGGCATGTAAAAGAACTGATAAAGGCGAAGGAAGCCGGTTATGAAGCGTACCTCCTCTTTGTGGTACAGATGGACCGGGTGGACTATGTGGTGCCTAACAGAAGGACGCAGCCGGAATTTGCGGAAGTATTACTGGATGCAAGAAGAGCGGGGGTTCAGATCATCGCAAGGGACTGCCTTGTGACAGAGGACTCTATGGAGATCAGGAATCCTCTTCCGGTATATCTTTCGGAGATGGACCGCATACCGGCGCCGCTTCTTTCCTGGTATGATAAGGGGCGGCGTATCCTTCCCTGGAGAGAGGAGCCGACCCCCTATCATGTATGGCTTTCGGAGATCATGCTGCAACAGACGCGGGTGGAGGCGGTGAAACCCTACTATGACAGGTTTTTAAAGGCTTTGCCCGATATAAAGGCGTTATCGGAGGCGGAGGAGGAGAGCCTGTTGAAGCTCTGGGAGGGGCTGGGATATTATAATAGAGTTCGCAATCTGCAAAAGGCGGCAAAACAGATCATGAGCGAGTACAGCGGGAAGATGCCGGGGGACTGGCAGGAGCTTTGCTCTCTGCCGGGGATAGGCAGCTACACGGCGGGGGCGATTTCGTCCATCGCCTATGGGAAGAAGGCTCCCGCGGTGGACGGGAATGTATTGCGGGTGCTCTCACGGGTGATGCTGGATGAGCGGAATATTCTGGACGCCAAAGTAAAAAAATCTGTGGAGCAGGAACTGCTTTGTGTGATACCGGATCAGCGCCCCGGGGATTTTAATCAGGCGATGATGGAATTGGGAGCCATGGTCTGTCTGCCAAACGGGAAGCCGAAGTGTGAGGAATGTCCGCTTCTGGAATTCTGCGGTGCGTACCGGCAGGGGTGTATGACGGATTATCCGAAAAAGGCACCGAAGAAGGCGAGGAAGATAGAAGAAAAGACGGTGCTCGTTTTGCAGGATGCAGAGAGGGCGGCGCTGGCAAAGCGGGGGGACAGGGGACTGCTGGCGGGCTTTTATGAATTTCCATGTCTGCCCGGAAAAAAGACAGAGGCCGAAGTGTTGGAATATCTGAGAAAACTGGGTTTCGTGTCCCTGCATATCAGAAAGATCGGGGAGGCAAAGCATATCTTTACCCATAAGGAGTGGCATATGGCGGGCTATCTGATCAGGACGGATGAGCTGACAAGCCAGACGGAGGCGGCGGAGCGTGCCGGTTTTATCTTTGCGGAGAAAGAGGAGATAGAGAAAGATTATCCGCTGCCCTCCGCTTATGCGGCTTACGCGAAGTATCTGGATATCACACAGGGGGCGGATGTGTTTAAAAAAGAGGTTTAATATGAAATTATTATCAGTGGCTATACCTTGTTATAATTCGGCGGCGTATATGAGGAAATGCATCGAGTCTTTGCTGCCCGGCGGGGAGGATGTGGAGATTCTGGTGGTCAACGACGGTTCTGTGGATGAAACGCCCAAGATCGCAAAAGAGTACGAGGAAAAATATCCGAATATGGTGCGGCTGATCGATCAGGAGAACGGCGGGCACGGAGCGGCGGTCAACACCGGCATCAGGGAGGCAAAAGGACTGTATTTTAAGGTGGTGGACAGCGACGACTGGGTGAGGGAGGATGCTTATCTGGAGATTCTGGATACGCTGCGCCGTTTTGCCGGTTCCCGGGAAGTGCTGGATATGCTGATCAGTAATTTTGTCTATGAGAAGGAGGGCGAGAAGCGCAATAAGGTGATGCGCTACCGCCATGCCTTGCCGAAGAACGAACTTTTCACATGGAAAGATGTACGGCATTTTATGAAGGGGCAGTATATCCTGATGCATTCTGTCATATTCCGGACGAAACTGCTGAAAGAATGCGGCTTGGAGCTTCCGAAAAAAACTTTCTATGTGGATAATATCTATGTGTTTGAACCGCTTTTGCAGGTGGAGAACATGTATTATCTGGACGTGAACTTTTACCGTTACTATATAGGCAGGGAGGACCAGTCTGTAAATGAATCCGTTATGATCTCCAGGATCGACCAGCAGATCAGGGTGAATAAGATGATGTTCGATTTTTATCATGAGCATCTTTCCGAGATTCACGGGGAAAAACACAGGCGGCAGTATATGTATAATTATCTGGAGATCATCACGGTGGTTTCCACGATCATGCTGGCAATCTCGGGTACGCCGGAGGATCTGGAGAAGAGGAAGGAACTGTGGCGGTATTTTAAGGAGAAGAATTACAGGCTGTTTCACAGGCTGCGTTACGGGCTGATGTGCGGTTATACGAATCTGCCGGGGCGGGGAGGACGCCGGATATCCATAGACGGGTATAAGCTGTGCAGGAGATTTTTTAAGTTTAATTGAGAAGGGCATTGATCGTCAGCGGGAAGAATGTGTCCGCCATCCCGGTGGAGCGGCAGCTGATCAAAGATCTGTAATAAAAATGAGGCCTGCGCATATGCAGGCCCGACTTTTTGAGATATCATGCCATTATGCTCAACATAAAGAAGAAGCTCCAGAAGAAATATACAAGATAAAGTACTATATAACCGACCAGGTACAGTACGGGGATCGTTTTCTTCTGTTTTAATACATAAGCGCGCCAGATAAAGTAGGCAGGCCTGCAGAATATGGTGAAAAGTATCAGTCCGAGGATCGGATATCCATTCTTGTGGACATGTACGATATCTATGATCGCAACGATGATGCCTGCAAATCCAAGGAGCGAGCTCAGCACAGAATATGCCGAATAGCCGGGAGCGTTGGCGAAGGAATACATCATGGAGGAATATACGGAGGCAAAGTCTTCTCCCGCTATGGAATTAAAGTCGATGGAGGAGAACATGTTGGTAATGAGTCCTTTTGCCGCAATGATGCCGATGATCGCGGAGATGGCGGTGAGCGCCATTAAAAGGTAGCAGAAGGTGTTGGTCACCGGTTCCCGCACAGGCTCCGCCGGACGGAAAGCCGCCTGCGGATTTGCATAGGGCTGCTGTCCGTAGCCGTAGTATTGCTGGTTGTTATAGCCTGCGTTCTGTCCGTAATATTGCTGGTTATTGTAAGCGGTATTTTGTCCATAATACGGTTGGTTGTTATAACCGGTATTTTGTCCGTAATACTGCTGATCATTATAAGCGGTATTCTGGCCGTTATTGTAATATTGCTGATTATTGTAATTCTGTTGTCCGTTGTTATAGTATTGCTGTCCGTTATAGTTCTGTTGTCCGTCAGTATAATAGGGATTATTGTAGTTTTGCTGTCCGTTTGCATAGGGTTGGTTCGGATAGCCTTGCTGGTTGTTATCGTACTGCGGGTATCCATTATATTGTTGATCGTTATTATATTGCGGATATCCATAGTATTGCTGGTTGTTTTCATTTTGAACCATATTGTTTTCGGAATTTTGTATTTCCGGTCCGGATTCTGCGTTCTGGTTGTTATTGTTCATTTCACTCATTGTGATATTGCCGCCTTTCTGGTTTTGTGTTCTGTCCGATCTGCAGCTGCCTGTTTTTTGGCAGTTATTATACTCAGTATAAGTCTGCCCGGAAATTAGCGCAAGGTCATTCGCCCTAAAAGTTTTGTGAATGTTTTGTGAACTTACAGGAAAGTGCTCCGGTTTTACAGAGCAAGGTTTTTAACGATTTCCTTTGCGACAGCAGGTTTGTTCATAGTATAAATATGAATTCCGTCCACGCCGCCCAGCAGCAGGTCGTTGCACTGGCGGATAGCGTAGTCGATCCCGGCTTTGTACATATCTTCAGGACTGTCGCCATAGGTGGCAATGATATCAGACAGCGCTTTCGGTACGGAGGAACCGGAGAGGGAGATGGAACGTCCAATCTGCCCTGCGCTTGTGATCGGCATGATGCCGGCGTGGATCGGGGCGGTGATGCCTTTTCCGGCGGCTTTATCCCGGAATTCGTAGAAAAAGTCGTTGTCAAAGAACATTTGGGTGATGAACTGTGTTACGCCTCTGTCCTGTTTTTCTTTCATGTGCATCAGGTCAGCTTCCTTACTGAAAGATTCAAAATGTTTTTCAGGATAGCAGGCGCCCCATATTGTGAGGTCTGTATGTTCTTTCAGGAAATCTATGAGGTTGGAGGCGTAGGTGAATTCTCTGCCGTCATACTGTTCATCGGACATATCCTTCGGCCGGTCGCCCCGGAGCGCAAGAACATTGGAGATATTGTGCTTTTTGAATTCGCCGCACAGCGCCCTGATATCTTCCCGGGTACTGCCCACACAGGTCAGGTGTGCCATAGCGGGAATGTGCAGTTCATTCTGGATATGGGAAGCGATCTCGATCGTACTTTTGGAACGGCTTCCGCCGGCTCCGTAGGTAACACTGATAAAATCAGGATCAATTTCCGCAAGTTCCCCGGCAACGCGAAAGGCGGATGAAAATTCGCTGTCCTTCTTCGGGGGGAATATTTCCATGGAAATCTGTATTTTATTCATAGGTGATGTTCCTTTCGTCGTTCGTTTTTCTGATGATTCCTGTCTATTTTAGCACATAATAATTTTGAGGACAAGGAATTGCGGGCACTCTTTTCAAGCCGGGAAAAATATGTTAGACTATGGGAGGTGCCGGACAAAAAGAGAGCCGGATAACTGTTTGCGGGCAGTTTTGACAGGGCAAACGGCGCTGTAAATAAAATAATGATAAAATCACAGGAAGGGAGAAGCTATGAGTAAAATTTTTAAATTTCATAATGATGTGGATACGGATCAGATCATTGCATCACAGTATTTGCTTTTGCCAAGTGTTGAGGATATGAAAGGGTATACCTTTGAATCGCTGGACGGGGAGTTTGCCAGAAATGTAAAAGCCGGCGATATTATTGTGGCGGGAGAGAATTTCGGCTGCGGATCTTCCCGGGAGCAGGCGCCCAGCGTGCTGAAAGCGCTCGGCGTCAAGGCGGTTGTGGCAAAGTCTTTTGCCCGGATCTTTTACCGGAATGCGATCAATATCGGGCTGCCTGTGCTTGTGAGCAGGGATTTTTATGATGTGGCGAAGGCGGGCGATGAGGCAAAGCTGGATCTGTCGGAGGGAACGATAGAGGCGGACGGCGTCACCTATACCTGCACGAAACTGCCGCCCTACATGCAGAATATACTGAATCAGGGCGGGCTGATTGCATCGTTGAATAAAGGGGAGGTGTAGTCTTATGGGTATGACAATAGGTGAGAAGATCATAGCACGGGCGGCGGGTGTATCGTCAGTAAAGCCCGGTGAGATACATACAATAGATGTGGATTATCTGATGAGCAATGACGGTACGACGCATCTGACCATCGATATGTTTTATAATCAGTTGAAGAATCCGCGGATCGCGGACAAAGACAAACTGGTCTTTATCATTGACCACAATATTCCTGCGGAGAATCCGAAGACCGCGGCGGCGCATAAGAAGATGCGGGAGTTTGCGAAGAAGTATGATATTGCGTTTTATGAGGGCAAGGGCGTCTGCCATCAGATCATGCTGGAGGACTTTGTGGAGCCGGGGCAGTTTATCATGGGGGCGGATTCACATACCTGTTCCTACGGGGCGGTGGGCGCTTTCGGTACGGGGATCGGCTGTACGGACTTTTTATATGCTATGGTTACCGGAAAGTCATGGGTGCTTGTGCCGGAGACGATCCGTTTTAATCTGACGGGAAAACTGAGAGAGGGCGTTTATCCGAGGGATCTTATTTTGACGATCATCGGAGATATCGGCGCTAACGGCTGCAATTATAAGATCATGGAGTTTGCGGGCGAGGGAGCTCACGGGCTCAGTGTGAACGACAGGTTTGTGCTCTGTAATCTGGCGGTGGAGGCCGGTGCGAAGACAGGTATCGTGGAGCCGGATGAAAAGGTAGTGGAATTTATGAAGGAGCATGGAAGAAGTTATGAGCATCTTTATGCCAGTGATGCGGATGCTTCTTTCCTGCAGGTGTATGATTATGATCTGTCGAAGATAGAACCGGTGGTCGCGGAGCCTCATTTTGTGGACAATGTGAAGCCTTTGTCCGAGGTGGGCGAGGTGAAGATCGATGAGGCGTTCCTCGGCTCCTGCAATAACGGCCGTATTGATGAACTGCGGGTGGCGGCTGCTATCCTGAAGGGGAGAAAAGTGCATCCGGATGTGAGGTTTCTGATCACGCCGGCGTCCAACAGTGTTTATCTGCAGGCGCTGGAGGAAGGGCTTGTGGATATCTTCTTAGAGGCCGGGGCGATGATGATGAACCCGAACTGCTCTGTCTGCTGGGGAAGCTGCCAGGGTGTGATCGGAGAGGGAGAGGTGCTGATCTCCACAGGCACGAGGAACTTTAAAGGGCGTGCGGGCCATAAGGATTCAAAGGTTTATCTGGCATCGGCGGCGACGGTGGCGGCGTCGGCTGTGGCGGGGAAGATAGTGGGAGTGGAAAGATTGTAAATGCGGACGTCCGTGCAGGGCATATATATCCTGTTCAGACACGCTCTCGCTTGGAGAAAAACGTAGCAGTACTAAGCTCGAAAATACCTCGCTAAGTACTGACGTTTTTCTACAGTCTTCACAGGATATATATGCCCTGCACGGACTGGATTGTGATTAAATATTTTAGAAAACACCTGATTTTGGTTATCCATAAATATGAAATTTAAATTAATGGTGATTGGACAAAATTTGGAGAGAACAATAGGAGATTGATGATGGAACAGTTTAAAGGTAAGGTTTGGCTTCTCGGGGATGATATCGATACGGATATCATTATCCCCACGGAGTATCTGGCGCTGCCGAGCGTGGAGGATATGAAAAAATATGCGTTTTCACCGCTTCGGGAGGAGCTTGCGGGGCAGATCGAGAAGGGCGACATTATTGTGGCGGGGAAGAATTTCGGGTGCGGATCTTCCCGGGAGCAGGCGCCGGAGATCATTAAGCAGCTTGGCGTGCGGTGTGTGATCGCAAAGTCTTTTGCGAGGATTTTTTTCAGGAATGCGATCAATAACGGACTTTTGCTGATTGAAAATAAGGAACTTTCGGATGATGTGGCGGAAGGGGATGTGATCACTGTGACAATAGGTGAGAAGATACATGCGGGCGGTAAGGACTATCCTATCACGCCGTTGCCGGAGAATCTGATGGATATTTTGAATGCGGGCGGTCTGGTGAAGGCGATGCAGGCAAGGAACGGGGTGTGAGTATGGGGCATACATTGATTGAGAAGATTGTGATGAAAAATACCGGAGACGTCTCCGTATCGCCCGGGGAGATCAAGACAGTTAAAGTGGATCGGGTGATGATCCATGATATTTTTATCCCTTTTGTGGTGGATAAGTTTCGCGAGATGGGATTTCAGAAAGTTTGGGATCAGGATAAGGTTGTGCTGATCTATGACCATCTGGTACCCACCAGCGCGGTGGAGGATGTGCGGCACTTCAAGATCGGGGATGCGTTCGTGAAGGAGCAGGGTTTAACACATTTCCACAGGGCGGACGGGATCTGTCATCAGCTTATGCCGGAGATGGGTTACGCGAAGCCCGGCAATATTGTATTCGGAACGGATTCCCATACCACGACTTACGGCTGTGTGGGGTGCTTTTCTTCGGGTATCGGCTACACGGAGATGGCGGCGGTGCTGGGAACGGGAGAGATGTGGATCAGGGTGCCGGAGACCATAAAGGTTGTGATCAACGGGAAGCTGCCTGAGGGCGTGTATGCGAAGGATATTATACTGCGCCTGATCGGGGATCTGAGGGCTGACGGGGCAACCTACAAGGTGCTGGAGTTTTCCGGGAGTACGGTGGATGAGATGAGTGTTTCTTCCCGTATGACGATCTCCAATATGGCAATCGAAGCGGGTGCGAAGGCGGCATTGTTTGCACCGGATGAGAAGACCTGTGCGTATTCCGGCGTGAAGATGGAAGATGTGGATTGGCTGTATGCGGATGAGGATGCCGAGTACTGTCAGGTGATGGAATATAAGGCGGAGGAGCTTGTGCCTGTTCTTGCCTGTCCTTCTCAGGTGGATAATATCCATGATGTGGCGGAACTGGCGGGAACAAAGCTGGATCAGGTGTTTATCGGTTCCTGTACCAACGGGCGGCTGGAGGATCTGGCAGTGGCGGCAAAGATCCTGAAGGGGAAAAAGGTTGCGCCTTTTGTGAAGCTGATCGTTACGCCTGCCAGCAGGAGTATTTATCAGGAGGCGGTAAAGGCAGGGTATATCGGCATACTGGCGGAGGCGGGCGCGATCGTTACGCATCCGGGATGCGGGCTGTGCTGCGGAAGGGCCTGCGGCATTTTGACGGACGGCGAGAGGGTGCTTGCGACCAATAACAGGAATTTCCTCGGGCGTATGGGGACTTCCAAGGTGGAGATCTTCCTCGGTTCGCCGGCGACGGCGGCGGCTTCGGCGGTGGCTGGGGTTATTGCGATGGAATAGGGATGTTGTATATAGCGGACGCCCGAACAGGGCATATATATCCTGTTCAGACGCGCTCTCGCTTGGAGAAAAACGTAGCGGACACTAAGCTCGTGAGGGACCTCGCTAAGTGCCGACGTTTTTCTACAGTCTTCACAGGATATATATGCCCTGTTCGGGCTGAGCCTGGAATAAATTAAAAGTGGATACAGGATAACATATGGTTGGAAACAATAAATGTGGTGTGGGCGTAAATTGTGTGATGGATAAAGAGTAGTGGAAGGATAACTGTGAAATTAGCAGGAGGGAAAATAATGGGGATTTTTGCGACACAGCTTTCTAATGTCATTGAGTGGAATGAGAGTCAGGAGGGGGTGCTCCTGTGGAAGTGGCCAAATGATGAGATCAAGAAGGGTTCCAAGCTGATCATCAGGATGGGGCAGGATGCCATTTTTATGTATAATGGTGTGATAGAGGGTATTTTTGAGAGGGAGGGACGGTATGATATTGAGTCGGATATCATTCCCTTTTTGACGACGCTCGCCAGTTTTAAATTTGGATTTAATACGCCGCTGCGGGCGGAGGTGCTGTTTATCAATACGAAGGAACAGCTTGTGAAGTGGGGCACGAAGAGCGCCATCAATCTGCCTGCGCAGGGACTGCCCGGCGGGATGCCGATTAGAGCCTTTGGTACATTCAGCTGCAAGGTGGAGAGTGCGAAGGTGCTGATCGAGAAACTTGCCGGCGTGAAAACGGGTTATACGGTGGATGATGTCAAGGGACGTATCATTGCCAATCTGGATCAGCTTTTGATGAGCTGGATCGGTAAGGAAGGACGGGATATCTTCAACCTGCAGATGGATGCCGGAAATATTGCGAAGGGGATCGCGGCTGATCTGGACAGGGATATGCAGAAGATCGGTATCTCCATCACGGATTTCAATATCGAGAGTTTCTCCTATCCGGAGGAGATCCGGAAGATGCAGGAGAAGGCGGCGGCGCAGTCTCTGCTTTCGGATGTGAACAAGTATCAACAGATCGCAGCGGCGGATGCCATTGGAAAAGGCGGGAATGGCGGCAGCGGCGTTGCTTCGGATATGGTACAGTTACAGATGGGAATGGCTATGGGGCAGCAGATGGTGCAGGGTATGATGAACCAGCAGGGGGTAATGCATCAGGGCATGGTGAACCCGCAGGGAGCAGTGCAGCAAGGCGTGATGCATCAGAATCAGGCTGTGCCGGCGGGAGGAGCGCCCATTCCGGCGGTTTCGCCGAAATTCTGTCCGAACTGTGGTACGCCGACTACGGGGATGAAGTTCTGCGGGAACTGCGGGTGCCAGCTTTTTCTATAGAGATGGAGAAATATATGAGTATATATGATACATTGAATGATAAACAGAAGGAGGCGGTCTTTTGTACAGAAGGGCCGCTTCTGATATTGGCAGGGGCGGGCAGCGGAAAAACAAGAGTGCTGACGCATCGGATCGCTTATCTGATAGACCGGCTGGGCGTGAATCCCTGGCATATTCTTGCCATCACTTTTACCAACAAGGCGGCGGGAGAGATGCGGGAAAGGGTGGATAATCTGGTGGGTTTCGGCTCGGAGAGCATCTGGGTTTCCACATTCCATTCCGCCTGCGTGAGGATCCTGCACCGGCATATCGATCTTTTGGGGTATGATACCAATTTTACGATATACGATACAGACGATCAGAAAACTGTGATGAGGGAGATCTGCAAGAAGCTGCAGATCGATACAAAGCAGTTGAAGGAGCGGGCTATCCTGAATGCGATCTCCAACGCAAAAAATGAACTGATCGGTGCGGAGAAGTTTGCGCAGAATGTTTCATGGGACTTTACCCAGAAAAAAATCGCGTCGGCGTATATGGAGTACCAGCAGACATTGAAGAAGAACAATGCGCTGGATTTTGACGATCTGATCATGCTGACGGTGGAGTTGTTTAAGACAAAGCCGGAGGTTTTGCAGAATTACCAGAACCGTTTTACTTATATTATGGTGGATGAGTATCAGGATACCAATACAGCACAGTTTGAGCTGGTACGCCTTCTGGCGGAGGGCAGCAGGAACCTTTGTGTGGTGGGGGATGACGATCAGTCCATCTATAAATTCCGGGGGGCGAATATCCGGAATATTCTGGATTTTGAAAAGGTATACCCGGAGGCGAAGGTGGTCAGGCTGGAACAGAATTACCGTTCCACCCAGAGCATTTTAGATGCCGCCAATGCTGTGATCAGCAATAATCAGGGCAGGAAGAGCAAGAGCCTCTGGACGGACAAGGGTGCCGGGAAGCGGGTGCGGTTTCAGCAGTTTGATACCGCCTATGAGGAGGCGGAGATGATAGCTGACGACATCGCGAGAAAATACAGAAACGGCGGTGGCAGTTTTTCCGACTTTGCCATTCTGTACCGGACCAATGCACAGGCACGTATTCTGGAGGAGCGGATGGTCATGGAGGGGATTCCCTACAATGTGGTGGGAGGCACGAACTTTTATGCCCGCCGGGAGATCAAGGATATGCTCGCCTATTTAAAGACCATTGACAACGGGGCGGACGATGTGGCGGTGAAGCGTATCATCAATATTCCCAAGAGGGGAATCGGTGCGACGACGATCCAGCGGGTACAGGACTATGCGGATGCAAAGGGTATCAGTTTTTACAATGCCCTGCGGAAGGCGGAAGAAATTCCGGGAATCGGCAGAGGGGTGTCAAAGCTTGCTTCTTTTGTGACGATGATACAGGCTTTTCGCGGGAAGATGGAATTTTACTCTCTGAAAGACCTGCTGGAGGATATTCTGGAACAGACAGGGTATCTGGAGGAATTGCGTGCGTCCGATGAGGAGGACGCGGATGACAGGATCGACAATGTGGAGGAACTGATCAGTAAGATCGCTTCCTATGAAGAGGGGGCGGAGGAGCCTTCGCTCAATGAGTTTCTGGAGGAAGTGGCACTGGTCAGCGATATCGATAATGTGGAAGGGGGCGACGGCAGGGTTCTGCTGATGACGCTCCACTCGGCAAAGGGACTGGAATTTCCCTATGTTTATCTTGCCGGTCTGGAGGACGGGCTGTTTCCGAGTTATATGTCGATCATTTCGGATGATATGGAGGATATCGAGGAGGAGCGGCGTCTTGCCTATGTGGGGATCACAAGGGCGATGCAGGAGCTGATGCTGACCTGCGCAAGGCAGAGGATGGTGCGGGGGGAGACACAGTATAACGCGGTGAGCCGGTTTGTCAGGGAGATTCCGAAGGAACTGATCGATGGATATGTTCCGCCATTGAGGAGATGGCAGGACGAGGATGGAGATGCCATTAGTTTCAGGAGTGATGCGCCGCTGCCTTTTTACAGTGACGGGGAGAGACGGCAGGGAAATAGCTTCGGGGGTGCAGGAAGAAATGCCGGGGGCTTTGCGAAGGCGCAGCCGGGATATTCAGGAGGCGCGGCAAAAAGCGGTTACGGGAGCAGTTCCATGCATACCTTCGGAAACGGCGGCCTGAAAAAAGTGACGCGGACTGCGGAGGAAAACAAGCCTTTTATTGCAAAAGGGGTTTCAGGACTTCAGAATATAAATGGGCTCTCCAAGGGGGCACAGGCGCCCGGCGGTGCGCCGGATTACGGCGTGGGTGATCGGGTGCTGCATACCAAATACGGAGAGGGGACGGTAGTTTCGCTGGAGAAAGGAACGAAGGACTATCAGGTGACGGTGAAGTTTGACTCGGTGGGACAGCGGAGTATGTATGCGGGGTTTGCTAAGCTGAAAAGAATTTAGTAAGGTGCCGATCAGGGTGGCTTTTTTGCACGGTTAATGGTATACTGGATACAACTGGAAAACAGCATAAGACCGAACTGAAATAGGAGGTAGAGGCATGAAACTAATGTTTATTGGGGCTGATCATGAAGTGACGGGGAGCTGCCACTATCTGGAGGCCTGTGGAAAGCGGATTCTGATCGATTATGGTATGGAGCAAGGGGTGAATGTCTTTGAAAATGTGGAACTGCCGGTACAGGAGTCATTGATCGACTATGTACTGCTGACACATGCTCATATCGACCATTCCGGCATGTTGCCGGCGCTGTATGCAAGAGGATTTCGGGGGCGGATATTTACAACAGAGGCGACGGCGGACCTTTGCAGCATTATGCTTCGTGATTGCGCTCATATTCAGCAACAGGAGGCAGAGTGGAAAAATAGAAAAGCAAAAAGAAGTTCTCATATGGAGCCTGTGGAACCTGCGTATACAATGGAAGATGCGGACGGTACGATCAGATGTCTTGTGCCCTGCGTCTATGGACAGAAGGTGGAGATTTGCGAGGGCATAGAGATTCGGTTTACAGATATCGGGCACCTGTTGGGCTCCGCCAGCATCGAAGTTTGGCTTACGGAGGGAAACGTCTCGAAAAAGATCGTATTTTCCGGTGATATCGGAAATCTGGACCAGCCGCTGATCTGTGATCCGGCTTATACCGAGGAGGCGGATTATGTGGTGATGGAATCCACCTACGGCAACAGAATTCATTCTGACACCAAACCGGATTATGTGGGAGAGCTGGCTCAGATCATTCAGGAAACTTTTGACAGGGGTGGCAATGTGGTGATTCCATCCTTTGCGGTGGGCAGAACCCAGGAGCTGCTTTACTTCATCCGGCAGATTAAGGCGGATGAGATGATAAAAGGGCATCCGAACTTTCCAGTATATGTGGATAGTCCGCTGGCGGTGGATGCAACGGAGATCTTTAACAGGAATATTGAATCCTGTTTTGACGAGGAGGCGATGGCGCTGGTAAAACAGGGGATCAATCCGATTTCTTTCCCGGGACTGAAGCGTTCCATTACCAGTGAAGAGTCGAAGATGATCAACTTTGACAGTGAGCCGAAGGTGATTATTTCTGCTTCTGGTATGTGTGAGGCGGGACGTATCCGCCATCACCTGAAGCATAATCTGTGGCGGGAAGAATGTACTATATTATTTGTGGGTTTCCAGGCGATCGGTACATTGGGGAGAGCTATCGTAGAAGGGGCGGAAATGGTGAAGCTTTTTGGAGAGAGCGTTGCAATTCGCGCGGAGATAAGAACTCTCGTGGGCATGTCCGGACATGCAGATAAGAATGGCTTGATTGCATGGATTGAGGGTTTTAAGGAAAAACCAAGAAGGGTATTTATCGTCCATGGTGAAGATTCCGTCTGCAAGGAATTTGCAGAGTGTTTGAAAGTGGAATACGGCCATCATACATATGCGCCGTACAGCGGCACAGAATTTGACCTTGCCACCGACAAATTGCTCTTTGAAGCATCGCCTGTACCTGTTAAGAAGAAAGTTTCTATTGTATCTGATGTTTACAATAGGCTGGTGGCGGCAGGTAAACGGCTGCTGGCTGTCATCGAAAAGAACCGGGGCGGTACAAACAAAGAACTGTCAAAATTCGCAGATCAGATCAATTCGCTCTGTGATAAATATGATAGATAGAAAATTGTCTACGGAGCTGGAATAGGAGATTAAGATGAGCGTTGCAGATAAAATATTTATTGACATGTGCAGGGACATTCTGGAGAATGGTACCAGCACCGAGGGAGAGAAGGTCCGTCCTCACTGGGAGGATGGAACTCCCGCCTATACGATTAAAAAATTCGGTGTGGTAAACCTCTATGACTTATCGAAAGAGTTTCCAATCCTGACATTGCGGAAGACGGCCTTAAAAAGCGCCACAGACGAGATGTTATGGATATGGCAGAAAAAGTCCAACAATATCCACGATCTGCACAGTCATATCTGGGACGCCTGGGCGGATGAGGACGGTTCCATCGGAAAAGCTTATGGTTACCAGATGGGCGTTAAACACCAATATAAAGAAGGTATGATGGATCAGATCGACAGAGTCATCTACGACCTGAAAAACAATCCTTTCAGCCGTCGTATCATGACCAACCTTTACGTTCACCAGGATCTCCACGAGATGAACCTTTATCCCTGTGCTTACTCCATGACTTTCAACGTTACTCAGAAGAAAGGAGAGGAAAAACTAACCCTGAATGCTGTCTTAAACCAGCGATCTCAGGATGTCCTGACTGCTAACAACTGGAATGTTGTCCAGTACGCCGTTTTAATGCACATGCTGGCGCAGGTCTGCGACATGCAGCCGGGCGAACTGATGCATGTCATAGCCGACGCCCACATCTACGACCGTCACATCCCGATCGTGGAGGAACTCATAACGAGAGAGGCTCATGAAGCCCCAACCTTCTGGTTGAACCCAGAAATCCATGACTTCTATGAGTTTACGAGAGATGATGTGAGGGTAGACAATTATATAACAGAACCACAGATAAAAAATATACCAGTCGCAATATAAAGAAAAATTTGAAAGGGATTCCCATGAATTTAATCGTCGCAGTTGATCAAAATTGGGCTATTGGTAACAAGGATAACCTCCTTGTCCGCATTCCCAACGACCATAAAATGTTTCAGCAGGAAACAACCGGAAAAGTAGTCATACTTGGCAGAAAGACCATGGAAACTTTTCCGGGAAAACAACCCTTGAAAAATCGGACTAACATTATTTTGTCCAGAAAACCGGACTATCAGGTAAAAGGTGCTGTGGTGGTGCACAGTATAGAAGAACTGCTGAAAGAATGTGAAAAGTATGAGGGAAAGGATCTATACGTGATCGGTGGGGAAAGCATCTACAGACAGCTCCTTCCTTACTGTGATACCGCCCATGTGACAAAGATCGATATGTCTTATGCGGCGGATGCCTATTGTCCGGATCTGGATAAGGATGAGGATTGGGAGATCACAGCAGACAGTGAGGAGCAGGTGTATTTTGATATTACCTATCATTTTGTAAAGTATGAAAGAAAGCAGGATCATGAAGCATAAACGATTAAAAGCTCTTGTCATAAGCCTTTTTATCGCACTGTGCCTGATCGGATGCGAGGGCATCAACAGGGATACAAAGATCGTTCTGACCACCGGTTTTACAAGGGATGAGGTGTTCCGTATCGAAACAGCTTCCTGCTATAAGAAGGAAGTAATGGTATACCTGACTAATCTGCAGAATCAGTACGAGCAGGTTTACGGGACGGAAATCTGGCAGCGGGAGCAGGACGGTGTGACAATAGAGCAGAGCGTAAAGGAATCTGTACTGGCGGAGCTTGCTCAGATTAAAACGATGAACCTGATGGCGGAAAACTACGGGCTTTCCCTAAGTGAGGCGGAGCAGAAAGCAGTGAATGAGGCGGCAGGGATTTATTTTGATTCGCTGACAGAGGTGGAAAAGGAGCAGCTTGATGTGACAACTGATACGATCCGGCAGTTATACCGGGAGTATGCTCTGGCGGATAAGGTCTATGACTATATGATTCAAGATGTCAATCCGGAGATCAGCGATGATGAGGCGAGAACTGTCACTTTGCAGCAGATTTTAATAAGAACCGGGATGAAGGATCGAAACGGCATTGTGACACCTTATTCTGAGCAGCAAAAAAGCTATGCCTATGCAACAGCGGTGGAAGCTTTGCAGTGTGTGGAGGCCGGAGAGGATTTTGATGTGGTGGCAAGCAGATATAACGAGGCGCCGGAGAGTACAGTTTCTATCGGAAAGGGTGATACAGAAGAAGCTTATGAGGAGACGGCTTTTGTACTCGGCAATGAGGAAGTCAGTGGTATTATAGAGACAGAAGAGGGATATTATATTTTAAAATGTGTCAGTACGCTGAATAGGGAAGAGACTGACATGAATAAGATAAAGATTGTGGATGAGAGACGGAAAGAGGCGTTCAGCAAAGAATATGACTCCTATGTGCAGACGCTGACACGCCATATGAACGAGGAACTCTGGCAGGAAATTACGCTGTTGCATGATGCCCAGATCACTACTTCAACCTTTTTTGATGTGTATGCTGAATACTATAATAAATGATTTTAGAGAAATTTAAGAAATACAAAAAACCCAGTAAAATCAATGGTTTTAGCGATATTATTAGCACTCTGTTTAAACGAGTGCTAATTTTTTCTTGACTTGTTTCAAAGAGCGAGATAAACTTGTTTATTGTGAAGAGTATTTACAAGCCTGAAAAGATGTAAGGCGGAAAATACAAAACCTCAGACATATATTAGCAAAAATAGAAGAAGGAGCGAATAAGACATGGCAGCAAGAAGCGGAAACTTATCAATCAACAGTGATAACATTTTTCCTATTATCAAAAAGTGGCTGTATTCCGATCAGGATATTTTCTATCGGGAGCTGATCTCCAACGGATGTGATGCTATCACAAAACTGAAAAAACTGGATATGATGGGTGAGTATACTCTGCCCGATGATTTTAAGGCGCGGATAGACGTACAGATCCATCCTGAGAAAAAGACCATCAAGATCACTGATAACGGTATCGGTATGACGGCGGACGAAGTGGAAGAGTATATCAACCAGATCGCTTTTTCCGGCGCGACGGACTTCATTGCACAGTATAAAGATAAAACGAACGAAGACCAGATCATCGGGCATTTCGGCCTCGGTTTCTATTCTGCGTTTATGGTGGCGGACGAAGTGCACATTGATTCGTTGTCATGGAAAGAGGGCGCGGAGCCGGTGCACTGGGAATGTGACGGCGGTACGGAGTTCTCCATGGACAAGGGGGACAAGGCGGAGGTCGGTACGACCGTCACGCTGTTTTTGAATGAGGACTGCCTGAAATACTGCAATGAATATGAGGCGAGAAGCGTTGTTCAGAAATACTGTTCCTTTATGCCGACCGAGATCTATCTCTCGAAGGAGGAAAGTGATGAGACACAGACCATCGACGCGGATGAGAAGTTAGAGAGCGATGTTGTGGTGGAGGAACTGCCGAAGGAGAAGGAGGAGGACAAGCAGCGTCTGAAGATCAAGAGACGCCCCCAGCTGTTAAACGATACGAGCCCGCTCTGGGCAAAGCATCCTAATGAGTGCACCAGGGAAGAATATCTGGAATTTTACCGCAAGGTATTTCAGGATTACAAGGAGCCGTTGTTCTGGATCCATTTAAATATGGACTATCCGTTCAACTTAAAGGGTATCCTGTATTTCCCGAAGATCAATCTGGAATATGAGTCCATCGAGGGAAAGATCAAATTATATAATAATCAGGTGTTTATTGCAGATAATATCAAGGAAGTCATTCCGGAATTCCTGCTTCTGTTAAAGGGCGTGATCGACTGTCCGGACCTGCCGCTGAACGTTTCGAGAAGCGCACTGCAGAATGACGGTTTTGTGAAGAAGATATCCGATTATATCACAAAGAAAGTGGCGGATAAGCTCTCCGGCATGTGCAAGACAGACAAGGAAGAGTATGATAAATACTGGGATGATATCAGCCCGTTTATCAAGTTCGGATGCCTCAAGGATGACAAGTTCTGTGAGAAGATGACAGATTATATCCTCTTTAAGAATCTGGATGGAAAATATCTGACTCTGCCGGAGTGCCTGGAAGTGGCAAAGAGCGATCCGGATGAGGTCGAGGAAGAGGAGAAGAGCGAAAGCGCCGAAGGTGAAACGGCGGTGGATGAGAACGGCGAGAAGGTGGAAGCCGAGATCGTGACAGAGGACGAGGAAAGCGTTGAGCCTGCGGAGGCGGAAGAAGAGGAAAAGAAGGAAAAGGTTATCTATTATGTGACCGATGAACAGCAGCAGGGACAGTATATCAATATGTTCAAGGCGGCAAAGATGGATGCTGTGATCCTGACACACAATATCGACCAGCCTTTTGTGCAGCAGCTTGAATCCAAAAACGAGGGCATTAAGTTCATGCGTATCGATGCCGACCTGACCGAGAACTTTAAGGCAAAAACATCCAAGAAGGCTGAGAAGGAGCTGGAGGAGAATGCGGAAGCGATCGGCAAGCTGATGAAAAAAGCACTGAAAAAGGATAAGCTGACCGTGAAACTGGAGAAGCTGAAAAACAAGAAGGTTTCTTCCATGCTGACGATCTCCGAAGAAAGCCGCAGGATGCAGGATATGATGAAGATGTATGCAGTGGGCGGCATGGATATGGGTGCTTTCGGCCAGGAGGGAGAGACACTGATCCTGAATGCAAACCATCCGCTGGTACAGTATGTCATGGAACACAAGGAGGATAAGGATTCCAAGATGATCTGCGAGCAGCTTTACGATCTGGCAAAGATCCAGAACGCACCGCTGGCGGCGGAAGAGATGGCGAAATTTATAACAAGAAGCAATGAGATCATGATGCTTCTCACGAACAAGTAAATATAATTTCCATACTTGGGCAGAGACGGAAACGGTCTCTGCCTTAAGTGCATAACACTGAAATAGGAGAGAGGGTTGAGCGATTATATCATTAGCTGTTGCTCCACAGCAGATCTGGAAAAGGAGCATTTTGAAAAGAGAGATATCAGATATATCTGTTTCCATTTTGAGCTGGACGGAAAACAGTACAGGGACGATCTGGGACAGTCCATTCCATTTGCGGAATTTTACCAGAGGATGAAGGACGGGGCGGAGACCAGAACCTCCCAGATCAATGCGGAGGAGTTTAAAGAATATTTTGAGCCCTTCTTAAAGGAGGGAAGGGATATTCTCCATGTGACGCTCTCCTCCGGTATTTCCGGCGTTTATAATTCGGCAAAGCTGGCGGCAGGGGAGCTTGCGGAAGCATATCCTGACCGTAAGATATGGATCGTGGATTCGCTGGCGGCGTCCTCCGGTTACGGGCTTTTGATGGATAAGGCGGCGGATCTGAGAGATGAGGGAAAGAGCATCGAGGAGGTAAAGAACTGGCTGGAGGAGAATAAGCGTAAGCTCCATCACTGGTTTTTCTCCACGGACCTGACTTTTTATATCAAGGGCGGCAGGATCTCCAAAACAGCGGGGACTGTCGGCATGGTGCTGAATATCTGCCCGCTGCTCAATGTGGACCATGAGGGGAAGCTGATCCCGAGGCAGAAGATACGGACGAAGAAAAAAGTCATTCAGGAAATTGTGGCTAAGATGAAAGAACATGCAGAAGGCGGGGCAGACTATAACGGGAAGTGTTATATTTCCCAGTCAGCATGTTATGAGGATGCCAGAAAAGTGGCAGATCTGGTGGAGGAGGCGTTTCCAAAGCTGGATAAGAAGGTTGTTATCAACCATATCGGCACGACCATCGGAAGCCATACAGGACCAGGCACGGTGGCGCTGTTTTTCTGGGGCGATGACAGGAAGGATTAAAGCGCTATGAAGAGTTTACGGATACTGGCGCGGATCGTCATCACGCTGTTGTTTTTTGCCTGTATTACGTTTATCTGGCACAATTCTATGGAAACTGCGGAGGTATCTTCCGGGCGGAGCGGCAGGGTTACGGAGGCGATCAATGAAATTTTCGGACAGGGTGGTAAAGAGGTGATAACAGAACATTTTGTCCGGAAACTTGCCCACTTTTCGGAATACGGACTGGAAGGCGTATTGACGGTACTTCTGTTTATGGTATACTGTTTAAAGCTGAAAAAATACTGGAAGGGGGTAGTTCTGACCGGTTTTTTGACGGCGGTTATAGACGAATCGATCCAGTTTTTTTCTGCGGGAAGGTCACCCGGTATCGGGGACGTCTGTATTGATATGGCTGGATTTATCTGCGGGATGCTGTTTATGCTGGCAGTATACTGGCTGACGGGAAAGGCAAAGATATGGCTTCTGAATCGAAACAGGAAGAAAAGCTTCGCGAGTTGAAGGAATTAGTGGAAAAGGAGATCCGGGGAGAAAACGATTCCCGGACATTGTTGGAGGACGCGCTGTGGGATGTGCTGGTGATGCTGGAAGGGAAAAGCTTCGAGACGGCAAAGCATCTGGACTATAGCTATTCTATTAAAGGGTATGAAATATTTGTCAGCAGGAAGGACAAGTCCATTACCCGGTCCACGGTAAATCTGTCGCTCTGGAATGCGATGGAACTGCAGAAGGCTCATCTTCCGGTGAGCGGTCCGAAGAAGCTGAAAACCTTCGGGGCGAGTTATCTGTATCCGATCTTTATGGAGATCGGAGTGATCGTGCCGGGGGAGGCGGAGCAAATGACATTGGAATTGAAGTGATACAGCATCTGTTCTGGATATCGGGGGAGCGGATGCGGAACTGGAATGGGGGATTTATGGCAAAGAGAATGTTAGACTGTTATGCTTCTGACTTTCAGAAGTTTACGAAAGAAGACCTGTTGGAATCCATTTTAAAGAGCGAGGGCAGGATCATTGCCTGCGAGACGATCGGGACGCTGCAGCCGATGCTGGGAAATGTGACTAACGCGGAGTTTGTGGCGGCGATGGGGGCGGATATCCTTCTGCTGAATATGTTTGATGTGATAAACCCGGTGGTGAACGCTCTGCCGGAGGTGGAACCGGAAAATACTGTGGTAATGTTAAAGCGGCTGACAGGAAGGCCGATCGGTATTAATCTGGAGCCCGTGGAGGAGGGCGAGGAAGGGGAGACAGAGCCCATGTGGAAGATGTCCCCGGGGCGGCGCGCCACGGTGGAGAATGCGGTGCGGGCAGCAGAAATGGGCGTAGATATGATCCTGCTGACCGGGAATCCGGGGATGGGCGTCAGCAATCCGGCGATCATCGAGACATTAAAGAGATATAAGGAGGCTGTGGGCGATAAAGTTATCCTTGCGGCGGGGAAAATGCATGCGGCGGGAATTTTATCGGAAGCGGCGGAAAATATTATGACGGAGGGGGATGTGATAAGTTTTGTAAAGGCGGGGGCTGATATCATCCTTCTGCCTGCGCCGGGGACAGTACCGGGAATTACCGTAGAGTACGCGAGACGGCTTGTGGCATGCGCGCATCGTCTGGGAGCGATGACGATCACCGCCATCGGCACTTCTCAGGAAGGCGCCGATACGGATACGATGAAGCGGTTGGCGCTGATGTGCAAGATGACGGGAACGGATATCCACCATCTGGGGGATGCCGGTTACGGCGGGATGTCCCTGCCGGAAAATATACTTGCCTATTCCACGGCGATCCGGGGCATCCGCCACACCTATCACAGAATGGCGGCGTCGATCGAGAGGTAAAGCAGTGGAGGCGTATTCTGTCTGCTGCACGACAGATGCCGGCAGAACAGGCGGGCGGCAAAAAACGCGCTGTGATGCACGAAGAATATTTCTCCGCATATATTACTCGTAAGAGAGTATATGCGGAGATTTTTTATGTCGCAAAATAAGCTGCATGCTGCGCAGGCAGATTTAACTGACAAGGGAAAACTACAGATAAATGTGACTTCCACACTGGGCTTTTTTCCGGTGACGGATGCAAAAGTTACGATAACGCTCTCCGGGCAGCCGGATACAGTTATAGAAGAACTGGATACCAATATTTCGGGACAGACGGTGGAGGTGGAACTGCCCGCGCCGCCTCTTGACTACTCGCTGGAGCCGGGGGATGAACAGCCCTATGCGGATTATGATGTCGCTGTGACGGCGCCAGGCTATGAGACGGTCGTGGTGGAGGGCGTGCAGGTGCTGCCCGAGGTGGAGTCTGTGCAGCCGATCAGTATGACGCCGGAGGAGATAGAGACGGCTCCGGAGGAGGATATCCTGATCCCGCCCCATACATTGTTCGGGGATTATCCGCCGAAGATCGAGGAGGATGAGATTAAACCGATGGATGAGGACGGGGAGATCGTCCTCAGCAGGGTTGTGATTCCGGAGACGATCGTGGTGCATGACGGGCTGCCGAATGACACTTCGGCGCAGAATTATTATGTGCGTTACAGGGATTACATCAAGAACGTGGCATCCTCGGAGATCTACGCGACCTGGCCGGAGCAGACGATCTATGCCAATATTCTGGCGATCATGTCCTTTACATTGAATAGAGTTTATACTGAGTGGTACAGAAATCAGGGAAAAAACTTTACCATCACCTCCTCCACGGCGTACGATCAGAAGTGGATGCGGGGGAGAAATATATTCAGCAATATCAGTTATCTCGTGGATACGATCTTTGCCAATTTTCTGTCAAGGCCGGGGGTGAAGCAGCCGATCTTCACATCCTATTGCAACGGTACGACGGTGACCTGCAGCGGATTGTCCCAGTGGGGTTCCAAGTATCTGGGGGATCAGGGATATTCTGCTATAGAGATCATACGTTATTATTACGGGAGCAATATGTATATCAATACGGCGACCAGCGTATCCGGTGTGCCTTCCTCCTGGCCCGGCTATAATCTGACCATCGGTTCCAGCGGGGATAAGGTGAGACAGATCCAGCAGCAGCTAAACCGTATCGCGCAGAATTATCCGGCGATCCCGACCATAGCGGCGGACGGTATTTTCGGCTCGAGGACAGCGGAGGCGGTGAGGAGTTTTCAGAGGATCTTCGGCCTGCCGGCTTCGGGGATCGTGGACTATCCCACGTGGTATAAGATATCGGCGATCTATGTGGCGGTGACGAGGATATCGGAACCAGGGACGTGAAGAAAGCGGGGAAAGAAAGCCTCAAGTGATTGCAGGTATAGAAGGAATATGCTATGATATCGGCAGGTATTATTTGCGAATTTGGAGGGAAGTAAGGCAGTTCTAAGAATATGAGAGCTGCATTGGGTTCCTATATTGCTGAATCAATAACAGAACAGAGGATAGATTTTTGAATACAAAAGAACCGGCAGGAATGCTCAGCAGTAAAAATGGCTTTTTATTACTTCACAGATACCGGGGTGCGGTCATGGGATTTGCCGCGCTCTGGATTCTGGTGTTTCATCTATGGCTTCCGATTTTCGGCAAATATCCGGGGCTTTCCGTGATGGAAAATTTTTTGCAGAGGATCGGATTTTGTGGTGTTGATATCTTTCTTTTCCTTTCGGGGATGGGAATGGTATATTCTATCGATAAGTCGCGGAATTTGTTGTCGTTTTATTATAAAAGGATAAGGCGCATCCTGCTTCCCTTTCTTCTGGTGGCGCTTATAAGATGCGCTCTGGAGCATTGGCCGGCGGTAGAATTCTGGAAAAATATATCCGGCATTAATTTCTATTTGAAGGATATGTATGCTTTTCTGTGGTTTGTGCCGATGATCATGACATTTTATATTCTGTTTCCGTTGTATTACAGATTTTTGGTGAGATCCTCGAATAAGATTATTTTTACGGGCTGTGTTCTGATACTGTGGTTGATCTGGACATTGAGTGTCAGAATGACTTTGCGGGAGGATCTGTTTGGATTTACGAACAGGATTCCTGTTTTTATCTTAGGGATTTTGGCGGGCTGGCTGTCAAAAAACAAGGAGATGATATTTGACAGGCTGACATGGGTTTTTCTGGTAATGATGTGTATTCTCGGGTTTTATTTGAGCTATCTGAGTAATATCGGAGGAATGTATATCCTCGTGCCTGTTTCTAACTGCTGTATTCCGGATATATTGATTGCTGTATCGCTGCCCTTTTTGATTGCAGGGATCTTGTATCTGTTCAGCGAAAAAGTACCTTTGGGACTGGTCGGTAAAATGGCAGCAGGTATTCTTTCTTTTTATGGGATATTCACGTTTGAATTTTACTGTATACAAGAATGGCTGGGCGGGCAGATCATATCAAAGATGAGAGAGGAGTATAGTTTCTGGAAGATCAATATTACTGTACTGGTCAGTGTTACTGCGGCGGCGCTTATTATATATTTTATTTCAAAAAGTTTTTGGAACAGCATAGAACGTGTGACCAGGGCAGCGAAAACGGTTCTTTTTCCTACTGAAAGTGAGGGGAAGGAGGAAAGGAGTATTTTGTAGAAAGGTAAGCGATATAATAGCCTGGAGAAATTTGGAGGTTGTTATTTTGACAGCCTCTTTTTATAATGGTTAAAACAGGAGGAAAAATGGAAGAATAATCCAGCTAAAATGGTTATCAAGTATGCCCTTTTATTGGGTTCTGCATAATATTGTAAAATATTTCCAGAGGGATATGCAGAAACGTGGAACAGATAATAAGGGTTTATATGGGCGGGTTATTCAATGGATAAAGAAACGAAGGATAAGAAGTTTAATGAACTGATGAGAAAGATGTATGATAAGATATATCTTTTTGTGGGGAAGAATTGTAGCGACAGAGAGTTTGTGGAAGATGTAGTACAGGAAACGTTTTATGAAGCATACCGGAAAATGGACATATTGTTGGAACATCCTAATCAAATCGGATGGCTGTATGAGACGGCGAAATACAAGAGAATGAAACTTGGAAAACAGAGAAGTGATATTCAGGAGTCGGAAGTAGAATATGATGAGCTCAAGGGTGATAAAACAGGGGATGAGGAGTATGGAGAGTTTGAACTGGCGGAGACGATCAAGACTTCTGTCAGCGAGAAAGAATATGAAATGCTTCGTGACTATTATCTGAATGGATATTCTTCCGTGGAAGTGGCAGATAAATATGGAGTGGACAGAGGTGTCATTCGGATGAGAATGAGCAGGCTGAAAAGAAAATTGAAAGGGGATCTGGTAGTAGGCTGGCTGGCCTTAGTGGTCTGTATTTGGAGGTTTTTATGACAGGCAAGGACGAAAAATTAATAGAGGAACTGGAGGAGCGGCTTCGCTGGTACAGAGAGGAGGCATCGGAGGAGGAGTTTGATGCGGAGGAGGTTGACGCAATCTGTACTTTACTGCAGAAGCTTTCGCCTATAGAGGAACCGCATATGGGGCAGGAAGAGGCTTTTCTGAATATTATGCGGAGGATTGAGGAGGAAGATGGAAGTGACGGAGATGTAAGGAGGGATGTTGAGGAATCTGTAAATCTGAGAGTAATAGAAGTTGATGAAACAGTTATAAAGAGCAACGAAAATGGCGCAAGCGGAAGGAATGAGGAGGTCGAGAAGAGCGATAGAAGGAAGAGAAGATTTGAGAGCAAAAAGGCAAGTTATCGGGCAGCAATACTCTTTATTGCAGTGTTTGGAGGAGCACTGCTTTCTTTGAATATGGTGACTTATGCCAGGGAGGATAAGTCGTTGTTTACGATGATTTTGGAGAGGGTTGGGTTGTTGGAGATTGTGAAGGATGAGACAGCGGAAGAAATTGTTTTTAGTCGTAATGATGAGTTAAAGACTTTTTATGATTCATGGACAGAGTTGGATAGTGAAGTTAAGAATAAAATAATAGTACCAGGGTATATACCAGATGGATTTTTATTATATGGTATAAGGTATTATGATTATAGTAATAGAGAAAAAATAGTGGCGGATTATTATGATAAGGGTAATGGTCATTTGTTAATGGAAATTACATTATGGGAAGACAAGGATAGAACATATAGAGAAAGTGCAATAGATGAAAATGTATATACATTACTTTCAGAATATTCAGATGAAAATACTTTATATTATCATTATGATGATGAATATATATGTATGAGTTTTATGGAAAGTAGTTTTTACCGAATTAGTGGAAATATTTTATTGGAAGATATGTTAAAGGTAAGAGAAGGGTTGGAGAATATCAAATAAAAAAATAAAGTGGTTACGTTTTCTCTTATATGGGAGATAAATATATAAAATGATTAATTATTCTAAGTTACAAAAGAAAGAGGCAAATTATGAAAGTTAATATGAAAAGATTTCTTGCTATTTTATGCGGGATTATAATGGTATGTAATGGTGGTATGGTTGCTTTTGCACAGGAGAATATGGAAGAACTTATTATTGGTGAATACCAGGAATTAGCAGGAGATAATGTAGGGCATGGTATAAATGATATTTATGATGTACCTGAGGGTAGAAGCATAGATGCTGCTACATTGACTGGGTGTACCATAGGGATTTCGGTTGATGCTAGTGGTGTACAAGGATCAATTTCCACAGGCTCTACGGTGACAGCAAGCAAAATCGGAGTAGAAAATATTAGGATTGAGAAATATGTGAATGGAAAATGGACATTGGTTGGAACCCATTCTGGGGATTATACAACGAATGATATTGCACATGGAATGAACATTGGTACTACTTCTGCTCAAAAAGGCGTATTATACCGTATCAGTTGTACCCATTATGCCATCTTAGATGGAGTAAGACATGAGCTTAATAATGTCACAAATGGTGTAAAATACTAATTTGTTCACATTATATATTTAAAGAAACAAAGTAAATAGTTTAAAAAGTTACAAACAGAATGATCAATCGTTTTATATTATTTATATATTAAAGAATACTTTATAGTATCTAATGCGGCGTCGTCCGACGCCGCTTCTAAATAAGAAACACCTGATATACCAAATCGATGATTTCTATTATTCTAAACTAAATCAAATCTAAATTTACCACATCAATATCCCCTGTCTAAGCAAGTTTAGGAAAACAAGTAAAGACAGGGATTTCTTTGACTGTTTTTACTAAAAATCCCATTGAGATTCTGTGCAAAATCACCAAAAAATCACACTGGAAACAAAAGATAGATGAAATTCAAGGCATAATAAGATATTATAGTAGAAGGGTTTAGAAAGTATAATGTGGAAAGCATATCAATACAATGTTTAGCGCAGCTTCAACCCTCATCAATGAAACATCAGAGAAACGAAAGGATGGGATCGACATGTCAGAAGTGAAAATCATGCTTGGGAATGAAGCGATTGCCCGGGGAGCTTATGAGGCGGGGGTAAAAGTGTCCGCTGCATATCCGGGGACGCCGAGTACAGAGATCAGTGAGAATATCGTAAAATATAAGGAAGACATTTATGCGGAATGGTCGCCCAATGAGAAGGTGGCGGCGGAGGTGGCGATCGGTGCGTCCATCAGCGGAGTGCGCGCGATGTGCTCCATGAAGCATGTGGGTGTGAATGTGGCGAGTGATCCGCTTTATACGGCATCCTATGCGGGGGTGAACGGCGGGCTTGTGCTGGTGGCAGCGGATGATCCGGGGCTTTACAGTTCCCAGAATGAGCAGGATACCCGTTGTGTGGCAAGGGCGGCGCAGGTGCCGGTACTGGAGCCTTCGGATTCTCAGGAGGCCAAGGAGTTTACGAAGTATGCCTTTGAACTCAGTGAAAAATATGACACACCTGTCATAGTGAGAACGACAACAAGGCTGTCCCATTCTCAGGGGCCTGTGGCTTTGGAAGAGAGGATGGAAATCGAGGATAAGCCTTATGAGAAAAATCCGGCGAAGTATGTGATGATGCCCGGCAATGCGAAGGGGCGTCATGTGTATGTGGAGAGCCGGATGAAGAAGCTGGCGGAGGATGGCTGCGATATGGCGGTGAACCGTGCTGAGTATCGTGATACTTCCATCGGTTTTGTGGCGAGCGGTATCGCTTATCAGTATGTCAGGGAAGCCTGCCCTGATGCGTCGGTGTTAAAGCTGGGACTGGTGCATCCGTTGCCGAGAAAGCTGATCGAGGAATTTGCATCGAAGGTTGACAGGCTGATCATTTTCGAGGAACTGGAGCCTGTCTATGAGGAGCAGATCAGGTCATGGGGGATTGCCTGTGAAGGGAAGGAATTGTTTACTTTACAGGGCGAGTACAGTGCGAATATGCTCCGGGAGGCAGTACTGAAAGAGAAGCTGGAGATCCGGGAGGCTGCACAGGTGCCGAACCGTCCGCCGATCCTTTGCCCGGGCTGTCCTCACAGGAGTACATTCTGGATCCTGAACAAGTTAAAACTTCATGCCGCCGGGGATATCGGCTGTTATACTCTGGGAGCCGTGCCGCCGCTGAATGTGATTGAGACGACGATATGCATGGGCGCCAGCATCTCCACGCTGCACGGCATGGAGAAGGCGAAAGGGAAAGATTACATAAAGAACTGGGTGGCGGTGATCGGGGATTCCACTTTTATGCATACGGGTGTGAACTCTCTGATGAACATGGTATACAATCAGGGAACCGGCACGGTGCTGATCCTGGATAATTCCACCACCGGCATGACCGGGCATCAGGATCATGCGGCGACAGGAAAGACGCTGCAGGGCGATACTGTGCCTGCCATCAGTATTTATCATTTATGTAAGTCCATGGGCATTGAGCATGTGACGGAAGTGAATGCCTTTGATGTGGATACGCTGGAGCGGACGATCAAAGAGGAAGTGGCGAGGGATGCCGTGTCTGTTATTATCGTGACTGCTCCCTGTGCGCTGCTCAAGGGGCAGAGCTTCCCGAATAAATGTGTGGCGGTTCCGGAGAAATGTAAGAAGTGCGGCGCCTGCCTGAAACCGGGGTGCCCTGCGCTGACAAAACAGGAGGACGGCACGGTGAAGATCGATGTTTCGATGTGCAACGGGTGCGGGCTGTGTACACAGTTGTGTAAATTCGGGGCCATCGAAGTGCGGGATGCGAAGGAAGTCTGAGCCTGTATCAGGTGAGATGAGAATAGAAAAAGCACGGGTTCCGGAAAGAACAGGGACCATGCGGAACTGGAAAACAGCGTCTGTGCGAACAGTGCACAAGACAATTTGCAGACGCAGAGCGGCTGAAAATTTGTCTTAGGACGGGTGTGCTGTGAGCACAGATGCGGAACTGGAATAGAGGAGCGAGAGATGACTAAAAATATTATGATCGTCGGCGTGGGCGGGCAGGGAACGTTGCTCACAAGCCGGATTCTTGGCGGTATTATGGTGGAGGGCGGTTATCAGGTGAAGCTTTCCGAGGTGCACGGCATGGCACAGCGGGGCGGCTCTGTGGTGACCTTTGTGCGCTACGGCGAAGACGTGGCGGAACCCATTGTGGAGGAAGGGCAGGCGGATATCCTGATCGCCTTTGAGCGGCTGGAGGCACTGCGGTATGCGCATTTTCTGAAACCGGACGGGGTGATCGTGGCAAACGACCAGCGGATCGATCCGATGCCTGTCGTGATGGGGGCGGCACAGTATCCGGAAAATATTCTGGAAGATCTGGCAAAGGAGCACAGGATCTATCAGGTGGATGCCCAGAAAAAGGCGCTGGAGCTGGGAAACAGCAGGGTGTTTAACATTATCGTGCTGGGGCTTGCGGCAAAGCATATGAACTTTACCAAAGAGCAGTGGCTGGATGTGATCGCGAAGACGGTGCCGCCGAAAACGGTTGAGATCAATCAGAAGGCGTTTCTGATCGGGTATGAGGGGTAAATAAAATGGTCATAGATTTTCATACGCATACATTTCCGGACAGGATCGCGAGGGCGAGCATCGAGAGCCTGTCGAAGTGTTCCGGGATCACGCCCCATACGGATGGGACGGTGGCGGGGCTGGAAGAGAGCATGAAAGAAGACGGCGTGGATCTTTCCGTGATACTGCCGGTGGTGACAAAGCCTTCTCAGTTTGAGACCGTGAACCGGGTGGCGGCAAAGCTCTGTGAGGAGAAGGAGCATCTGATCTCCTTCGGCGGGATCCATCCGGATTGTCCCGATATCAGGAAGAAGGTGCGGGAGATCAAAAGCCTGGGGTTGAGAGGGATCAAGATACATCCTGCTTATCAGGAGGTATATATGGATGATATCCGCTATCTGAGGATTCTGGAGGCCGCCACTGAGGAGGGGCTTATCATATCCGTGCATGCGGGGGTGGATATCGGACTGCCGGAGCCGGTCTACGCATCGGTGGAGAGGATAGACAGAGCGATCCGCGAGACGGCGCCGAGAAAGCTGGTGCTGGCGCATCTCGGAGGCTGGAAGGAGTGGGACGCGGTGGAGGAGCTGCTGGCAGGCGAAGATGTCTATCTGGACACGGCTTTCATGGAGGAGTATATCAGTGATGAGCAGCTTGTGCGGATCATCCGGAAGCATGGAGCGGAGAGGATCCTGTTCGGCACGGATTGTCCCTGGTCGGGACAGAGGGAGAGCATTGAACGGATCAGGAATCTGCCGTTGGCGGGGCAGGAGCTGGAATTGATCTTTGGCGGGAATGCGGAGAAGTTGTTGGAACTTTAAAAATATAATACAGAAACAGGAGGTTATTTATTATGAGTCAGGTGTACGAAAAATTAATGAGTTGTTATGAAAGCTTCAAGGCGCAGGTGGATTTTCATCCGGAGGTGGCGATCGTTTTAGGCTCCGGGCTGGGCGATTTTGCGGATGAGATCAAGGTGGAGGCGGAACTGCCTTATGAGAAGATCGAAGGATTCCCGGTGAGTACCGTTGTGGGACATGCAGGGAAGTTTATCTTTGGCTATCTGGGAGATATCCCGGTGGTATGCATGAAGGGCAGGATTCACTATTATGAAGGGTATGCGATGTCGGATGTGGTGCTGCCCACAAGGCTGATGAAGCTGATGGGGGCAAAGATCCTGTTTTTGACAAACGCTTCCGGCGGTATCAACAAAGATTTCAAGGCGGGGGATCTGATGCTGATCACAGATCATATTGCGGCGCTTGTGCAAAATCCGCTGATCGGACCGAACATGGAGGAGTTTGGGACAAGGTTCCCGGATATGTCGGAAATCTATAAAAAGGATCTGAGTGAGATCATTCGTACTACGGCGAAGGAAAACGGGATAGACTTAAAGGAGGGCGTTTATATTCAGTTTACCGGTCCTTCCTATGAGAGTCCGGCTGAGGTGCGGATGGCAGGTATTGTCGGTGCGGATGCGGTTGGCATGAGCACGGCGGTGGAAGCGATCGCGGCAAACCATATGGGGATGAAGGTCTGCGGGATCTCCTGTGTCTGCAATCTGGCGGCGGGTATTTCCAAGACGCCCCTTACCCATGCGGAGGTGCAAGAGGCAGCGGACGCTTCTTCGGCGAAATTCCGTGTGCTGGTGAGAGAATCTGTTCTGAAGATGAAAGAGTGTCTGTGAGAAGCGGGAACGCTGTTGGACAGAGATGTATTCTGAAATGACAGCGGGACATTCTGTTATAGTGATATGCGATAGAATGGCAGGATGTCCTGCTGTAAGCAGATACAGGATATGAGCAGTATGATAGAAAAGGACAGAATAGTATAATAAGTATATGAAAGAATGGATTGTATTCGGCGCGATCGTGCTGGCGAGCGCCGTCCTTGTCGGTTGGCGGGGGTGGCTGGAGCAGAAAAAGCAGAGAGCGAAGGCGGAAAAACTGATCAGAGATGAATATGGAACTGTGCCGGGAAAAGAGCGGCACAGAGAGGAGGCTGCCGTAAAGGGCAGCTATCTTCATCGGGCAAAAGATCCCGGAGAGTTCTTTCTGGATGATATCACCTGGAATGATCTGGATATGGAGCTTGTTTTTTGGCGGATGAATTATGTGCGGTCTTCTGCGGGGGCAGGAGAGCTTTACCGTATGCTTCGGTGTCCTGTTATGGACGAGGGGATATTGAGGGAGCGGGATGCGCTGGCAGGCTGTATGCAGGAGAAAAGCGGCCTGAGGGAGCAGTTGTCGATGGCGCTTTATGAGATCGGTTTTACAGGGAAATATGCGTTGGAGGATTATCTGGACTATCTGGAGAATCTTGGCGGGAGGAGTAATATCCGGCATATTTTGACGGACTGTCTCTATATTCCGGGGATAGGGCTGCTGTTTGTGGAGCCGGCGCTGGGCGTTACGATACTGTTTGCGGCGCTGATGATCAATATCATGACCTATTTTAAGGAGAAGGGGGAGGTCAATCCTTATCTGATCAGTTTTGCCTATATTCTGCGCATGATACGGGGCGCGGAGAAGATAAAGGGCATTCTGGGGAAGGTCTGCCGGAGCGGAAGCCTGAAGGCGGGCCCTGCCGGTGCGGAGGAGGTTTTTGTAAAATATCAGGAGATCCTGGAGCGGGATGTGAAAGAACTGGGAGATTTCAGGAGTTTTTCCGGGGTGGCGATGTCCATGGCGAATCCGGTGGGCGGTTCCGGGCCTCTGGATCTGTTGTTTGATTATCTGAAAATGGCGCTGCATCTGGATCTGATGAAGTTTAACCAGATGTTGAAGATCGTCAGGAAGAAGGATGCGGTGATCCGGGAGATGGTGTCCGCTGTTGGAACATTGGATGCCTGCATTTCCATCGCATATTTCCGGGCTTCTCTGGATGGTTTTTGCAGACCGGATGTAAGGGGGGATCATGGCATTTGTGCGGAGGAATTGTATCATCCGCTGCTTGATCATCCGGTGAAGAACAGTATTGATACGGAGAGGGGCGTGCTGATCACGGGTTCCAATGCTTCGGGCAAGTCCACTTTTCTGAAGACTGTGGCGCTGGGGGCGGTGCTTGCACAGACGGTCTGTACCGTGCCGGCGGGGAGGTGGTCTGCGCCTTTTTACAGGGTGATGAGCTCAATGGCGCTGCGGGATGACCTGACCGGCGGGGAGAGTTATTTTATGGTGGAGATCCGGGCGCTGAAGCGGATCCTGGACGCCTGCGGGATGGAAGTGAACGGAGGCGGTGCAGGAATGCCTGCGGTGCAGGATGCGGCGGGGTGTCCGGCGGTTCTGTGCTTTGTGGATGAGGTGCTGCGGGGAACGAACACCGTGGAGCGGATCGCGGCATCCAGCAGGATACTGCAGTCCCTGACCGGGGAAGGAGTGCTCTGCTTTGCGGCAACCCATGATATAGAGTTGACGCATCTGTTGGAAGGCACTTATGAAAACTATCATTTTGAGGAGACCATAGAGGACGGGGATATCAGTTTTAATTATCTGCTGAAAAAGGGCAGGGCGCAGTCCAGAAATGCGATCCGGCTGCTGGAGGTCATGGGCTATGACGAGCAGGTGATCCGGGAGGCGGAGGCGCTGGCGGAGGGCTTTCTGGAGACCGGAGAGTGGGGAACGCTTATGTGCAGGAGTGCAGGAGACAGGGTATGAGAAATACAGGGCTTATGTGTTTATAGGTAGAAGTGATTTGGAGAGATTGACAGGAAGCAGGGCGAGAATATGAATGTGACGATCTATACAGACGGTGCGGCGCGGGGAAACCCGGACGGTCCCGGCGGATACGGCGCTGTGGTGCAGTATGTGGACGGCAGGGGGACCCTGCATGAGAGAGAGTATAGTGCAGGGTATAAAAAAACGACGAACAACCGCATGGAGCTGATGGCGGCGATAGCGGGGCTGGAGGCGCTCATCAAACCCTGTAGGGTGAAGTTGGTCTCGGATTCCAAGTATCTGGTGGATGCTTTCCAGAAGAACTGGATCGGTGGCTGGCTGAAAAAAAACTGGAAAAAGGCTGACGGAGGGGCGGTAAAAAATGTGGATCTCTGGAAGCGCCTTTTAAAGGCGATGGAGCCTCATGAGGTGGAGTTTGTCTGGGTGAAAGGGCATGACGGGCATCCCGAGAACGAGCGTTGTGACCAGCTCGCCACAAGCGCCGCGGACGGCGAGGACTTACTTGACGATGCAGGCCTGTAGATGGTATACTCGAGAGTAAGCGTAGTAGTGCGTACTATATAAAGAAAGAAGGAATGAACGATGAGTGCTGGAGCATCATTTGGAGTCAATTTTCTGGCATATGCTATTGTTTTTGTGATCGTGGCGGTTCTGGTAGTTGCGGCATGCTTTATCGGGATCAAATGGAGAAAGAGCAAAGATGCAAAGGCAGTGCCGGAGAGCGGGACTGCGGAAGAAGAAGGCATATGACCGGGAAAGGATGTTCATGGAAACATGGGCATCTTTTTGCTTTTCTGCCGGTTATGCGGCGGGCGAACGTCCGATGGAATCGGGCATAGAGCGCGGCGGCGCGGGTTTGCGGCGAAGGATAAGAGGGAAATGATCTATGTTAAAATACGATACGATCTTATGGGATCTGGACGGTACATTACTTGATTTTAAAATGTCGGAACGGTATGCGCTGGGGGTGTGCCTGGAGGCCCACGGCGTTACGATGACGGAGGAAATGCTCGCTCTGTATTCGGGGATCAATGAAAAGTTCTGGGAGAGGCTGGAGCGGGGCGAGACCACGAAAAAGGAGCTGCTGCCGGGGAGATTCCGGGAGTTTTTCAGACAGCAGGGGATCGATCATATTGACGCGGAGGAGATGCAGAGTCAGTATGAGCGGGAATTGGGGACAAAGACTTACTATGTGGACGATTCCTATGAGATCGTGAAAGAGTTGAATGCGCTGGGCGTAAAACAGCATATTGTGACCAACGGCATTCTTGTCACGCAGCAGATCAAGATGAAAAATTCCGGATTTGACAAACTGATCGATAAAGTTTTTATATCGGATGTGATAGGGTATGAGAAGCCCCGGAAGGAGTTTTTCGATATTGCGTTCAGCGAGCTTTCTGATTTCAGGAAGGAGAGGGCTCTGCTTGTGGGGGATTCTCTGACTTCCGATATGCGCGGGGCAAATAATACCGGGGTGGATGCCTGCTGGTATAATCCGAAGGGGAAGGCGCTGCCGGCGTATCAGGAGGATGAGCGGGCGGTGCATGTAGAGTATGAGATCAGGAATCTGCGGGAGTTGTTTGGGATCGTCACATCAGGAGAATAATAAAACATGGATATAAAATATTGCAAGGTATATAGTATATTGTTTTAGGGGGATTTTGTGAAAGAAAAGGAAGCGGGGATGACCAGAACGGATAATGTTTTGAATATGCAGATAACCATAGCCAACTGTATGAAGCGGGAATGGAATATTGATTTTTGCAAGGTAAGTGACATTCTGGATAAGTATGGCCTGCTTTCCTATATTGATATCTGTTATGAGGAATATAATTCCATGGGAATAAAGGGGATATTGCAGGACTTGAGATCGTACATGGATGCGATAGAGGAGAATATCGGAAGATGAAAGACTTATATCATGGAACAATATATGATATTACAGAGATTGATGTGGAGCAGGGAAAAGGGTATAAAGATTTTGGAAAGGGATTTTATGCGACTTCCGTAAAAAGTCATGCAGAAAATATAGCCAGAAGAAATAAACGTATAATTGAGATAAAGGAAGCAAAGATAAAGGGAAGAAATCCACAGTATAAAACAGGAGTGTACCAGGCATACAGATATAATCTGGAGTTTGATGACAGATGTCTTGAGAAGCGGGAGGATTTGAGGATAAAGGTTTTTAAGGAGGCTGATCGGGAATGGGTTCGCTTTATCCTGAAGAACAGGGATTCTGATAGAAGTATACACAATTATGATATTGTAATAGGACCGACAGCAGATGAGAACACTGTCACGATCATAAATTCATATAGAGAAGATTTGATCAGAACAGGTTATGCGGATGAAGTATTAGATGAACTGATAAAGGATCTGGAGCCGGAAAATCTGCCGAAACAATATTTTTTCGGAACTTATGCGGCGATTCAAAAGCTTCGTTTTAAAAGAGTAAAAAGGGAGATCGTAGGATGAAGGCGACAACTGTAAATATAAATAAATCAATACAGAATCTGTCCTTTTATTTAGTACAGCGTATAAGCAGGGAACGGCAGTGTTCAGAGGAGGAGGCGCTGATAAAACTGTTGAAAACAATGACATATGAATTACTGCAAGACAGGGAATCTGGGCTTTATGCGGAGTCTTTTGAGTATGTATGGAGTATGTTACAGGATGAAGAAAGCGGAAACGTTGCTTCGTGGATGAGAGGATAACATGCCAAAATCAGAGAAACAAAAACTAAAGTTATTATATCTCCTGAAGATCCTGACAGAACAGACAGACGAACAGCATCCCATGCCTATGGCGGTTTTGCTGGAAAAGCTGAAGGCGGAGGAGATCAGCGCGGAGCGGAAGAGCGTCTATCATGATATGGATTGTCTGGCGGATTTCGGTGTGGATATCGGTTTTGATCCATCCAGAAGCAGCGGCGGGTATTATCTGGCGTCCAGAGATTTTGAACTGCCGGAGTTAAAGCTTCTTGCGGATGCGGTTTCCGCTTCCCGTTTTATCACAAGATCCAAGTCGGAGCAGCTCATCCGGAAGATCGGGAAGCTCGCCAGCAGGCATGAGGCGGTGCAGCTCCGGCGTCAGGTCTATACGTCGGGGCAGATCAAGAATGAGAATGAGAGCATTTACTATCATGTGGATGCGATACATACGGCGATCCATGAAAACAGGCAGATATCCTTCTTGTATCTGGAGTGGAATCTCCAGAAAAAGCTGGTGCCGAGGAAAGGCGGGAAGCCTTACAGGATCAGTCCCTGGTCGCTGATGTGGAATGATGAGAATTATTATCTGATCGGTTATGACGCGGAGGCGGGGATGCTGAAGCATTTCCGGGTGGATAAGATCGGACCGATCGAGATGCTTAAGGAGCGTCGGGAGGGGGAGGCTGTTTTTGAAAAGTGTGATCTGTCGGCGTACTCGGCGAAGACCTTCGGGATGTACGGCGGGGATGAGACGATCGTGACACTGAGCTTTCCGGATTTTCTGGTGGGTGTCGTGCTGGACCGGTTCGGGAAAGATGTTTCACTGCAAAAACTCCCGGAGGGGCGGTTTGCGGTGCATGTGAAGGTGATGGTCAGCAGGCAGTTTTACGGCTGGCTTGCCGGGATCGGGAAGGAAGTAAAAGTGACGGCGCCGGAATCCGTGCGGGACGGGTATCGGGACTATCTGCGGGAGATCGTGGAGGAAATGGATGGCTGATGGGGCAGAGAAACCGAACGGGGCTTGAAACATGAACAGCGGGAGTTCATGATAACACAGATGTGGCAGAATAGGGTGCAGTAAAGGAAGATGTTGACGGAATGTACAGAAAGATGCCGTGAGGAAAAATATATGGAAATCAACTACAACGAATTATATCAACCGAAATATCAGGTATATATCATAAAAAAAGACGGCAGCAAGGAACCCTTTCAGGTGCAGAAAGTCGTCAACGCGGTGGGAAAGAGCGCATATCGTGTGATGGTGGAACTGACTGGGGAGGAGA
The DNA here is from genome assembly GCA_947647735.1 of uncultured bacterium. GTDB lineage: Bacteria > Bacillota > Clostridia > Lachnospirales > Lachnospiraceae > 1XD8-76. Next base: position 210,827 of record CANSLJ010000002.1, on the reverse strand, counting down.
AGGGAAAGATCTGCGAGCTTGTGATCGGCAGAGTGGAAGAAGAGCAGATGGCAAATATTCCCATCGAGGTGATGCATCATGTGGTGGAGTATGCGCTGGAGGAGATCAATCCTCTGGTGGCAAAAAGCTACCGGGATTACCGGAATTACAAGCAGGATTTTGTAAAGATGCTGGATGAGGTCTACAAAAAGAGCCAGTCCATCATGTACATCGGGGATAAGGAGAATGCCAACACGGATTCCGCTCTTGTCTCCACAAGGCGGAGCCTGATCTTCAATCAGTTGAACCGGGAAATGTATCAGAAGTTTTTCCTCACGAGGGAAGAGATCCAGGCGGCACATGACGGTTATATCTATATTCATGATATGTCCGCGAGGCGTGATACGATGAACTGCTGCCTGTTCAATATCGGGGAGGTACTGCAGGGCGGCTTCGAGATGGGAAATGTCTGGTACAATGAGCCGAAGACGCTGGACACCGCTTTTGATGTGATGGGGGATATCGTGCTGTCGGCGGCGAGCCAGCAGTACGGCGGTTTTACGGTGCCGGAGGTGGATAAGCTTCTGGTGCCCTATGCGGAAAAGTCCTATGACAGAAATCTGAAAAAATATCTCTCCCTCGGGCTGACGGAGGAGAAGGCGAAGGATCAGGCGTGGAAGGATCTCTGTAAGGAGATGGAGCAGGGCTTTCAGGGCTGGGAATATAAATTTAATACCGTGGCGTCAAGCCGCGGGGACTATCCGTTTATCACGGTGACGGCGGGGCTCGGGAAAGACCGGTTTGCCCGTCTTGCCACAAGGACGCTGCTGGAAGTGCGGAAGGGCGGACAGGGCAAAAAGGGACATAAAAAACCGGTGCTGTTTCCGAAGATCGTTTTTCTGTATGACAAAGATCTGCATGGGCCGGGGTGCGAGCTGGAGGAGTTGTTTGAGGCGGGGATTGCCTGTTCTGCCAGGACCATGTATCCCGACTGGCTTTCGCTGACCGGGGAAGGCTATATTGCGGAGATGTATAAAAAATACGGCAGGGTGATCTCGCCCATGGGGTGCCGTGCCTTTTTGTCACCCTGGTATGAGAGAGGCGGCATGGAGCCGGCGGACGAGGCGGATAAGCCGGTGTTTGTGGGGCGGTTTAATATCGGCGTGGTATCCCTCCATCTGCCGATGATCCTGGCGAAGGCAAGGCAGGAGAGCCGGGATTTTTACGAGGTGCTGGATTATTATCTGGAACTGATCAGACGGCTGCATCTGCGGACTTACGCCTATCTGGGAGAGATGAAGGCTTCCAACAATCCGCTGGGTTACTGTGAGGGCGGCTTTTACGGCGGGCATCTGGATTTTCATGACAAGATAAAGCCTGTGCTGGCTTCTGCCACGGCAAGTTTCGGCATTACAGCTTTAAATGAACTGCAGGTGCTTTACAACGGAAAGTCTCTGGTGGAGGACGGAGCCTTTGCGCTGGAAGTGATGCGGTATATTAATGACAGGATCGGGCAGTTTAAGAAGGAAGATAAGCGCCTCTATGCGATCTACGGCACGCCGGCGGAAAATCTCTGCGGGCTGCAGGTGGAGCAGTTTCGGGCAAAATACGGTATCGTTGAGGGTGTTTCCGACAGGGAGTATGTGTCCAACAGTTTCCACTGTCATGTGACGGAGCAAATCACGCCGATCCAGAAACAGGATCTGGAGAAACGGTTCTGGGAGCTGTTTAACGGCGGCAAGATCCAGTATGTGAAGTATCCGATCGATTATAATTTGGAGGCGATCCGCACGCTGGTGCGGCGGGCGATGGAGATGGGATTTTATGAGGGCGTGAACCTGTCGCTGGCTTACTGTGACGACTGCGGGCATCAGGAGCTGGAGATGGATGTCTGTCCGAAATGCGGCAGCAGGAATCTGACGAAGATCGACCGGATGAACGGGTATCTCGCCTATTCGAGAGTGCACGGGGATACAAGGCTGTGCGATGCGAAGATGGCGGAGATCGGGGAGCGGGTTTCGATGTGATGCCTGCGGAACTGGAAAACAGCATATGCCCGTACAGTGCACAAGACGATCTACAGACGTGAAACGGCTGGAAATTGTCTTAGGTTATTGGTGTACTGGTAGGGCATATGCGGAACTGGAATAGGAGAAAATATGGGAATTTATCTGAATCCGAGGAATGACGGCTTTGAGGAGTCGATCCGTTCTGAAATATATGTGGATAAAACGGGACTGATCGCCTGTACAAACAGGCTTCTCAATACAAAGGAAAAATATATCTGCGTCAGCAGGCCGCGGCGTTTTGGGAAATCTATGGCGCTTGAAATGCTGGCGGCATACTATGGCTGCAGATGGGAATCCAGAAAGCTTTTTTCAGGGCTGAAAATTGAAAAGGATGACAGCTTTGAAAAGTATTTGAATCAGTATGATGTCATATATCTGAATATGCAGGATTTTCTGATCGGAGCAAAAAAGCAGGATGTGACCGGATATCTGGAGAAATGTGTGCTTAGGGATATTTGCAGAGAGTATAAGATGCTGGCGGAAGAACAGGATATAGGGATTGTCGATGCACTTCAGATAGTTTATGCGGAAACCGGGAGAAAATTTGTTTTCCTGATCGATGAGTGGGACTGCATCATACGTGAGCGTCAGGAATCGGAGGAACTGCAGAAAGAATATCTTGATTATCTGCGGGCGCTTTTGAAGGACAGGGGATATGTGGCGCTTGCCTATATGACAGGTATTTTGCCGGTGAAAAAGTACGGAAAACACTCAGCGCTGAACATGTTCTGGGAATATTCCATGACAGATCAAAATATCTTTGAGGAATATACCGGTTTTACGGAATCGGAGGTGAAGGAACTGTGTGAGCGCTATGGTATGGATTTCACACAGACTAGTAACTGGTACGACGGATATGTATTGCGACGGTTTAAACATATTTTCAATCCAAGGTCTGTCGTAGGGGCGATGAGAAACGGTATTTTCTCCAATTACTGGACGTCCACCGAGACTTATGAGGCGCTGAAAATCTATATGGACATGGATTTTGACGGGCTGCGGTCAGATATCGTAACAATGATGGGAGGCGGGCATGTCAGGGTAAATACGCTCAGCTTTCAGAATGATATGCGCACTTTTCAGACGAAGGACGATGTGCTGACACTGCTGATCCATCTGGGTTATCTGGGATATGATGCAGAAAAGAAGGAGGCCTTTATTCCGAACAGGGAAATTCTGGAGGAGTTTGAAAATGCCATGAGCACAGGTGGCTGGGGGGATGTGATGCGGATCTTGAAGGCTTCCGAAAAGCTGCTGAACGATACCCTCAGGGGTGATGCGGAAAGCGTTGCCGAAGGGCTTGATCAGGCGCACACGGAGGCGGCTTCCGTGCTGACTTACAATGATGAAAATTCGCTTGGATGCGCCATAAGCCTTGCCTATTACAGCGCCCGGAAGGATTACAGGCTGATCAGGGAACTGCCCACAGGACGCGGCTTTGCGGATGTTGTGTTTTTGCCGCTGCCCTCCTCGGGAAAGCCTGCGCTGGTGGTGGAACTAAAATATGATAAAACTGCCGAGACGGCGATACAGCAGATAAAGGAGAAGCATTATACACAGGTATTGGAAGGATACAGCGGTGAGATCCTTCTGGTCGGCATAAGCTATGATAAAAACGGCGGCGATAAGAAGCATAGCTGCGTGATAGAGAAGATGAAAATATAAATTCGGGCATATGCGGAACTAAGATAGAGAGGAGAAACAGGGCATGAAAGTATTGGTTATCGGAGGCGTGGCTGCCGGGACGAAGGCGGCGGCAAAATGTATGCGGGAGGACCGGAGCACGGAGGTGACGATCATCACGAAAGGGGAGGATATTTCCTATGCAGGCTGCGGGCTGCCCTACTATGTGGGCGGGCTGATCGAGAGCCGGGAGGAGCTGATCGTCAATACCCCGCAGAAATATGAAGGGCTGACCGGTGTGAAGGTACATACCGGCGTGGAAGCGGAAGGCATTGATTTCGCGGGAAAGAAAGTGCAGGCGAAACGGCTCTCGATCGGGGAGGAACTGGAATATTCCTACGATAAGCTGATCATTGCGACGGGGGCATCTCCTGTGGTTCCGCCGATTCCGGGTGCGGAACTGACCGGCGTATTTAAAATGCGCACGCCGGATGATGCTATCGGATTGAGAAATTATATTCAGGAGAATAACTGTAAAAAAGCGGTGGTAGTGGGCGGCGGCTTTATCGGGCTGGAGATCGCTGAAAATATCAAAGCGCAGGGAATCATGGTGACGGTGGTGGACCTGGCGCCTCAGATCCTACCTGGGATCCTTGATCCGGAGATGGCGGATCACGTGAAGAAGCACTTAAAACGAAACGGTATCTCCGTACATACCAGCGTGAAAGTGGAAGGCATTGAGGGAACGGAGAAAGCGGCAGGTGTCAAGACAGATGCCGGCGTATTCGGTGCTGATGTGGTAGTGATGTCTGTGGGGATCCGTCCCAACACGGCGTTCTTAAAGGACAGCGGGCTTGCCATGGAGCGGGGCACTATTTTGGTGGACGGCAAAATGGCGACCAATATTCCGGATGTCTATGCGGCGGGAGACTGCTGTATGGTGAAGAACCGTCTGACCAGTGCCGCTCAGTGGTCGCCCATGGGCTCCACGGCAAACTATGCGGGCAGGACGCTGGCACAGGTGTTGAACGGAAAAGATAAGGCGTATGCAGGCTGTCTCGGAACAGGCGTTGTAAAGCTGCCCGGGCTGAACGCGGGAAAGACAGGATTGACGGAAGGACAGGCGAAAGATGCAGGCTTTGCCGTGGAAACGGTACTTGCGGTGGTCGATGACAAGGCGCACTATTATCCGGGAGCGGACAGCTTTATCATCAAACTTGTTGCGGATCGGGATTCCCATAGGCTGCTGGGCGTGCAGGTACTGGGCGCCGGGGCGGTGGATAAGATCGTGGATATCGCGGTGACGGGAATTTCTCTGGGCGCGAAGGTGGAAGACTTTGAAAATATGGATATGGCTTATGCGCCGCCTTTCTCCACAGCGATCCATCCCTTTGTGCAGGCATGCTATATTATGGAGAATAAGCTCTCCGGCGCTTTTGAGACCATCACGCCGGCGGCGTATCAGGCAGGGGCGGCAAAGGGCTATCAGGTGATCGATGCCATGCCGGAGGCAAAGATACCGGGAGCGGTATGGGTGAACCTGTCCAAAGTAAACGGTCCGCTGGAGGGATTGGAAAAGGATGCCAAACTTCTGCTTGTCTGTGCAAAGGGCAAGAGAGGGTATTTTCTGCAGAACAGGCTGAAAGCTTACGGTTATACGAATACGAAGGTGCTGGAAGGCGGCGTTACCTTTAATGAAGTGAAGGTGGAGGGAGCAAAGTCCACGATATCCGCGGAGGATGTAAAGCGGGTGAAGGCGCTGGGGTGTCTGCAGGATAAGAACCATCCCGACCGCTTTAATGTGCGGGTGATCACAAGAAACGGGAAGATCACAGCGAAGGAGCAGCAGTGCATTGCGGAGGCGGCGGAAAAGTACGGCACAGGGGAAGTGACCATGACAACCCGCCTGACACTGGAGATACAGGGGGTTCCCTATGATAAGATCGAAGCGGTGAGAGAATACCTGATGCGGGAAGGGCTGGAAACCGGCGGTACGGGTTCCAAAGTGCGTCCGGTGGTCTCCTGTAAGGGAACTACCTGTCAGTACGGGCTGATCGATACCTTTGCCCTCTCGGAGGAGATACATGAGAGATTCTATAAAGGATTCAATGATGTAAAGCTGCCCCATAAGTTTAAGATCGCGGTGGGCGGCTGTCCCAACAACTGCGTGAAACCGGATCTGAACGATCTGGGCGTGGTGGGACAGAGAGTGCCGGAGGTGGATGAGAGCCTCTGCCGCGGCTGCAGGATCTGTCAGGTGGAAAACAACTGTCCGCTGAAGGATGCAAAGGTGGAAGAGATAAATGGAGAAAGAAAGCTGAAGATAGATAAGTCGGTATGTAACCATTGCGGCCGCTGTATCGGAAAATGTCCCTTCGGTGCAGTAAAAGAGGCGGAGACAGGGTACCGCGTTTACATCGGCGGACGCTGGGGCAAGAAGATCGCTCACGGGAAAGCGCTGGATAAAGTGTTTACGGATAAAGAGGAAGTGCTGCAGGTGATTGAGAAGGCGATCCTGTTTTTCCGGGATGAGGGAATCACAGGGGAGCGGTTTGCGGATACTATCGACAGGCTTGGATTTGACTATGTGCAGGATAAGCTGATGAGCGATGAGCTGCTGGTGCGGAAAGAGGAAGTGATCAAAGCGCAGAAGCATCTTGTGGGCGGGGCAACCTGTTAGTACAGGAGGAATGTAATATGCAGAGCGTGTTGTCCTGTTCGGGCTTACTGTGGCTTTATCGGGATAAAATACGAAAACAGTGACGAGGTATACCATGGGTTTATTGTCGGGATTAGGGCGTTTCGGCTTGGATAATCTGGAAAATGTGAATGTATATGAAGAGGCAAAACCGTTGAAGAAGGTCGAAGTCGTGAAGCCGGTTCCGAAAGCTGTGCAGGAACAGGATTTTCTTTTTGACAGGACTTATTCCTGTCCTGTATGCGGCAGAGAATTTAAAAACCGGATGGTCAGGACAGGCAAGGCGAAGCTGATCGGCAGCGATATAGATCTCAGGCCGCGCTATGAACAGCTTGACATTCTGAAATATGATGTTGTTCTGTGTCCGATCTGCGGCTATACGGCGCTTGGCAGGTTTTTTGAGGCTGTTACGCCGCTGCAGGCGAAGAATATCATCAATGCGATCTCTGTGCGCTTTACCTCGCCGGTGGAAACAAAGGAAATCTACACCTATGACGATGCTCTGGAGCGCTATCAGATGGCGCTGGCAAATGCTGTCGTAAAAAAGGCGAAGGCAAGTGAGAAGGCGTATATCTGTCTGAAGACCGCATGGATCCTGCGCGGCAGAGGAGAAAATCTGGATCAGAGCCTGCCCGACTATAAAATGCAGAAAGAACAGTGCGGGGAGAAGGAGACGGAGTTTTTGCGCCATGCGCTGGATGGCTTTCTGGAGGCAAGAAGATCCGAAACGTTTCCGGTATGCGGCATAGATCAGTATACGGCAGATTATCTGATCGCTGCCATTGCCGCGAGGTTTGAGAAGTATGACCTCTCCGGCAGGCTTGTGACGGAAATCCTGCTCTCAAAATCGGCTGGTGTGCGTGTGAAAAACAGGGCGAGGGATCTCAAGGAGATACTGGTGCAGAAGCTGAAGGAGAAGAAGGACAGTTCCGAGTGAGTGGCGGAGGAATATGGAGATGCAGTTAAATTTTGAGTGGGATGAAGAGAAAGAACGTAAAAATCGCGAAAAACATGGCATATCTTTTGAAACGGCGGCTTATGTATTCAGCGATGAAAATTATATAGAAATGTATGATTTCGAGCATAGTATAAATGAAGACCGTTATATTGCGATAGGAATGGTTGGTAATTTACTGTTTGTTGTATTTACAGAGCGGGGCAGGAACATCAGATTGATATCAGCAAGACTGGCTACAGAAAGGGAGAGGAGGCTTTATTATGACCAGGACATTCACAATTAAAGAGGGACAGGAGCCTGCGAAAGAACAGCTGGAGGAAGTGAAAGCCGCTATGAAGCGGGGAGTACAGTTTGATGAGGATTGTCCGGAATTGTCTCCGGCGATGTATAAAGCGTTTCAGTGTGCCACAGTACAGCGCAACAGAAGAAAGAAAAATGCCTGAGCATGTCAGGAAATTTTTGTTTCTTATAGTTCCATAATATGGTATACTGAAAAGGTGTAAACGAATAAGGAGATAAGGAAGGGAGAGTGAGCAATGTACTCATTTGATGAAATCAAGGCGGTGGATGCGGAGATTGCGGATGCCATCGTAGCGGAGCAGGAGAGACAGAGCAGCCATATCGAGCTGATCGCATCCGAAAACTGGGTGAGCAGGGCAGTGATGGCGGCAATGGGCAGCCCGCTTACGAATAAATATGCGGAAGGGTACCCGGGAAAACGGTATTACGGCGGCTGTGAGTGCGTGGATGTGGTGGAAGATCTGGCGAGAGAGCGTGCGAAAAAGCTTTTCGGCTGCGATTACGTAAATGTACAGCCCCACTCCGGTGCGCAGGCGAATATGGCGGTGTTCTTTGCCGTATTACAGCCGGGGGACACTTATATGGGAATGAATCTGGACCATGGCGGACATTTATCCCACGGTTCACCGGTAAATATGTCCGGTAAATATTATCATTGTGTGCCCTACGGTGTGAATGACGAGGGATTTATTGATTATGATAAAGTAAGGGAGATCGCTCTGGAATGTAAACCTAAAATGATCATTGCCGGCGCTTCCGCTTATGCGAGAACCATCGACTTCAAGAAATTCCGTGAGATCGCTGATGAAGTGGGTGCAGTGCTGATGGTGGATATGGCGCATATCGCCGGCCTTGTGGCGGCAGGCGTTCATCCCAGCCCGATCCCCTATGCGGACGTCACGACCACGACGACCCACAAGACGCTGCGCGGTCCCAGAGGCGGCATGATCCTCTGCAATCAGGAGGCGGCGGATAAATATAACTTTAACAAGGCGATCTTCCCGGGCACACAGGGCGGCCCGCTGATGCATGTCATCGCGGCGAAGGCGGTCTGCTTCAAGGAAGCGTTAGAGCCTGCCTTTAAAGAATATCAGCAGCAGATCGTGGACAACGCCCAGGCACTCTGCAAGGGGCTGATGGATCGAGGCGTGGATATCGTATCCGGCGGCACGGACAACCATCTGATGCTGGTGGATCTGAGCAAGAAGGGACTGACAGGAAAAGCCATCGAAAAGCTTCTGGATGAGGCCCATATCACGGCGAATAAGAATACGATACCGAACGATCCCCAGAAGCCTTTCGTGACAAGCGGTATCAGGCTGGGAACGCCCGCTGTGACTTCCAGAGGGATGAAAACCGGAGATATGGACAAAATAGCAGAAGCGATCACATTGATCATCGACGGCGGCGAGGAGAAGGTGCCGGAGGCGAGAGCTATCGTGAAGGAATTGACGGATAAGTATCCGTTGAATTAAGTAAATAAAAAGGAGAATGCAAAAATGACAAACTTGGAACTTCAGAAAACAGCAAATGAGGTTCGTAAAGGAATTGTGAGAGCCGTTCACAGCGCAAAGGCCGGCCATCCCGGCGGATCTTTGTCTGCGGCTGATCTCTTTACCTACCTGTACTTCGAGGAGATGAACATCGATCCGGAAGATCCGAAAAAGGAAGACCGCGACCGTTTTGTACTTTCCAAAGGCCACACGGCACCGGGACTTTATTCCGTACTGGCACACAGAGGGTATTTCCCTGTGGAAGAGCTTTTGACATTGCGCCACGTAGGTTCCAGGCTGCAGGGACATCCCTGTATGCAGGAGACGCCCGGCGTGGATATGTCCTCCGGTTCTTTAGGACAGGGACTTTCCGCTGCAGTAGGCATGGCGCTCGCCGCAAAGATGGACGGTAAAGAGTACAGGACCTATGCTCTTCTGGGCGACGGTGAGATCCAGGAGGGACAGATCTGGGAGGCGGCGATGTTTGCCGGCGCAAGAAAGCTGGACAATCTGGTGGTTGTAGTGGATAACAACGGCCTGCAGATCGACGGTAAGATCGAGGATGTATGTTCTCCTTATCCGATCGACAAGAAGTTTGAGGCATTCAACTTCCATGTGATCAATATCGATGCTCATAATTTTGACGAGATCCGTGCCGCTATGAAGGAGGCAAGGGAGACCAAGGGACAGCCCACCGCTATCGTGATGAAGAGCACAAAGGGCAAAGGCGTATCCTTCATGGAAAACAACGCAGGATGGCATGGCAAAGCGCCCAGCGATGAGGAGTTTGCGGTTGCAATGGCTGATCTTGAAAAAATTGATGAAGAATTGAAGAAAGCAGGTGAATGATCATGGCAGATGTAAAGAAAATCGCAACAAGAGAAAGTTATGGTAATGCACTTGCTGCATGCGGTGCGAAATATCCGAATCTGGTAGTGCTCGATGCCGATCTGGCAGGGGCTACCAAGACAGGCGTTTTCCAGAAAGCATATCCCGACAGGCATATCGACTGCGGTATTGCGGAATGTAATATGACAGGTATCGCGGCAGGCCTTGCTACCTGCGGAAAGATACCGTTTATCAGCTCCTTCGCGATGTTTGCGGCAGGCAGGAACTTTGAGCAGGTTCGTAACTCCATCGGTTATCCTCACCTGAACGTAAAGATCGGCGCGACCCATGCGGGTATCACCGTAGGCGAGGACGGCGCAACTCATCAGTGTAATGAGGACGTTGCCCTGATGCGCACGATCCCGGGCATGACCGTTATCGTTCCGGCGGACGATGTGGAGGCAAAGGCGGCTGTGGAAGCAGCCATCAACCATGAGGGCCCCGTATATCTGAGATTCGGCCGTGCGGCGGTTCCTGTGATCAATGACAATCCCGATTACAGGTTCGAGATCGGCAAGGGCGTCGTATTGAGAGAAGGTAAGGACGTAACCATCGTGGCATCCGGCATCACTGTGGCAGAGGCACTGGCAGCGGCAGAAAAGCTTGCGGCGGACGGCGTGGATGCGGAAGTGATCAATATCCACACGATCAAACCGCTGGATGAGGATCTGATCATTGCTTCTGCAAAGAAGACAGGCAAGGTGATCACAGTGGAAGAGCATTCCGTGATCGGCGGCCTGGGTAGTGCGGTCTGCGATGCGCTCTGTGCAAAACAGCCCACTCCGGTCTGCAAGATCGGTGTTTATGATACCTTCGGGGAATCCGGCCCGGCGGCAGCTCTGGTTGTGAAATATGGACTGGATGGCGAGAGCATTTATAAGAAGGCGAAAGAGTTTCTGGCATAAATGATAAAAGAAAGACAATGGGGAAGTGTAATGCTTCCCCTTGTTTTTGCAGAATGGTTATAGAGATGAGGAATGATATGGCAAAATTTTCTTTTGATAACTTTACATTTGACATGGTAAGAGATCCCTCCTGTTTTGCGGTAAACAGGGAGGCTCCCCATGCCGACCACCTTCCCTGCAGGAGCGTGGAGGAAGCGCTGGAGGAAAAGAGCAGTTTCCGGTTTTCGTTAAACGGCGTGTGGAAATTTCATTATGCAAAAAATTACGGGAGTACGATCCGGGGATTTGAAAAACCGGAATATGACTGCGGCGGCTGGGATGATATCCGGGTACCTGCCCATATCCAGATGGAGGGGTATGATATTCCCCAGTATGTCAATACGCAGTATCCCTGGGACGGCAGGGAGGAGATCATGCCGGGGGAGGTGCCGGAGCGTTTTAATCCGGTGGCGAGTTATGTGAGATATTTTGAAGTACCGGAAAATTTTGACAGGGAAAGGCTTTACATTTCCTTCCAGGGGGCGGAGAGCGGTATCGCCCTGTGGCTGAACGGGCATTTTGTGGGATACGGGGAGGACAGTTTTACGCCCTCTGAGTTTTTCCTGAGTCCCTATCTGAGGGAAGGAAAGAATAAACTGGCGGCACAGGTCTTTAAGTGGACTTCCGGAAGCTGGTGCGAGGATCAGGACTTTTACCGCTTTTCCGGGATTTTCAGGGAGGTATACCTCTACACGACGCCTGCGGTTCATGTCCGGGATATGAAAGCGGAGACTGTGCTTTCCGAAAACTGTAAGGAAGGAACGCTGGAGCTGACATTGGATATGGCGGACGGAAGATGGGAGCGGGAAAAGGCAGGGCATATCAGCTTTTCTCTCTATGCGCCGGGGAAAGGTTTCGGGAGGGAGAGGATCGATGATGATCTGTGCGTCCTTGTGACGAAGGATATCGTGGCGGCGGGGGAGAATAAGTACGCGCTGGATCTGAGGGAGCCGAGGCTCTGGAGCGCGGAAGTGCCTGATCTGTATCAGCTTCTGATCCAGATCTATGATGAAGATCTGGTGCTGCAGGAAGTGATACTGCAGGATATCGGGTTCCGGCGGTTTGAATTGAAAGACAGTATCATGTATTTAAACGGAAAGCGCATCGTGTTTAACGGGGTCAACCGGCATGAGTTCTGCAGTGAGAGCGGTCGGGTGGTTTCCGATGAGGATACGCTGAGAGATATCCTGACGATGAAGCGGCATAATATCAATGCGGTGCGCACCAGCCACTATCCCAACAGTTCCGCGCTTTATAAGTTCTGCGACAGGTACGGGCTGTACATGATAGCGGAAAATAACCTGGAATCACATGGATGCTGGGATGCGATGATCCGGGGGCAGATGCCGCCGGAATCGATAGTGCCCGGAGATAATATGGACTGGCTGGATTGTATGCTGGACCGGATCGAGTCCTGCTATCAGCGCGATAAAAACCATCCTGCTGTTCTGATCTGGTCCTGCGGAAACGAGGCTTTCGGCGGCAGAGTGATCTATGAGATGGCGCAGAGGTTCCGGGAGCTGGATAAAAAACGTCCGGTGCATTACGAGGGGATCTGCCATGACAGGAGATACAATGAAACCTCCGATATCGAGAGCCGGATGTATGCGCCGGTGGAGGAGATCAGAGCATACCTTGCGGAGCATCGGGATAAGCCGTACATCTGCTGTGAATATACGCACGCCATGGGAAATTCCTGTGGAGGCATGGAGCTGTATACGGACCTGACGGAGGAGGAGCCTTTATATCAGGGCGGTTTTATCTGGGATTATATCGACCAGTCCATCACGAAGAAGGACAGGTACGGCGAGTTCTTTCAGGCTTACGGCGGGGATTTCGGGGAGCGTCCTACAGACTATGAATTCAGCGGCAATGGTATTGTATACGGCAGGGACAGGAGCCCGTCGCCAAAGATGCAGTATATAAAGTATAATTACCAGAATATACGGATCGGCATTGACGCGGAAAAAGGGATCTTTACGGTAAAAAATAAAAATCTGTTTGTGAACACGGACAGATTCGACTGTGTGCTGACGCTCACCCGAAACGGAAAGAAGGCTGCGGAGGAAAAGCGGGTGATCTCCGTGGAGCCGCTGCAGGAGAAGAGCTTTTCACTGCCGGAGAGGTTTGGAAAAGAGAGAAAGCTGCCGGGTATTTACGGCGCGGCAGTCTCTTTCCGGCTGAGGGAAGATGAGCCCTGGGCGAGGGCAGGGCATGAAACGGCGTTCGGGGAGGTTTCCTTTCAGGTGAAGGAGGAAGGCGCAGGGAAGAGGGGCATTCCCGTCTGGGGAACGGGCCTTGCCTTCTGTGTGAAAAAGCCCTTTACGGTGGTGCACGGCTGTTATAATACCGGTGTGCGGGGGGAGGAGTTTGAAGCGCTGTTTTCCACGCTGCACGGCGGGCTTGTCTCCTATCGTTACGCGGGGAGGGAACTGCTTGCGCAGGCGCCAAAGCCTAATTTCTGGCGCCCGATGACGGATAATGACAGGGGGAACGGAATGGCGGACCGGTATGCGCAGTGGAAGATCGCCAGCCTCTTCCTGACACATAAACAGGAGCATATCACCGAATGGCAGCATTCGTATGACAGTATGGTACCGGTGCTCGAGGAGGGGGAGGATCATGTGAGGATCACCTACACATATAAGATGCCTACCACGCCGGAGAGCGGCTGCCAGCTCGCCTATGAGGTTTACGGGGACGGCACGATCAGGACGACGCTTTCCTATGATCCGGTGCCGGAGCTGAAGGATATGCCGGAGTTTGGCGTACTGTTTAAGCTGGATGCGGATTATGATAAGGTGAAATGGTTCGGACAGGGGCCGGAGGAGACCTATTCGGATAAGCTGGCCGGTTCTAGACTGGGAATCTATGAAAACCGGGTGGAGGACAATATGGCGAAATATCTGATCCCCCAGGAGTGCGGGAATAAGATGGGGGTCTATGCCGCTTCGGTTACGGATGAAAGCGGAAGAGGCATATTGTATGCGGGTGAGAGGATGAACTTTTCCGCTCTGCCCTTTACGCCTCATGAGATCGATAATGCGGGACATCCGTATGAACTGCCGAAACGCCACTATACGGTGATCCGGGTGGCGCAGGGGCAGATGGGCGTCGCCGGGGATGACAGCTGGGGCGCGCTGCCGAAAAAAGAGACATTGATCGATGTGAGCGGAAGGAAAGAATTCAGCTTCTGCTTCAGAGGGATTCTTCATCCCTGCACTTTTTTCGATACGCTATAGGGCTCATCCCCTGAATCCTCCTGAAGCTCTGTGAAAAGTAACTGGGCGAAGAGAAACCGAGCATCCCGGAGATCTGGGACAGGGAGAGCCTTGTTTCAGACAGCAGATACATACTTTCCTGAATGCGGCAGGAGAGCAGATAGTTTATGGGGGAGGTGCCGTATTCCCGGGTGAAGGAATGCACCAGGTAATATTTGCTGACATGGGCTGCGGCGGCGAGGTCGTCCAGCGTCAGGCTTTCTTTGAAATGGTTCTCGATATAGCGGCGGGCGATGGCGCACTCCTTGCTGGATTTGCGGGCGGCGGGAACAAAGGTCACAGTAAACTGGCTGTGGCGCATCAGAAGCAGCAATACGACTTCCAGAAGGTCCTGACAGACCGTTTCGTAGCCCGGATGCTTGTTTTCGATCTCAGTCAGCAGGCAGCGGAGATAAAAAAGGAACTGCTCACCGTCTGACTGAAAATGGATCACGGAGCAGCCGTTTCCCGTTTCCTCATCATGGGCGTCGCTGGATATTGCCTCAAGGCCGTCCACCCCCATAACGATATATTCCAGAGGGCTGGTTTCGGAACTGACTTCGGTGTGTTCGATATTGGAGTTGACGATGATAACGTCGTTTGTGCCGATGGGCATGGTCTGTTCCGCTGTGCGCAGATGGCCTGCGCCGCCGGTGATGAGGAACACTTCGGCGCAGGGGTGGGTATGCAGTACGGAATTCCATTCTGCGCTGTAGCGGGCGGTGCTGATATAAAGAAGCCTGGTGACGGAACGGTCCACCGGGTTGGTTGTCAGAGAGTCAAGGGTATAACGGCTGCTGCTCATGATAGGATCCACCTCCTGTGCGGGGGATGCCCGCCTGAAATTCAGAAATCTTTTGGCCGATAAAATGGCAATAAATATAAAAAAGAAAGCAATATAATATAATGACGACATTTATATTGTTCTTATCATAAATCTTTTTTGACGTCAGAACAAGATATTTTTTGTGGAAAAAAATAAAAAATCAGGCTGTTTGGGAAAAAATAGAAAATAGAATTCGTCAAATTGTATAATGAAAAGAATGTGAACTGACAAAATAAGACAAAAATAGCCTAACAGGACAATATCTATAAAAAAGTAAGCAATATTGAGATAGGAAACAGGAGAAGATGCTGATATACTTAGTATCAGGTAACTGAGAAAACAGAAAACCTGTTATTACCAAAACATTATAATTCAGGAGGTAAACCATTATGAAAAAGATGCTTAGTATCCTTCTTGCAGCGGCGATGGTGATGTCCATGCTTGCAGGCTGCGGCAGCAGCGCGGATGATGCGGCTCCGGCGGAAGAGTCCGCACCGGCAGAGAGCGAAGCTCCGGCTGAGGAAACACCGGCTGAAGAGGCAGAGGCACCTGCGGAAGGAGCAACCATTACTGTGGCGGCGATCGAGACCGCTTACGGCAGTGAGATGTGGCAGAAAGTTTGCGAAGCTTTTACGGCTGAGACAGGCATTAACGTTGAACTGATCACAGATAAGAATCTGGAGGACGTGATCGGACCGTCCATGCAGGCAGGCGAGTTCCCGGATGTGATCCATCTGGCAACAGGACGTGAAAAAGCGTTGACCGAGACATTTATCAAGGATCAGAATATTGTGGATATTACGGATGTATTGTCCATGACAGTACCCGGCGAGAGCGCAGTGGTGGGCGATAAGATCGCAGGCGGCTTTACCGAGACAAGCCTGACAAATCCTTACGGCGACGGAAAGACCTATCTGGCTCCGATGTTCTACTCTCCCTGCGGACTGTTCTACAATGCAGGCCTCTTTGAGGAAAAGGGCTGGGACGTACCGACAACATGGGATGAGATGTGGGAATTAGGCGACAAGGCGAAAGCGGAAGGCATTTCCCTGTTTACTTATCCGACAACCGGTTACTTCGATTCTTTCTTCTACGCTCTGATGTATTCCGTAGGCGGCGCTGATTTCTTTGACAAGGCGACCAACTATGAAGAAGGTATCTGGGAGACACCCGAAGCACAGAAATGTTTCGATATCATAGCAAAACTTGCTGAGTATACCGAGCCCACAACACCGGCTCAGGCGAACGATCAGGATTTCACAAAGAACCAGCAATTAGTACTTGACAACAAGGCTCTGTTCATGCCGAACGGCACATGGATCGTAGGCGAGATGGCGGAAGCACCCAGAGCAGACGGCTTTGCATGGGGCATGACAGCTCTTCCGGCAGTGGAAGCAGGCGGCGACGGCTACAGCTATACCTGGTTTGAGCAGGCATGGATTCCGGGCGGCGCGGAGCATCAGGCGGAGGCAAAACAGTTTGTTGCATTCCTGTACAGCGACGCGGCATGTGCGATCTTCGCGGAAGCAGGCGCGATCCAGCCGGTACTGAATATCGCTGAGACTTTAGAAGGCGACAATCAGATGTTCTACGCGATCTATGATAACGGTGCGAAAGCGGCAATGGGTAATTTTGCGGCATACGACGGTGTGGTTGGCGTGAGCAACCGTGATGTATGGTTTGAGCCCATAAACTCTCTGGTATCCGGAAATATGACAGAGCAGGAGTGGATCGACGGCATTAAGGCAGTGAATGATCAGATGCGTGATAATCTGGTGCAGTGATCTTGCTGATAAACTGTAATAACAAATAAATGAGAGAACGGTGGCAGTGTCTGCCACCGTTTTTTTAAAAAGGGGGTGCTTTGACCTATGAAAAAACGATCAGGCCGTAATGGTTTCATTTTCCTGTGTGCGGCGCCTGCAGTGATCCTTTTCACTGTTTTCATGATTATTCCGACAATCAATGTATTCAGAATGTCGCTGTTTAAGCGCAGTGCGTATTCCACAACGGAGGATTTTGTGGGGCTGGATAACTTTACCCGTCTTTTGAAGGATGTAAACTTTATCCGCTCCATGCAGAATACGATCCTGCTGATCGTGGTGGTGACGATCATTACATTTGGTTTCGCTCTGGTATTTGCGGCAATCCTGACAAGGGAGAAGATCAAGGGGCAGAACTTTTTCCGGATCATCTTCTATATCCCGAATATCCTGTCCGTTGTCGTGATCTCTGCGATATTCAGTGCCATCTATGATACAAATAACGGCACGTTGAACAGCCTGTTATCCCTGGTTTCGGGAAAGACGGTGGCTATCCTCTGGAAGGGGGAGGGCATGGTCATGACCAGCTTGATCATCGCCATGATCTGGCAGGCGATCGGCTATTACATGGTGATGTATATGGCATCCATGGCAAGTATCCCGCAGAGCCTGTACGAGAGTACAAGTCTGGACGGTGCGGGGCGGATCACTCAGTTTTTCCAGATTACGCTGCCTCTGATATGGACCAATATCCGTACCACGCTGACGTTCTTTATCATCAGTACCATCAATATGGCGTTCCTGTTTGTAAAGGCGATGACATCCGGCGGACCCAACGGGGCATCCGAAGTGGCGCTGTCCTATATGTACAAGCAGGCTTATACCAATTCTTCCTATGGCTTTGGTATGGCGATCGGCGCGCTGGTATTTGTGTTCTCCTTTGGATTGTCTGCACTGGTCAATGCAGTGACAAAGCGCGAACCGTTAGAGTTTTAAGGAGGGCGGATTATGGAACGGACAAAAAGATCATCAGCCGACAGGCTGTATAAATTATTTATCTATGTGGCGCTCATCACGCTGGCGGTTACGATCATCATTCCGGTGGCATGGGTGTTTATGGCGTCCATCAAGGAAAACAGCGAGTTCTACGGCAACCCCTGGGCGATGCCGGCGGGCTTTTATTTCCAGAACTTTGTCGATGCCTGGGGAAAAGCACGGATGGGCGATTACATGCTGAATTCCGTCATAGTTACGGCGCTTGCGCTGGTGCTTCTTCTGGTGGTGGCGCTTCCGGCGGCTTATGTGCTGTCCCGTTTTGAGTTTAAGGGACGCAAATTCCTGAATGCGGCATTTATGGGCGGGCTGTTTATCAATGTGAACTATATCGTTGTGCCGATCTTCCTGATGCTGGTGGATGGCGATAAGTTCTTAAAAGGAGTGATCGGAAACGGATTTCTCCTGAACAATATTTTTGTGCTGGCAGTGGTGTATGCAGCAACGGCGCTTCCTTTTACGATCTATCTTTTGTCAGGATATTTTTCAACGCTGGCACACGATTACGAGGAGGCGGCCTATATTGACGGGGCGGGCTACGGGACGACCATGCTGAAGATCATTTTCCCGATGGCGCAGCCTTCGATCATCACGGTTATTTTGTTTAATTTCCTTTCCTTCTGGAATGAGTATATTATCGCGATGACATTATTGTCAGATCCGAAGGGCGGCAAGACGCTTCCGGTAGGCCTGATGCAGTTGACACAGGCACAGCAGTCAGCGGCGCAGTACGGCCAGCTTTATGCGGGACTTGTGCTGGTGATGCTGCCGACATTGATCCTTTATATCTGTGTACAGAAAAAACTGACACAGGGCATGACGCTGGGCGGTCTGAAAGGGTAAGGTGAGAGTATGAAATTTTGGAAAGAACATGCGAGCCTGCGGGTTACGCTTATGGCAGTGTTTTTTATAGCCGGTCTGGCGCTTGTGTACGGCGGCTGGAAAATGACAGGGAAGATGACGGGGCTCGTGCTGATGCTGGTGGGCCTGGTGTTGCTTCTTACGGCGCTTCTGGTGTATAATAAGGCGTTTGAGGACTGACAGAGAAGTGATGAAATACACAAATTTTGAGACAGATGATAGAGGTACTGCAAAATGATTGAAAAGATAGAGAGCAGAGGCCGGGTGACGATTCCCACGGATGTGGATGTGGTGCCGGAGACTCTGGAACTGCTTGCGCGCTGGGGGGCGGATGCGATCCGTGACTGTGACGGTACGGATTACCCGGAGGCTTTAAAAGGGGTGGATGCGAAAGTATATTCCACCTACTATACGACCAGAAAGGATAACGACTGGGCGCGTGCCAATCCGGACGAGGTGCAGCAGTGCTACATCATGACCGGGTTTTATACGGCGAAGAGGGAGCCTCTGGAGATCCCGCTGATGAAAGGGATCAGCGAAGAGCTTTTGATGGTAAATACCAGAGATGATATCAAGCGCTGGTGGGAAGTGATGGACCGGAGCAGCGGAGAGCCGGTGGAGCCTGAGAGATGGGAGTATGATGAGGAGAAGGGCTGTGTGATCCTGCGCGAGCCCGTGCCTTTTCATGAATATACGGTGAGTTTTCTGGCGTATCTGATCTGGGATCCGGTACATATGTATAATGCGGTGGTGAATGACTGGCAGGGGGTGGAGCATCAGATCACTTTTGACGTGCGCCAGCCGAAGACCCATGCCCATACACTGGAACGTTTGAGAAAGTTTGTGGAGGAGCATCCTTATGTGGATGTGATCCGGTATACCACATTTTTCCATCAGTTTACGCTGATCTTTGATGAGTTAAAGCGGGAGAAGTATGTGGACTGGTACGGCTATTCGGCTTCCGTTTCTCCTTATATACTGGAGAAGTTTGAGAAGGAGGCGGGGTATCCTTTCCGGCCGGAATATATCATCGATCAGGGGTATTATAATAACCAGTACCGGGTGCCCAGCCGGGAGTATCAGGATTTCATGGCGTTCCAGCGCCGTGAGGTGGCGGGACTGGTGCGTGAGATGGTGGATCTTACCCATGAGCTGGGGAAGGAAGCGATGATGTTCCTAGGAGATCACTGGATCGGCACGGAGCCTTTTATGGAGGAGTTTCAAAAGACGGAGCTGGATGCGGTGGTCGGCTCGGTGGGCAACGGTTCCACCCTGCGGCTGATCTCGGATATTCCGGGCGTGAAATATACGGAAGGGCGCTTTCTGCCTTATTTCTTCCCGGATACGTTCCATGAGGGCGCAGATCCGGTGAGGGAGGCAAAGGAGAACTGGGTGACGGCGCGCCGGGCTATTTTGCGTAAGCCCATCGACAGGATTGGTTACGGCGGCTATCTGAAGCTTGCCTGTCAGTTCCCGGAATTTGTGGAGTATGTGGAAAGTGTATGCGGGGAGTTCAGAGAGCTCTACGAGAATATCAGAGGGACGGAAGGCTATTGCCAGAAGAGAGTGGCTGTATTAAACTGTTGGGGGAAAATGCGATCCTGGGGCTGCCATATGGTGCATCATGCTCTGTATCAGAAGCAGAACTACAGTTATGCGGGGGTGATCGAGGCTTTATCGGGAGCGCCCTTTGATGTGGTGTTTTTATCTTTTGACGATATAAAGGAAGATCCGCAGGTTCTGGAGAACGTGGATGTGATCTTCAATATCGGAGACGGGGATACGGCGCATACAGGCGGTGCTGTCTGGGAGGATGCGGATATTGCTTCCCGGATACGGCAGTTTATTTACGAGGGCGGCGGTTTTATCGGTATCGGGGAACCTTCCGGGCATCAGCATCAGGGACATTTCCTGCAGCTTGCTTCCGCGCTCGGCGTGGAGAAGGAGACGGGATTTACCTTGGGGTATGATAAATATAACTGGGAAGAAGACCGTGAGCATTTTATCCTGGAGGACTGCGAGGGAGAAGTGGACTTCGGTGAGGGAAAGAAGAGTATGTACGCGCTGGAGGGCACGAAAGTTTTAGTGCAGCGGGAGAGAGAAGTACAGATGGCGGTGAAGGAATACGGAAAAGGGCGCTCGGTCTATATTTCCGGCCTGCCTTACAGCTTTGAGAACAGCCGCATCCTGTACAGGGCCGTGCTTTGGAGTTCCCACAGCGAGGGGCAGCTCTGTCAGTGGTTCTCCGCTAATTGCCGGGTGGATGTTCACGCCTATGTGAAGAACGGGAAATTTTGTGTGGTCAATAATACTTATGAGCCCCAGAGTACCGTGGTGTATAAGGGAGACGGGGAGAGCTTTGCGCTGGATCTGGAGGCGAATGAGATCAGGTGGTATGAGATATAAGGAGAAGAGAAAGTATGGGGAGAGAGGAAAGAGAAGTATTTCAGATTGCGGAACAGTTTACGATGGAAGGCGTGGTGGAGAGTGCCGCGCCTCATGGGAGCGGGCATATCAATGATACCTACCTGTTGACATGTAAAACGAATAGCGAGTATAAAAAGTATATTTTGCAGAGGATCAACCACGATATTTTCAAAAAGCCCTGGGAGCTGATGGAAAATGTGGTGAAGGTGACGGAGTTTCTGCAAAAGAAGATTGCAGAGGGCGGCGGAGATCCGGAGCGGGAGGCGCTGCATGTGATCCCGGCGAAGGATGGTACTTCCTATCGCAGGCAGGAGGATGGCACTTACTGGCGGATGTACGGGTTTATTGACGGGGCGACCAGCTATGATGCGGTGAAGGAGCCGAAGGATTTTTACGAGAGTGCGGTGTCCTTCGGACATTTTCAGAAACTGCTGGCGGACTATCCGGCGGAAACGCTCTACGAGACCATTCCGAATTTTCACAATACCGTAGACCGGCTTGCCAACTTTAAGAAGGCGCTGGAGGAGGATGTGATGGGACGCGCCGCCGAAGTACAGGAGGAGATCCGGTTTGTGCTGGATCGGGAGAAGGACTGCCATGTGCTCTGCGATATGCTCTCGAATGGAGAGATCCCGCTGCGGGTAACCCACAATGATACAAAGCTGAACAATATCATGATCGACGATCAGACAGGGAAGGGCATCTGTGTGATCGACCTGGATACGGTGATGCCGGGATCTGCGCTGTATGATTACGGCGATTCCATCCGGTTCGGCGCCAATACAGGGGCGGAGGACGAGAAGGATCTGTCAAAGATCTCCTGTGATATCGATCTGTTTTCCTTGTTTACCAAAGGGTATATAGAAGGGTGCGAGGGTTCTCTGACGGAGACGGAGATCCGGATGATGCCGATGGGGGCAAAACTGATGACGCTGGAGTGCGGCATGCGCTTTCTGGCTGATTATCTGGAGGGAGACCACTACTATAAGGTCCACCGCCCCGAACATAACCTTGACCGGTGCAGGACACAGTTTCAGATGGTGAAGGATATGGAGGAGAAGTGGGAGGTACTGCAGGGGATCGTGGAGAGTTATTTATGAAGGGAAAAGAAAAGTGAATAGAAGCGGCAAACCGGGAAGAACGGTTTGCCGTTTCTGCGTTTGCTTCGTATTTTTTCTTGCATATTTACCGCATTCGTGGTAAAATAACTCGCGACAAAAACAGGCAATATAGTACAGAAAGGCATGGTTGATTCCTATGATAGAGGCGGCAATATACGGATACGGCAACATCGGCAGCGGTGTGGCGGAGGTGATCGAAAAAAATCAGGACAGGATCGAGAAGGCTGTGGGACAGGGCGTGCATGTAAAGTATGTGCTGGACCTGCGGGAGTTTGAGGGAGACCCTGTGCGGGAAAAGCTGGTACACGATGTGGATATCATCGTGAACGATCCGGAGGTGAAGATCGTCTGCGAGACCATGGGAGGAAATGAACCTGCCTATACCTTTACAAAGAAGGCGCTGATGGCGGGAAAGAGTGTCTGCACGTCCAATAAGGAGCTGGTGGCAAACCACGGCGCTGAACTGATCCGGATCGCGGCGGAGCATCAGTGCAATTATTTCTTTGAAGCCAGCGTGGGCGGCGGGATCCCGATCATACGGACTTTGAATAATGCCTTAAAACAGGAAAGTATTTTAAACATCAGCGGTATCGTGAACGGTACGACGAATTATATTCTGACAAAGATGGAAAAAGACGGGGCGGCGTTCGCGGAAGTGTTGAAGGAAGCCCAGGAACTGGGATTTGCGGAGCGGAACCCGGAGGCGGATGTGGAAGGGTATGACGCCTGCAGGAAGATCGCGATCCTCTCCTCCCTGATGAGCGGGAAGACCGTGGACTATCAGGATATCTATACGGAAGGCATCACAAAACTGACAACGGAAGATTTTCTGTATGCGAAGAAGATGGGGCGGACCGTAAAGCTTCTTGCCATGAGCAAGCTGACGGAGGATGGCTATCTCGCCATGGTGGCGCCTGTGCTGATCGGGCAGGAGAATCCGCTTTACAGCGTGAACGGCGTGTTCAACGCGGTTTTTGTAAAGGGGAATATGCTGGGGGATTCCATGTACTACGGCAGCGGCGCCGGAAAACTTCCCACGGCAAGCGCGGTGGCGGCGGATGTGATCGAGGCGGCGCGTTTTATGGGAAACCATTTACAGATAGACTGGGAGGAGGAGAAGATCGTGCTTGCGGATCTGCCTTCTTCGAGGCGGAGTTTCTTCGTGCGGCTTGACAGGAACAAGGTGCCGGAGGCGAGGGCGGCGGCTGAGTTCGGAAACGGCAGAGTGGTATTTCTGGAGAGCCTTCCCGGGGAATACGGGTTTATCACGCCGGTGATGAGCGAGCGGGAATTTGCGGAGAAGTTTGAGAAGCTGGACGGGGCAATCTCACGGATCCGGATCGAAGGTTAAAAATCAGCATAAATACGGACAGTGCACAAAACGATTTACAGACGCAGAGCGGCTGGAAATTGTTTTAGGACAGGGTGTACTGGTAGTATTTATGCAGAACTGGAATAGGTGATTTAGATGAAATATATAGTTTGTTTAGGCGATGGCATGGCGGATGAGCCGATCGAGGCTCTCGGCGGGAAAACTCCGCTGGAATATGCCGATACAAAGATGATGGATGCGCTCAGCAAAAAGGGCGAGGTGGGTATGGTACATACCATTCCGGAGGGCATGAAGCCGGGATCGGATACGGCGAATCTTTCTGTGCTCGGTTATGATCCGAAACAGTATTATTCCGGGCGCTCTCCCTTGGAGGCTTTGTCCATCGGGGTGCCGATGAAGGATACGGATATTGCAATCCGTTGCAATATTGTGACGATCTCTGATGACGAGGTACCCTTTGAGGAGAAGACCATTATCGACCACAGTTCCGATGAGATCGGCACGGAGGATTGTGCCGTGCTGCTCAGGGCTGTGCAGGAAAAGCTGCAGGATGAAACCTGGCAGTTTTATGTGGGCACCAGCTACAGGCATTGTCTGATCTGGGATAAGGGGCAGGTGGTGGAACTTGTGCCGCCCCATGATGTGCTGGGACAGAAGATCGGGCAGTATCTGCCGGAGGATGCGCATCTTCGCCATATGATGGAGGAAAGCTATAAGATCCTGGCGGAGCATCCGATGAATATCGAGAGAAAGAAGCAGGGGCTGCGCCCCGCCAACTGCTGCTGGTTCTGGGGAGCCGGCACAAAGCCGATGCTTTCCGGTTTTGAAGAAAAAACAGGAAAAAAGGGCCTGATGATATCTGCGGTGGATCTGCTGAAGGGAATCGCTGTGGGAGCGGGTATGGGCGTGGCACAGGTTGAGGGTGCAAACGGCGGCCTGCATACGAACTATGAGGGAAAGGCACAGGCGGCAGTGGACGGCCTGCTGAAAGAAGGCTATGATTTTGCCTACATCCATGTGGAAGCGCCGGATGAGATGGGGCATCAGGGCAGTGTGGAGAGAAAAGTGCAGGCGATAGAGTATCTTGACCAGAGAGTGATCCGCCCGGTGGTGGAGGCGATGGACGCATCGGGAGAGGATTACAGGCTGCTCATTCTGCCGGATCACCCCACGCCGATACGTGTCAGAACACATACGGCGGACAATGTGCCCTATCTGCTCTATGACAGCAGGAAAGATTTGAGGTCGGAGCGGCTTTATAACGAGAGAGAAGCGGCGGATGGTCCCTTTATCGCGAAGGGGCATGAGATCATGGGATATTTGTTTGAAAAATAAAAACAGGAGTGTGTTATGAAAAAAGTTGTCAAATTCGGCGGGAGTTCCCTTGCCAGTGCGGAGCAGTTTGAGAAAGCGGGAAATATTGTCCGGGCGGACAAGGACAGGCGTTATGTGGTGCCTTCCGCACCGGGAAAACGCCATTCCAAGGATACCAAAGTGACGGATATGCTCTATGAATGCTATGCTCTGGCGGAGGCGGAGAGCAGCTTTGCGGAGGAGTTTGCGGCGATCAAAGCCCGCTATCAGGAGATCATCAACGGGCTTCATCTGGAACTGTCGCTGGAGAAGGAGTTTCAGGCGATCGAGGAGAATTTTAAGAACAAAGCGGGGAGTGATTATGCGGCTTCCCGGGGCGAGTATCTGAATGGTATCATCATGGCGGAATATCTGGGCTATGAGTTTATTGATGCCGCCACAGTGATCCGCTTTGAGGAGAGCGGTGAATTTGATGCGGAAACAACCAACAAGATCCTGAGCAAAAAACTGGAGGAGACAGCTTATGCGGTGATCCCGGGTTTTTACGGCGCGAAAGAGGACGGCACGGTGAAGACTTTTTCCCGGGGCGGTTCCGATGTGACGGGTTCCATCGTGGCGAGGGCGGCTCATGTGGACGTCTATGAGAACTGGACCGATGTGTCGGGCTTTCTTGTGGCGGATCCCCGTATCATCTATAAGCCGGAGCGGATCGAGATGATCACCTACAAAGAACTGCGGGAGCTCTCCTACATGGGCGCGTCGGTGCTCCATGAGGATGCGATCTTCCCGGTGCGGAAAGAGGGCATTCCGATCAATATCCGCAACACCAATCTCCCGGAGGATGAGGGAACCTGGATCGTGGGCAGCACCTGCCAGAAGTCTAAGTACACGATCACCGGTATAGCGGGCAAGAAGGGCTTTTGTTCCGTGATACTGGAGAAGGAGATGATGAACTCGGAGATCGGTTTCGGGAGGAAAGTGCTGCAGGCCTTTGAGGATAATGATATCTCCTTTGAACATATGCCCTCCGGTATTGACACGATGACTATTCTGGTACATCAGGATGAATTTGTGCACAAGGAGCAGTCCGTGGTCTCCGCCATCAACAGAATGGCAAAGCCGGATCATATCGAGATCGAGGCGGATCTTGCGCTGATTGCGGTGGTGGGCAGGAGCATGAAGTCTTCCCGCGGTACGGCAGGCAGGATATTCTCTGCCCTCGCACATGCCAATGTCAATGTCAAGATGATCGATCAGGGCTCTTCCGAGCTGAATATCATTATCGGTGTGAAGAATGAGGACTTTGAGGTGGCGATCAAGGCGATCTATGATATATTTGTGTTGGCGAGGATATAATAACGATGCATAAAAACAGCAGGTGATGGGCCTGCTGTTTTGTTATCTGATATAATATCTGTAATAAGTGCCATCTATGATCTGTGAGGCGCCATATTCATTGACAGTCCACTGCGTTTCCCAGTTATCGGTATACCAGGTTAGTTCCCCGTACCAGCAGGGGATGGCGATCACATCGGGATATTTTTCCGGATTTAATTCCCAGTATTTTAACAGAATATCGTTGTATCTCGGATCGGATATGGTGGTGTAGGAGGCGACTTCCACATCCTGAAACAGATATCCGGTGGTGTCGTTTTCTATGAGAAGCAGTCTGGAGCCGGGTTCTATATATTGCTGCATTTCCGCATAGAGGCTTTCGTGCATCACACACTGCATGTATTCGGCGAGAATGCCTTTTGCCGGTCCTTCGGATATGATGCCCCTCACCCGGGTGACATTCTGGGGAAGATCCTGATCTCCGCGGTATTCCCATCCCTTGATGAAAATAGAGGAAAAACACCATGCGAGGAGCAGTAGTCTGGCGTATTTTTGATAAACAACCGGAGAGTGCTGTTTTGCATAAATAAGGAAGGCGGCGAGCCCCATGATAATGCCTGGAAGAAGATAGCGGACCGTGGTAAAAATCGTCAGGTCCGTCAGCATCAAAACGGCGGCGAAGGTCAGTGCGCTGCTCAAAAGCCAGAGCCTGATGACAGGATAGCTTTCTCCTGTTGTTTTACGGTTGAGAAAAAAAGCGGCTATCAACAGGAGAAAATAAACAGCATAAATAAAAAAGTAATTGTTGTCTTTCGGAACGAGGAGCGGGTAGAGAACAGAAAAAGCAATTCCTGCTGTCACGGTAAAGTATAGGAAAAGCAGGTGGCGGCCTTTTTTGTCAACCATAAGGTCATCCTGCGAAGTGGGATGGCTGTTGGTTTGCGCTGTCTGATATTTATTGTTTTTGGCAGATAATTTGCGGATTACAATAAAAAGCCATACGATGACACCACATCCGGCAAGAATCAGCAGTGCCTGTCCGCACTGTTTTCCGTAGGAAAAAAGGCGGTCGGCAAGGGAAACTTCGGTATGCCCGCTGTTTCCGATCATCATATAATTTAAATTGTCAAGCAGTTCCGTAAAAGTCATATAAGTGAACAGATGGAGAACATAAAGTATACCGCTCACCAGACAGGTTCCGGCAAAGAGTCCGGCACTTCTTTTTCCGTATTCTCTCTGTCTCCATAAATACCACAGAAAAAAGGGAAAAAGTATAGCGGCGGACGGGTAGGATAATACCATGCCGCACATCCAGAAGCCGCACCTTATTGCGATCAGAGGATTCTTTTTGTTGTTAAGCCGGAACAGATCGAGCAGCAGCAACGTTAAAAACCAGATCAGAAGGTTGGAAAACTCCGGTGTGACATAACCTTTCGGCAGAAGGTTAAAATAAAGGATGCCGAGATAAAAACTGTACTCCGGTGACAAAAACCGGCATAATACTTTGTAGACGCCAAAGGAGAGTGCGAGGTGGATCAGGGTGCCGCACACGCGGAGCCAGATCGCCACGCCGGCGGTGGTATGGAAGAGCGCTCTGTAGATCCAGATCAGAAAAGCGGAAAAGAAGGCGGAAGTCTGATGGGGGTCCCAGATGTGAGTGATCATTTTATCGCCCAGGAGCATCCGGTAGGATAAGGTGATGGCATAGCCCTCATCCATCTGGTAGCCGATAAAAATGCATTTCATGGCGGCAAGAAAGCTGCCGGTGAGCAGCAGGATGCAGAGCAGGCGTTTTCTTTTATTGTTCTGTGTTATTTCGTTCATGATACAGTCTCCCGGACGTTTGCTTGTCTTTTGGGCTCATCATAGCATAATTACCGCGAAAATACAACTTTAGTGGTATGGTATTTCAGGGCGTGGTATGCTTATAATCAGATAGATCAAAAGGAAAAGGAGAGCTGGTTATGTATTTATTATCTGTTTTAGCTGTTGTTTTATGTTTTTTGCTGGTGGAGGTGACACAGTCGGCGATGGGTCTTCTGGAATTTTTGGATGTCATGAGTCTGATTTTTTTGCTGGTGCTCATCATACCGATCATGCTGTCAGCGGGGCTTTTGAAGGATCTGAACAATGCGTTCCGCTTTGTGTTCGGGAAGAAAAAGGAAGCTGTGCTGTTAGAGCTTAAGCGGGCGAAACTGGCGGTGGAGGTTATGATGAAGACGTCGATCTACAGCAGTGTGTTTGTGATGATGCTGCAGTTTGAGGTGCTGCTTCACAATATGGCGGAGCCTTCCACTCTGGGACCGATCATCTCCGTGGTGCTTCTTACCTTATTATATGCCATGATCATCTGCATCCTTCTTCTGCCCATCAGAGCCAGACTGGAACAGCGGATACTGGAGTATATGCCGTCCTGCAGTGAAAATGAGGGGCAGGAGGAAAAGGAAAAAGAGGAGACGGCGGCATCCTGATGGTGACGGAGGCCGAAAGTGGGGCGTGACGAGTATGTTGAACATAATAAAAAGGTTTGGGGTGACTGCCTGTTATCTTCTTTTAATGTCAATCTTCTTTGAGTTCAGGCTGGAAAAATTATTTGACGGGAAACAGTTTTTGATCTTTCTGCTCGGAACGGGGCTTCTCCTGCTCCCCTCTCTCGGGGAAAAGACGGAGGGGGAGACAACGCTGCAGAGGCTGCGGCGCATCTCCTTTTGTGCCTTGTGGGCGGGATTTCTGGAGAGTTTTCTGCTCTGCATGAGGGTGATGGAGCAGCTGCAGAACAGGGAGGAACTGTTTGCGGAGATGGCGCTTTGTCTGCGGCCTGTTTTTTACGGTGTCTGTATCTGGAGTGTTTTTGCTCAGGAACCGAAGAAAGAGGAGAAGGAGGATGTTACGGCAAAGGAGCGGGGAGAGGGCAGTTTTAAGGAAGTGACGGTGAGTGAGAGTTATGCGGTCTTTCAGGAGCTGGGACTGACCAGGAGGGAATGCGAGATCGCGATCCTGATCTGCCAGGGGATGAGCAACGGGGAGATCGCGGAGAATCTTTGTATTTCGGAGGGGACTGTGAAGAAGCATGTTTCCAATATATTTGAGAAGTTGGGGTGCAGCAGGAGGGAGCAGGTGAGACAAAAATTGTTTTCGTAGGTTGAGACGGTGGACGCCCGGACAAAAAATATCCCTTACACAGCACGCTTTCGCTTCGGGCTAAACGCAGCGGTACTAGGCTCGAAAATACCTCGCCAAGTGCCGGCGTTTAGCAGAGCTGTGTAAGGGATATTTTTTGTCCGGGCTGGGTGCGAGCTCAGACTGATTTATAAAATTTTTGTTGACATAATCGAACGTTTGTTCTAATATAATACTATGGAAATGGAGAGAAAACAATTTGGAAGAGAAAATAGAATAGGATGTTCGGATATAGGGGGAGATGACGGGAAAGGCGAGATTGAGGCGGATGTTGTGGGGAAGGATCTGTCGGGGATGGTTTCGGGGTGGGAAGATCCGGCGGAGGCAGTTCCGGAAAAGAGATATCTTCCGGTCGGGAGCGGGAATGGGCAGCTTTCGGTGATGGAGAAGCTGCGGATTCTGACGGATGCGGCGAAGTATGATGTGGCCTGTACGAGCAGCGGGGTGGAACGGAAAGGCAGCGGAAAAGGGATGGGGAATACGAAGCTGGCGGGGATCTGTCATAGTTTTTCGGCGGACGGCAGGTGTATTTCTCTTTTGAAGATACTGTTTACGAATTATTGCATTTATGACTGTAAGTATTGTGTGAATAGGGTAAGCAATGATGTGGAGCGGACGGCTTTTACGCCGGAGGAGATCTGCGAGCTGACGATGAATTTTTATAAGAGGAATTATATTGAGGGATTGTTTCTGAGTTCGGGTATTATAAGAGATCCTTCCTATACAATGGAACTGATCTATACGGCGATCTGGAAGCTGCGCAATCTTTACCGGTTTGAGGGGTATATTCATGTGAAGGCGATCCCGGGAGCGGACGCACAGATTGTTTACCGGCTGGGGCTTTTGGTAGATAGAATGAGCGTGAATCTGGAACTGCCTACGGCGGAAGGGCTTCGGAACCTTGCGCCGAATAAGAGCAGGAAAACGATCTTAAAGCCTATGCGGCAGATTCAGAATGGTATTGTGAACAGTAAGGAGGAAATGGCGCTTTACAGGCATGCGCCGCAGTTTGTACCGGCGGGGCAATCTACCCAGATGATCATCGGGGCAACGCCGGAGAATGATTACCAGATCGTTTCGGTGGCGGAATCCCTGTATCAGAAATTCGGGTTAAAGAGAGTGTTTTACTCGGCTTTTGTCAGAGTAAATGAGGATAAGACGCTCCCAGCATTGCCCGGGGGACCGCCGCTTCTTCGGGAACACAGGTTGTATCAGGCGGATTTTCTGCTGCGCTATTATGGCTTTGAGGCTGGGGAACTGTTATCGGAGGAGCGCCCGAATTTTAATGTATTGCTTGATCCGAAATGTGACTGGGCGCTCAGGCATCTGGAACTGTTCCCGATGGAGGTGAACCGTGCGCCCTATGAGATGCTGCTGCGGGTGCCGGGGATCGGTGTGAAATCGGCACAGCGGATCGTCAGAGGCAGGCGGCTGGGAAATCTGCAGTTTGAGGATCTGAAGAAGATCGGTGTGGTGTTGAAGCGGGCGCTGTATTTTATCTGCTGTAACGGGAAGATGATGTACCGCACAAGGATTGAAGAGGATTATATTACAAGGAATCTGCTGGATGTGGACAATAAACGTCCGGTTTTGCCGGATATCATAAACGGCAGGGAAGTTACTTATAAGCAGTTGTCCCTTTTTGATGATACCATGTACACGATGGCAGCAGGCGGGAGTCAGAGAGTACATGGCGGATAAGATATGCAGTGAACTGTCATGGTATGCAGATGTCAGTGAGGAACCGAAGACCGGACAGCTATATTGAGGTCATCGCTTCCAGCCGTCGATTGAAAGCGGACAGGATAGGAATCAAAATGGAAACAATAGTATTTATCTGTGAAAATAATATAGAAGGGATTCTGACAGGTGTATATGACGCCTGGGTGGAGGCGCTTTCCTCCGGGCTGGGGCATGACCATTGCAGGTTACAGACAGAATTGGGACAACCGGAATTATTCTGTGTTTACAGGGAGACTCCGACAGATCCGGTAAAAGCGGGAAAGGTGATCAGAACACTGCGGAGGAAGCTGGGGGAGGAGGTATATGAGTGCCTCTGCTATGCGATGGCTTCCCACGAGGCGGATAAGGCGGAGGCTGTCTATAAGACGATCGTGGAAGGGCTTTCGATGAAACAGGGTTTCCGGGTGCTGGATAAGGTGATGAATCCCTATGTGGCAAGATGCTTTGATTTAAAGAGAAACGTGGGCGGTGAGATTCACCGGGAACTGGAATTTCTGCGGTTTCAGGAGCTGGAGGGCGGCGTACTTCTTGCAAAGATCCATCCGAAAAATGATGTATTGATGTATCTGGGGCCTCACTTCTCGGACAGGCTGCCTCTGGAAAATTTCCTGATCTACGATATGAACCGCAGGAAGGTGCTCTTTCATGAAAAGCAGAAGGACTGGTATATGATGGATGCACTGGAACTGGATGCGGGTATGGCGGGGCGGATCAGCACGCAGGAGGAATACTATCAGGACCTGTTTCGGATGTTCTGTCACACGATATCGATTGAGAGCAGGGAGAACAGGGCGTTGCAGAGACAGTTTCTGCCGTTGTATTTCAGGGATGTGATGCCGGAATTTGCAAAAGGATCAAGAAAAATTGTATAAATATGGGGGGAATCAATTATCCCCCATAATGTTTACCAGTTTAAGTTTCTATTGCCCTATCAGATGATTCCATTTTTTCTATATTTTCTGTATCATCTACATATACAAGGATATCTCCTACTTTACAATCCAATACATAACACATGCGGGCTAAGACGTCTGCATCAATTTTTTCCACAGTTCCATTGCACCATTTATCAACCACCTCAAAACGAGTATTGATGGAACGGGCCAGTGAACTTCGGTTGTAACCGGAGAGTTCCATGTACTTTTTCAAATTCAGCTCAATATGTCCATAATCTTTAATTGTCAGTATAGTTGGCAAATTATTCTTCATTTTTTTCTCCTTTTTTTAATACTACATCAACAGTAACTACTTGACTAATACGTTTCTTGATAGTATTATGTTTGTAAAGCACTTGAAAAATGTTACTATGTACATAGTAACTATAAATGGATAATCCCATAGAGATACAGGGGAGGAGATATATATTCGGCAGAGCCGGTTATATATAAATTTTCAAGAAGGAGGAAAAGAAGATGGTCAGCAAAAAAGTACTGAAAAACATCGGTGTATTTGCATTGACTGTAGTGCTGGCGACGGCTCCGGTTGTGGGGGCAAGTGCAACAAACGGAGGGCAGACGACAAAGGCGGCTCAGACGGGAACCCCGGAAGAGGTGACAACACCTGATACGCCACAGCCCGAGAACCCTACAAATCCTGGTGGAAATACCACAAAGCCTACAACGACAACTTCTTCATCGAAGGGGTCCAGTGGCGGCTCAGGCGGTGGATCAGGTGTAAGTTATTCATCTCCGAGTGTTACAGCATCCGACGGGACTGTTGTGAAATCAACGATCGGCGGAGAATATGCAGTCAGCGCTTTAAACGGAACAGCGATTGTTACACCGAAGTCAGCGGTAGCTGCTGCACTGAATGCACCGGCAGGCGCATCCTTAACAGTGCGTATGGTTGATACCAAGTGCGGCCCGAATGCAAGAAAGAGCATTCAGGATGGCATGATGGCTCTGGCAGTTGCGGGAATTCCGGCGACGGAAGTAACAGCTATTGACGTTTATGCATTTGTAAACGGCGAGAGCATTATCCACGCAGCAACACCTGTAACAATTCAGCTTGGCGTGCCTGCTGCTATGCAGGATGGCTCCCAGATTGCTGCAATCCTTGTACAGGAAGGCGGCGTTGTTACATTACTGAAAGACCTGGATGTAGATCCGGCAACAGTAACACTTGAGCTTCCCGGATTTGGTGTACTTGCACTGGTAAAAGTACCTGCAGGAAGCATGTAAGAAGTGAGCTGATTCTTTATACTGTTCTATAACGGTATAATAAATATACTCACCTATTTCGTGCCGACGAAAGCGGCATGACCGGAAGGAGGAAAGGCAGCAATTTTATGCTGCCCCCATTATCCTCCGGAAAAGACATAAGATTGAGAAAATAAATGATAAAAATGGAAAAACTTCGGCTGGAGAGAGAGTACAGGATATTGTTTTTCTGTGCGCTTCTTTGGCTTGTATTTTGTGCAGTTACAATAAGATATATACAAGGCGTCTCCATATTACCGGACGAGTACGGCTATTGGGCACAGGCGGCGAAAATGGCAGGATATGATTGGAGCATGGTATCGGCAAGGCAAGGGTACTATTCCTTTGGATATGGTTTTATACTGATGCCCATTCTGCGATTATTTCAATCGGCACAGATTAGATACAGACTGGTGGTTTTGCTTCAGTTTACGGGCATGGCGTTCTCTGGATTTCTCCTATATGATATGTTTTCGGGGAAAAGAGGGGGAAACACAGAGGCGGAAAAAAGAAAAGCTGCGGTGATCAGCGGCGTTGTGATGTTCTATGCAGCATATATGGTATATGTGCAGACGACGATGGCAGAAACCTGTCTGACATTACTCTTTTTGCTGATCGCCAGCAGAATGAAAGACTATCTGATAGAACCTTCGCTGAAAAAAGCATTGCTTTTATGCATATTGAGTGTGTGGTTATACACGGTGCATATGCGTACAGTCGGCGTGGTGTTTGTGTGTTTTCTCATGGTTCTTGCAGGAGCCATGGGGATGGAAGCGGAGAAAAAGAAAAAAGTGGTACTGATTGCGGCCACAATATTGGTTTTTGCGGTATTGGCTGCGGGAGCAGTGCTTTATAAAGAAAAATATATGGAAAGCCTGACTGTGGGAGAAATCGTATACGATAATGTTGCCAACGATTATGCAGGACAGGTGGGAAAAATAAGACATTTGTTTTCCATAAAAGGGTTCTGGAATTTTACTGTTTCCCTGATGGGAAAGCTTTTTTATGGTTTCAGTGCCAGTTTTGGCATTCTTTTTTGGGGGATATTGGCGGTTTTACAAAAGCTCCGGGAAGCTTTAAAGACCTTCAGGCAGGATAAAAAACTGACCGGAGAACAGTTGTTTTACTGCTTTTTATGTTTGACGCTGTCAGCCATGTTGTTTGTGGCGGCGCTTACCAGCATTTTTCCCGGACGGTTGGACGGGATGATCTATGGTAGATATTACGAGTTTCTGTTGCCCTGTTTTTTATATTTGGGCATAAAGAAGATGCTTGAGACAAAACATCTGAAGGAAGGGACTATCTGTTGGATTCTGTTTCAGTTTACTGCTTTTTTTGTGACAAGAAGCAGTATCTTGGTGAATGAAATACGGGAAGTAGCGAGACATTCGGTGATCGGCGTCGGGTATGCATTCTATTTTTTTGGAAACAGAGTGCTCTATATCATGTTGGCGGTTTATATGGTGGGCTCGGCTCTGGGGGCAGGGTGTGCATTACTGATCTGGTATATAAAAAAGACAAAAAAGATTAACTGTCTGTTTTTGATCGCGATACTGCAGATCGCGATCGCTGGGATCAGTTTTGTAAAGATCGTGGTGCCGGTGAACAGGATTTTTCAGCAAAGCACGGAAATGACACAGGAAATAGAAGATGGCATTGAGACTGAGGGCAGAAGGGCGGCGGTATATCATCTTCGGGATATGAGAGAGGCGGACCGACTTCAGTTTTTTCTCAAAGAAAACAGCGTATATGTGGTGCCAGTTGGACAGGACTTTAATGACGCGGCCCTGAAGCAGTCAGACTTTGTGTTTGTGGATAAGATCCATGTCCAGGAGTCGGAGGATGAGGAGGAACGTCTGAAGTGGGAAAAAATCAGGCAGGAGAGGGCTGAGGATTTGGAGCTGCTTGGCAATGTCTATGATACGGTGACCGAGACAACACGCTGGTATATTTATTACAACAGAGAACCATAAAGAATTTCAGCAGAGTGAGGGACAAAAGATGAAACTGATCATTCAGATACCATGCTATAACGAGGCGGAAACGCTGGAAATCGCGCTGAACGATCTGCCGAAGCATCTGGAGGGAATAGAGGAAATAGAATATCTGATCATCGATGACGGAAGCCGGGATGAGACGGTCAAAGTGGCAAAAGAATGGGGTGTGCATCATATTGTCTCTTTCCATCAGAATAAAGGGCTGGCGAAAGGATTTATGGCGGGGTTGGACGGATGTCTCAAAAACGGGGCGGATATCATCGTCAATACGGATGCGGATAATCAGTACCGGGCGGAAGATATTCAAAAACTGATACAACCGATTCTGGACGGAAAGGCGGATATGGTGATAGGGGAGCGGCCCATCGATGAGACAGAGCATTTTTCCCTGATCAAGAAAAAGCTGCAGCATTTCGGAAGCTGGGTGGTGCGCAAGGCATCGAACACGGATATCCCCGATGCGCCCAGCGGTTTCCGGGCGCTCTCCAGAGAGGCGGCCATGCGGATGAATGTGGTCAACGACTATACCTATACTTTGGAGACGATCGTGCAGGCGGGCAGGGAGAAGATTGCGATCACAAGCGTTCCAATCCGCACCAACGCGGAACTTCGTCCTTCCCGGCTTTTTAAGAGTATCTGGGGATACGTGAAAAAATCTATTGTGACGATCATTCGGGCTTATATGATGTACAAGCCGCTGCGGTGCTTTACATTTTTGGCTATGCTGCCGACGGTTTTAGGGCTTGGTATCGGCGCCAGATATCTGGTGTACATGGCAATCGGAAGGGCAGGGGGACATATCCAGTCATTGATCTTAGGCTGCACATTGATCATCATCGGTTTTTTGACTTTTATGATCGGTCTGGTGGCGGACGTGATAGCGGCAAACAGGCGCATCCTGCAGGATGCCCAATATCATACAAGACGATTGGAATATGAACAGTATGAAAACAAAAAAACGAATCATACAACCTTATGATTTTTGTGTCCTGCTATTTTGCCTCTGGAATCTGCTGTTATTTTTCGGGAGGGGGCTGATTGACGGAGAGTATGACTGGACGGCTCTGACATGTCTGTCGGTTTCTGTTTTCTACTTTGCGCTGCGGGAGATGAAAAGGATAGGGGAGAAAGAGCTTATTGCTTTGCTGGTCATCTGTTCTGTTCTATGTGATCTGGTGCTGTGGCATTATATGGTGAACCCGGCGTTAAGTTTTGGTGTCGGATTTCTGATAGAAGACAGTAGAGTGCTTGCCTCTTTTTCACTTTTTGTGCTGTGTCTTGCCTCAGCGGGGTATTGCAGGAGACAGAAAAAGGGAAAACAGTATCTATATATGGTGATGGCAGTGCTCGGATCGCTGTGCTTGTTTGTCAGCGGGGCGGTGGAAGCGGTTTATCTGGGAGCTGTTGTTTTTTTACTGATTCCGCTTTTGATGAAACCCTCTGTCGGGCGGATCAGGCGGGTGCTGGAACTGATCTGCATGTATTTTGGACTGCTCTGTTTTATGCCGCTGGCGGATTTCTGGTTGAACCTTTTTCAGGTGAAGCTTATTTTCAGTCTGGAGAACAGTGTTTATCTGTATCTTGTCTTTTCTGTTACAGCGGTAGGATTTATGAACTGGTGGGATAATAGAAGGAAGGAGCCGAAAAGGCTGCTCCGTGAGTTTCAGAAAATATGCAGATATTCCATAGCAGGAATTTTGATCGTGCTGTTTTTTCGGGAAGGGCTCCGAAAAGGCGGGACGATGGTGCAGTGTATGCAGAAATATAAAGCGGTGGGCTGTGTACTTTTGGTGGTGTTCCTGTTAGTATCCGGAAAGCGGCTTTATGAGAAATATCTGATAAAGGGAAGTGTAAGGCCGGTGTTTGGCCTTGTATCCATGCTGTATCTGATACAATCTGCGTTTTTCCCACAGCAGGTCGTGACGAGTCTGGGGTATATCACATTTTTGAGTACGGCATTGCAATATAAAAAGCGTGAGAAAAGGACTGAGGAAAATGGAAAGAAGAGGACGAAAATATCAAAGATGGATCGTTCTGACAGTGATGTCGTTTCTGTTGCTGCAACAGGGGATGACATTGTCTGTGAGGGCGACAGAGCAGGATGAGGCTTTGACGACGCCGGCGTTTACAGGGAACAGTGGAGCGGTTATGATGCAGGTGGCTTCGGAGGTGAATGTCAGAAAAGAGGCGGATACCAAGAGTGAGAGTCTGGGGCTTTTATCGGAAGGAACGATGGTTTTTGTGACAGGTACACAGGGAGAGTGGCGGCAGATCCTGTATCAGGGGCAAAGCGGCTATATCCGGGAGGATTTTCTGGTACCCTACGGGAGCGATAAACAGCAGCTCGCAGAAGAGCTGGAGACGGCGACACAGAAAGGGCAGGAAGAACATCAAAAACTCTTGGAGGAAGAGGAAGCTCTTCGGCAGGAAGAAGAAAGTGCAGCGCTGGAAACAGAGGCGGAGAGAGCAGCCAGAGAGGAAGCGGAGAGAGAGGCTGAGCTGGAGAAGCAGCGGGTTCTGCAGGAAGCGGAGAGGCTTGCGGAGGAAAACCGGAATAAGACAAGAAGGAATATGGGGCTTATCATCTCAGGGGCTGCGGCACTGATCGCCGGATATGCGGCGGTGCAGATCTACAGGGAGAAACATCCTGCTGGGAGAAAGGATGAGGAAGAGTTGGATGATGAGGACGACGACTGGGATGATGAGATTGAGGATCTTAGCGGGGAGGAGTGAGGAGAAAGAAATTTTTGTTTTGAAAGAGTATGAGAAAAAGCAACAAAAGGTAAAGGGCAGAATATGGAAATGAGAGAAAATAGTGGGAATGTTCAGGAAAGGGTATTAGTCTCTGTTATTATCCCAGTTTATAATGCAGAAAAGTATATTAGAAAATGTCTGGAATCGCTTATCGATCAAACATTTCAAGATTTTGAGGGGATCATTGTAAATGATGGGAGCACAGATGATAGTCGAAACATTATTGTAGAGTATATAAAAAATTTTCCTGAAAAATTTAGAGTTTATGATAAAGAAAATGGCGGACAGTCTTCTGCAAGAAATTTAGGATTGGAAAAAGCATCAGGAAAATATGTTACTTTTTTGGATGCAGATGATTATATAAAAACAGATTATTTGGAAAGGCTGGCTGGTACAGCAGAAAAAAATAACTGCGATGTGGTGTTTAGTGGTCAGTATAAGGTAAAAGAAGATGGAAGGGTTATCAAGAGTATTATCTATCATCCCAAAGATGGGAAATGCTTATCATATCGATTGAATATATCGGGAAAGATATATCGCGCTGATTATATAGATAAATGGAAAGTAAGATTTCCAGTTGGAAAAATCTATGAAGAGAATTCTTTTAATTTTCAAATGCTGTTTTTATCTGATAGGAATTATTTCCTGGAATATGCAGGATATTATCAGGTAGTACATGAGGGAAGCACTACAAGCAAATACATCGAAATAGATAAGTTGCCGCTGGAAGAATGGGAAAGGTGTATTTCTAAAATTCTGAAAAATATAAAAGAAGAACAAGTTCGGCAGCTATTTGAGTTTACGGTAATAAGTTTCTTTACATATTTTTTATTGGTTAGGAATCGGAAAAGGGAATATTTGAGTAATGTGAGGAAAAGAAAAAATGATGGCGCACTTGAGATGGCAAAATATTTTGAAAATATGATAAATACATATTTTCCGGAAGCTATCCATAATAGATATGCGTCTGCTTTTAAATACAGGGAGCTTATGCTGAAGCAGAAGATCGGGGTAAAAGTTTTTGCGATAATGTGCCATAAGAAAAAACTAGTGAAGTTTACTAAGGCATTTTATTATGTTTTTGGATAAAAGGTATCTATAGGATTAAAAATGGGCTGGAATGTAATAAAGAAATTTGCATCTAAAAATAAATTTTATGAATATTTTGTAAGTTTGTGCTTTCTAATATATAGTCTTGGTATTTCATTGCTATGTTTATGTATGCGATGCTTTCCCGTTCAGGAGAATAAGGTAGTTTGTTGTACAGCAAAAGGAAAACGGTATGGTGACAATCCTATGTACATAACAGATGAATTATTAAAGCGGAATTCAAACTATAAAATAGTGTGGTTACTGGCGGGGAACGTTGATGAAAAAATCCCAGAGAAAATAAAGCGAGTAAAAAATAGCACTTTAGCGCAGATTTATGAATTGATGACTGCTGCTATTTGGATAGACAGCAATACTAAAATGTATGGGATATTAAAACGAAAAAATCAATTATATATTCAAACCTGGCATGGAAGTTATGGGCTGAAAAAAATGTATGGAGATGCCCCGGATAAGTTCAGCTTTATTGATAAAACGATCATTGGATATAATTCACGAATTGCAGATATATATGTATCGAACAGCAAGATGTTGACACAGATTTTTAGGCGGGCATTTTGGTATCAGGGTAAGATTTTGGAATGTGGTAGTCCGAGAAATGATATTTTTTGGGTAGATAATGCTCCTTATATAGAAAAAGTGAGGAAACATTTTGGAATTGAACAGAAAAAAATATTGCTTTATGCCCCCACATTTCGGAAAAATTATAATACTGATATATATAGAATGGATTATCATAAATTGGCGAAGGCTGTTGAAAAGCGTTTTGGCGGAGAATGGGTGATTTTGATAAGGCTTCATCCTAATAATATGGAAGATGCTTCTAATTTTTTAGAATATGATGAGGTGGTAATGAATGCCACAGAATATAGTGTTATGCAGGAACTATTAGTAGCGAGCGATATATTAGTAACAGATTATTCCAGTTGTATGTTTGACTTTGTAACAAAGAAAAAGAAATGCTTTTTGTATGCCCCCGATATTGAACAGTATAAAAAGGAGAGGGATGTTTATTTTGAACTTCATGAATTGCCTTTTCCTTATGCGGAGAATGATGAACAACTGGAAAAGGTAATATTAGAATTTGAACAGTTAAAATATGAAAAAGAATTAGAGAAACTTTTTATGCGGGTCGGTTTAAGAGAAACAGGATATGCAAGCAAAATAGTCGCAGATTATATAGAAGAATGGATGGCAAGTAACTGAAATGAATATAGCAGTAATCTTTGCAGGCGGCAGTGGGCAGCGCATGCATACAAGAGATATACCAAAACAATTTTTAGAAATGCATAAGAAGCCTATTATCATTTATACATTAGAGATATTTGACAAACATCCGGAGATAGATGCTATAGTAATCGCTTGTATTGATGGATGGATAGAGCATCTTAACAATCTTATTTATCAATATCGGATTGACAAGGTAAAGAAAATTGTTCAGGGTGGTATGACAGGGCAGATGTCTATATTTAATGGAATTCAGGCGGCAAAGGAAATAAGTGGTGAAGAAGAGGCAATCGTTTTGATTCATGACAGCGTGCGTCCACTTATTAATAATGAAGTAATATCAGAGAATATTAAAAGCGTGAAAAAAAATGGATCAGCAATTACGACGGGTATCGTGAAGGAAACGATATTGGTAATAAATGATGACGAGTCTATAAAAAGTGTTCCTGACAGATACCATTCCAGAGTTGCCAAAGCACCACAATCATTTTGGTTAAAAGATATATATAGTGCTCATATAAAGGCACAATGCGAAGGCTTGTATGATTGCATAGATTCCTGTAGTTTGATGAAGAGATACGGCCATTCACTGTATTTGGTAGATGGGCCATATGAAAATATAAAAATTACTACACCAGATGATTTTTATACTATGCGGGCATTACTGGATGCACAGGAAGATAGACAGCTATATGGGAGACAATGAGATGTATGAGGATGATAAAACATTCATTATGGATTTGAAAAATTTGATCAGTTGTGAATACATACCATGGAACAAGCTGCAAGATAAGACAATTTTGGTGACAGGAGCAACAGGAGTAATTGGCTATAATTTAGTTAGAGGATTGCTCTATGCGAATAATAATAAAAAATTGAATATGCGGATACTTGTGCTGGTTAGAGATATCGAAAAGGCAAGGAAAAAATATGAAAAACAGTTAAAAGAGAGTAATGTTTTATCTTTTTTAATAGGTAGCGTAGAGAGTTTACCTTGTATATCGGAAAGAGTGGATTATATTGTACATGGCGCAAGTCCTACAAAAAGTGCCTATTTTATAGAGAATCCGGTTGAGACAATCAAAACAGCAGTGATAGGAACTATTAACATGTTAGAAGTGGCCAAGCACAATAATGTACAGGGATTTGTGTATTTGTCATCTATGGAGGTATATGGAATATCAACGGCAGAAGGGGTATTGGCAGAAGCGGATTTAGGATATCTAAATTCTATAAATATTAGAAATTGCTATCCGGAAAGCAAAAGGCAGTGTGAAGCATTATGCGCTGCTTATGCAAGTGAATATCAGATTCCTGCGATGAGTATTAGACTTGCGCAGACGTTTGGATTAGGGGTAGATAGATATGATAGCAGGGTATTTGCGGAATTTGCGAGATGTGTTGTGGAGAATAAGGATATTGCTTTATTAACAGATGGAAACAGTAAACGATGTTATTTATATACTATGGATGCTGTAAGTGCGATATTGACAGTATTATTAAAAGGGGAAGCCGGACAGGCATATAATGCGGCAAATCCGGGAACATATTGTTCAATCAAAGAGATGGCGGAAATGGTTGTAAACAAGTTTGGCGATGGAAGGATTAAAGTTAAAATGATAGATGACGAGAAAGGAAGTAAAAAATTTTCTTCAGAACATTTTTATAATTTGGGGATTACAAAAATTTCAGATATGGGATGGAAAGCAAGACTAAATTTAGAAGAAATGTATTATGTTTTGATAAGAAGTTTTGGAGGTTTTGATGAGGTGTAATCTTACAATCATTATTCCACATTTTAATAGTCCTGAATTTTTAAGAAAACTGTTATCTACAATACCTGATAAAGAAGATATTCAGATTATAGTAGTAGATGATAATAGTACAAAAGATTTAAAAGAATATGAAACGATTGTAGAAAATTATTCACATAGAGTGGAATTTTATAAAAATAATTCAGGGGTTCAAAGTGCAGGTGCGTGTAGAAATATAGGGATCGATCATGCAAAGGGGATGTGGGTAATGTTTGCTGATGCAGATGATTATTTTCTCCCACAAATGTATGAATGTATAAGTAGATATTTTGAATCTGATGAGGATATGGTTATTTTTTGTCCGACCAGTATATTTATTGATTCCGGCGAGATGGCAGATAGACATATTGTACATGAGGCAAGAATAAAAAAATACTTAACTGATCCGACTTATGAAAATTTGCTAAATGTAAAAAGAATGAAAGGACCTTGGTCCAAAATTATCCGTCGATCGATCATAAAAGACAATAATCTTTATTTTAGTGAAACACTTCACCATAATGATATGTATTTTGTTTTTATGGCGGGCTATTACTGCAAGAAAACTTCTATTTGCGGTGATATAGTATATTGCATTACAAGAAACAGAGGATCGCTTACGACAAAGGTTACTGAAGGAGCATATGATATGCATGTTCAGGAGTATGTAAAGTGTTATAGATTTGGCATGGAGAATTATAGTAAAAAGGAATTTGAACAGTTTAATCTGAATGGAGGAATTCTATTATTTCAAGCATATAAGCGTAGGTTAGGATTAAAAAAAATTTTACATACTTATAAGATATTAAGAGAGAACCATATACCGTTGTTGTCAAAACAAATGAGAAGTCCGGCATATTTGTTTGAGACAATTATAGTAAACAGCAAGAGGATAAATAAAGAAAGCAAATATTATGTAAAAAATTGAAATGGCAGGATGAGTTTGGCAAAGATGATATATTTATAAAAGAGATCAAATGAAAAGGAGAATAATATAAAAAATATA
The DNA here is from genome assembly GCA_947647735.1 of uncultured bacterium. Classification (GTDB taxonomy): domain Bacteria; phylum Bacillota; class Clostridia; order Lachnospirales; family Lachnospiraceae; genus 1XD8-76. The sequence continues at coordinate 167,574 of CANSLJ010000002.1, read as the reverse complement.
TTATAATGGCAAAATGGGTAACACTAAAAAGGTATTTGATAAGGAAAAGGTAAATGAAAAACTTTGTATTAGTCTTATTATATTTTTTACTGTTATAATGCATGTTTTTTGTTTTACCTATGATTATCTGCAGGATGGTGATGAACTTTCATCCATTGCATTTCCTGTTTATTTAGCAGGCGGAGACTGGAGTGATATGATTGCAAAGAGGGGAAGGTGGCATGGATATGGGCATGTGCTTATTTATGCTCCATTTTTCAGATTCTGTAAGACATGGACTGAAATGTATAATGTGTGCAGAATCGGAAGCCTAATGAATTGGATTTTTTTGGCGGTTCTTATTTTTTATATGGCATCTAGACAGTTTAAAATAGAAAATTTGTATAGTCTTATGATTGCACTCGTCTGTACAATGGGAAATTTGAAGCCGGATTATGGAATTGGTCTGTCGGTCATGTCAGAGTTGCCAATGGGAATTATTTCAGTTGTTTGCATGCTATTTCTGTTTAGGGCAAATACAGAGATTGGGAGAAAGAGGAAAGTATATTCCTTTTTACTCTTTTTTTTACTGATGTATTCTTTATCTGTTCATAGCAGGGCAATTGCCCTTATATTGGCAGCGGTAATATTGATATTTTTAATATTGATATTATACAGATATATGATCGTGTCTCCGATTTTCAGTATGATAGGAGGAACAGCAGGATTTTTTGTGTACAAATTACTAAATTGGTATTATAGAGTTCGGGTGTTGACTAATTTTGAAGGAATACAAGGGTCGGTAGTTAATGATATCAGTAATGTGCAATCGGTTGGAGTTACAAGATTGTTTGGAATGTTTACTTCAATAGAATATGTAATACTAGTTATAAAAATTTTCTTTTCACTGTTGGGAGGATTTTTGATATTGTCTTTTGGATTGCTGGGTTTGTTTATTGTGGTGGATATTCAATATATTATTGAATATAAAAAATGTTTCCACAAACGAGCTGATAATTTAGTGATTGGGATTCTTTTTGGATTGATGTCGTTTATCATGATGAATGGGTTTATTGCAATCAAGCAGTATAAGTCAGTATTATCAGGTGATTACCGATGGTTTATATATTTAAGGTATGCGATTCCATATGCTATTTTAATTGTGTTTACAGGTCTTGTTGTTATTATAAAGAAAAAGTGTAATGTGAAAAAAGCGTTGTCGGTAGCAACGATTGTCAATGCATGTGTAATCGTATTCTTTTTAAAATGTACTTTGTCAGAAATAAAAAACACTTCGATTATGAATACACTGGCTAATATATTCAGACAATATTTTTATAATGGAGAAAAAACTAATATTTACTTTTATATTATGACAATGGTAGCACTGACTATATGGTTACTTTCAGTCTGGTTTCTTAGAAGAAATAAGCAATTTGTAGTTTGGTGTGGATATATAATGATATCAACAGCATTTACAATCTCTTCCTTTCATTGGCATTATGATAAAGCTCAAGAGGTATACACTTATACTGATGCATCTGAAAAGGTTATAGAAAGATTAGAGATGGGAGAAGGCCCTCAACAGGATATAACAGTATATTACAATAGTGAGAAAAGAGGCAATGCCGAATTTCCAAGGTACTTAAGAGCAAATTGTCCTTGGTCTGAGATATATGATGTTAAGGATGAGGATATTGCCAAAATTGATCTTGTTAATAGTATTATTTTATCTAATAATGAGAGATTAAATGAAACACTATATAATATATACAAAATAGAATTGGATGATAATGAATTTCTATATACAGGAAATGTAGATATTTATAATTGGCTGAATTAGTTAAAAATGGGTTGATGAAAATGGAGATAAATTTAACTATTATAATACCTCACTATAATACCCCGTCTTTATTAGAGAAACTTATTAATTCTATACCAGAACTGAATGATATCCAAATTATTGTTGTTGATGATAACAGTGATAAGGAGTTTGAGACATTTTTGAAAGTAAAGTCTATATATAGTAATAGAGTAGAGTTTTACACAAATAATACTGGTATTAAGGGAGCTGGTTTATGTCGTAATATCGGTTTAGATTATGCAAAAGGGAGTTGGATATTATTTGCGGATGCAGATGATTATTTTCTGGCGGGTATGTATGATAAGGTTCAGGAGTATTTCGATTCCGATTATGATATGGTTTTTTTTACGCCGACAAGTGTATATATGGATACCGGAAAACTAGCTGACAGACATGTATCACGTGAAATTCTAATTGAAAATTATCTTAATAACACAAATCAAGAAAACATGTTGGCTTTGAAATCATTTGGTTTTGGAGTACCATGGTCAAAGTTGATAAAAAGAGAGCTCATTGAAAAATATCATGTACGCTTTAGCCAGTCATTGTATTCTAACGATATAGTTTTTTCAACAGTTATCGGGTACTATTCTCGAAACATAGCAGCAAGTAAGGAGGTTATATATTGTGCCACCAGAGGAAAAGGTACATTAACGACATGCACGGATGAGAAAGTTTATGATATACGATTGGAGGAAACAATTAAGAGGTATAAGTTTTTGATAGATCATTATGGATCAAAAATATGCAAGGATCAACATTTATCAGGCGCAGAGTATTTATATATTGCTCTTCAAAGGCATTACGGTATAAAAAAATATATTCAGGTTATTAGAAAGTTCAAACAGTCCCAAATTCCTATTTTTGATTCAAGATTTCTTAACCCCAGTTATTTTTTTAGAGCATTAGCAAAACGGATAAGATTAGATAAACAGAATAGGAACTATTTAGAGTTATGAGGAAGGGATTGGTATAAATATAGAATGAATATAATAATAACGGGGGCTAATTTTAATAACAAAGGTGCTCAGACGATGCTGTTTATTACAGCATATGAATTAAGAAATAGATATCCTGATTATGATATATATTATTCCACGCCGGATGTATATGATAAGTTCCAAGAGAAGATATTTAAATTTAAGTATTTATATCGCCCAGTATTTGTTGAGGCAATGTTGGAGCAGGCTGGTGATGTGAGAGGATTTAATAAGTTTTATAACGATGTATATATATTTGCTAAAAATGCACGTAATAAAAATTTAAGCAGGTGTTCCCAAGTAAAGTATACAAAGAAAGTGCTTGAGAATACTAAATTTATAGTAGATGTAAGTGGGTATGCTTTGTCTTCGAAATTTAAAAATCCACTTGGCAGTAGAAGATATTTAACTATTATAGAAGAAGCACATAGGCTTGGTATACCAATGGTATTAATGCCCCAATCTTTTGGGCCTTTCGAGTATGAAGAGGATATTCGAGAGGATTTGATCGAAAGCATTAAAAGAATTCTGCAGTATCCAGAGTGGATTTTTGCAAGGGAAGAAGGCGGGTATGGACTTCTTACCGAAGAAATGGCGTTGAATAATGTAGGAGTATCAGCGGATTTAGTGCTACAGAGCAGGAATTTCGATATAAGAGTTATTGCTGATATAACAAAGATTAATACATATATTCCAGAAGTGGTAACTTCTGGTAATGTGGCAGTGATTCCGAATGAGAAAGTACTTGATCATGCAGTAAATGCGGAAGAATATTATAATGTATATAAAACGATAATAAAGCATCTGTTGGATATGGGAAAAAATGTATATTTTATATGGCAGTCAAAAGAAGATCTTAAAATTTGTAGAAATATTATTGCAATGTTTTCTGACAATAATATATTTTTGGTAGACGAGGAACTTAACTTTTGGCAGTATGAAAAATATATAGAAAATTTTGATTATGTGGTAGCATCTAGATTTCATTCTATTGTTCATGCCTATAAGCATGGAATCCCATGCATTGGCTTAGGGTGGGCGGAAAAATATCAGAGTTTATTTAGCAGCTGTAAGCAACAGGATTATGTATTTGATGTTGAGGACACAGGGCGTTTCGATTATATTGTAAAGGCGATTGACGCCATGGAATCAGCGTATATAGATGAATCTAATATTATTAAGAAAAATGTAGAAAGAATTCAAAAGTATAATTGTTTTGATATTTTATTTAAAGTAATGGATCAAGTGTTAGAGAAAGAGGCTTAATGAGTAGGGCTAAGGATTTTGCAAAAAGTTTAATTATACTATCTTTTGGAACTATACTGCCTAAGTTGTCGCATATTATTACATTGCCAATTGTTACAGGTGGGTTAACACAGGATGAGTATGGAACTTATGATCTTGTTACAACTTTGGTATCGTTATTTTTGCCATTAGTTACACTTCAAATACAATCTGCGGCTTTTCGATTTTTGATCAATGATAGGGAAGACGAAGAGAAGGTAAAGACTATTATATCTACAATTCTTGCTTACTGTGTAATAACTTCAATAATTGCTTTAGTGGCATTATATTTTTGTTTATTCAAATTGTCTAATACTGTGAGAAGTGTTATATGTTTTTACTTCTTCGTGGATATTATATTTCGTGTGGTGCAGCAAGTGGCAAGAGGATTTTCTATGAACAAAACATATTCTGTAAGTTCTATATTGGAATCAATTTTGAATATGTTGCTGGTGATTTTGTTTATAGGGTGTCATAACTTGGGGATGATTGGTGTATTATTGGCGATAACTTTTTCAGAAATTATTGCATGTGGATTAACTATTATGAAGGGAAAAATATTAGTGTATTTTTCCTTTCGTAATATATCAATGAAAACACTAAAATCTATGGTAATGTATTCATGGCCTATGGTTCCAAATAGTTTATCATCTTGGGTGTTGAAGTTTTCAGATAGAATGGTATTGTCTTTTTTCATGGGGGTTTCAGCTAACGCTGTATATGCTGTGGCAAACAAATTGCCAGGTATACTTTCTATGGTAATGAGCTCTTTTACTATGGCATGGCAGGAAAATGCTTCTGTATCTGTAAATGATGATGATGTTAGAGAGTACTATTCGTTAATGTTTGATGTAGTATACAGATTTATGGCGGGTACCTTAGCGGTACTTATTGCTGTAACACCTATATTATTTTCAGTGTTGATTAATGGAGAATATAAAGATGCCTATATACATATTTCAATTTTGTACATGGCAGTGTATTTTGATTGTATTAAGGCGTATCTAGGTGGTATTTATGTTGCAAAAATGAAGACAACAAGTATAGGTATTACAACACTTATTGCGGCAGGAATTAATTTAGTGATAGATTTGGCATTAGTAACTTCGATTGGAATTTTTGCGGCTTCATTATCTACATTGATTAGCTGTATGTTTTTGGCATTGTATCGCATGTATGATATACAGAAAATTCAAAAAATAGATTTCGACATTCCAAAATTTTTCTTGATAATATGTTGTTTGACAATGATGTGTATATTCAATAGTATAAATATAGTATTATTAAATATTGCTAACATTATAATAGCAATACTTTTTACATACGCAATAAACAGAGAGTTAATAAAACAAATTACTTATAAATTTTTGAAAAAGACATGAAACTATTTTATTTTTGTGTGAGGAATATAATTTATCACATAAACTATGAGAATATGCAAAAAGTGAGAGAATATGAAAAAATTAGAGTTATTTGTAAAAGATATGGAAAGCAGATGTTCTTTGGTTATAAAAAATTATAGATATTATAAAAAATATATCAGTAATGCGTTTTCAGAAGGAATGTGTAAAAACGCACAACAGTTTGAAGCAAGTATAACAAGGTTATATCACACTATAGAAAAAGGTTTATCATATCTGAATTATCGCCCGGGATTTGGCAAGGAAAATGTTAAAAAATTGGTGGCGGAGATGAGCCAGTATGCGGTTTCATATGATGTGGACAAGTTTTTTTATAAGGCGGCCTTATCTGTGTTGAATGAGTATGTGAGAAAGAATAAGGAATATGGCTTTGAAGATGGGATGCTGGAGGAATATATAAAGAATTTGCCGGGGAACGGGAATAGTGCCGGAGGCATAAAAAAATTTGCGGCTCCGGACAGGGCATTTTTGGATTCACTAAATTATAGCCAGATGGTGAAAAGTCGATGCAGTATAAGGCATTTTTCAAAGGTTTCGGTTGATATAGAAAAAGTGATCAGAGCGATCCAATTGGCGCAATTTACACCGTCTGCATGTAATCGTCAGGGATGGAGATCGAGAGTTGTAATAAGCAGAGATAAGATAAACGTAATACTTCATAATCAAAATGGCAACAGAGGATTCGGTGAAGAAATCGATAAATTGATCGTTGTTACAGGTGATTTAAGGTATTTTAATCTGGAGCGGGAACTGTACCAGGTGTTCATCGATGGTGGAATGTATGCGATGAGTGTATTGAATGCATTGTACTATGAAGGAATTGCGAGTGTGCCTCTCAGTGCTTCACTTACAAATAGACAGGAAGGTGCAATCAGGCATATGCTGGAAATGGATGAAGCAGAGATGTTTATACTTTTTATCGGCGTTGGAAATTATCCGGAAGAGTGTCAGACTGCAAGGTCGGAAAGAAGACCTGCAGATGTTTCTATAATATAGAATATATACTATAAGGAGATTGATATGAGGTGCGTTAACAGACGACAGTTTATCATTGCAAAGACTAAATATGAAAGAGAGGATTTTTTACATAGGAAGTTGATGGATAAGTATTATCTTTCATATCAATATGAGCTGAAAGTCAGACAGGAGAATGATACAATTTTGATCGGCCATGCATTCTCCTGTGTAAAAGAAGGAGAGCCGGATATAAGTGATGCTTTGAACCATATGCACGAATGGGCTGGAAGATGGATAGTGATAAAAGACAAGATGTTGTTTATGGATGCCTGCGGAACATTGGGCGTATTTTATTTTAAAGATAACGAGGGAGATATTATATGTTCAAGTAGTTTGAGGCTGATAGAAGAGATGTTTCCAGGGAAAATATTTCAAAGGAATATTGTGACGAAGTATGGCTCCCATTAACCGGGGGGGCAGACAGCAGAACGATTTTTGCGATTGCCTGTTATAGCGGCATTAAGTTCAATACTTATACGATAAAAAGACGGGATACAGAACCATGGGATATTGCCATTCCTAAAAAAATAGCCGCTGCATGTAAGATTAAGCATTATATGTTTAAAGATGTTTATACAGGTAAAAATTATGCGGGTAATAAACGGTTGGATGAAATATTATTACATTGTGGTGGCGCTTCTACAGATGGCACAGAAATAGGGCAATATTTGAGTGGATTTGATGTTCCAATTGAAGATAAAGCGATGGTTCTCTGGGGAACGGTTTGGGAAGTGACATGTCATTATTATTATAAGAATGTTAAGGATCATGACAGGAAAACCACTAATAAAGAAGAAATTTTGTCTATCATAAATATAATGAGCGACCATTCATTAGAAAAATCAGAAGTGCACAGGAAATCTTTTGAGTATTGGAGTGATCATGTGTTGAAATATCCAATCCCTGGAGTAAACTGGGTTGATAGGTTGTATTGGGAGCAGAGGGTTGCAGCGTGGGTGAAATATTCCTCACAGGCATATGACATTTTTGACAGCGATAGAATGGCGCCTGCTAATTGTCAACAGCTGATAGAAATGATGCTTTCTTTTGATGAGGACGCCAATACAGGAAAAGATAAGAAACTTCAAAAAAGAATCATAGAATTTGCATGTCCTCAGATAAAAAATATTGGTTTTGGTAATCCCGGATTTATTTATAAAGTAATTAGACATATTAAACGTTGCTGGAATAAAGTGCGAGAATATTTTACAAACAGTTTTACAGGTCGATAGAGTAGTAATAAGTATATTTTGAAATTTTCTGATTGCGATATAGGGATTTTCAGGAAAGGAAAGATATAGTACCATTTCAGAACTCCTGCGAAAACGAAAGGAGAACTGAATATGGAGACTGAATTGAAGAACTGTCGGGAAAAGAATTACGAGGAACTCGATCTGAAAGATGATTTTATGTTTGGGAAGGTCATGCAGGATGAGGAACTGACGCAGAAGCTGAATGGAGCCGTGGAGGAAGCGAGGCTGAATGAGAAGTGGAGGCTGGAGTATATAAAGGAGCGGTTGTATTATGAAGAAATGAGGAAAGAAGCGTATGAAGAAGTGTATGAGGAAGGAGAGAGGGCAGGCGTCGGGAAAGGAATAAAAATAGGAATCCGTGTTTATCAGGCAATACAGGAAGGAAAAAAGGATGACAGGCAGATCGCTGAATCTGTCGGCTGTACGATTGAGGAGGTGGAAACTGTCAGGAAGCAGATGGAGGAATAATAGTTTTGTCCTTCTGAAACCGGGAAGCGGTGTGTACTACCATCTGTAAACAAAATGAAACGATAAAAATCAGAAAGTAAAAAACTCTCGATATAGGGTATATGATGTTTTATATCGGGAGTTTTTATATGTGGTATAAAAAAATATAGAAATTATATTGATGCGGCACGGAGTTCTATTATAATTACTTTGGAGATGACTGTTGGGAAAATGCGGGATTTTATCCGGGAAGAGTATGGTGTGCTGGACTATTTTGAGATTTATGCTGTTTTAAATGGTACAGAGGCAGTCGGCCTGCGGAGATGATTTTACTGTAAATTTCATAAAATGATGTACAAATCCTGATTTTTCATATAAAATAGTTCTAGATGAACCAAAAGATCCAGAGGGATTATATCAGTCCCGCAGTGGCAGCAGGAGAGAGCGATATGACTGACATCAAGAACGGCCAAAAAAATGATTCATTGGAATCTATTTTGATAGAAAGCATCCACACACTGGTATATGAAAAAGACATCAATACAGCTTTAAACTGTTTTTTGGGGACGATCTGCGGATATTATCAGGCGGAGCGGGCATATATTTTTGAGATTGATGCAGAAAAACAGACGGCGGATAACACATTTGAATGGTGTGCGGAAGGGATTAAAGCAGAGATTGATAAACTGCAGGGAATACCGGTGGATGTTCTGGCAAATTGGATGAAAAAATTCAGGGAAAACGGTGAATTTTATATAGCCGAACTGGAAGAGGATGTGCCGCGGAACAGGGCGGATTTCAAGATTCTGCAGACGCGGGACATCAGCAGCCTTATGACGGCGCCGCTTTTGCGGGATGATGAGATTGTGGGCTTTCTGGGGGTGGATGATCCGGCGGTGCATGTGGGAGATATGACACTGCTTCGTTCGGTGGCAGATTTTGTGACAGCAGATTTGGAAAAGCGCCGCCTGATCGAAGAGTTGCGGCATGCGGGTTGCATCGATATGCTGACCGGATTGAAAAATCGGAATGAGTATATGTGGAAGTTCAACGAACTGAAGGAGAGAAAGCCTCGTACATTGGGTGTGACGTTCATAGATATGAATGGATTAAAGCAGTTGAATGATACCTATGGGCATGAGTACGGCGATGCCATGATTAAAAAGACAGCGGACTGTATCAAGAAATATGCTTCAGGAAATGCTTACAGGATCGGTGGAGATGAATTTATTGTTCTGTGGGATAATATCGAGGAAGAGCAGTTTCAGGAAAAGGTAAAGGGGCTGAAGGCGGAGTTCGACAGTAACAGGGAATACAGTATTTCTATGGGAAATGTCTGGCAGGAAGGAGATATTGATATCCAGAAGCAGGTAAAACAGGCGGATGCAGCGATGTATGAAGCGAAGCAGATGCATTATCAGAACAGGCATTATGATAGGCGTGGAAGAAGATAATGTTGTGTATAAAAGACCGCAGAAGAAAAGCAAAGTGATTTTGTCATTCAAAACAGCTATTTGTTTTTCTTCTGCGGATTTTTAGTCTAAATTCAGTTTTCGGCTCATCTGATAGGTACAGAAATAATACATGACAATGCACAGGCCCCCTATCACCAGCAGAGAGATAAACATTGTGAGCAGCCATGTCCCGGAAGAGATATCGTCCAGGTTATAATACCAGAGTACATCGGAGAGCGGTATGGTCAGGATCTGGCGGAACAGTCTGAAGACAAAGCGGAGAACAAAATAAGATATGATAGCCCCGCCGATTTTATGTTTGCGGAAAAGCTGCCCCATGCAGATACATGTATGAATATATAAAATATCAAAAAACAGGTAACAGATGCTCAGCAGGATCAGCCAGATAAAAAACAATGGCACTGGAAGTTCAAACCATGTCATATCGAGCAATTCTTTAAAAAGGTCAAAAAATTCCCGGAAGAACTGCACGATGCCTGTATCGGATATATACGCCCCGGCGACAGAGGCAATTCCGAAAATGCTGAGGAAGATGCCTGTATAGGAAATGATTCTCCAGAGGGCAGCCACCAGTATTTTAGAGAGCAGAAGGTCAGATGTCTTTACAGGCAGAGTAAACATCAAATATCCTTCATCTGTAAATAGATTTTTATAAAAACGGACAGCGGTACAGATTGTAATACAAAAAGAAACAGCCGCCAGACAAAAGATGTAAGCAAGGATGATCAGCCCGGCAAACAGATCCACAAATATATTAGAACTCTGCTCCCAGAAGGAAGTCATAAAGGTGCTCATCAGGATCACTGTAAGAACTGCCAGGACGATCATGGCAATCGCGGGTGCAAGAGAAAACCCTTTCCATTCTTGTTTCAATAATTTCTTTAACATGCAAATACCTCCCGGAAATAAGCATCTACCGATTTACCGTGCGCCCTGCGCACTGCCTCCGCAGGAGCATGCATAATTGCCTGTCCATAACGGATAAAAATTACCTCATCCAGAATTCCCTCGATATCGGTAATAAGATGAGTAGAGAGCAGGATGGAGGATTGGTGGTCATAATTTGTCATAATGGTATGCAGTATATAATCCCGAGCCGCAGGATCTACGCCGGCGATAGGCTCATCGAGAATATAGAGCTGCGCCTGTCTGCTCATTACAAGGATAAGCTGTATTTTTTCTTTTGTGCCCTTAGAGAGTGTCTTTAATTGCGCTGTAGGCGGAATGGCCAGCATTTGCAGCATATTATAGGCGCGTTCTATGGAAAAGTCCTCATAAAACTGTGCAAAAAAAGCAATGATATCTTTCACTTTCATTCCAGGGGGAAGATAAGTGCGCTCCGGCAGATAAGAAATGACGGCTTTAGATGCAGGACCAGGTGCCACCCCATTGATCAGTACTTTTCCGCTGGTGGGAACAAGAAGGCCGTTTATCATCTTGATCAAGGTGGTCTTTCCACTTCCGTTGGGGCCGAGAAGCCCGATAATTCGTCCTCTGGGAATCATCAGATTCATCTGATTAACGGCTAGTTTTGATCCATCATATATCTTTGTTAAGTTCTGAATTTCCACGATTGGTTTTGAGATATCTATCATAAAAATCACGCCCTTTCATAACCTGTAAGCCTTAAAGTGCAAGAACGGGTTTATTTGCGGTAACTTTTTTCTAAAAATAATATAACGCATTTTTATCCTTTAGGCAACCGATAACGGAGTTAAAAATTGTCATTCCTGTTCCGGGCTGCTTCATTGACATAAATACGATTTTTCGATATGCTATCAATAGCTGAAAACGGCAGTTTAAAAATAGTGACAGAAGATGGAAAAAGCATCTCAGGAGGCGTTTATGTACAACAGAAAGTCCATGTATGCAGAAGAATTTATAGATCATCAGGAGATTCTGGATTCGCTCTCCTATGCGGACGCCCATAAAAGGGATGCGGCGGTAATTGATGAGATCCTGGAGAAAGCCCGTCTGCGAAAAGGACTGGATCATCGGGAGGCTTCGGTTCTCCTTGCCTGTGAACTGGAAGAAAAGAATCAGGAGCTCTATGCGCTGGCGGAGCAGATCAAAAAGGATTTTTACGGAAACCGCATTGTGATGTTTGCGCCGCTGTATCTGTCAAATTATTGTGTCAACGGCTGTCTGTACTGTCCCTACCATGCGAAAAATAAACATATCGCGAGAAAGAAGCTTACGCAGGAGGAGATCAGGGCGGAGGTGATCGCTCTGCAGGATATGGGGCATAAGCGTCTTGCGCTGGAGGCAGGGGAAGATCCGGTGAACAACCCACTGGAGTATATCCTGGAATCCATTCGGACTATCTATTCGATCCATCATAAAAACGGCGCGATCCGCCGGGTGAATGTCAATATCGCGGCGGCGGAGGTGGAGGATTATCGCAGGCTGAAAGAGGCTGGGATCGGGACTTATATCCTGTTTCAGGAGACTTATCATAAGGAGAGCTATGAGAAACTGCATCCCACCGGGCCGAAGAGCAATTATGCCTATCACACTGAGGCTCACGACCGGGCGATGCAGGGCGGCATCGATGATGTGGGGCTTGGAGTATTGTTCGGGCTGGAGCTTTACCGCTATGAGTTTGCAGGGCTCCTGATGCATGCGGAGCATCTGGAAGCGGTGTACGGCGTAGGGCCTCATACGATCAGTGTGCCAAGAGTCTGTCCGGCGGATGATATCGATCCGGGCGCTTTTGACAACGGGATATCCGATGATATCTTTGCGAAGATCGTTGCCTGTATCCGGGTGGCGGTGCCTTATACCGGTATGATCGTTTCCACGAGGGAGAGGAAGGAGGTCAGGGAGAGAGTGCTGCATCTTGGCATCTCCCAGATTTCCGGCGGTTCCAGAACCAGTGTGGGCGGATACCGGGAGCCGGAACCGGAGGAGGAAAATTCCGCCCAGTTTGATGTATCGGACAGGCGTACGCTGGATGAGGTGGTGCGATGGCTGATGGAACTGGATCATATCCCCTCTTTCTGTACGGCATGTTACCGGGAGGGGAGGACAGGGGACAGGTTTATGTCCCTGTGCAAATCCGGCGAGATACAGAACTGCTGTCTGCCTAATGCACTGCTTACGCTGCAGGAATATCTGGAGGATTATGCCACGGATGAGACAAAGCGGATCGGGGAGGATGTGATCCGAAGGCAGCTCATGGAGATCGGCAGTGAGAAGGTGAGGGCTGTCACGAGGGAGAGGCTTTTGAAGACGAGGCAGGGGCAGAGGGATTTTTACTTCTGAAAGACGAGAAGAGGCGTTGACAATGGGGAGCATGAATGAAACACCTTCGGGGGAACGGGTACATATCGCTTTTTTCGGCAGACGGAACGCAGGTAAATCCAGTCTGATGAATGCCTTCACCGGACAGGAGCTTTCTGTGGTGTCGCCCTCAAAAGGGACGACCACGGATGCAGTGTATAAGGCGATGGAGCTTTTACCGTTGGGGCCCGTTCTGCTGATCGATACGCCGGGGCTGGATGATGCCGGGGAACTGGGAGAAAAGCGGGTTGATAAGGCAAGGCAGGCGATGCGGAAAACGGATATTGCCGTTATCGTGGCGGTTGCCGGGGAGCCGTTGGGAGAAATGGAAAAGGAGCTGCTTTCCGCTTTTGAGAAAAGAGGGATTCCATGTTTGTTGGTGTGGAATAAGGCGGATTTATTGGAAGAGATACCGGAAAGCGGTGAAAATGCAGATGCACTTTATGTTAGCGCGAAGACAGGATGGCATATTCAGGAGCTGAAAGAGCGCATTGCATCGATGGCGTTGAAAGGAGAGGCGGAAAGAACGTTGATCGGGGATCTGGTCTCGGAGAAGGATACCGTGGTGCTGGTTGTGCCGGTGGATGCGGGAGCGCCCAGAGGAAGGTTGATCCTGCCTCAGCAGCAGGTGATCCGGGGGCTTCTGGATGCAGGAGCGTTTACCCATGTCTGCCGGAATACGGAATTGAAGGAGGCGCTTGGGAAGCTCGCCGCACCGCCGAAGCTGGTGATCACGGACAGTCAGGTGTTTGATCAGGTGAACCGGATCCTGCCGGCATCCGTGCCGCTTACATCTTTTTCTATCTTGATGGCGCGGTATAAAGGAAATCTGCCGCTTTTGGCAGAAGGGGCGGCGGCAGTGGAGGAGTTGAAAGACGGAGATAAGGTACTGATCAGTGAGGGCTGTACCCATCACAGGCAGTGTGAGGATATCGGGACGGTGAAGCTTCCAAAACTGATTCGGCGGTATACGAAGGCGGAGCCGGATTTTTTCTTTACATCAGGCGGAGAGTTTCCGGAGGATGTGTCATCTTATAAACTGGTGGTACACTGCGGGGGATGCATGCTGAACCGCAGGGAAATGAGCTGGCGTCTGGAATGCTGCAGAGAGCAGGGGGTGCCGGTGACAAATTATGGAGTGCTGATCGCTTATCTGAACGGGATTTTGGAGCGGGCACTGGAGGTATTAAAAGAACAGCGGTAGATGGTATAAGGTACTGTACTGGTGTATGCGGAACTGGAATTAAGATAGGAGGTATTTGCGATGCGAGGATTATATTCATCAAAAACAGAGATCAGACATTCAATCTTTACGGAAATTGCCAGAATGGCTTACGAGGGGGATGACCCCGGCAAGCTGGAGGAACTTCCCTATAAGATCATCCCCGGGGAGATCGCTTCCTACCGGGAAAGTATTTTTCTGGAGCGGGCTATCGTGGGCGAGCGTTTAAGAGTGGCAATGGGGATGTCCCTCAGAAAAATATCGGAGCATGCGCCGATTTCCGAGGGCGTGGAGGAGAGCGTGATCGAGGAGAAGTATTATGAGCCGCCCCTGATCAACGTGATCAAGTTTGCCTGCAATTCCTGTCCGGAAAAGCGCATCATGGTGACGGAAGGCTGTCAGGGCTGTCTGGAGCATCCCTGTATGGAGGTCTGTCCGAGAGGCGCCATCAGTATGGTGAACGGCAGGTCCAAAATAGATGAGGAGAAGTGTATCAAGTGTGGAAAGTGTCAGGATGCCTGTCCTTATAATGCGATCATCAAGCAGGAGAGGCCCTGCAAAAAAGCCTGCGGCATGGGTGCAATCAAATCCGACGAGTACGGCAGGGCGGAGATCGATCAGGACAAGTGCGTTTCCTGCGGGATGTGCCTTGTGAGCTGTCCGTTCAGCGCCATTGTGGATAAAGGGCAGATCTACCAGACGATCATGGCACTTAAGAGCAGTACGCCGGTGTTTGCGATTCTGGCGCCCGCCATTGCTGGGCAGTTCAAGGGATTGAAGAATACACAGATCAGGAGTGCTTTTCAGGCGCTGGGCTTTACGGATGTGCGGGAGGTGGCGATCGGTGCGGATCTGTGCGCAATCGAGGAGGCGAAGGATTTTCTGGATGAAGTGCCGGAAAAACTGCCCTTTATGGCGACGTCCTGCTGTCCTGCCTGGTCTATGATGGCAAAGAAGCTGTTTCCGGAGCAGGCGGAGTGTATTTCCATGGCGCTCACGCCGATGGTGCTGACGGCACGCCTGATCAAGCAGAGGAATCCGGACTGCAAGATCGTGTTTGTGGGGCCCTGTGCGGCAAAGAAACTGGAAGCCAGCAGGCGGACCATCCGGAGTTATGTGGATTTTGTATTGACATTTGAGGAAGTCGCAGGGATGTTTGATGCAAAGGGCGTCAATTTTGAGGAGCTGCCGGAGGGTGAACCGTTCTTCCGTGCCAGTGCGGACGGCAGAGGCTTTGCGGCAAGCGGCGGTGTGGCGAAGGCGGTGATCCATGTCATACAGGAACTGGACCCTGACAGAGAGATCAAAGTGGCGAACGCGGAAGGGCTGGAGAACTGCAGAAAGCTTTTGACGCTGGCGAAGGCAGGAAAGTATAACGGGTATCTGCTGGAAGGCATGGCGTGTCCCGGCGGCTGTATCGCGGGGGCAGGAACGATTCAGAATATCAAGACGGCGGGGACTGCGCTGGAAGGTATGAAGAAAGAGGCAACGTTCCAGGAGTGTCTGGGGACGAAGTATATGGATCGGCTGCTGGAGTTGGAGGAGTTTCAGATGTAGGTGGGCAGTTTTTGGCGGGAGGACGCAGGCAGGGCATAGATATTCTGTTCAGACGCGCTTCCCCAGGCTCTTGAGGAACAGAGCCGGAGAAAGGCGCAGCGGTACTAGGCTCGTGTATGTGAAGTTTAGATTTTCTTAGATGCTTTGCATCTTAGAAAATCTCTTCACATTTGCTAAAGTGCCGGCGCTTTTCTACAGTCTTCACAGGATATCTATGCCCTGCCTGCTGGTTGTGGTAAAGAGAAAAAAGTATGCAATTTTCTGGGATGTCTTGGCTATAATAAAGGAAAGGGGGCTGCTTATGATGCCGGATGAAAAGATCAAAAATTCCAGAGAGCTGGAATTTGCCGTATTCTGCATTGAAAATGTTGCGGCAAAGCTGGGTGTAGATGGGGAACAGGTTTATCGGGCATTTACTCAAAAAGGTGATATTCTGCACAGTTATATTGTGCCGGAATATGAAGTCCTGCACACCCAGAGCCGGGAATATATTGTAGACGATCTCCTCGATGTGATGAAGGAAAGAGGTGTGGAAGTATGACTCTTTATCACGGTTCCTATCTGGAAATCATAAAGCCGGATTTGACGCATTCCCGATTCAATGTAGATTTTGGACGCGGCTTTTATGTTACTCCTCTGTATGAGCAGGCGGCTAAGTGGTGTGGCAAGTTCAAACGCCGTGGAAAAGCCGGAATTATTTCACGGTATGCATTTGATGAAAGCCGGGAATTTGAACTGAAAATGCTGAAATTTGATTCATATTCCGATGCATGGCTGGATTTTATTCTGAATTGCCGCAGCGGAAAAGATACAACAGACTATGATCTTGTAGCTGGCGGTGTTGCTGATGATAGGGTGTTTAATACGGTGGAGTTGTTTTTTGATGGGTTGATTGATAAGACAGAAGCGGTAAATCGCCTGCGCTATGAAAAGCCAAACCTGCAAATCTGTTTTCGCACAGAGAAAGCACTGAAGTTTTTGTGTTTTGAAGGGAGTGAAGTGGTATGAATGCGAATTCAATTTTACTTCAGAGAAAATATAGCCGTGTGATTGAGTGCTTTGCGGGACGGCAGGGTATCTCTTTGGATGCGGCATTGGATTTCTTCTACCATTCTGTGGTCTATCAGTTGATCAGGGATGGCGTTTCTGATATGCACTGTATGAGTGATGCGTATCTGGCGGAAGAGCTGGAACAGGAGTACCGGCAGAAATAAGTGATGAAATATATCACGATATGAGGAGAAAAAGTACATACCATGGAATTTGAATTTCGAATATTGGATTTGATACAGAGCATCAGGACGCCAATCGGCGATGTGATCATGCCGGCAGTATCGGCTCTCGGAAATACCGGAATCATCTGGATATTGCTGGCATGTATTCTGCTGGCGGTTCCGAAGACAAGAAGATCCGGTGTTATTTTAATGGCGGCTCTCTGCTGGGATGTGGTGCTGTGCGACGGGATTTTGAAGCATTTATTTGCGAGGATCCGCCCTTTTGATGTGAATACAGCGGTACAGCTTTTGATAAACAAACCGCGGGACTTTTCTTTTCCGTCGGGACATACGGCGGCTTCCTTTGCCTCGGTTACGGCGCTCTACTTCGCAAAAGAGCGCAGACTCTGGAAACCGGCTCTTGTCCTTGCCTGTGTGATAGCATTTTCCAGATTGTATTTATATGTGCATTACCCGACGGATATTCTGGGCGGGATTGTGGTTGGAATTACTGCCGGTTATGCAGGATATAAAACTATGGAAATATTACAGAAATATAAGGACAAAAGAAAAAACGATTCCCGCAGTATATCGTAAGTCCGTCGTTTTTATTAATATGCAGATCGGGTAAAATACTGTTGGCGGTTAATCAATACATAGGCCGGAGGGAAATTCATTTCTTAAGGAGCCCCTCAAAATACGCCGGCACTTGGCGAGGTCCTTCACGAGCCTAGTACCGCTGCGTATTTTGCGGAGCGCGAGCGTGGCGACGAAGAAATGAATTTCCCTCCGGCCGGACTGTATGAACACCCCCCCAAACAGTAATTTCCCACAAAAATCTTTTCAGATAAGACAATAATTTCTCACTGACAAACCAGACAAGTTATGATATAATACCGCAAGGTATTTTATTAGCATAAAGACGTTCGCGAAGCGAGCGGCTGTTGCTTACATAACGGAACAGAAGACGCAGCTTATTGAAAAAAGGAGCATACTGCATGAAAGCTTTTCTGATTTTAGAGGACGGCACTGTATTTGCGGGAACGCATATCGGTGCAGAGAAGGAAATCATCAGTGAAATTGTTTTTAACACATCGATGGCAGGGTATCTGGAGGTGCTGACCGATCCGTCTTATGCGGGACAGGCTGTCTGCATGACCTATCCGCTGATCGGAAATTACGGTGTCTGTCTGGAGGATATGGAGTCTTCCCGTCCTTGGCCGGATGGTTTTATTGTACGGGAGCTGTCGAGGATGCCCAGTAATTTCCGGTGTGATATGAGCATTCAGGAGTTTCTGGAGAAGTACGAGATCCCGGGTATTGCGGGGATCGATACGAGGGCGCTGGTAAAGATCCTCCGGGAAAAGGGAACGATGAACGGGATGATCACCATCCGGGAGGATTTTGTGCTGGAGGAAGTGCTTCCAAAGCTGAAAGCGTATACGACCGGCAAGGTGGTGGAAAAGGTAAGCTGCAGGGAAAAATATATCGTGGGAGAGGGCAGGCGGAAGGTGGCCCTGCTGGACTTCGGGACAAAGAATAATATCGCCCGCTGTCTGGCGAAAAGAGACTGCACGGTGACGGTCTATCCTGCGCTTACCGCGGCGGAGGAAATTCTGGCGGATGAACCTGACGGCATTATGTTATCCAACGGGCCCGGCGATCCGAAAGAATGCGTTTCTATTATTGAAGAGATTAAAAAATTATATCAGAGTGATGTACCAATCTTTGCCATCTGCCTGGGGCATCAGCTGATGGCGCTGGCAACGGGGGCGGATACTTTTAAGATGAAGTATGGACACCGGGGCGGCAATCATCCGGTGAAGGATCTGGCGACAGGAAAGGTTTATATTTCCTCCCAGAATCACGGTTATGTGGTGGATATGGAGAAGCTGGATCCGGAAGTGGGGCGTCCTGCTTTTGTGAACGTCAACGACGGCACCTGCGAAGGGGTCTCTTATACCGGCAAAAATATTTTTACGGTACAGTTCCATCCGGAAGCCTGTCCGGGGCCGCTGGACAGCGGATTTTTATTTGACAGGTTTATGAGGATGATCGATGGCGAAGAAGTGAATGGAAATGATGTGTCAGCGGTCAGAAAGGGGGGGATGGAAAATGCCTAGAAATCCGGAAGTAAAGAAAGTTCTTGTGATCGGTTCCGGTCCTATCGTGATCGGGCAGGCGGCGGAATTTGACTATGCGGGCACTCAGGCGTGCCGTTCCTTGAAGGAAGAGGGCATGGAGGTTGTACTGGTAAACTCCAATCCCGCCACGATCATGACAGATAAGGATATTGCGGACAAGGTTTATATCGAGCCTTTGACCGTGAAAGTTTTAGAGCAGATCATCGAGAAGGAAAAGCCTGATTCGGTGCTGCCCACGCTGGGCGGCCAGGCGGGATTGAATCTCGGCATGGAGCTGGAGGAGTCCGGCTTTCTGAAGGCTCACAATGTGCGCCTTTTGGGGACTACGGCCGCTACCATCAAAAAGGCGGAGGACCGTCTGGAATTTAAGGAGACCATGGAGAAGATCGGGGAGCCCTGCGCGCCCTCTCTGGTGGTGGAAAACATACCGGACGGTGTGGAGTTCGCGGCGAAGATCGGTTATCCGGTGGTGCTGCGTCCGGCTTATACGCTGGGCGGTTCCGGCGGCGGTATTGCCCATAATCAGGTGCAGCTGGAAGAGATTCTGGAAAACGGCCTGCGCCTTTCCAGAGTAGGGCAGGTGCTGGTGGAGCGCTGTATCGCAGGCTGGAAAGAGATAGAATATGAAGTGATGCGGGATTCCATGGGCAGCTGCATCACTGTCTGCAATATGGAGAATATCGATCCGGTGGGCGTGCATACCGGGGACTCCATCGTCGTGGCACCCTCCCAGACGCTGGGGGATAAGGAGTATCAGATGCTGCGGAGCGCGGCGCTGAACATCATCAACGAGCTGGAGATCACAGGCGGTTGTAATGTACAGTTTGCACTGCATCCCACAAGCTTTGAGTACTGCGTTATCGAGGTGAATCCCAGGGTGAGCCGTTCTTCGGCGCTGGCGTCCAAGGCAACAGGGTATCCGATCGCCAAGGTGGCGGCGAAGATCGCGCTGGGCTATACGCTGGATGAGATCAAGAACGCTATCACAGGGAAAACTTATGCCAGCTTCGAACCGACGCTGGACTATTGTGTTGTGAAGATTCCGAGGCTTCCCTTTGACAAGTTCCTGACGGCAAAGCGTACGCTGACGACACAGATGAAGGCTACCGGTGAGGTGATGAGCATCTGTAACAGCTTCGAGGGGGCGCTGATGAAAGCGCTGCGTTCTCTGGAGCAGCATGTGGATTGTCTGCGGAGTTATGATTTTTCCGCGCTGTCCCGGGAAGATCTGCTGGAGCGCATGAAAACAGTGGATGACCAGAGAATCTTCCTGATCGCCGAGGCGGTGCGCAAGGGGATTGATTATAAAACTATTCATGATATCACTATGGTGGATGAGTGGTTTATTGATAAGATCGCTATTTTGACAGAGATGGAAGAGAAACTGGAACAGGAAGGCAGCGGGCTTTCCACGGAGACTCTGCGGGAAGCAAAACGGATGGAGTTTCCTGACAATGTGATTGCCCGCCTTACCGGGATTTCGGAGGAAGAGATCAAGTCAAGACGGTATGACGCCGGTATTACGGCTGCTTATAAGATGGTAGATACCTGCGCCGCGGAATTTGAGGCACAGACGCCCTATTATTATTCCGTTTACAGCGGGGAGAATGAGGCGGCGGAGACAAAGGATAAAAAGAAAGTGTTGGTGCTGGGCTCGGGTCCTATCCGAATCGGGCAGGGTATCGAGTTTGACTATTGTTCCGTCCATGCCACCTGGGCTTTTGCAAAGGCAGGGTATGAGACGATCATCGTGAATAACAATCCGGAGACGGTGTCCACGGACTTTGATATTGCGGATAAGCTGTATTTTGAACCGCTGACGCCGGAGGATGTGGAGAATATCGTCAGGCTGGAGAAGCCTGACGGGGCTGTGGTACAGTTCGGCGGCCAGACGGCGATCAAGCTGACGGAGGATCTGATGAAGATGGGCGTGCCTATCCTCGGCACAAAGGCGGAGGATGTGGATGCCGCGGAGGACAGGGAGCTGTTTGACCGGATCCTGCAGGAGACCGGGATCCCGAGGGCGGCAGGCGGCACGGTGTTTACTGCCGAGGAGGCGAAGGAGGTTGCGAACAGGCTGGGTTATCCTGTGCTGGTGCGTCCTTCCTATGTGCTGGGCGGGCAGGGCATGCAGATCGCCATCTCCGATGCGGAGATCGAGGAATTTATGGCTGTGATCAACCGCTATTCTCAGGAGCATCCGATCCTTGTGGATAAATACCTGCAGGGCAAGGAGCTGGAGGTGGATGCGGTCTGTGACGGCACAGACATTCTGATTCCGGGCATCATGGAGCATATCGAGCGGACCGGCGTGCATTCCGGCGACTCCATTTCCGTTTATCCGGCTTACACGGTCAGCGGGAAGGTGAAGGAGACGATAGCGGAGTACTCGAGACGCCTTGCGAAAGCGCTGCATGTCATCGGCTTGATCAATATTCAGTTTATTGCGGTGGGGGACGAGGTTTATGTGATCGAGGTCAATCCCAGGTCTTCCCGTACTGTGCCTTATATCAGTAAAGTGACCGGTATTCCTATCGTGGATCTGGCGATGGAGGTGATCCTGGGTAAGAAGATAAAGGATCTTGGTTACGAGCCGGGGCTGCAGAAAGCGGCGGATTACGTAGCCATCAAGATGCCGGTGTTCTCCTTTGAGAAGATCAGGGGGGCGGAGATCAGTCTGGGGCCGGAGATGAAATCCACAGGGGAATGTCTGGGGATCGCCTCCACCTTTGACGAGGCGCTTTATAAGGCATTTTTGGGTGCCGGTGTGGATCTGCCGAAATACAAGCAGATGATCATTACGGTGAAGGATGCGGACAAGGGCGAAGCCATTGAGATCGGTCGCCGTTTTGAGAAGCTGGGGTATATTATTTACGCGACGAGAAGTACCGCTGCGGCGTTAAACGAGGCAGGGGTGAAGGCGAGAAAGGTCAATAAGATCTCTCAGGAATCGCCTACTGTGATGGATCTGATCTTAGGGCACAGGATCGATCTTGTGATCGATACGCCCACACAGGGGCGGGATAAGTCCAGAGACGGCTTTTTGATCCGCCGTACCGCCATCGAGACAGGCGTGAACTGTATCACGGCGATGGATACCGCAAGGGCGCTGGTGACCAGTCTGGAGAATAAGGAGAGACAGGGAAATCAGCTGACGCTGGTGGATATTGCGGCGATCGCGGAGCGCGGGAAGTGATAAAGATATAAGAGATACCGATGAAACAGGCCGAGAAGGGACAATTGTTTTTGCGGCTATTATATCAAAAAGATTTAAAAAGTCAAAAGTTTCCGACTTGAAAGTTGAAAACTTTTGACTTTTCTATATTTCATAAAATTTTGGGGATGATTTTGATAGCTGCTTGCTGTTCTATAAAATACATATCAATCCATACAGAATCACACAGATCAATAAACCTGCGATACCTGTTCGGCTCGGTTTATAATTCATATCAGCGGGATCCCATTTTTTGATCCGGTTGTTTTCGGAAAGAAAGCCTGTCGTTGCGGCAGTGATGCCGAGGAGCAGAAGTCCGCATATTTTTATCGCAGGCATGGTATTATTTTCAATTCCCTTTATTTTTCCCTTTATTTCAAATAGTATGCCTGTTATGCCGGTTCCGATGAATAATAGCAAGATATATATTATAGTTATGGGCATACTTCTTTTGGCGCGTTTTTTATCATCATCATGGAGATATATTTTATCTGCCATTTTATAGTTGGTGATCATCACCGCTGTGATAAGGTTCAGGGCATATGCAGCGATCAGAAAGCCGCTTAGCCATTTCATATCAGAACTTAGAAAGTGAACCGCGCAAAGCATAAAAACATAATTGGCGGAGATGATGCCGATATGCAGATCTATCTGTACCAGCATTTTCTTTAATTCGCGGATATTGTATTCTGTTTTGTTATCAAAACCCGCAATTGTGCTGAAAGAATCATTTTTCACTGCATGGGAAAAATAGAGATGCAAAAACAGTTGGATCGGAATACATAAAATAAACATGCAGATGAAAGCCCCTATACTGAAAATATCCAGCAGGGCGCTGCCGGTCACATATACAGATATACAGAGGATGGATATTCCGATAAAGATCCACGGCGCTTTTCCAGTGGATATTTCCGGCTGCATGAGCAGTTTTTCCTCTTCCTTATTACCGAGCAGCGTATCAAGATTTATCTCAAACAGTTCTGCCAGCTTGATCAAATGATCCGAACTCGGTCTGGAAATACCATTTTCCCATTTTGTTACGGCCTGACGGCTTACTTCCATATATTCAGAAACTTTTTCCTGTGACAGTCCCTTTTTTCTGCGATAGTGCACAATGTTTTCTGCAAGCTGATTTTCGTTCATACTGCTGTCCTCCGCTTAAATTGATAAGGACAGTATAGCAGTTTATCCGGTTTTGTTCTACCAACTATATGGAAACTATCAGTTGCATTGTTGTTTGATTAAATAAATGAACATAAAAGCCGGCTATGACAAATCAGGCAGTGCAGAGACAATAAAACACTTGACAAAAGTCCGAACACAGACTATAATACAAAAAGTCTGTATTCGGACTTTTTGAATGCGGGTGTGCAGGACGGATTATGTACCGGTTTCAGGTATCAGATCAGGATGCGGGGAAGCACATGGAGAAAGACAGGGGGCCTGAGGCATTGGATGCAGGATTAAAGCAGTATAATGCGATCATCAAGGAGAATGATGACATTTATCGTGATATTGCAAGGAAATTCGGCCTGTCCGAGTGTGCGTTCTGGATCTTGTATTATCTGCGTGCGGAGATGGGAAAGCCCGTGCAGAGCGAGATATGCAGCAGTTTATATCGACCGAAACAGTCAGTCAATTCAGCACTGAAAAAACTGGGAACGGATGGATATATTACGCTGTCGATAGGCGGCAGCGGCGGCAACCGGCGCAGTAAACGGATACTGCTGACTTCTTCAGGTGTAAAACTCTGCGAAGAGACAGTAGATCATATTATCGAAGCTGAAAGGAGCGCTCTGGGTGCTCTGACAAAGGAAGAACAGGAGGAATTTATGATGTTATTTGACAGATATACAAAACAGTTAAAAGTAAATATACAGACGGTCTTTGAAAAAGGAGGCGGAAGAACATGAAGATACAGTTATCAGAACATTTTACCTGTAAAAAACTATTGCGTTTTTCCCTGCCGACCATTGCGATGATGATCTTTACCTCTGTGTACAGCATCGTGGATGGTTTTTTTGTATCCAATTATGTGGGCAAAACGGCTTTTGCGGCGGTCAATCTGATTATGCCTTTTCTGATGATCGAGGGATGTTTCGGGTTTATGATCGGCACGGGAGGCAGCGCGCTGGTTGCCAGAACGCTGGGCGAGGGAAAGAAGGAGAAGGCAAATCAGTATTTTACGATGATGGTGTGCTTTACGGTGATACTCGGTGCGGCAATATCGGCTTTGAGCATTATTTTTATGCGTCCGATCGTTCTGTTTTTAGGGGCGGAAGGCGCTATGATAAAGGAGTGCATGACCTACGGGATCATCATAACCGCGTTTAATACGGCGTTTATGCTGCAGTTTTTGTTCCAGAGCTTTTTCGTGGCGGCGGAGAAACCGAATCTGGGCTTTGGGATCACTATGGCGGCGGGGCTTACGAATATCGTACTGGATGCTGTTTTTGTTGCGGGATTTCGCTGGGGCATTGCGGGCGCGGCGATAGCTTCCGGGATCGGGCAGTGTGTGGGCGGTGTCCTGCCGGTGCTGTATTTTCTGGGGAAACCGGCAAAAAGCTTTCTGCCGGTGAAAAACACGAGCCTGCTGCATCTGACTAAGACAAAGCTGGAAATGAGTATCTTTTTAAAGACCTGCGGGAACGGTTCTTCCGAGCTGATGTCCAACATTTCCGCATCAGTGGTGGGAATGCTCTATAATTTCCAGCTTATAAAATATGCCGGAGAGAACGGGATCGCGGCTTACGGCGTTGTGATGTATACACAGATGATCTTTTTCGCGATTTTTATCGGTTATGCGGTGGGGACGGCGCCGGTTGTCAGTTATCATTACGGTGCGGGAAACCATGCGGAGATGAAGAGCCTGAGACAGAAGAGCCTGATTTTCATGCTGGGAGCCGGCATTATCATGATGCTGTCGGCACAGGCGAGCGCTTCTTTCTTATCCGGCGTTTTTGTGGGCTATGATCAGGAGCTTTTAGCGATCACAGAACATGCTTTTGTGATATTTGCCTGCTCCTATCTGCTGTCCGGCGTAAATATTTATACTTCTTCGTTTTTTACCGCGTTGAACAACGGCGGCGTATCGGCGGTTATCTCCTTTTTGCGTACGCTGGTGTTCCAGACGGCCGCGGTGCTGGTGCTGCCGGTGATTCTCGGGATCGATGGTATCTGGTGGGCAGTGACGGTGGCGGAGGTGATGGCGTTTATCATTTCGATGGTTTTTTTGGCGGCGATGAGGAAGAAGTATCATTATTGACAATGTATACCGTTAGTAGTAGAATGGCACAAAGGAGGTTATCATATGGCAGTCACTACACCAACGCAGATCAGGATAGAGGAAAATACAAAAAAACAGGCGGTAGAACTTTTGGAAGGACTGGGATTAAATCTTTCAGATGCGGTAAATATGTTTCTGCGTCAGGTAATCCTGCGGAGAGGAATACCTTTTGAGGTAGCTTATCCCGAAGACATGCGGGAGTTTAAGCCGGAAGTCATGGAGGCTATGGAAGAGGCAAAACGCATCAGCAGAGATTCAAAGGTAAAAGGATATACGGATATTGATAAACTTTTTGAGGAGCTGGATTCGTGAAATATACCGTAAAGCATAGTGGGAAATTTAAGAAGAGCTATAAGCTTGCTCAGAAGCGGGGGATGAATATCGATCTGCTGAAAGAGATTGTTACAAAATTGAGTGAAGGAATTCCACTGGGTGAGAAGTATAAAGATCATGCATTGAGAGGAAAATGGGATGGATTCAGGGAGTGTCATATTCAACCGGACTGGCTTTTGATCTATCTGGTTGAGGATGATATATTGACATTAACATTGATCGATACAGGGACGCATGCAGATCTATTTAAAATGTAATGGATAAAAGATTTCAGGAACAGTGAAGAATGGGCCATTTTTTGAGAATATGGTTTATCTTTGCTGTTTCGTTGTTATAAGTGTATGTTATATCAATGATCTTTCTTGTGATGAGGAAGAAGTATCATTATGAAAAACGACAGACCGGCAGATGAAAACATATAGTGGTAAAGTTATATCTCAGACAGATGTCAGGAAAGGATGAAATAAATGCAGAAACGATCAGACAAGGGAAAGGCAGAAAATATCAAAGCAGCTTTTTTTGACATAGACGGAACGCTGGCAGCAGTGAAGACGCACGTCATACCGGAGAGCACGAGAAAAGCGCTGAAAATGCTGGAAGAAAAAGGAATCCGGCGTATCTTGTCCACGGGACGGCATCCGCTGGAAGTGGAGGAGGAGAATATCCTGCCGGGACTTGCCTTTGACGGTGCGGTCTGGCTGACCGGGCAGTTCTGCGAATTAGATAAAAAATGTATATTACAGAATTGTTTTTCGGCGGACCAGCTTTTACTGTTAAAGGATTTTCTGACAAGTCGCGGCAGGAGCTGCATTTTTCTGGAGAAGGATGCAATGTACTGCAATCTGATCGATGAACGGATCTTAAAAGAGCAGGCAGGGATCGGCACTGCGGTACCGCCGGTGCGCGGGATAGAGGACCTGGAAAAGCGGGAGATCCTGCAGGCGGTGCCCTTTATAGATCAGGCGGAGGAGGAAGAACTGCTTCGGCTTCTGCCTTCCTGTAAGCTGACAAGATGGGGTGAGGGCGTTGTGGATTTTCTGCCTGCCGGAGGAGGCAAGGAACAGGGCATTCTTGCCGTATGTGAGGCTCTCGGCATTACACCGGAGGAAGTGATCGCTTTCGGGGATGCAGAGAACGATATTTCCATGCTGAAGCTTGCCGGAATCGGCGTGGCGATGGGGAACGGCGCAGATGCTGCAAAGGATGCGGCGGACCATGTGACAGATCCTATAGATCAGGACGGGATTTTCAATGCGCTGGTGAGGCTTGGGGTTATTTGAGGAATGGCAGATAATAGGATCTGCGCGGGGACTGAATGGTTACTGGAGGTTGTTCGATATCTTTAATACATTTTCCTTATGTACAGCTATCGGATAAAATAAACAGTAGGAATTAAATGGAGCGGATAAAAGAAGGGAGAGATCATGGCAGAAGAACACAAAAAAGAGGATATAAGCCTGCCCCTGTTTGGCAGGCCTTTCCGGCAGAGAGTGCAGGAAGGCTGGGATAATTTTTTAAGGGAGGAGATAAAACTCCGGGAACTGATCGATGGGCGTGCGGACAGTGAAAAGATCGGGGAACAGCTGGAAATCCTGCTGGCGCCTGTGTTCGATGTGGTGTATGCGGAAGTCGGCTTTCATGAGGGAAAATACGATCTGATCCTGAATCTGGAGGGAGACTGGTCGAGGCTGTTTCCTCTGGTCTATTTTAAGAGACATGCGCCGGAAGAAGTGCTCGAAAATTGGAATATCCTTGTGGGAAGGCAGTCCAGGGAAGAAAAAATAGGGAAATATCAGCTGAAAACAGAAGAGGGACTGGTTTCGGCGGAGGATTTCCAGATCTGGACAACATGGGAAGGGAAGGCGGCGGAGGTATCTGTTTACTGTGAGAAGCTCCTTGCGCTTTTACAGAAAAAGGAGAGTGCGGCTTACTGGATTGTTTACACGATGCTGGATTATGCCCTCGGCGAGCTGGCGGAGATGAAGTATATACGGAAGCTGGAAATATTGAGAAGCCCTGCCGGGGAAACGGCACTGATGCTGCGAGAGCTTCTGCCGCATTTTATGGAACATCTCTCTCTGAGCAGAGAGGAATTATCTGATGCGGAGCGGTACTGCCGGCTGTACGCAGGCTATCAGATGAAACCGGATGAGGAGGCGCAGGACGGCCTGCGCAGGGATGTATATGCAGGGAGCAGCTGTTTTCTGCCGCTGTTAAATGAATTTTGGGGCGGGGAATCCCGGATGATGGATGCCATGCATCATGACGGTATCGCGGCGGGATATTTCTGTTACCCTTTATACGGTTTCCAGGGAGATAGCAGGAGCACGGAGATTCTGGACTTCCGTGATGATATGGCGGACGGGATAGAGGAGGCGGCGGGGCCGGACAGTTTTCTATTTACCGGCGGTGCTTCCGGTGTCTATTACGGGTATCTTGATTTTATTGCCTGGGATTTAAAGGCGGTGCTGGATGCGGCGGTTTCCGTCTTCGGACGCACCGGGATAGACTGGGTGATGTTCCACAGCTTCCGGCTGGATGCGGAGGGGATCATGCTGTTTCGGAAGAAATAAAAAGTGTTTCACCATATTGTTTACATGGAAAATGGGAAGTGATTCTTTCATAAAAGAGAAGGAATCGGCATTGTTACAATCGGTTATCTTGTGTATGGTTACAGTATCAGATTCGGGCGTTTTACGGATCTGGGATAAAACCTTTTTATATGCAGATTACAGGCGGGGATATCACTCCCCGCTCCGTATCCTGTCGATCAGGCTCTCCTGCTGCAGCCGCTTATTCATAATGCCGGTGATCAGAAGCTGTCCGATGATCAGCAGGGCGGTGAGGCCGACGGTTTCCCAGAAGGGATAGTGGTATGTCTTCACGCCCGAGATGTAATGGGACTTTGCCCAAAGAAAGGACAGATAACCGAACAGGTTTCCCACGGTGAGCGCGGTCAGCAGCGTGCCGGCAGTGAAGAAAAGCCCCTCGCCCGAGAGCATCTGTTTAAGCTGTCTGCCGGAGAGGCCCAAAGCCTGCAGAACGCCCAGCTCCCGCTTTCTGGTGACAATGCTGGTGATCATCGTATTGACAAGATTGATACAGCTGATGACAGCGGTCATGATCAGGATCACGTAGGCAGGGAGTTTTAATAAGATGATGCTCATTTGGCCCAGAGCGATCTCCTCGTCTATGGAATACAGGTCAAAATGTTCCTGTCCTGCGGTGATTTCCTGCAGGGCATCTTTTACTGTACTGTATTTTGCCGGTTCGGCATCTATATAAAGATCGCTTGTGGTATCGTACTGCAGATCCAGTTCTTCCCATATCTCTTCCGGCAGGAGAAAATAATCATAATCATTTTCGCTTTTGATCACGGCGGAGATCGTGGTGGTAAAAGGGATCTGTCTGTCACCGTCATACAGGGTGAAAGACAGCACATCACCGATGGCGAGCCCGGAATCTTTCCACAGTAGATCAGCGGTAAAGACCACGCCGTTTTCATCAAGCATCCTGTCGTAGTCGATCTCCCCGTAAAGAACAGCTTTCTGAAGAGTTTCCCTATCCTCTTGGGAGAAGGGGGAGAGGCTTTTTTTGGGTGATTCCGCAAAAAACGGAATGGAAGGATCGCCGCCTGCCAGTATATAGCCGGCCCGTTCGACGTTTGTGACACCGTCAATATTCTCTATCTTCCGTATCAGGCCATCATCAAACAGATTTTCTTGCTGGAGTGTGTCAAAATTATTTTCCGGATATTCTCTGTCATTCCAGCTGCATGCCAGCGCCAGACAGAAGTCGCCGCGGGAAAGATGGACTCTGGCGATATCTTCCGGATCCATACTGCTCAAAAGCGCTGAGAGGCTGATAAACAGGACACAGCTCAGCCCCATGGCAAGTATGGTGACAAAGGTGCGTTTTTTATGCCGCAGCAGGTTGGCGCAGCTCAGTTGAAGCAGGCCCACATTGCGGCAGCCTTTCCGCACACTGCCTTTGGCGCTGCTTTCCTGATAGCGGATGGCCTCCATCGGAGAAATTTTTCCTGCCATGCGCAGAGGCTTTTGCAGGGAGATCCGGATCGCGAGCAGCACGGAAATAACTACTCCGGTCAATGCAAGCGGAGAAAACATATGGATCTTCCCGATGGCAGAAACTGTCGGTATCTTCTCACTGATGTATTTCATGACCAGAGGAAGCCCTGCGGCAGGAATAAGAAAGCCCAGCAGCAGTCCCGGTGGTATGGCGATGGCGGCAAGCCTCATACTCTCCGATATGAGAAGCTTCTTCACCTGTTTTGCCGAGGCGCCGAGGGCTTTCAGCTTCCCCAGCTCCTGCACGTCCGTGATCACACTGACATAGTAAATGCTGTAGATCACAAGGGCGGAGAAGAACAGGACAATAAGCCCTATGAAAAGAACTGTGAGAGCTGTCTGCATACTGAGGTCAGTCATGGTTGTGAGATATTGTGTATGAAAGGAAATATACGGTTCATCGCAGCCAATGTCTGCGGCAGTTTCCTTGATCATGTCTGTTATCTCATCATAATTCAGGCTGCTTTCGCCAAACACTCTGACAAGGGCATTGTATGTCCTGTCTTCGGGAGATAAATATTCGTCCGCCAGAGCTTCGGAAATAAGGGCGCTGTAGACAATGCGGCTGTCGCTGATCTCCATCCCGGAGAGATCGATCTGCGTCATCAGGCCGCAAATGGTGAAGTCTCTTGTCTGTATCTGGCCTTTGCCTCCCACACGGAAGGGGATCGTGACCTTACTGCCGACGACAGGCTCCGTGCCCATCCGTTCAAAAAAGGACGGCGGAGCGCAGATCTCATCCGGCGCCTCGGGGAGGCGGCCCTCTGCCACGTTGCCTGTACCCTGATAAATGCCCTCCTTATAAGTTGTCCGGTAACTCAGAAAGCCGTTCATACCGTCGTAAGTGACGGTGGCAAAAGAACAGAAAGCCTGAAGTGATTCTACGCCCAGATGGAGATTTAACTGTTCTACCTGCTTTGCCGAGAGCTCTTTAAAGATGGCGTGATAGTTTCCCTGTGCAGCTGCCTGCTGGCGGGTGATATCAAAAACCCCCAGTCCGCCGGTGACAAGCCCCGCCAGCAGGGCGGTTGTCAGCATGATGGCAATGACGGTCAGGATGGAACGGCTTTTATAGTAAGAAACCCTGCTTCCGGCAAGGGATGAAATTGTGGTTGTATGCATGATAATGCTCCTTTCCCGGTTTATATGAGCCGTCCGTCTTCCATGATAAGGGTTCTGTCGGCCATCTGCGCGATGTCTTCGTTGTGTGTGATCACCACCAGCGTCTGCCCGTATTTTGCGGCAGAAAGCTTTAACAGGGAGATGACTTCATCCCCGGTCCGCGTATCCAGATTTCCGGTGGGTTCGTCTGCCAGAATGATGGAGGGCTTTGCCGCGATGGCACGGGCGATCGCGGTGCGCTGCTGCTGGCCTCCTGAGAGGGTGTTGGGCAGGGCGTTTACTTTGGACTCCATATCCAGCGTTTTCAGGATATCGCGGACAAAGGCTTCGTCCGCCTTCTTTCCATCAAGCCCCAAAGGCAGAACGATGTTTTCCCATACATTTAAGGAGGGGATCAGGTTGAAAGCCTGAAAGACAAAGCCGATCCTGCGCCTGCGGAGCGCCGCCAGTTCAGGCTCCGAGAGTCCTGCGATATTTTTCCCGTCTATAAAGATCTCGCCGGAAGTGGGATTTTCCAGTCCGCCGAGAAGATGGAGCAGTGTGGATTTGCCGCTGCCGGATTTGCCGACGATGGTCACAAACTCCCCCTGCGCAATCCGGAGATTCACATGGTCGACGGCTTTTACAAGATTTTCGCCGCCGTTGTAAAACTTGCAGAGTGCTTTTGTTTCTAAAATGATGGATGCCATACGATATATTCCTCCTGTCTGAACGCCATATGTCCGGCTGTCTACTGTTAATATACGGCAGAAATCTTACAGGAAGCTTACAAGATTAAAATTTTATAATGGAAACTGCACCACAAAAATACATCCCCGCTCCCGTGCCGCCTTCACGGAGATCGTACCGCCCTGCTCCTCCAGAATCTTCCGTGCAAGATAAAGCCCCACGCCGGAGCCTTCCGTCTTTTTCACGGTTTCATTTTCACCGCGGTAAAACCGCCGGAAGATCCGGTTATACTCCTCTTTCGGGATGCCGATCCCCTGATCTTCTATCTCCATCCGCACAAAACTGTAGAGCTCCTGCACCCGGATCAGAATACGGCTTCCGTCAGGTGAGTATTTTACGGCGTTGTCCAGCAGATTGAAAAGGGCTTCCGCCGTCCATTTTTTATCCAGCATAAGCCTGATATCCCGAAAGTCCTCCGTATCGATGGAGATCTGTTTTGTGTCGGCTTTGTCATAGACGGCGTTTACGGCACTGACCAGAATTTCCGTCAGGGAGTTTTTTTCAGGACTTAGAGAGATCATGCCGGCCTCCAGACGGGAGATGCCGATCAGGGAGGCGGTCAGTATCTCGAGTTTTTCTATCTGAGATCTGCACCGC
This sequence comes from uncultured bacterium, assembly GCA_947647735.1. GTDB lineage: Bacteria > Bacillota > Clostridia > Lachnospirales > Lachnospiraceae > 1XD8-76. Next base: position 135,066 of record CANSLJ010000002.1, on the reverse strand, counting down.
AGCAGAAATTCTTCGGATTCCGCAGGTGTATCGGCTTCCAGATAGAGGGAAAAACAGGTTTTCAGCGCGGCGAGCGGCGTTTTGATCTGATGGGAAATATCTGTCACAAGGGATTTGGTGTTGTCCCTTTCTTTGGCGAGAGCTTCTGTCTTCAGACGGAGCTTCTGTGCCAGCTTCAGAAAGGTGTCTGTGAAGATATCCGTTTGTGCTGTGAAAGGGACAAAGCGTGAGGGCTGCGGAGAGAAAAGGGCATCCTTCTGATCCAGAAAGCTGTAGTCGTCGTCAAGGCAGCGCTCCAGAAGGGAGAGAAATGCCTGTTCCTGCGCCTTTTTTTGTTTGTCTGCGGCATGGCAGAGGAGAAAGCCTGCGAGGAGGATCAAAAGGAGGCATATCCCAAAGACACCGATGCAGGAGGATATATGGTGAAGATAAAGGAGGGAATATTCCTGCCGGTCATATCCGTAGGAGGAGAGGAGCTGCTCTCCGGCAAGGCGGCTTTGTTCGGCGGGATTTTGAAGCGCTTTGATAAAGACGGGTTCCGCGTCAGGAAAATCGGAGATCACGGCGCCGGCAAGGTTTTGGACGGTATACAGTTCACTGCGGGAAATATTTTTGGCATAGACAAGGCTGACAAAAAGAAAAAGGACAGTGCCGGTCATCTGTATCAGGGTGAGAAGGATAAATGTTTTTTTCATGATATGCCTCACTTTTTGGCAGGTTTCTGCCAGAGATAGCCCAGTCCCCGCACATTTTTCAGATAGGCGGGGCTGGAGGGATCGTCTTCGATCTTTTCCCGCAGGCGCCGGATGTTGACCGCCAGCGTGTTTTCATCCACAAAGTTTCCGTCGATATCCCAGACGGCTTCCAGAAGCTGGTTTTTGGACAGGATGCGCATGGGGTTTAGCAGAAAGCAGGAGAGGAGTTTTAGTTCATTGGCGGTCAGATTCAGATACTGCCCGTTCTTTTTGGCGCGGTTTTCATCCGGCAGCAGTTCGATATCGCCGGAGCGGATAACGGTTTCTTCTTTTTCAGGCGAAAGGCGGCGCATCAGCGCGTTTACCTTGGAGAGCAGTACCGGGAGGGAGAAGGGCTTGGCGATATAATCGTCGGCGCCCGCCTCATAGCCTCTTATCATATCTGCTTCCGTGTCATAGGCTGTCAGAAACAGAAAAAAGACGCTGCTTTCCTGCCGGATACGCCGGCAGAAATCAAGCCCGTTCCCGTCGGGCAGGTTGATATCGCATATGATCAGAGGTATCTGGTGTTGTTGATAGAAGGAAGCTGCCGTTTTGATATCCGCCGCGGCGTAAACCGTATAGTTTTCTTTGGAAAGCTTCAGGCTGATGGCGCGGCGGAGGTTTTCGTCATCTTCCAGCAATAAGATGTTTGTGTTCATGGTTTTTCCTTTTGAGCCCGCAAAGTGAATCTCGCAATATGAGCGAAGTTCACTATGTTAGAGAAGATAACTGCTGTCGTAAATATGAAATTCCTCAAAATAATGTTCTGCATCGCTGCGGCTTTCAGCGAGCAGATCCCGGATACGGGCGAGCACATCCTCCGCGGCGCGGAACTGCGGCACACAGACGCTGAGGGCGGCGATCACCTTTTCCTGACAGCATAAGGGGACCGCCACACAGCAGATATCTTCCGTCAGTTCCGCCCATTCATAGGCGAAGCCGGTCTCCCGGGTTTTATCCAGTTCCTGAAACAGGCTGTTCAGATCCGGCAGGGTGTTCGCCGTATAGCGCTCCCAGGGTTCCGGATACATGGTGGCGATCTCCTCCCTGCTGTGCCTTGACAAAAGGGCCTTGCCGATGCCGGTACAGTAGGCGGGCAGGCGCTGGCCGATATGGGAGCGCAGCATGATCGGGTTCGGCGCCTCCTTTTTGGCGATATAGAGAATACTGCTGCCGGTGAGGATGCCGAGATGGCAGGTCTCCTGACATTCCTTGACGATCCCGTCCATCAGGCCGCTGATATAGTCGTACACGGGCCTTGTGCTCTCGTAGGCGCTGCCGGTGAGAAAAGCCTGCTGTCCGATGCAGTAGCGCTGGGAGGTATTGTCAAGGCGCAGAAAGCCTCTCGCCTCCATCGTATGCAGAATCGGAAACAGGCTGCTCTTCGGGGCATCCAGATATCTTGAGATCTCTGCCATCGTATAGCCGGCGCGTTTTTGGGACAGCAGTTCCAGTATATCCAGAACTCTGGAGGTGGAGCGGTGTTCTGTATTGTTCATGGGTGTTCTCCTGATCTTCTTTATTCTATCTTATTGATTTGATTATTTCCCATTTTAACAGCATAAACCGGGGGAGACAAGCAGGAAATGCTCAGGACCTACGGGTTTGCGGAGCCGGGTGCCGGATCTATCAGGTTTGCGCGCCGCAGAGCCGTGATGACCGGCTTGTACAAAAGCATGGTGAAAGCGGCGTTCAATCCGCCTTTGATCAGATTAAAGGGCAGGAACGCCGGAAGAAGGAGCTCCGCGGCGGCTTCTCTGGAAATCCCCATATAAAGCGGCGCGATCAGATAGTTCCAGAGCATCATCACCGAAACCTGACAGCATACGCCGGCAAGAAGCCCAGATACGGCGCCGGACAACCTGCGTTTCCTTCGATAGATCCAGGCGGCGGGACAGGCGAAGGCACAGCTCGAGATGATGTTCATCAGAGCCCCCAAAATGCCTGTTGCGCTGGTCGTAAACAGCTGCAGGATGGAAACGATCAGGGTGATCCAAAGGGCGGTGAGCGGACCGAAGATCAGTCCGCCGATGGCGATGATGACATCCTTGGGATCATACCGCAGGAAAAGTACGACGGGGACGCGCCCGAAGACGGCCGCGGCGTAGGAGAGGGTGCACAGCATGGCTGTTGTTGCGAGTTTCTTTGTTTTACTGATATTCATCTGGAATACCTCCTTAAAAAAATTAACATCTGAATAGCGAAAATGCCGTTCAGATGTTGTTTTCTAAGGTGTATTGAAAATGTGTACAGAGCAGTTTGACAAAAAAGAGTGCATAAACAAAAGCCAGATTTTTTCTGACAGTTTCAATACACCTTCTTTAATCCGGACTATACCGTCGGTTCCAGAATTTCACCGGACCCCGCGCTTTCGCGCCCGCGGACTTTCACCGCCGATCGGGAATTCTCAATCTTAAACAGGTGTTGCTTAAGAAGAGTCACCCTGCCCTGAAGACATTTATCTTATTCAGTTGTTTGAAGGATTGTAACATGAAAGAAAAAGAAAGTCAAATTTTGGACTTTCCCCTCGATCATATCCTGACACGGAAAAATGAAAGTGATATACTTATGGACATAAGGAGGGAAGCACATTGAAATATGACAAAAAGGTGTTTATAAAGCTGTTTTTATCTACGTTTCAGTTGAGCGCCTGTACGTTTGGAGGCGGTTTTGTTATCATACCATTGATGCGTAAAAAGTTTGTTGAAGAACTGCACTGGATAGAGGAACAGGAAATGATCGACTTGACAGCGATCGCCCAATCCTCTCCCGGCGCGATCGCTGTAAATGCCTCTATTCTTGTGGGGTATCATGTGGCGGGGGTGATCGGAGCGTTGGTAACGGTATTGGGAACGGTGCTGCCGCCCCTTATGATCATCTCTGTTATATCCTTTTTCTACACCGCTTTTCGGGATAATGTGATTGTTGATATGGCGATGACAGGTATGCTGGCAGGGGTAGCTGCTGTGATCTGTGATGTGGTGATCACGATGGGAAAGAGTGTTTTTCAAAAGAAGCGGATTCTGCCGGTTGCTGTTTTAGCGGCATCATTTACAGCGGTTCGTTTTTGGGCTGTCAACATCATATTGGTTATCCTGGTCTGCGCCGTGATCGGAGCGATCGATACGATGTATCAGAGTAAGAGAGGGGGAGCGGCATTATGATCTATCTTGAATTGCTGTGGAGCTTTTTTCAGATCGGTTTATTCAGCATAGGCGGCGGCTATGCGGCTATGCCGCTGATCCAGGATCAGGTCGTAGATATTCATTCGTGGCTGACAATGGCCCAATTTGCGGATATCATGACGATCGCTGAAATGACACCCGGCCCGATCGCTATCAATTCCGCAACCTTTGTAGGGATTCAGGTTGCGGGGATTCCGGGAGCAGTGGTTGCTACAATAGGCTGTGTTCTTCCGTCCTGTTTTATTGTGATGACGCTTGCATATATTTATTATCGCTTTCGGGAACTGAAAATGGTGCAGGGGATACTTGCGGGCCTTCGGCCAGCTGTTATCGCTATGATTGCGTCTGCGGGCATATCCCTGGTGATCATGTCTTTTTACGGTGAGAAAAACCTGCCCGTAGATTTGAGCGGGATCAATGTGGTTTCCGTGATCATTTTTGCAGTCAGCTTTTTGGTCCTGAGGAGATGGAAAGTGAATCCTGTCTATGTAATGCTGGGAGCAGGTGCGGCGGGAGTATTGATGTACTCTGTCATTTGACAAGAAGAGAATACATAAACAAAAGCCTGATAATACTTGACAGACAGGGGTTTTTGTGATAGGTTATAAGCATAGAACGTTCCAATATAAGAACGTGTTCGTAAATACGAACAAAGAAAGGAGAAATGGGGTATGAAACCAACCAGAGAAGAGATCATTCAGAATGTGTATGACAACAAGCTGATCGCGATCGTCCGCGGGATGGAACCGGAATACTGCGTGAAGCTGGCGGAAGCGCTCTGCGAGGGCGGCATCAATATGGTGGAGATCACATTCAATCAGAAGAGCACGGACCATTATGAGGCGACAACAAAAGCCATCCGTGCCATCAGCGAGCAGCTTGAAGGTAAGGTAATGGTAGGCGCAGGCACAGTGCTGAGCAAAGAACAGGTGGATCTGGCAAAGGAGGCGGGGGCACTCTATATCATCACACCGTCCACCAAACCGGATGTGATCCGTTATGCAAAGGAGCAGGGACTTGTGACAATGCCCGGCGCCATGACGCCCACTGAGATTGAGACGGCTTATGAGGCGGGGGCGGACTTTGTGAAGATATTCCCGGTAGGCAATCTGGGCGCGGCTTATGTAAAGGCGGTGAAAGCGCCGATGAGCCATATTCCCGTGCTGGCAGTGGGGGGCGTCAATGAAAAGAATATTGCGGAGTTTATCCGTGCCGGCGCCATCGGAGCAGGCGTAGGCGGCAATCTGGTAAACGCGGAGTGGATTAGGAACGGCGAGTTCGATAAGATCACGGCGCTTGCGAAGGAATTTGTAACGAATGCGAAGGAAGCATAAAAATAAAACAAAACAGCATCTGTTCTGAAAGTGCACAGGACAATTTGCAGATGCAAAGCAGCTGGAAATTTGTCCTCGGTATAGGTGTACTGGAAGAACAGATGCGGAACTGGAATAGGAGGATATTTTAATGTCTAAAGTAGTATGTTTTGGTGAAATTATGATGCGCCTGAATCCGGAAGGATATCTGAGATTCGTACAGGCGGGAAGATTTGAGGCATCTTATGCGGGAGGAGAGGCAAACGTTTCCGTATCTCTCGTCAATTATGGAAATGAGGCGTCTTTTGTGACAAAGCTTCCGAACAATGATATCGGGCAGAGCGCCATCAATTCCCTGCGCCAGTTTGGCGTGGACACCGGCGATATCGTGATCGGCGGACCGCGTCTCGGTATCTATTTTGTGGAGAAGGGTGCTTCCCAGCGTCCCTCCAAGGTGATCTATGACCGTGCGGGTTCTTCCATCGCTCTGGCAAAACGGGAAGACTTTGACTGGGATAAGATCTTTGAGGGAGCGGACTGGTTCCATTTCACAGGGATCACACCGGCACTCGGCGGCGAGAATCCGGAGATCTGTCTGGATGCCTGCAAGGCGGCAAAGGCAAAGGGCGTGAAGATAAGCTGTGACTTAAATTTCCGTAAAAAACTTTGGACCAGCGAACAGGCAGGAAAAGTGATGGGCGAACTGATGCCCTATGTGGATGTATGCATTGCCAATGAGGAAGATGCGGCGGACGTATTCGGCATCCATGCGGAAGGAACCGACATCAACACCGGCAAGATCAGCCGTGAGGGATATATCGGCGTGGCAAAACAGCTTTCCGACCGTTTCGGCTGCGAGTATGTTGCGATCACCCTGCGCGGAAGCATCTCCGCTACGGACAACAAGTGGGCAGGTATGCTCTACAAGGACGGCGAAGCATGCTTCTCGCCGGAATATCTGGTACATATCGTTGACCGTGTGGGCGGCGGCGACTCCTTCGGCGGCGGCCTGATCCATGCCCTGAGAAAAGGCATGAGCCAGCAGGATGCCATCAACTTTGCGGTGGCGGCTTCCTGCTTAAAGCACACCATCGAGCATGACTTCAATCTCGTATCGGAGGCGGAAGTTCTCTCCCTCGCCGGCGGCAACGCATCCGGGCGTGTGCAGAGGTAGCATCAGAAAAGTAAGAATATAACGATATAATAATGTGGAAAGCCCTCACAGCAATTAAACTGTGAGGGCTTTTGCCTTCTTACGTCCTTTTTATAACTGTTTTTTTCAATAAGCTGGCTCGCGAAGAGTGACGGCGTTTGTTTACCACTCCGCGATAGATCCATCCTCATGTCTCCAGACAGGATTCTTCCAGTTATGGTTCACCTTGGCCTCCTCCAGCACCAGTTCCTTGTTCACATCCACACCAAGTCCCGGGAGCTTCGGCAGATTTACATAACCGTCAATAAACTCGAAATCTTCTTTGTTGTTAACATAATCCAGAACGCTCTTGCCCACATTGTAATGGATACCCATGCTCTGTTCCTGAATGACTGCGTTGTAGCAGGTAGCGTCCACGTTCAGGCAGCTTGCCAGTGCAATCGGTCCGAGAGGGCAGTGGGGAGCCAGCGCCACATCGTAAGCTTCCGCCATAGCGCCGATCTTCTTCACCTCGGTAAGGCCGCCCGCGTGGCTTAAGTCGGGCTGAATGATATCCACACCGCCGGTCTGCAGAAGGCGCTTGAAATCATATTTGCTGAAGAGACGTTCGCCCGTAGCAATCGGAATATTGCAGGCTGCCGCGATCTCAGGGAAATATTCCATGTTTTCGCACAGCACGGGCTCCTCGATAAACATGGGATCAAATTCTTCCAGCTTTTTGGCAAGGATCTTCGCCATGGGTTTATGCACACGGCCGTGGAAGTCGATGGCAATGCCGAAATACTTGCCGCAGGATTCACGGATCGCCGCAACACGCTCCAATACAGCATCTACCTTGTCATAGGAATCAACCATCTGCAGTTCCTCGGTAGCATTCATCTTGATCGCCTTGAAGCCCGCATTTTTCTTCTCGAGGGCTGCAGCACCCACATCGCTGGGACGGTCTCCGCCGATCCAGCTGTAAACTTTCATCTTTGTATGGCAGGCGCCTCCCATCAGTTCATATACGGGTACGCCCAGAGCCTTTCCCTTGATATCCCACAGAGCCTGATCGATACCGGAGATGGCGCTCATCAGCACGCCGCCGCCTCTGTAGAAGCCTGCACGGTAAAGAGTGCTCCAGATGTCCTCGATATTTCCGGGATCAGCACCGATCAGATAGTCCTTCATCTCCTGTACGCAGGCGAGAACGGTACTGCAGTGTCCCTCCAGCACGGGTTCGCCCCATCCGGTGATCCCTTCGTCCGTGATGATCTCCACAAAACCCCAGCGGGGGCGGACGGTGTAAGTGTTTACTTCAGTGATTTTCATAGCATGCAGCCTCCTTTTAAAATAAGAATGATTAGAATAATGAAAAAAATATAAAAAATTAAAACATTCAATAAAGTTGATAGACAAAAACGAGCCGAAAAACCGGTTTTGGAAAAACCGCCGTTCAAATTGACAACGGCTGGTATTTGTCTGAAAATAATAATTTACGATAATTATATAACATTGTTGAACAAATGCAATAGGACAATGTGCACAAAACAAGAATGAAAAATTGTGCAAAACATAAAAAAACGCCTGCCAAATAAAAGAAAAGGCTTTTTCGATTGACAAATATGTAAAGGGATGGTAAATTTGTGTTATATCAAATTTGTTCGACAACTTGTACGAACCGAGGTTGTCGGATACTATAAAAATCTAAGGAGGAGATATTCATATGCTAGACTCAAGGTATGTGCCGTTGTTTATCGGCGGCTTCCTCGCCTACATTGCGATCATGATCCTGGTAGGCGTACTTTCAACAAGAGGAAAGACCAGCGGTTCCAACTTCCTGACAGGTGGTGCGAATCTGGGATTCTTCCTTATCTTCTGTACCGTAGGTGCAACAATGATCGGTACCGGTTCTTCCATGGGCGCTATCGCCAACGGCTATAACGGCGGCTGGGCAGGCGCGATCTACGGATTAGGTGCATGTACCGGTATTCTCTCCATGTTAATGTTTGTTAAGATCCGTGATAAAAAGTTCCTCACCATGTCGGAGGAGGCACAGTACTATTACGGTGGTAAAAAGATCGTTCGTCAGACAATGGGCTTCATGATGTTCGTTGTTGAGATCATCTGGCTGGGCAACCACATGAACGGCGGTTCCAAGTATCTGGCTTACATCACAGGTCTTGATGATGTGATCTGTAAAGTCATCACCGTGCTGGCATTCGCAGTTTATGTATTTATCGGCGGTTATCTTGCGGTAGTTGTTACTGACGCGGTTCAGTTCTGTGTTATCGTTGCAGGTTTCGCGCTGATCGCGATCAAGGCTATTCCGGCGGCAGGCGGTTATGCAAATATCGCAGCTACTTTTGAAGCTGTCGGCAAACCCGGCGCTATGGGCTTCTACGGCCTGGCACAGTACGGTCTTATGCCTGCTATCGCACTGGTTCTGTCCACCTACATGGGCGTTATCGGTACACCGACACACCGTACAAGAATTTATACGGCTGCAAATGAACAGACAGCCCGCAAGGCATTCCTTACTTCCGGTATCATGCTGTTCTTCTGGAGCTTTGTAACAGCTATCATCGGTATGAGCGCATTCACGATCGCAAACGGCCAGGGCGTAACACTGGAATCCGCTGACTATGCGTTCTCCTTCATGGCAACTCACGTACTTGGTCCTGTATTCGGTCTGGTGCTGATGATCGCAGGTCTGTCCGCTACCATGTCCTCAGGTGACTCCGATGCCATCTCCGGTATCACGATCCTGCTGACAGACGTATATCCCAGCGTAACAGGCAAGACGATCAAAGAGGAAGATTATCCGAAGTATTCCAGGATCGCTCTGGTGGTAACCCTCGGCGTTGCTTTCCTGATCACACTGTTTGTAAACGACGTTATTACATATATCCAGAAGGTAGTAGGTTCCCTTCTTCCGGGTCTTGCGATCTGTATGTTCATGGGACGTTTCTGGAAACGTGCAACATGGCAGGGTGGTATGGCTTGTATCATTTCCGGTACAGGTTTCGGCCTTCTTTACCTGTTGATCCCCGCTCTCAGCGGTTGGGTAGATTCCGTACTCGGCGGTGCTGCTGTTCCGGCAACCATTATCTCTCTGGTATTTGGCGTGGTAGTAAGCCTTGTTACACCGGTTGACAATACACCGGACGAAGAGCGTGTGAAAGCTGTATTTGATGCACGTGCTGGTAAATAACTGATTTCTGATCAACGTAGCTGATCGGGAAGATTCCCGTACTGTTACAGGTTACAGGAAAAAATATAGATATTCCATATAAACGGGGGTGGAGGCTTTCTTCACTCCCGTTTTGGCAGGAAAAAGCAGGAATGCGGAAAGTATGCAGATAATATAAAAAGAAATAAGAGGAAATGAATCATGAGCACAATATTGTTAAAGAACGGTGTCATTTATGACGGGCTCGGAAATCCGGGCTGTGCCGGCGATGTGTTGATAAAAGATGATAAGATCGAGAAGATCGGTTCTCTGGAGGGAGTCGAAGCCGACCAGGTGATCGATGCCGCCGGGAAGGTGGTCTGTCCCGGGTTTGTGGATATTCACAGACATTGTGACGCAAAACCCTTAAATGATCCTGCTTTCGGAAAGCGGGAGCTGGCACAGGGGATCACGACAACCGTGGTCGGTCAGTGCGGGATCTCCTTAACGCCCTGTCCGCAGGAGGATGCAGGCGCCAGGGGGATGTACGATTTCGATGAGGCTGTGATGGGGCCTATGGAGCTGGGGCTGCCCAGAAGCTATGAAGATTATATCAGGGCCCTTGAAAAGACGCCGCTGGCGTTAAACTTTGCTTCGATGGTCGGAACGGGCGCTGTGAAGATCACGGTGAAGGGCTTTGCGGATACGCCTTTCACGCAGGAGGAACTGGATGCGGCGAGAGCACTGATCGAAGATGCGATGAAACGGGGCGCCGCGGGTGTATCTCTGGGCATCATGTATCTGCCGGAATGCTATTCCAGTACGGATGAGTTCGCCTATATTCTGGAGCCGGTGGGACGGTACGGACGTGTGATCGCCACCCACATCAGGGGCGAGGGCGACAGCATGGTGGAGAGCATCCGGGAAGTGATCGAGATCGCGAAGAAGGCGGGATGTGCGCTGGAGATCAGCCATTTCAAGAGCTGCGGCGTGAACAACTGGGGAAAGCAGATCCACGAGGCGATCGCGCTGATCGAGAAGGCGAGGAGCGAAGGGCAGGATGTGACCTGTGACTTTTATCCCTATGAGGGCGGAAGCACGGCGCTGACCACTATGTTACCGCCGGTATTTGTGGCGGGAGATATGACAAGGGCCTTAGAGCGTCTGGGCACGCCGGAGGGCGTGGAGGAGTTTCGTGCCAGCAGCCGGATACCCTACGATGACTGGGACAACTTCTGCGTGACTTTGGGATGGGAACGTATTATAATCAGTGGTGTAACAGAAGAGAAGTTTAAACCCATGCTGGGCATGACAGTGACGGAAGCGGCGGAGAAGTTCGGCTATGCGGATGCCGAGGCGCTTGCGGCGGCTCTGATGCACGAGGAGAATGGAAAGACTGCCATCATCAATATGAGCATGTGTCAGGATGACATTGACACGGTGGCAAAGCTTCCTTATTCCAATATCATATCCGATGCGATCTATGCGGCGACGGATACGCCTCATCCGAGGATGTTCGGTGCTTTTCCGAAGGTGATCCGGGAGTACGTGAAGGAGCGCGGATTCTACACGCTGGAGGAGGCGATCCATAAGATGACGGGACTGCCTGCGGCGCGGATGAAACTGGAGGGAAGAGGTGTGTTGAAAGAGGGAAATTATGCGGATATTCTGGTATTTGATCCGCAGAAATTCACCGATCACGCCACGTTCCAGGACCCGGCAAAGATGGCAACCGGATTGGATTATCTGTTCTTAAACGGAAAACTGACGATCCGGCAGGACGAGTGGCTTGAGGAGGCGCACAACGGAGTGCTTCTGCTGGCTGAAAGCTGAAGGCCGAGGATGGGGAGAACTTCGGTGTAATTGAAATGCCGGGCCCGGAGAGGGACGGCGGGATTGAAAACAAGGGAGATATGTAATGGCAGAAGCAAGAACATTGGATGAGATCAAACTGGACAACGCCTATAAATTCGGGGCAGGGCGTTATATTCAGCAGAGGCAGGCACTGGAAACCATAGCGGAAGAAGTGGGCAGGCTGGGGAAAAAGCCGTATATCATTGCGGGGCCGCGGGCATGGGAAGCAACGGAAGGCAGGATAGAGAAAACCTTGAAAGAAGCGGGGATTTCTTACGAGTTATCCATTTATCCGGGGCAGAATACCTATGAGAAAGCGAAGGAGCATGCGGCGAAGGCAATCGACGCCGGCTGTGATGTGATCATGGGCGTGGGCGGCGGACGGATCATGGATCAGTCCAAGGCGGCGGCTTATTTCGGAGGTGTGCAGCTTTCCCTGCCGAGAGGTCATATGCCGGTGGTGCAGGTGCCTACCAGTATTGCAACCTGTGCGGCCTTTGCTCCGCTGAGCGTCATGTATACGGAGGAAGGGGCTTCCCTCGGGAGCCTGCGGCATAACTTTGAGATGGATGCGATCATTGTGGATATGGATGTGATCGCGGCGGAGCCGCCCAGATATGTGGCAAGCGGTATTTTAGACGGTATGTCAAAGATGGTGGAGATGCAGAACGGGCATGACCACATTGATATTGAAGAGTTTGATGTGGGGCTGGTGACTGCATTCACACTGGCGAAGTATACGATGGAAACCTACAGAAACCGCGGCATGCAGGCGGTGCAGGATGTGGCGGATAAGAAGCTGACTAAAGCGGTGGAGGATATCGCCTATCTGAATATCGCTGTGGCAGGCATTATCAGCGGCTGCAGCAAGGGCTTCGGGCAGACGGCTCTGGGGCATGAGTGCTACGAGCTGATCCGCACCCACTTTACACAGGAAGCAAAAGATTTCATCCACGGCGAGATCGTTGCCGTAGGACAGTGCATGCAGCTCTCCTTCAACGGACAGGAGGATCAGATCCCGGCGCTGAGGGAGATGATGAAAACCTTTAATATGCCGTTGACTCTGAAGGATATCGGCATTGAGCCTACAGAGGAAAATGTGGAGAAGCTGTATCAGGATCTGTACCACAGTCCGTTTGTGAAGGATTGCCCGGAGGAAGCGGAGAGACTTAGGAAAGCCATGAAGTGGCTGACAAAATAAATATATTATCAGGAGGACAGAATAATGGACGTATATGCTAAGTTAAAAGAGATGGGAATCACACTGCCGGAGCCTCCGGCAAAGGGCGGTATCTACACGCCTGTTATGGAGTTTGGCGATAAGCTGCTTTACTGCAGCGGCTGCGGCCCTGCGATCGGCAGTGAGAACGTGATCGGTAAGGTCGGGAAAGACCTGACACTGGAAGAGGGACAGAAGGCGGCTTATAACTGCGTGCTGAACCTTCTGGCGAATCTGGATGCAAAACTGGGTGATCTAAATAAGATCAAACGCTTTGTAAAGGTGCTGGGTTTTGTACACAGCGCGGATGATTTTACACAGCAGCCGCAGGTGATCAACGGCGGTTCCCAGCTCATTCTGGATCTGTTCGGAGAGGAGAAGGGGCTTCCCGCTCGTACGGCGATCGGCACCAACGCGACGCCGGGCGGCATTGCGGTGGAGATCGAAGTGCTGGTGGAGTACGAATGATGTGAGCGAAGCTGAGTATTCTATGTTATAAGGAATCACTCCGAGTTCGCGAAGCGAATCTCGCATTGTGAGCGAAGCTGAGTATTCGATGCTATAGGGAAGCACAATGTGAGTGAAGCTAGCTCACAATGGGAAAGGATCTGGTTATCAAAATGACATACACATTCGAGGGACAGGAGGCTGTGATATCTCCTCAGCTTGTATATTATAAGGATATCATAGCTGACAATATCGAAAAAATGATCACATTGGCCGGGGGCACGAGGCGCCTCTGGCCTCATGTGAAGACCCATAAGATGATCGAAGTCGTAAAGCTGATGATGGCGAAGGGGATTGATAAATTTAAATGCGCCACCATCGCCGAGGCGGAGATGTGCGGAAATGCCGGGGCAGCGAAGGTAACCCTTGCCTATCCTCTTGTGGGACCGAATATAGAACGCTTTCTGCGTTTGATGGAAGCCTATCCGGAGACGGAATTTTTTGCGGTTTCCGACTGTACAAAGCAGGTGGAACTGATCGGAGCGGCTGCCTGTGAAAAGGGCGTATCCGTAAACCTTCTGATGGATGTGGACACGGGACAGCACAGAACCGGTGTTTCGATGGAGAAGGTGGAGGAAGATTACCGGGCGTGGGCTGAGGTTTCCGGCATTGCGATGCGGGGGCTGCACTGCTATGACGGGCACCGGCATGAATCCGACTATGAAGTCCGCAACCGGGAAGTGACGGCGGTGGATGAGAAGATAGCGGGGATCAAGGAAAGGCTTCTTGCATCAGAGCTTGACTGTGGTATTCTGATCATGGGGGGAACGCCTTCTTTCCCGTGCCATCAGAAACTGAACGAGGAGTATTTAAGTCCCGGAACCTGTATCATTCAGGATGCGGGATATCAGGCGGCTTATCGGGATCTCGATTTTGTACCCGGGGCGGCGGTGTTGACCAGAGTAGTCAGCGTGCAGGGTAACAATACCTTTACGCTGGATATGGGAACCAAGGCGGTGGCGACAGATCCTGCGCCTGAGAGGGCGGTCCTTTCGGGCATGGAGTATGCGAAAACCGTATTGCAGAATGAGGAGCACTGGGTGGTGGAAGTGCCGCCGGAGCATGCGGGAGACATTCCAGAAGTGGGGGATGTGCTGTTTGCGATCCCGATGCATGTGTGTCCTACCAGCGCGCTTTATCCGGAGGTGCCGGTGGTATCTGACGGGAAACTGGTGGACTGGTGGCAGGTGACTGCGAGGAATCGGAAGATTACGATATAATGACCGCGGGTTTGCGAGTTTCAGGACATCCGGGATTAGATGACATAATTTTAAGGCAGAGGTGATCAAAATTTGAATGTAGAGGCAACATTAACAGAACAGGTGCTTGAGAAGATCGTGGAGTATATCAAGGAGAACAACCTGCAGCCGGGAGACCGTCTGGGGACGGAGATGGAGATGGCGAAACGCATGGGCGTGAGCCGGGGAACGGTGCGGGGAGCGATCAAGATACTGGTGTTTCGGAACGTGCTTGAGGTGCGTCAGGGTTCCGGTACTTATGTATCGGACGGAAAAGCGCCGCTGGCAGGAGATCCGCTGGGGCTCGAACTGATCCAGGATCAGTTCAAGCTGACATGGGACCTGCATGAGATACGGATGTTGCTGGAGCCGGAGATCGCCTATATGGCGGCAAAGAATATAACGGAGGAACAGCTTGGAAAACTGCGGGAGATGTGTGACGAGATGGAACGCCTCTCTGCGCAGAGAAGAGAGCGTATGCCTCTGGACGTGGAATTCCATATCGTTCTGGCGGAGAGCAGCGGTAACCTTGTGGCGCCGAAGCTGATACCGGTACTGCGGCAGGGGGTGGAATTGTTCATCAAATATACCCACAGGGAGGCGACGCCGGAATCCACGGCGAAACACCGTGATATTCTGGAGGCGCTGGAGGCTCATGATCCGCAGTGGGCGAAGGATATGATGCTGATGCACCTGACTTATAACAGTCAGGAGCTGAGACGGGAAGCGATCAGGCGCGGCGTTATGTATGATGCATGAACGGGGAAACTAATAACAGAAGTGAAGGAGATGATGTCATGTATAAGAGTCAGGAGATCAGAAAGATAGCACCGGAAATGGACCCCCTGAGAATGGGGATGGGATGGAAGGTGGAGGATCTGGGTAAACCTCAGATCATCATAGAAAGTACATATGGCAACAGCCATCCGGGTTCCGGACATCTGCATACCTTTGTGGAGGAAGCGGTGAAGGGCGTGGATGATAACGGCGGAAAGGCTGCCCGTTATTATGCGACGGATATGTGTGACGGTATGGCGCAGGGACATGACGGCATTAATTATTCTCTGGCACACAGGGATGCCATCGTGAATCTGGTGGAGGCTCAGATCGGCGCCACCACTTTTGACGGCGGTGTTTTTGTGGCAAGCTGTGACAAGGCAATGCCGGCGATGCTGATGAGCATCGGCAGAAACAAGGATATGAGCGCTATTGTGGTGACGGGAGGCGTTATGGAAGCCACTGTAGTGACGCCGGAGTATGTGGAGAACGATCCGGGCTGTAAGATCAATGAGCTGCTGACGCTGGAGCAGATCGGGAAGTTCAGCGCTCAGTTTGAGAGAGGGGAGATCCCGGAAGAACAGCTTACCTATTATAAACAGCATGCCTGCCCGAGCTGCGGCGCATGTTCCTTTATGGGAACGGCATCCACGATGCAGATCATGGCGGAAGCGTTAGGACTGATGCTGCCGGGTACGGCTCTGATGCCCGCTACCGCGCCGGAGCTGAAAGAGGCGGCATATAAAGCGGGAAAACAGTTGATGGAGCTGGTGAAGAAAGGCATCAAAGCCAGTGACATCGTGACTATGAAGAGTTTTGAGAATGCGATCATGGTGCATGCGGCGATCTCCGGTTCCACCAATGCGGTGATGCACATTCCGGCTATCGCCCATGAATTCGGTTTTGAGATCGATGCGGATACGTTTGATCGGCTGCACAGAGGGGCGCATTACCTGCTCAATATCCGTCCCGCGGGGGACTGGCCGGCACAGTATTTCTATTATGCAGGCGGCGTGCCGAGAGTGATGGAAGAGATCAAGGAAGTGCTGCATCTGGATGTGATGACGGTGACAGGTAAGACGCTGGGCGAGAATCTGGAGGAGATGAAGCAGAACGGATTTTATGAGCACTGTGATGCGATCCTGCAGGAAAAGAGCAAAGTGATCGGCAAGGAGATCAAAAATACGGATATCATCCGAGACTTTGACCATGCTCTGGGGACAGACGGCAGCATTGCGATCCTGCGCGGCAATCTGGCACCGGAGGGGGCTGTGATCAAGCATACGGCATGCCCGAAGGTGATGTTTAAGGCGAAGCTGAACGCGAAGCCATTTGACAGCGAGGAGGAAGCCATCGATGCGGTATTGAAGAAAAAGATCAAGCCCGGCGATGCGATCTTTATTCGGTATGAAGGCCCCAGAGGGACAGGGATGCCTGAGATGTTCTATACCGGTGAGGCGATCTGCTCCGATCCCGAGCTTGCGGCGAGCGTGGCGCTGATCACGGACGGAAGGTTCTCCGGTGCCTCCAGAGGGCCGGTGGTAGGCCATGTATCTCCCGAGGCGGCAGCGGGCGGTCCCATTGCGCTGGTGGAAGAGGGCGATATCATTGAGCTGGATGTGGAGGCAAGAAAGCTGGCGATCATCGGCATTCATGGACAGGAGATGTCCGAGGAGGAAGTGGCGGCAGTGCTGGAGGAGAGGAGGAAGAACTGGAAAGGGTTTACCTCCAAGTATGACCGCGGACTGTTGAAACTGTATGCCCAGCATGCGGTCAGCGCCATGAAAGGGGCTTATATGGATTAAGCTTGGATGAAAAACCAGGACGCCCGGAGAGAAATATCCCTTACGCAACGCGCTAGTCGCTCAGGCTCTTGAAAAACAGAGCCGGCTAAACGCAACGGTACTAGGCTCGTGAGGAACCTCGCCAAGTGCCGGCGTTTAGCAGGGTTGCTGCAGGGATATTTCTCTCCGGGCTGGGAGTTGGCTTGCCGGGTGATGTTAATCCATGAGATGAAATGAAATAAAAAGAGATAAAGTAAAGAGAAAAGAGGTATCAGTATGAGTAAGCAGATGGAAGAGAAGATTGCGGAATTGAAGGTGGTTCCGGTGGTTGTTCTGGAGGATGCGAAGGATGCGGCTCCGCTTGCGAAGGCGCTCTGCGAGGGCGGGCTGCCCTGTGCGGAGGTTACGTTCAGGACGGCGGCGGCTAAGGACAGCATTAAAGCGATGAGCGAGGCTTATCCGGAGATGCTGGTCGGCGCAGGCACTGTTCTGACGAAGGAGCAGGTGGACAGTGCTGTGGAGGCGGGGGCGAAATTTATCGTAAGTCCCGGCTTTGATCCGGAGATCGTGGATTACTGTCTGGAGAAAGAGATTCCGGTATTTCCGGGGTGCATCACACCTTCCGAGGTTGCTCAGGCGGTGAAGAGGGGGCTTCGTGTCGTGAAGTTCTTCCCGGCGGAACAGTTTGGCGGTGTGGCGACGATCAAGGCATTGTCTGCGCCTTATGTGGGATTGAAGTTTATGCCTACCGGCGGCGTCAGCGCGAAGAACCTGAAAGAGTATCTGGCATGCAAGCCTATCGTGGCGTGCGGCGGGAGCTGGATGGTGAAGAAGGATCTGATCGAGGCGGGAGAGTTTGACAAGATCAGGGAGCTGACAAAGGAAGCGGTAGCACTTGCAAACGCAGAGTAAATCAGTAAGCGCCCGGGCACTGTCCGGGCGCTTGCGGAACTGGAATAGGAGGATCATATGAATTTAAATTTAAGGCCTGAGAGCGAATGCAGGTACGATGCGGTATCTCTGGGAGAGGTGATGCTGCGGCTGGATCCGGGCGAGGGAAGGATCAGGACGGCGAGGCAGTTCCGCGCCTGGGAGGGCGGCGGCGAGTACAATGTTGTGCGCGGGCTTCGGAGATGTTTCGGGATGAAGACCGGTGTGATCACTGCCTTTGCGGATAACGAAGTGGGCAAACTGATGGAGGATTTCATTCTGCAGGGCGGGGTGGATACATCCCTGATCAAATGGATGAAGACGGACGGTATCGGCCGTATCTGCAGAAACGGCATTAATTTTACAGAGCGGGGTTTTGGCATCCGCGGTGCGGTGGGCTGTTCCGACAGGGCGAACACGGCGATATCCAAGGCGACGCCGGAGGATTTTGATTTTGACTATATTTTCGGCGAGTTGGGCGTGCGCTGGCTTCATACGGGCGGTATCTATGCGGCGCTCTCCGAGCAGTCCTGTGAGACAGTGCTGGCGGCGATCAAGACGGCGAAGAAATACGGTACGGTGGTATCCTACGATCTGAATTACCGTCCCTCCATGTGGAGTGCGATCGGCGGTAAGGAAAAGGCACAGGAAGTCAACAAGGAAGTGGCGAAGTATGTGGATGTGATGATCGGAAACGAGGAGGACTTTACAGCATGTCTTGGCTTTGAGATCGAGGGAAATGATGAGAACCTGAAGGAACTGAATCTGGACGGTTACAAGAAGATGATCAACGAAGCGGCAAAGACCTATTCGAATTTCAAGGCGGTGGCAACAACCCTGCGAGAGGTAAAGACTGCTACAGTGAATGACTGGAGTGCGATCTGCTGGGCAGACGGAGAGATCTACAAAGCAAAAGATTATAAGGGACTGGAGATCATGGACCGGGTAGGCGGCGGAGATTCCTTTGCTTCCGGATTGATCTACGGGCTGATGACGACGGCGGATGCGGAGCTGGCTGTCAACTACGGTGCGGCACACGGCGCGCTGGCAATGACAACACCGGGCGATACGACCATGGCGAGCAAAAAAGAAGTGGAAGCGATCATGGGCGGCGCGGGCGCGAGAGTGCAGAGATAGAAGGTTATTTGAAAGGCGGCATGGTTTGAAGGCCATGCTGCTTTTTAATAAAAAGATTATAGGAATCATTTGGGTGATCGCAACAATGATTTTTCAGCATATTTTTAAGCTGGGGTGTCAGTTCCCAGTCGTCGCCTCTGACGATAAAGTAAAATGTAATACAATGAAAGGAGTATCGGAATGTCTATCTACGAAATCACCTTCAGCCCCACCGGCGGAACAAAAAAAGTATCAGATATCTTTACAGAAGCCTACAGGCCGGAAAGTACCTATATCGACCTGACTGACCGCAGTATCGATTTTTCATCGTACTGTTTCGACCAGGATGATGTCTGCATCGTATCCGTGCCCTCCTATGGCGGAAGGGTTCCCGCTGCGGCAGTATCACGGCTTGCGCAGATGAAAGGGAACGGTGCGGAAGCCGTGATGATCGTAGTATACGGAAACAGGGACTACGATGATACCTTTGTAGAATTGCAGGATGTACTGCAGAGTGCAGGTTTTATATGCAGAGCCGGTGTGGCGGCTGTAGCGGAGCATTCTATTATGAGGCAGTTCGGGGCGGGACGTCCGGACGAGGAGGACAGAAAGGAACTGCAGAGATTTGCGGTCCGCATCCGCTGTGAACTGGATGTATGGGAAATGACCAGTGAACTGAAACTGCCCGGAAACCGTCCGTACCGTGAATACGGCGGTGTGCCGATGAAACCGCAGGCTGGGAAAGAGTGTGTACGCTGCGGGCTTTGTGCAGGGCAGTGCCCTGTGGGAGCAATCCCGGCGGATGATCCTTCCAAAACGGACACGAAGGAATGTATCTCCTGTATGCGCTGTATCTCGGTCTGCCCGCAGAAGGCGCGCCATCTCAATAAAGCGGTTGTGGCAGCAGGGAGCGTGGCGATGAAAAAGGCGTGCAGCGGCCATAAGAAAAACGAACTGTTTCTATAATACTTGCCGATAAACAGGAGGAGTCATGCTGATAGAAAGGTTGGAACAGGGAGAAAATTTTACCAACAATGAAAAAGAGGTTGCCCGTTATATCCTGGACAATCCGGAGAAGGTTCCGGGCATGTCATCCACAGAGTTGGCGCGGGCTTCCTTTACCAGCAAGGCAACAGTGGTGCGCCTTGCCCAGAAGCTGGGGCTTTCCGGGTATCAGGAGCTGCGTTTAAAACTGGTGGAGGAGATGAACCAGAAAAACCGGCTCTCCCGGATGCTGGAGGGGGAACCGATCCATGATAGGAGCACCTATGCGGACATTATCGGTACGCTGCCGGTGCTCTACGACAAGGCGGTGACCAACACCCGCCTTTCGCTGGATAAAAACAGCATGAACAGGATCAACAATGTGCTGCAGAAGGCGGAGTGCATCGACATATACGGCGCCGGGATAAGCTACATCATCGCCCAGTCGGCAGCGTTTAAGTTTGCCACACTGGGCATGGAGAGTTCGGCTTACGAAAGCATCAACGGGCACTATCTGGCGGCGAGAAGGAACAAGAAGACGATCACCTTCCTGATCAGTTTTACCGGCGCAAACCGGACGATGATCCGGGCGGCGGAGTATCTGCGGAAGGCGACGAACAACTATGTGGTGGGCGTCATGGGGCCGCACAATGAGGTGATCCGGAGGTGGTGCCACGAGATCGTGGAGATTCCGAACAGGGATTCGCTGGTGAGCCTTGATGTGATCACTTCCTTTTCGGCAGCAACCTATGTGATGGATATCTTTTTTGCCCTGCTCTTATCAGGGCGTTATAATGAGCATGCAAAATCTTCGCTGGAGATGCTCCTGCACAACGATCTGCTTCTGGAAAAAACAGTAGCTGAGGGAGAGAAGGAAGACTGAAGAGACCATATATTGTACCGCTGTTTCAAAAGCAGCGGTCTTTTTTTGCCTGTTTCTGAAACGATGAACCTATCGCTTTGGGAAATATTGAGAGGAAATTTCCGGTATGCTATAGTCGGGATAACAAAAAGCGGTACGGAACTGGAAGGATTGCTGCGAAACTAAAATTAGGAGGAAAGACGAATGGGTAAGTATCAGGCACTGGCAAAAGATATCGTGAAAAATGTCGGTGGTAAAGACAATGTGACCGGGCTGGTCCACTGTATCACAAGGCTTCGTTTTACATTGAAGGACGAGGGAATCGCACAGGATCAGGTATTGAAGGACATGGAGGGGGTTGTGACCGTTATGAAGAGCGGCGGTCAGTACCAGGTGGTGATCGGAAACCATGTACCGGAGGTGTTTGAGGATGTGATGCAGTTTCTTGATCTGAAAGAGGGAGCGGCAGCATCGGAGGAGGAGAAAAAATCGGGAAGGCTTCTTGACCGGGCGATCGATATGGTGTCGGGAATCTTCCAACCGATCCTCGGGATCATGGCTGCCTGCGGTATGCTGAAAGGCTTAAATACGCTGCTGGTAACGCTGGGGCTTTACAGCGCGGACTGCGGCGGCTATCTGATCATCAATGCGGCAGGAGATGCTTTATTTACGTTTTTACCGCTGTTTCTGGGTTATACGGCGGCAAAGAAGTTTAAACTGAAACCCATGCTGGGACTTGCCATCGGTGCGGCGATGTGCTATCCGGGCATACAGGCGGGAACCTTATCGGCGGGGGCTGAACCTTTGTATCATATTCTGGAGGGAACTATGTTCAGTTCACCGGTGTATATCAATTTCTTCGGTATTCCGGTGATCTCGGTGGATTATACCGGAACTGTGATCCCGGTCATCCTTGCGGTGTGGTTTGCGTCAAAATGTGAGAAGCTGTTCAGTAAGTACATACCGGATCTGGTGAAGTTCTTCTTTGTGCCGATGCTGACACTGCTTGTGACGATCCCGGTATCCGTGCTGTTCCTCGGACCGATCGCAACTTTCGGTTCCACGCTGATCTCGGAGTTTACACTGGCGATCCGGAGCGTAAGCCCGATGCTGGCAGGAGGCATCGTAGGGCTGACCTGGCAGATACTGGTCATCTTCGGCATGCACTGGGGCTTTATACCGGTCTATATCAACAATGTGCAGACACTTGGGTACGATAATGTGATGATGCCGTTCTTTGCCTGCACCTTTGCAACATCGGCGGTAGTACTTGCGATCTTTTTCAAGACAAAGGACAAAAAGCTGAAAGAGATGGTGATCCCGAACTTTATTTCCGGCATTTTCGGTGTGACGGAACCGGCTATATACGGTATTTTGCTGCCGAAGAAGAAACCTTTTATCATAAGCTGTATCGCAGGCGGGATCGGTGGTGCGTTTTACGGGCTCTTTAACTTCCGGAAATTTATTCTGGGCGGCATGGGTATCTTTGAACTGCCGAACATGATGAATCCTGACGGAAGCATGGGAAATATTCTGGTGGCGTTTGCAGGAATCGGTATCTCCATGGCGGTTGGTTTTATTCTGACCATGATTTTTTACAAGGATGAGGAGACGGAAGAATCCGTTGGAATGGACGAGAAAGCGGCGGCTGATGAGAATGGATCATCAGAGACGGATACGGCTCAGACAGACAGCGCAGTGGAAAATGCAGCAGGCGAGGTAAAGATCTACAGTCCCTTAAAGGGAAAGACAGTGAAACTGGAGGAGGTGGAGGATGAGGCGTTTTCCTCCGGCATCCTCGGAAAAGGCGTGGCGATCCTGCCGGAGGAGGGCGTGCTGTATGCGCCGGCGGACGGAACCATATCCGCATTCTTCCCTACCGGGCATGCGGTGGGCATGACCACAGAGAGCGGCACGGAACTGCTGATGCATGTGGGAATGGATACGGTGCAGCTTGACGGAAAAGGCTTTAAACCTCTTGCGGCTGTGGGAGATCAGGTGAAGAAGGGGCAGAAGCTTCTGGAATTTGATATGGAATTGATTGCGGAGGCAGGCTACTCTCTGGTGACGCCTGTGCTCATAACAAATGCGGATGAGATGGGCGATGTGGCTCCTGTGGAAGGCGGAAGGCAGATACAGGCAGGGGAGGAACTGATCATGGCAGGCGCGAACGCGTAAGAGAGGGAGAAAGATCATGCGAAAAGATTTTTTGTGGGGCGGCGCTACGGCGGCGAACCAGTGTGAAGGCGGCTGGCAGGAAGGCGGACGGGGCATGGCGGTAGTGGACGTCATTCCCCACGGCGAAAGCCGTATGGCAGTGATGAAAGGGCTTCTGGATTACCGGAAGCTGCCGGAGGATACCAGCTATCCCGGCAGGGAAGCCATAGATATGTTTGGACATTACAAAGAAGATATCGCACTGTTTGCGGAGATGGGATTTAAGTGCTATCGTTTTTCCTTCTCTTGGTCGCGGATCTTTCCCACGGGGGAGGAGATGGAGCCGAATCAGGAGGGGCTGCGGTTTTACGATGACCTTGTGAATGAACTGCTGAAATACGGGATAGAACCGGTGGTGACGCTCTGCCATTTTGACGCACCGCTGGGGCTTGTGGAGAAGTACGGTTCCTGGAAGAGCCGGAAGATGGTGGATCATTTTCTCAGATATTGTGATGTTGTCTTCAGGCATTTTAAGAGCAGGGTGAAGTACTGGATTACCTTCAACGAGATCAATATGCTGATGCATCTGCCATTTATGGGAGCAGGCATCCAGATTTCGGAGGGGGAGAATGAACTGCAGGTGAAATATCAGGCGGCACACCATGAACTGGTGGCATCGGCGCTGGCGGTAAAGCTGGCACATGAGATCAGTCCTTCATTTCAGGTGGGCTGTATGCTGGCGGCGGGGAGCGTGTATCCCTACAGCTGCAATCCGGCTGATGTCTGGGAGAGTTTAAAAAAGGACCGGGAGAATTACTTTTTCATCGATGTGCAGGCACGGGGAGAATATCCGTCCTATGCGAAGAAATATCTGAAGCAGCAGGGCATAGAACTTGTCATGGAACAGGATGACGAGAGGATCCTGAAGGAGAATACGGTGGATTTTATCTCACTGTCCTACTACAATAGCCGCTGTGTGCGGGCGGACGGTCAGGGGGAGGCTTCCGGGGGAAATGTCTTTGCCTCGGCGAAGAATCCGTATCTCACATGCAGTCAGTGGGGCTGGCCCATTGATCCGATGGGATTCCGCATCACGCTGAACGCGCTGTATGACCGTTATCAGAAACCGCTGTTTGTGGTGGAGAACGGGCTGGGCGCTGTGGATGTGCCGGAAGCGGACGGCAGCATTCAGGATGATTACCGGATCGATTACCTGAGATCCCATATCCTGGCGATGATGGCGGCCGAGGAGGAGGACGGGGTGGATCTGATCGGGTATACGCCCTGGGGATGCATCGATCTGATCAGTGCCACCACCGGAGAGATGTCCAAGCGTTACGGTTTTATTTATGTGGATAAGAACGATGAGGGCGCGGGCACGCTGAAACGGGTGCGGAAGAAATCCTTCGGGTGGTATCGGGATGTGATCGCTTCGAACGGGGAGAATCTGAAATAAAATAGCAGACAGTCAATCAACGCGGTAGTCTTTTGGAAGGCTGCCGCTGTATTTTTTAAATGCCGCTGTAAATCGGCTCTGGCTGTCGTATCCCACGCGGCAGGCGATCTCGGCAATGCTCAGATCTGTTTCCCGGAGCAGCTTTGCCGCCTGTTCCATGCGGTGTTCTTTTATGTGGGCGGCAATGGAGGTTCCGTAGACGGATTTGAACATGGTCTTCAGTGTGGTCGGGTTCATCAGGTATTGTTTTGACAATTCATCGATCGTAAACCGCTGTTCCATATGTTCCGTAAGCTGTTCATGGATCGCCCGTATCGTTTCGATCTGCTCCGCCTGATATTCCGACAGGCGGTTTTTCGCGTCGATTTTTAAGGTGCCGAGATACAACAGAAGTTCCAGCACCTTTATTTTCTGCCAGGAAAGGCAAAAGGGCTCCGACTGGTCATAAAAGGCGGAAAAGATATGTTCCGTCTGTTCATTTCCCGCAAGGGAGGTCAGGCATGTGTTTTTGCAGAATTTATCATATAAGAAGGTTCCTGTGATCCCTGTACCGGAGAGGATCTCAGGGGGATCATCGTTAAGCATTCTCAGATCAATGCTGATGGTAAGCCCCTCATAGATCCCGTCAGGCAGGAACATTGTGGAATCGGCGCAGGC
This sequence comes from uncultured bacterium, assembly GCA_947647735.1. Lineage (GTDB taxonomy): Bacteria > Bacillota > Clostridia > Lachnospirales > Lachnospiraceae > 1XD8-76. The sequence goes on along the minus strand of CANSLJ010000002.1, from coordinate 109,986 downwards.
CTTCAGGGTATGCAGGGAGAAATCCCTTTGTCCGAGATAGACACTGTTTCCGCTGCTCATTTTCCAACCGATGCGCCCTTGGCGGCAGTAGTTGATCTCGAGGATATGGTCCAAGGCGGCATGATGCACGGAGAGGTTATCCGCCTTTAGGGTGAAGCAGGATAATTCGATGCCGGGATATAATGCAACTGCTTTTATTGGTTTTAGTCCGTTCTGATCAGAAAGAGAATTTCTGATGTCAGCTAATTCAGGTATCATTGTGAATCTCCCCTTTATTCATTTTCTGATATTTTATTTGGGACAGGCAATTTCCATCACCTGTTCGATCATCTGATGGAGAAGCCTGCTCTGGGGCGTATCGGATGCCCGGTAGTAGACTTCTTTTCCGTCCCGTCGGCTGACGATCAGACCGCTGTTGCGCAGCGGACGCAGGTGGTGGGATACCGCGGGGCTGGACATATCCAGCATGGCGGAAATGTTGATCACGCATTCTTCGCAGTGGCACAGCAGGAAGAAGATACGGATCCTGGTCGTATCCCCGAGCTGCTTGAAAATTTCCGCGATGGTCTGAAAATCTTCAATATTATTTAACTGTTTCCGTATACCGGATGTCTCTTTTCCTTCCCCGTGATAGTGAGGCAGTGTTTCTTTTATCATGTAAGTTCCTCCGTTTTCGCCCGAACAGAAATGCTTTTCGCCTGTTTGGCAGGGTGTGCTTTGAAAGCATTGACTTTTGCTGCTGAGGATATTATACTGCAACCATAATAATTAAACAAGTACTTAATTATTAAATTATATAATCTATTTAAAAGGAGGAATCATTTCCATGAAAAAGACTTACAAAATCGAGGTAGACTGTGCCAACTGTGCAAACCTGATGGAGGATGCGGCCCGCAAGACTTCCGGCGTACAGAGCGCCACTGTGAATTTTATGACACAGAAGATGATCGTGGAGTTTGAGGAAGGAAAAGAGCCGAAGACAGTTATGGAGGATGTTTTGAAAGCCTGCAAGAAGGTTGAGCCGGACTGCGAGATTTTCCTTTGAGCCGGATCTGCCGGTGCAGGAGGCTGTACATGAGACAGTCAAAGCTGCCTGAAAGTTTTTAGGCACATCCGCCGAAACAGGAATAGTATTGATCAGGATATGATCAGTTTGTTTTGGCGGATGTTTTTTGAAACAAACAAATAAATGATTGCTTAATTGTTAAATAATATAAGAGATAAAGAGAATGATCTGAGAAGACAGGGAATATCGGAAAGGAGAAGATCATGCAGGAACTGATCATCAATGTGTTGCTCGTTGTCGTGATCGCAACGGCAGCAATATTTCTTTTTATTGTGGGAAATGGAAAAAACGGGAAAATGACCAGAAAACAGAAGGTCATGCTGGTTCGTATTCTGATCGCGGCGGCGCTGCTTTTAGCGCTGCAGTCTGTTTCGGTGGATATGTTTGACCGGCTTGACGGTTATCTGTTCCCCCAGGCAGGGCGCATCGCGCGTCTGTTATGTTATCTGGTGGATTACTTTATCATTGGATATGATATTTTGAGAAAAGCGGTAAAGGGCATTTTGAACAGACAGGTGTTTGATGAAAATTTCCTGATGGCGGTTGCCACCATCGGCGCTCTGGCGCTTGCCATCTATGAGAATGGCGAGTATCTGGAGGCGATTGCCGTTATGTTGTTTTATCAGGTCGGGGAGTGGTTTCAGGGCTATGCGGTGGGTAAGAGCCGCCGTAATATCAGCAATCTGATGGATATCCGTCCCGATTATGCGAATGTGGAGAGAAACGGGAAACTGGAGCAGGTAGATCCCGATGAGGTAGGGATCGGCAGCGTGATCGTTGTTCAACCGGGGGAGAAGGTGCCGATTGACGGAATGGTTGTTGAAGGTTCCTCCAGTTTAAACACCAGTGCCCTGACCGGTGAAAGCCTGCCGAGGGAGGTGAAAGCCGGCGATGAAGTGATCAGCGGATGTATCAGTATGACAGGCGTATTGAAGATACAGACAACAAAGGAGTTCGGGGAATCTACCGTCTCCAAGATTTTGGATCTGGTGGAAAATGCAAGCTCCCGGAAATCAAAGTCAGAGGATTTTATCTCAAAGTTTGCAAAGGTCTACACGCCGGCTGTCTGCTATGCGGCATTGGCGCTGGCGTTCCTTCCTCCGGTTGTCCGTATGCTTTTCATGGGACTGTCGGCAGACTGGGGCGTCTGGATCTACCGGGCGTTGACGTTCCTTGTTATCAGCTGTCCATGTGCTTTGGTCATCAGTATTCCTTTGAGTTTCTTTGCGGGGATCGGAGGCGCGAGCAAAGAGGGCGTGCTGGTGAAAGGCTCCAACTATCTGGAAATCCTTTCACAGACGAAATATGTTGTGTTTGACAAGACCGGGACCATGACAAAGGGTGTCTTTGAGGTAAATGGCATTCATCATTCTACCATAGAGAATGAGAAACTGTTGGAGTATGCGGCATTGGCGGAGAGCGCTTCTTCCCACCCGATCAGCAAGAGCCTGCAGCGGGCGTACGGAAAGGAGATTGACAGAAGCCGTGTGGCAGATATACAGGAGATCAGCGGGAATGGTGTGACAGCAAAAGTGGACGGTATGGAGGTGGCTGCCGGGAATGATAAACTGATGAGGCATCTGAACATTCCTTATCAGGACTGTCATCAGACCGGGACGATCATTCACATGGCGATCAATGGAAAGTATGCGGGGCATATCGTGATTTCCGATATCATAAAACCTCATTCCAAGGCGGCAATCGCGGAATTAAAGAAGGCGGGTGTGGAAAGATCAGTCATGCTGACCGGCGATGCGAAAAAGGTGGCAGACCAGGTTGCCGCGTCACTTGGTATTGATGAGGTTTACAGTGAACTTCTTCCGGGTGACAAGGTGGATAAGGTTGAGGAACTTTTGAGGGTGAAGATCGGCAAAGCAAAGCTGGCGTTTGTGGGCGACGGTATCAATGACGCGCCTGTGTTATCCAGAGCGGACATCGGTATCGCTATGGGAGCAATGGGCTCGGATGCGGCAATCGAGGCGGCGGATATTGTACTGATGGATGATGATCCGATCAAGATCGCAAAGGCGATCAAGATTTCAAGGAAGTGCCTGCGGATCGTTTACCAGAATATTACAATGGCGCTTGTGGTGAAATTTGCCTGCCTTGCACTGGGTGCTGTGGGAATCGCGAATATGTATCTGGCGATCTTTGCGGATGTAGGGGTTATGATCCTCGCGGTGCTGAATGCGATCCGCTGTCTGTTTGTGAAAAAACTGTAGGACATATTCTGAAACGTTAAAGTTGAGGCGAATTTAAAATGACAATGGATGAATTGAAACCAAAACAAAGCGCCTTTATCTGTTCCGTGGGAGGAACGGGCGCGCTTCGGCATCATTTACTGGATATGGGGCTTACGCCAAAAACAGAGGTTACACTTCAAAAGATCGCGCCGATGGGCGATCCGGTGCAGATTGAGTTAAGAGGATATGAATTGACATTGCGGCTCAATGAGGCACAAAAGATCACGGTGGAGAGGGTTCATAGCAAGGCTCCAAAAGCTCATACTGCGCAAAGAATGTCAGCGGTGGAACATCCGGGAGTCGGTGAGCTGGGCAGGGCAAAAAGCTATCACGCCCATGATGCGGCGAATAAGATCCCTGAAGGCGCAAAAATCACTTTTGCGCTGGCGGGGAATCAGAACTGTGGGAAGACGACTTTATTTAACCAGCTTACGGGGGCAAACCAGCACGTGGGGAATTTCCCCGGCGTGACGGTTGACCGTAAGGATGGTACGATCCGTAAACATGCGGAAGCGGTTGTCACCGATCTGCCGGGGATCTATTCCCTTTCCCCCTATTCCAGCGAGGAGATCGTGACAAGGGATTTTCTGATGGATACACACCCGGACGGGATCATCAATATTGTTGACGCAACCAATATGGAAAGGAATCTGTATCTTACCATGCAGCTTATGGAGCTTGGTATTCCAATGGTGCTTGCGCTGAATATGATGGATGAAGTCAGGGCAAACGGCGGTTCTGTACGGGTGAATGAGCTGGAGGATATTCTTGGTATTCCGGTCGTTCCGATTTCGGCAGCTAAAAATGAAGGGATTGAAGAACTGATAGACCATGCGATCCATGTGGCGAAACACAGAGAAACTCCCGGCAGGGTGGATTTCTGTCCGGCAAGTAACGATGAACATGATTCCGTAGGTGCGGTGCACCGGTGTATCCATGCGGCGGTACATATTTTAGAGCCGGAAGCAAAAGCGAAAGGCCTGCCTGTCCGCTTTACCGCCACAAAGCTGGTGGAGAATGACCGTCTGATGAAAGAGAAACTTGCCATTTCTCCTGAAAAGATGGATACGTTTGAACATCTGGTGTCTGTGCTGGAAAAAGAAACAGGGCTTGACAGGGAGGCAGCGCTTGCCAATATGAGGTTTTCATTTATTGAAGCCCTGTGTGCAAAAACCGTTGTCCGTCCCCATGAGAGCAGAGAACATAAGCGCAGCATGGCGATAGACCGCATTTTAACGGGAAAATATACGGCAATTCCCTGCTTTGTTGGAATTATGGCGCTTGTATTCGTTATGACATTCAGCTTTATCGGCGCAGCGCTATCTGATCTGATGGGAATGGGGATTGACGCGGTAGTTGCGGTGCTGGATGGTCTGCTCGCAAAAGCACAGGTGAATCCGGTGGTGCATTCCCTTGTGATTGACGGTATCTGCAGCGGTGTGGGGAGTGTACTTAGTTTATTGCCGACGATCGTGACCATGTTTTTCTTCCTTTCCATTTTGGAGGACACAGGATATATCGCAAGGGTGGCCTTTGTTATGGACAGGCTGCTCCGCAAGATCGGTCTTTCCGGGAGAAGTATCGTTCCCATGCTGATCGGCTTTGGATGTTCCGTTCCTGCGATCATGGCTGCCAGAACGCTTTCCAGTGAACGGGATCATAAGATGACGATCCTTCTGGTTCCCTTTATGAGCTGTACTGCCAAGCTGCCGATCTATACCCTGATGGTCAGTGCATTTTTTCCGAGAAGGTATCAGGCGCTCATCATGATCGGATTGTATGCGATGGGGATTGCCTGCGGCATTTTATATGCGTTGTTCTTAAAGGGAACAAAATATAAGGGGGAGCCGGTGCCTTTTGTGATGGAGCTGCCCAATTATCGGTTTCCTTCGGTAAAAAGCGTGTGGCAGCTTATTGTGGAGAAGGCGAAAGGCTTTGCGAAGAAAGCGTTTACGATCATTTTTGTGGCGTCCCTTATCATATGGTTTCTGCAGACCTTTGATGTACGGCTGAATGTGGCGGCTTCCGCGGAGGAAAGCCTGTTGGCATTGCTGGGAGGGATGGCGGCTCCTCTGTTTGCGCCGTTGGGATTTGGAGACTGGAGAGTTTCCACCGCATTGATCACCGGATTTACTGCAAAGGAAAGCGTTGTGTCTACGCTGACGGTTCTTTTGGGCGGGGATGTATCATCGCTTGGAACATTGTTTACGCCTTTTACCGCATTTGTATTTCTTGTGTTTACATTGCTGTATACACCATGTGTTGCGGCAGTTGCGACCGTGAAACGGGAAATGGGAGGCGTAAAGGCGGCGGTTGGAACGGTGGTGGTGCAGTGTTTGATCGCCTGGGCAGCTGCGTTTATCGTACATAGTGCAGGGAGTGTTTTAGGATTTGTATAAAGTGGAAGAACGTACAACGAAAGGAGGTTTCAACAGGGCTGTTTGCGGGCAGGGTGAATAAATATTGAAAAAACATATGTTATATGATAGGATTATGGCAAATTTGAAATCGGATTTTTGGAATCGGATTTTAAATTTGCCATAATTTTTGGCTGAAAGAAGGAAGTTCAAAGGCTGTATCGGGAACCATATTCACGAAACTCAGCTGGAAACGCATGAAGTTCATGCGGGACCGGAGGGATTGTGTTTGTTTGCAAAGTTTATGCCTGCGCTGCGTTGAAATAAATAAAGGAAGAAGGGAGAAGGCATGATGATCATAGAACTGGAAATTGCAGAAGCTCCATGCAGGGTTTGAGGACGATGCATGGAGGGTAGATAGCCGTTTTGGGCTGTAGTCCTCGGACTTTGCGACTTGATTTGAGACAAGGACAGTTCATTTTCAAAGGAGCAAAGTGATAATATGAAAAATACAATAAAAGAGTTAAAGACGTTTTTGATTCTCTGGAGTACACAGTCGCTGTCGCAGCTCGGCAGTGCGATGACAAATTTTGCGTTGACGCTATGGCTGTATCAGAAGACTGGTTCCGCGCTGCAGACGGCGCTTTTGTCGATCTGTTCCTATGCGCCCTATGTGGTGATGAGCATTTTTGCCGGTGCGTTGAGCGACAGATGGGACAAGAAAAAGACGATGCTTGTCTGTGATACGTTTGCGGCGTGCTGTACGGTGGGCGTGCTGGTGCTATTAAAGTCAGGGCGGCTGATGCCGGTACACATGTATGTGCTGAATGCGGTGAACGGGCTGATGAATACGGTGCAGCAACCGGCGGGGGATGTGGCGATGACGCTGATCACGCCGAAGGAGCATTACCAGAAGACCAGCGGGATGCGGTCTTTTTCCAATTCACTGGTGACGATCTTAAATCCGGTGTTCGCCACGGCTTTATTTGCGCTGGCGGGGCTGGAGGCGGTGATCTATACGGATCTGATCACCTTCGGGGCGGCGTTCGTGACATTGCTGTTGTTTATCAGGATTCCTGCTGTCTCTAAGGAGAGGGCGGGAAAAGAGCCGTTTTTGCGGACGGTAAGGACAGGGCTTGGCTATCTGGGGAGGAACCGGCTGATCCTCATTCTGATCCTTTTTCTGGCGGGCGTGAATCTGGTGGCTTCCGCTTTTGATGCCGTGCTTCCAGCGTTTGTGCTGCCTAGGGAAAACGGCGGGGAGGCAGTGCTGGGAGCTGTGACGTCCTGTGCAGGTATTGCGATGCTGGCGGGGAGTCTTATTGTGTCAGTGCTTCCTGCGCCGCGGGATCGCGTCAGGGTGATCTATGTGACGATGCTGATCTCGCTGAGTACGGAAAATTTCCTGCTGGCTTTTACAGGGGAGCCGGTTTTGTGGTGCGCGGCGCAGGTGATCGGATGGCTGCTTGTGCCGGTGATGAGCGCGAATCTGGATGTGATCCTGCGGGAGACGATCCCTGTGGAGATGCAGGGGCGGGTGTATTCCTGCAGAAACACATTACAGTTTTTTACGATCCCGCTGGGGTTCTTTTTCGGCGGATATCTGGTGGATGAGTTCTGCGAGCCTGTGATGGCAGGGGCGCCTGCGGGCGGCCTTCTGCGGATGTGCTTCGGAGATGGAAAGGGCTCCGGGGCGGCGATGATGATGTTTATCCTCGGCGTTATGGGGACTGCGATCTGTCTGTTTTTCGGGAGGATCCTGCAGAGATATCGGTATACGGAAGGGCAGAAGATGGATTGAATATGATTGACAGGCGTGTTGCGCTTCACTGTAAGGGTGTGAGCGCAACACGATCTTATATACTTGACATTTAAATCTTACAGATGTAGTATTATAAAATCTGGGTAGTATGACAGAAATGGAAAGGCAGGAAATTTTTTGACTTTAAATCTTACAATTGTAGGAGAGTAAAAAAACAGATAGTTCTGTATTGGATGTACAGGAGATCAACCATAAATATATTGCGGCAGCAGAGAGGAAAAAGTATGTGGTCGGAGAAAATGATTCTGGTGAGAAAAGGTGTGTTTATGATAGCGGGAGTTGTTTTACTGTGCGCTATCGGAGGGTGCGGAGGCGAATCTGTGGCGGAGATGCAGGAGACGGAGCGTGGAATGCAGGGATGTTCACAGGACAGACAGGCGGGGAGTGGAAGACAGAAATACTCGCAGGATGGACAGATGGATGCAAAAAGTGGAATGCAGGAATCTTCGCAGGATGAGCAGGTGGATGAAGAAAGGATGATGGAGATATATCTTGATGCTTATGAAAATGCTGTGAATAAAAACAAAGCAGATGATTTGGAGGCGGCGAGAGAGATCGTATGCCGCTTCGGAGCGGAGGGATATACTGCTGTTGACAGTGAAAATCAGGTGGATATGACGGAGGCGGAACAGATCCTTCGTTTTTGCGAGGTGGTGGAGGCGGGGGAAACAGCGGAAACGGCGGTTGTGGAGATAACCGGGCTGGAAGGGTTCAAAGTGTATGAACTGCGGACGGAGGGCGGGAGCGTGAGTGTGGTAAGGAGCCGTTATGTGTATGAAAACGGGGCGATGAAAAAAGTGTGTGAGGACAATTATACGGCGGAACACTGGCGGTATACGGAGGATGGTTATCTGATGTTTTCGGGAAAGTGGTTCTCGGAGGAGATGTATGTCCTTGTGTCGGGGGAAGCCGAGGAATATACGGCGTGGCGCGTACAGGCGCTGGATGAAAGATGCAGGGAATTAAATCGGAAATATATGCTGCCGGTAGGTTACGGAAAGAATGATATATTTCTTTCTGACTGGAGTGAGGGAGATTTCGGAGAATTGGATTTTTATGATGCGTTTGACCGGCTTTATCCGGTTGTGTGCGGGCAGCAGGTTCCCTATGAGGCGGACGAGGATCTGAATGTCGGAGCGGTTTATGAGATTCCGGAGGATATATTTGAGGGCGTTCTTTTGAAATATTTTGAGGTCGATCCGGAGGTTTTACGGTCGGAAACTGTATATTTTCCGGAGTATGGAACTTATGAGTACAGGCCCAGAGGGTTTTATGAGGTGGAGGATTTTGACATACCGTATCCGGAGGTGGTGAGTTGTACGGAGGAGGGAGATCTGGTCACGCTTATCGTCAATGCGGTGTATCCGAAGGAGGGTACTTCGAGGGCGTTTCAGCATAAAACAGTGATACGGGTTCTGGAGGGCGGAGGTTTCAGATATGTGGCGAATCAGGTGCTTTCGGTGGAGGATGATCCTGGTATGCGGTGGCATACGGAGAGGTTGTCTGAGGAGGAATGGGAAGCGGTATATAGAGAGAAGGACCTGATCACGGAGAGAGAAAGGGAAAAGCTGCAGGAGACGGCTCTGAGAGCGGCGGTGGAGGCGGCGGAGGTCTATCGGGATATAGAGCTGGAGGAGGGGCCTTCCTTTGCCTCGAACATTAAGAACTTTACATGGGAGCAGTGCAGGGCGGCAGTTTCCGCGCTCGGAAATGCGGGGTTTACCAGCGTCACAGAGCATTGCAATATGGAAAATCCGGAGAAGGTCGAGGCGTTTTACAGGGCGTATCAGGAAAAACAGGATGCGGAATTTACAGTGTTTGAGGTACAGCAGGACGGGCTGATCGGTGTAAAGACGATACGGCATCGAAAGGACAGGCTGCAGGTTTATTATATCGAGATTGGGTGGAAGGAGGGAGGGGTTCCCGAGGTGAGAAATACTTCCATAAATGATCTGAAAGAAATAAGACTGACGGAGAAGGGATATTTTATCTATCAGTATGAGAACAGTATGCCTCATTCCTGTCTGCGCCGGTACTGGCGGGTAAAGCCGCTCTCTGACAGGTGCAGGGAGCTGACGGAAAAGTATATTGCCGGGTTAAGCTATGTAAACTATAACGTGCTTGTGACAGACTGGGATGGCAGTAATGTGGAGGATATTCTGATGCCCTGCATGTTTGAGGATATCTATCGCATGGATACAGGGGAAAACCTGAAAACGGAAAACGGGTGGATCCCGGCGGATGTATACGAGGAGATCATGACTGCATATTTTCCGGTTTCGGTGGAGCAGGTCAGGGACTGCTGCGGGTATGATGAGAGGCGTGACGCTTATCCCTATGAGATGATCCTGGGCAGGCAGTATCCGCCCTTTGGGGAGGTTGTGGGTTATACGGAAAACAGGGATGGCACGATAACTTTGACGGTGGACGGGGTGTGGGCGGATTATGGTTCTGACTGTGCTTTTCAGAATACGGTTGTGGTCATGCCGTCGAAGGACGGGAGGTTTCGGTATCTTTCCAATGTGATCGAGGAGAAGGAACTGGAGATTCCGACGGCGGGGATGAGGAAAGAAAATGACATATATGTCAGGCGAAAAGGTGGAGAGGAAAATTACCCGTCTGTCATAAAAGCGAAGAGGGACTATGATCTTCCGGTCAGCGCTAAAGAGAGAAAGGCGGCGGAGGATGACTGCGGCAGGATGATGGAACTTGTTTCCGATATTTACGGGCAGGTGGAGAGGGAGGAGCTGTCCGATGTGATCCTCTCTGATGAGCAGGTCTTTCAGATGCAGGAAAGGCTGAAGGAGAGGGGCGTGCCCGTCACAACGGCGGTCCTGTATTCGGATATGGAAAATTATGGGCGGGCGGAGTATTTTCTGAAGGCGTGTAAAAGGGGGAAAAGGGGCTCTCTGACGATCTACAGGATCCGTTATGACGGCGGTATCGGGCGGAGCAGGTTTGTTTTTGACGGAAAGGATATGTATGTGCTGACGGCAAATGCGGTGTGGGGTGCGGGAGATAAGCCGAAGCTATCCTACATTTCCCGTGCGAAGATAGAGGAGTGGGATTACACGGAGAACGGGTGGTTTGCCTACCGGGTATGTGTTCCTGAGTATCCGGAAGTGACGGAGATCGTGGACGGGAGCTGTCTGGTCAGGGTAAGGCCAATGGAAGAGGAGCTGCGGGAATTGTCGGAGAAGTGTGTGAGGGAACCAGGCTACAGCGGGAATAATCTTCTTTGTTCGGACTGGGATGCGGAACATATGGAGGAGTTGGATTACAACGGGCTGTACGAATATCTGTACAGGATGAAGAGGCGGGAGGAGCGGACAGGTCAGGTAGAGTTTCAGATGGAAGATTACCGGAAAGAGCAGGCAGAGTTTCCGGTGGAGGATTACCGGGAGGGGATCGGGGCGGAGGAGTTTGAGAGCCTGATCATGGAGTATCTTCCGGTGACAGCGGAGCAGATACGGGAGTATGCGGTGTTTGATGAGAAAGAGCAGGTCTATGAGTGGGGATATCTGAGGGGAGGGAGCTATGTGCTGAATTTTTTCGAGACTTCTCTGCCGGAGGTCACGGATGTCAGGGAGAACGGGGACGGGACTCTCACGCTGACGGTGCATGCGGTGTGCGATACGGTGATCTGTGACGATGCGGTCATTGTCCATGAGCTGACGGTGCGGTTTGCGGAGGATGGCGGTTTTCAGTATCTGGGGAATAAGATCCTGCGGGGAGCGGAGAATATACCGGAATATCAGTACAGGATTCCTTCTGCCGACAGCAGCGACAGGGCGATATCGGAGGCACTGCTGCCGTTCGCCCTGTCATCGCCTGTGATATTTACGGCAAAAAAGCAGGTATCGTCTTTTGTTTCCACAAATCCGATAAACCATCCGTTCCTGTCTCTGCCGTTTATGCTTCCGGTGCCGGTTTTTCCATAGAGCGTGCCGTTTTCCGTGGATGAGATCCGGAGGGCATTTTTTACGGCAGCGGTGTTTTCCGGGGCAAAGCCGAGATCATTCGTGTATAATTTCGTCAGAAGTTCAACCTGTTCAACGGGAGAGATCTTTAACGAGGATTCCATCCAGTAGGAGGAGAGAGGACCCGTGATATCCTGATTTCCGTATCCGATCTTTTGAACATAGCGGTCAATGGCAGCAGTTCCAAGCTGGTGGTCCAGCAATTGAAAGTACCAGTTGACCGAATAAGTCAAAGCGGAGTCCAGCGTCTGGTCCGTGTTCCATGCCGCAAAAGGATAGGTTTCACCGTTCCATGTGCGCGAAGAAGCGGCGGGGGTGATGATGCCTTCTTCCAGAGCAAACAGGGCATCGTATATTTTGTAGGTGGAGTCCGGAGAAACCCGGAGGGATGCGCGCTCCCTATTGTAAATATGCCAGGAATCCTGTTTCAGGCTATATAAGACAAAGCTTCCCTCGTATGCGCCGAAGTATGCGGAGAGGTCTTTTTCGACAACCATGTCTTCGGGGGAGGGCTCCCGGCGATAGTGATCGGCATCCGCCGCACGGAGGGAGAGCGCCGGGATAAAGGCGGAGAGCACAAGGACGGTCAGAAGAAAAGCGGCAATGCTTTTCAGTTTTTGTCTGCCGGTAAATTTTTTATAGGAAACAATATTTAAAATGCGCTGTTGTATCTGCTTCCTGTTCCCGCTGATGCCGGCGGCGAAAGGAAAAGGTGATGAGGAAATTTTTTCCGCCAGATCGATCAGCGTGCTGCCGTATCCGGCATGATCTGTCTCCGGCAAAAGCTGTAAAACGGAAGTGTCACAGGCAATCTCTTTGTCGGTGCGCATCTCTTTCAGGGCATACAGAATAATGGGGTTAAACCAGTAGACGACGCTGATCATATTGCAAAGGAAACCTGCGGGGACATCTTTATGTTTATAGTGCTGTAATTCATGCAGCAGCATGTAGCGCAGGCTGTCCGGATCACAGTCCGAGATCAGGTGAAGCGGCAGATAAATACAGGGTTTCCAGAATCCGGCGATCACGGGCGATCTCAAAAAAGCGCTGCCGTGTATGGGGAGGGGTCTGGTGATGCCCATCTCTCTCAGGCAGAGTTGATATGACCGGCGGACTTCCGGGTTTTGAAGCGGAAGGGAGGAGCGCTTCAGGGTATGCAGGCGTTGTGCGGATCTGATCAGAAAGAGGAGCATCACGAGCATGCCGGCGATCCAGATACAGGACAGGATAAGCCCGATGAGAGGCGTCCGGCGGTTGACGGAAAGGGCGAGGTCATAGATCCGGTTTACGCCAGGGGCTCCGGCGGTGTCGGAGAGTCCGGTTATCATGGCGCTGCTTTCGGGGGAGGATGCCGGAAGATAGCGCAGTCTTTTGAGCAGAGAAAAAAACTGCCGGAAACCGGATCGGGGAAGGGGCAGAAAAGGAACGATCAGGAGCCCTGCCAGTAGAAACCACAGATTATACCGCGTGCGGGGCGGGAGGATATTTCGGAAAAGCCTTCTGAGCGTCAGAAAAATTCCGGTGATCATGCTGAGCAGTATATTGCACAGTAAAAAATGTATTGTGAAATCGGGCATGCGGTCAGAACTCCTTTTCTGAGGTTTGCTGTAATATTTTCAGGATGTATTCGAACAGGTCATTTTTCCTGTTTTTAGGTTCAGGGATTCTCTTTTTCGGAGAGCAGGGAACGAAGTTTTGCGATCTCTGTTTCGGAGAGCCTCTCTTTATCCAGATAGGAGGAAAGCATGGCGGTGATATCCCCGTTGTAAAAGCGGTTCAGGAAGGAACTGCTCTCCTGATCGATATATTCATGTTCCTTTACAAGGGGCGTGTAGACGAAAACCCGGCCTTCCTTTTCATAGGTGAGCGCGCCCTTTGTGACGAGGCGTTTGATCAGTGTCTGTATCGTCTTGGGGCTCCAGGAGGTGGTCTTCAGCAGTTTTTCTGTTATCTCATTGGTGTTGATCGGCGCATGTTTCCATACGATCTTCATCACTTCATATTCGGCTTCGGAAATCTGGGGTAATTTTTTCATTTTGGTTCTCCCGGTGTTTTTGATATTACAAATGTAGTATATAGTATAGGCGGTCTGTATGGAAATGTCAATTTCAGGGTTACAGTTCCTGGAATATCATGTAACAGTTCAAATTATGAAGCCAAAGGCTGAATAGTTACAATATCAGGTTTTAAACAAAGTATGATTATGGTATACTGAACATGACATATAGCTGTCGTGTTTGTTTTGCTATGATGGGAAAGACAGGGAGTGAAAATGAAGATAGACAGGTTGATCGGAATACTTTCCGTATTGTTGCAGGAAGAAAAGGTGACTGCGCCGGAGCTTGCGGAGAAATTTGAGGTATCGCGCAGAACCATCAACAGGGACATAGAGGACCTTTGCAGGGCGGGCATTCCTGTCCGGACGGAGCAGGGGGCAGGCGGCGGCATCAGCATCATGGACGGTTACCGGATGGACAAAACGCTCCTGACATCGAAGGATATGCGTACCATTCTGGCAGGGCTGCGAAGCCTTGACAGCGTGAGCGGGAGTCATTACTACGGGCAGCTTATGGAAAAGATCAAGGCGGGCTCTTCGGATTTTGTGAGCGGCAGAGATTCCATTTTGATCGATCTTTCCTCCTGGTATAAGGATTCGCTGGCGCCGAAGATCGAGCTGATACAGACCGGGATCGAGGAGCGGCGGTTTCTCGGTTTTGTGTATTATGCGCCGGGAGGGGAGAGCACAAGGAAGATCGAACCCTGTTATCTGATCTTTAAATGGTCAAGCTGGTATGTGTGGGGATGGTGCTGTGAGAAGGAGGATTTCCGGCTGTTTAAATTAAACCGCATGGACAGGCTCAGCTTGTCGGAGGATCACTGCGGCGTCAGGGAGGTGCCGATGCCGGATCTGTCAAACGAGAGGATATTTCCGGGGAAGATCAGGGTGAAGGCGGTTTTTAAGCCCGGGATGAGGTGGCGTCTGGTGGAGGAGTTTGGTCCGGCGTGTTTTACGGTGCGGGAGGATGGAAACCTGCTGTTTCAGTGCGAGTATACCAACAGGGAAAATATGATACAATGGTTTTTGACATTCGGAGATCAGGTGAGAGTGCTGGAACCGGAGGCGGTCAGGCGGGAATTGCTTGAGATCGCGGAACGTGTGGTGGAGATTTACAAGGAGGATAGGTAATGGCGACAAGTAAGGAGTTTATCAACTATATTCTGGATCAGTTATCGGATCTGGAGGGGATCACATGCAGGTCCATGATGGGAGAGTATATCATTTATTATAAGGAGAGGATCGCGGCGTACGTCTGCGATGAGAGGCTGCTTGTAAAGCCTGTGGAAGCGGCGAAGAAGTATATCCCTGACGGGACTTTTGAGCCGCCCTACGAGGGGGCAAAGGATATGCTTTTGGTGGAGGATGTGGACAGCAGGGAGTATCTGACGGGACTTTTTGAGGCGATCTATGAGGAACTGCCGCTGCCGAAGAAGAAGGTGAAGAAAGCGGAGAAGAAGTCTTGATCCGGCAGAGAGACAGGAGCGGAAAGCAGGAGAGGAAATTTTATTATGGCGTTTGACTATAAGAAGGAATACAAAGAATTTTATATGCCGAAAAACAAGCCACAGATAGTGGATGTGCCGGAGATGAATTTTATCGCGGTCCGTGGAACGGGAGATCCCAACGAGGAGGGCGGGGCGTATAAGGCGTCCATCGGACTGCTGTACGGCATCGCCTTCACGATAAAGATGAGCAAGAAGGGAGATCACGCTATAGAAGGATATTTCGACTATGTCGTGCCGCCTCTGGAGGGATTCTGGCGGCAGGAGGGGATAGAAGGGATCGATTATACCCGGAAGGAAACTTTTCAGTGGATCTCCGTGATCCGATTGCCTGATTTTGTGACAAAGGCGGATTTTGAATGGGCTGTGGGCGAGGCGGAGAGAAAGAAAAAAACGGATTTTTCCAGGGTGGAATTTTTGACCTTGAAGGAGGGGCTCTGCGTACAGTGCATGCATATCGGGGCTTTTGATGAGGAACCGGCGACGGTGGCAAAGATGGATCAGTATCTTTTGGAGAAAGGATACGAAAATGATTTCGGGGAAGGACGGCTTCACCACGAAATCTATCTGTCGGATGCGCGGAGGGTGGCACCGGAAAAATGGAAGACGGTGATCCGGCATCCGGTGAGAAAACTGTGATACGGGATGGAAAATACTGCTTAATTGTGATTGATTAGGCGGTATTTTTTTGATAGGATAAACAGTAGTCAGAACTCTCAGCGCTGCCTGGAGAAAATATCCGGTCAGACAATAGTAATAAATGAAAACAGGGAAATACTGTAGATGTGAAATAAAAATTTTGAAAGGAGTTTACAGAGATGTTGGAAGTTGGAACAAAGGCACCGGCATTTGAACTGCCGGATCAGAACGGGGATATGCATACACTGGAGGAATATAAGGGAAAGAAAGTCATCCTCTATTTTTACCCGAAGGACAATACGCCGGGCTGTACGAAGCAGGCATGCAATTTTGGGACGCTGTACCCGCAGTTTACGGAGAAGGGCGCGGTGGTGATCGGAGTCAGCAAGGATTCCGTGGCGTCCCACAAGAAATTTGAGGAAAAGTATAACCTGCCCTTTACATTGCTTTCCGATCCGGAGCTTTCCTGTATACAGGCTTATGATGTGTGGCAGGAGAAAATGAATTACGGGAAGAAGAGCATGGGCGTTGTGCGGACAACCTATCTGATCGACGAGAACGGTGTGATCGAGAAGGCGTTCGGGAAGGTGAAGGCGGAAGAAAACCCGGGGCAGATGCTGGATGTACTGTAACGGTCAGGCTTTGTATGCATCAGGCAGTTGACGAGAAAAATATATATTGGGGAATATATAAGGACATAAGGAGAAAACCGGTATGAAGATCATCATTTCACCGGCAAAGAAAATGAATATTGACAGGGATTCCTTTGAAATACAGGGAATGCCCTGTTTTCTTGAAGATACGAAAGTGTTGATGACAGAGATTAAAAAGCTGTCTCTGGCGGAGGCGAAGGCGTTGTGGAGATGTAATGACAAACTAGCGGAACTTAATTTTAGGCGGTTTGCCGAGATGGATCCGGAGAGATGCCTGACGCCGGCAGTCATCTCCTATGAGGGATTACAATATCAGCATATGGCGCCGGGGGTATTTACGGACAGGGCGCTTCGTTACATAGGGGAACATCTGCGGATCTTATCGGGGTTTTACGGTGTGTTGAAACCCTTTGACGGCGTGGTTCCCTATCGTCTGGAGATGCAGGCGAGGCTTTCTGTGAACGGAAAGAAGGATCTGTATGCGTTTTGGGGAGAGCGGCTTTACCGAAAGCTGATGGAGGATAATAAAGACGGTATTATTTTGAATCTTGCTTCCAGGGAATATTTCAGCGCTGTGGAGCCTTATGTGGAGCCACCCTGCCGTTTTATCACGGTTTCCTTTGAGGAGGAAGTGGGTGGGAAGTTGAAACAGAAGGGGACTTTCGCGAAGATGGCAAGGGGAGAGATGGTGCGTTTTCTGGCGGAGAACGGGATAGAGGATCCGGAGGAGATGAAAAGATTTGAGGGGCTTGGGTATCGGTACAGGGAGGAGTTTTCGGACGAGGGGAAGTATGTGTTTGTGAAGGGGGGACTAGAATAGTGAGTGGTTGATTCGGGTCTGACCGGTAATTTATCTGAGATAATTACAAAATAATTGTTTTGGCAGACAGAATGGAATATAATAAAATATATCTATGTAGATGTGAATGTTTGGCATTTGAAATATATAAGCAGAAAAGGGCATTTAATACAATGGATAGAAATTTAATATCTTAGAATGAAAGAATGTGTTATAACAAAGAGAGATATTAGATGTTGAAAAGGAGGTCATGCTATGGGAGATTTATTTACAATAGGACATTCACAACATACACAAGACAAATTTGTTGCATTATTAAAAAAATATAATATAAATTATGTGCTTGATGTGAGAAGTACGCCATATTCCAAATATGCAGAACAGTTTAATAAAGAAAATATATTTTTATTATTAGAAAAGGTTGGCATACAGTATTCGTTTATGGGGAAATTTTTTGGCGCACGTCCGACAGAATCGTTTTTATATAGTGCAGAGGGATATTTAGATTTTGAAAAAGTTGCACAATCTGAGAGATTTAATAAAGGTATGCAAAGTGTGATTTTAGGATTGGAGAGAGATAATAGAATTGCTTTAATGTGTACAGAAAAGGATCCTATAGATTGTCATAGAGCGATTATGGTATCAAGAGCTTTTGATAAAAATGGGATTAAAGTTAGTCATATACTTTCGAATGGAACTGTTCAAACGCAGAAAGAATTAGATAATAGATTATTAGAATTATATTTTCCAGATAGAGGGCAATTATCAATTTTTAATTATAAGGACAGCATAAGTGAGGAAGATTATTTAACTCAGGCATATCATAAACGAAATGAGGAAATTGGATATCGAATTGAGCGAAAGGCAGTTGTAGCAATTTAAGAGGTAGAATATGTATATATACACGATGGGTTTTACTCAAAAAAGAGCAGAACAATTTTTTGAAAATATTAGAAAAAATGAAATTGAAATATTGATTGATGTACGTTTAAATAATCAGTCACAACTGGCAGGCTTTACTAAGGGAAAGGATTTGGCATATTTTTTGGACAAAATATGTGATTGTAAATATGACCACAATATTGTGTACGCTCCTACAAAGGAGATTTTACAACGGTATAAAAAGAATGAAATTGAGTGGGCGGAGTATGAAAAAGAGTATAATGAGTTGATTGATAAAAGAAAAGTGGCTATTTTTTTTAAAGAGAAATATGCATTATATTCAAGAGTATTATTATTATGTTCTGAACCAACACCAGAACATTGTCATAGACGTTTGTTGGCAGAATATTTAGAGAAAAAATTAGATTGTAATATAATTCACATTTAGGAGGAAAAGGTTATGGGAGATATGCGAATTATTATAATGACAGAGTCATCAAAATTTTCGGGTAAATGTGTTGCGGGAATAAATGTTGATAATGGGGAGTGGGTAAGGCTAGTTAGCAACGATGAAAGTACGCATGGTGCTATCTCGAATGAAGATTTAATATGTGCAGATGGTAGGAAATGTAATGTATTAGATGTTGTAAGGGTACCTGTTATACGGAAATGCGGAGATGAAATACAGCCAGAAAATGTATTAATAGATACATCAAAATACATAATGATAGAAGGAAAAGCTAATCTCTCTGATGTCTTAAATATTCATCCGGCTGAAGTGAGAAGAGATATTTTAGGAAACATATATTCTTATATTACAGAACAGCGAGTGAGGAATGTAGGATATTCATTGGCACTGGTAGAAGTGGAAAATTTGGAAATTCATCAGGTGGAAACACCAGAAGGGAAACCAAAGACAAAGGCTAGTTTTGACTATCAAGGAGAGCATTATCAAATGGTGTCGGTGACAGATCCAAATTTTTACTCTGTGCCTAATGGGGTATTATATGATGTAGCTCTTTTGGTTGTTAGCATAGGCACACCATATAACAATAGGCATTATAAATTTATATCAGGAATTTTTGTGTAGGGTTATTTTCAAATAGGATGCAAGTAATTTTTATAAAAGATAAGGTTTGTTTTCGGTGCCAAAACGGTGCCAAGAAATCATGCAAATAAAAATACATCATATAAAAACAACGATTTTATGCTACTTTTATATAAGAAAAAAATAGAAAATACCACAAAAAACGCTATTGAAGTATCGTGAGGGTGGTAGAACAGTTGGTTACGGCAGGGTTGCTACTATCATTGAGTAATCAGTGATATAGAGCCAAATAACTAAAATAAGCACCGCAATCCTTTGAGAAATCAAGGGATTGCGGTTTCTTAATGTCTGGAAGTAATAGCGAACAAAAGGAGAAGCCGCTTGCCGTAATTTCATTAAAAATGGCTTGACCGGTAAGTTTTGATCGGTATGGAAAACGCATCAGGATTGTGGTAAAATTGAGAGATAATAATGGAGAGCGATGGGACGGATCGGTATATAATATTACCGGAAAGCAGGTGATCGTATGGAAGTATTAAAAAGAGATGAAATGCATACAATTGATGACATATATGCTCTGCCGGATGGGGAACGTGCTGAGCTGATCGATGGGAAAATTTATTATATGTCTCCGCCGAGTAGAATGCACCAGGATATCATTTTTTCGTTGTCACGGAAAATAGCGGATTATATTGATTCTCAAAATGGCAGGTGTAAAGTGTATCTGGCCCCGTTTGCCGTCTTTTTGAATGAGGATGACAGCAATTATGTGGAACCGGATATATCTGTTATCTGTGACAAAAATAAACTTGACGATAAGGGCTGCAGTGGTGCCCCCGATTGGGTGATCGAAGTTGTTTCACCGGGCAGCAAGGCTATGGATTATTTTACAAAGCTGTTTAAATACCGCACTGCCGGTGTCAGGGAGTATTGGATCGTAGATCCGATAAAACAGCGGGTTACCGTTTACTTTTTTGAAAAAGAATGCGTGGAGGAGTATCCTTTCGGGACGGATGTGCCGGTAGGGATTTATGAGGATGTTACCATAAAAGTGGAATAGCCGTAAAAAAAGGAGATAACAGGGTATGGCAAAAAAAGAAATCTTTACATTTTTATCCAGCAACAAAAAGGCGACGATCCACGGCGTAAGATGGATACCGGAATCGGGCGTATATCATGCGGTATTGCAGATCGCCCACGGTATGACAGAGTATGTGGAGCGGTATCAGGCGTTTGCGGAGTTTATGACGGATCACGGTTATCTGGTGGTGGGACACGATCATCTGGGGCATGGCGACTCTGTGGAGAGTCCGGATGACTGGGGATATATTTCTGACGAGAGAGGCGAGCAGTATATGATCGCTGATATGAACAAGGTAAGGCGGATGACAGCAAAAGAAAACCCCGGACTGCCCTATTTTATGCTGGGACACAGTATGGGTTCCTATTTATTAAGAAAGTATATTACGAGATATGGTGAGGGGCTTGCCGGGGCGCTGATCGTGGGAACAGGTTCCGTGCCGGATGTTGCCACAAAGACAGGTATGAAGGTGGCAAAGTCCATCGCCGCCGTGAAGGGATGGCGCTACAGAAGCCGGTTTATGGAACGGCTGTTTTTCTCCGGCTCTTTCCGGAAGTTCAGTCTGGGGAGGGAGAATCCGGAAAACAACTGGCTGAGCAAAGATCTGGAGCTGGTGAGACAGTATTATGGGGAGCCGAAATGTTCGTTCCACTTTACGCTGAACGGTTTTTATAATGTGATGAAAGTGGTTTATTTTGACAATCAGGCGAGGTATACGGCGAGGATCCCGAAAGATCTGCCGATCATTCTGTTGTCCGGCGATAATGATCCGGTGGGGGATCTGGGAAAAGGTGTGCTGAGGGTTGAAAAGCAGTTTAAGAAGGCGGGGATAAAGGATCTCTCCTGCAAGCTGTACCTGGGCGACCGGCATGAGATCCTGAATGAGACGGACCGGGATGTGGTTTATCAGGATGTGCTGAACTGGTGCGAGGCGCGGAAATGAAACGGATATTTCTGGTGGAAGACGACAAAGAAATAGCAAAGAATCTATCCCGCCTGCTGAGCGCAGAGGGATTTACAACGACTCACGCAGGAACAAAAAACGAAGCGGCAGAGAAGCTTTCCGGGCAGAAATACGATCTGGCGCTGGTGGATATCGCCCTGCCCGACGGAAACGGTTATGCGGTCTGTACGGAAATAAAGGAGCAGCAGGGGATTCCTGTGATCTTTCTGACCGCTTCCGGCGATGAGGCCAGCGTTGTGACGGGACTTAACATGGGGGCGGATGATTATATCACGAAGCCCTTTCGTCCGAGGGAGCTTATAGCGCGCATCAGGGCGGCGCTCCGGAAAAGCGGATCGGCGGCTTCGGCGTTCCGGATCGGCACCCTTCTCGTGGATACGACGGGCGGCATCGTAAAAAAGGATGACAGGGAAATATTTCTCTCAGCGCTGGAATACCGTCTTTTGCTGGTGTTTATCAACAATCCCGAAAAGATCATCACGAGGGAGAGGCTGCTGGACGAGCTGTGGGACGCGGCGGGGGAGTTTGTCAATGACAATACGCTGACGGTATACATAAAAAGGCTGAGGGAGAAGATCGAGGATGATCCCTCGGAGCCGAAGTTCATTTTGACGGTCCGCGGGATGGGATACCGGCTGGGGGCCTGAGAGGTAAAATATGTTCCGCAATAAAGAAATCAGACGGTTGTCGATCGGGTTTGGCATCATAACCCTGATCGGCGCCATAGCAGGTTTTAGGATTGATCCGGCGGCAGGAAGCCTTGTTCTGGCTTTGGCCGCCGCTTTTGGCATCCTGTTTTTCCTCTTTACAGGAGCCAGATACCGGAGGATCGCAAAACTCTCGGAGGAGATCGACCTTGTGCTCCACTACGGGGAGCGCGTCAATATCAGTCAGGAGGAAGAGGGGGAGCTGTCCATTCTGCAGAGTGAGATCACAAAGATGACCAGACGCATCCGGGAGCAGAACGATGCGCTGAGACAGGAGAAGAAGCATCTGGCGGATTCTCTGGCGGATGTCGCCCATCAGCTTCGGACGCCGCTTACTTCCGCAGCACTGATCCTGCCGCTTTTGGAGAATGAACCGGAGGAGAAGGAGCGGAAAAAGCTTTTGCGGGAGGCGGAGGGGCTTTTCGCGCAGACGGACTGGCTTCTTACTTCTTTATTGAAACTATCCAGGCTGGATGCGGGGATCATTGTTTTTCAAAGGGAAACGATCGGGGTGGACAGTCTGTTGGAAGCGGCGCTTCGCCCTTTTTTGATCTCCATGGAACTGCACGGGATCACGCTGGAGAAGAAAATTCCATCGGATGTTTTTCTGGAAGGCGACTTCGGATGGCTTTCGGAGGCGATACAGAATATCGTGAAAAACTGTATGGAAAAGACAAAGGACGGCGGGCGGATCGAGATCGCCTGCAGGGATACAGTGCTGTTTACGGAGATTACGATCCATGATAACGGCGCAGGTTTTGAGGCAGAGGAACTGCATCATATATTTGACAGATTTTATCGGGGCAAAAAGGAGGGCGCCACAGGTTACGGGATCGGGCTGGCGCTTTCCAGAACCATCATCAAAGGGCAGGGAGGGACGATCACCGCAAAAAATCATCCGCAGGGGGGCGCTCTGTTTTCCATATGTTTTCCAAAGTGACGAAATTGTCACCTGAAAGTCACGGGATTGTAAGCCGGGCAGAGGTATGATGGACATATGAAAACCCGGATGAACGAGTTGTCAGGCCATTTACCGGGATTTTCATAAAAGTCAGATCAAGGAGATGGAAAACAATGGAATTTTTAACAGTTGAAAATCTGTGCAAGGTTTACGGAAAGGACGAAAATCGGGTGACGGCGCTGGACCATGTCTCTCTCACGGTGGAGAAGGGAGAATTTACGGCGATCATCGGCTCTTCCGGCTCCGGGAAGTCCACGCTGCTGCACTGTATCGCGGGGGTGGATGTTCCCACCGGCGGAAAGATCTATCTGGACGGACAGGATATCTATGCCCAGAACAGTGAAAGGCTGGCGATCTTCCGCCGGCGTCAGGTGGGGCTGATCTACCAGTTTCACAATCTGATCCCCACCCTGAACGTGGTGGAAAATATCACGTTGCCGATCCTGATGGACAGGCGGAAGGTCAATAGAGAACGGTTAAACGACCTGCTTGACCTGCTGGGGCTGGCGGAGCGGAGAGATCATCTGCCGAACCAGCTCTCCGGCGGGCAGCAGCAGAGAGTGGCGATCGGCAGGGCGCTGATGAACGCCCCGCAGGTGATGCTGGCGGACGAGCCGACAGGGAGCCTGGATAGCCGTAACGGGAAAGAGATCATTTATCTGCTGAAAAAGAGCAACAGGCTGTACGGGCAGACGCTGCTGCTCGTCACCCACGATGAAAATATCGCTCTGCAGGCGGACCGGATCATCACCATCGCAGACGGCAGGATCGTGCGGGATGAAAGGCAGGTGGGCAGGATATGAAGAGCAGAGATCATGCGGCAAAGCGTACAGAGAATCGGGACGGGCGAAGAAAGTCCCGGCAGTGGAATGGTCCGATCTTTTATAAAGCGGCCCTGAGGGGGTTGAAGAATAACCGGACAAGAACCCTTGTCACCGTGATCGGCGTGATGCTCTCCGCCGCGCTGTTCACGGGGGTTGCAACCTTCGGCACATCCCTGATCGCCTATATGGTCCGATCGGAGATCGCAAAGGGCGGCAACTGGCATGTGATGTTTTCCGGTGTCTCCGCTGCACAGAAACAGGAGTGGGCGGGGGAGAGCCAGGTGGCAGATACGGTATCCTATGAAAATATCGGATATGCGCTGCTTCCGGGCGCGGAGGAAACGAGTGGGGGGAAGCCCTATGTTTTTCTGGCGGGGTTTTCCGACGAGGCGTTTGAAAAGCTTCCGGTGAGGCTGGTTTCCGGCAGGAAGCCCGAGAACGGCAGTGAGGTGCTGGTGCCTGCCGACAGTATTGCGGCAAAGGCGGGGGTGCGGATCTCGGTTAAGGATACGTTGGCGCTTACGGTGGGAGAGCGGGAAGGCGGCGGTAAGAGCCTGACGCAGTGTGATCCTTATACAGAGGGGGAATCTCTGATCCATACGAAGGAGCAGTCGTATACAGTGGTGGGAACTTTTGAAAAAACAGGATTTGAGATGCCTTCCTCACCGGGCTATACACTGATCACAAAGGCGGAGGGGGAGGAGATATCTGACAGTTACAGTCTGTATATCGCCCTGAAAGATCCCCGGCAGTCTCAGGTTTACGGGGAGAGTAAAAAGGAGGTCAGCGCTTACGGTATAAACGAAGAGCTGCTCAGGTTTATGGGCATTTCGAGCAATAAGATCTTTAACGCCTTTTTGTATACCATCGGCGGAGTGCTTGCGCTGATCATCATGGCGGGATCAGTCCTTTTGATCTATAATTCCTTTTATATTTCGCTGAATGAGCGGGTGCATCAGTATGGTATTTTCATGTCGGTGGGAGCCACCGCGAAACAGCTGCGGGGGATGGTGCTGTTCGAGGGAGTCTGTATCGGCTGTATCGGCATTCCCCTTGGCATCCTGCTGGGGATCGGTTGTGTCGTTCCGTTTCTGCCGGTGGTATCGAGGATGTTTGCGACACAGATATCCTACGGGGAAACCCTTACGCTGGCAGTGTCGGTCCGGGCTGTTCTGTTTTCCGCGCTGGTCAGCATGGTGACGATCCTGATCTCGGCATATATTCCGGCGAGAAAGGCGGCGGCGATGCCGATCATGGACTGTATCCGCCAGAACGGTGAGATAAAGACCGGGGCAGAGGCGGTCAGGATCGGAAGATCTGCATGGAAGCTGTACGGGCTGGAGGGAAGCCTTGCGCTGAAAAATTTTAAGCGGAACAAAAAGCGTTACCGCAGCGTTGTGTTTTCCCTGACGCTGAGCATTGTTCTTATGGTGGCAGGCAGCGCTTTTGGCACATCGATCAAAAAGGTAGCCGGGGGACATCTGGGACAGGAGGCGGACGGCGATGTGGCTTTTATGACGCAGGATATGACGGAAGAGGAGTTTGGCAGATTTTATGACAGGATAAAAAGCATGGAGGATATTCAGCGCAGTACCTGGCAGGCGGACTGTTTTTATGCCGGGGAGACGGACGAGATGCCGGAGGATTTTCTGGAGGAGTACAGGAAGGCTTCAGGGGAGGATGCTGCGGCGGGAAACGATCAGCGGCAGGGAGGACAGGTATCAGAACGGCAGAAGTTAACGCTATATACGCAGTTTATTGAGGATGACATATACTGTGACTTCGTAGAGGAACTTGGGCTTCCGGTGGAGGAATATACCGGCGAAAATGGTAAAGTTTTTATATGCGGGGTGAACAGCGAAGAACATACCACCTATTTTGCCGGGGAGACCATGCATTTTACGATTTCCTCTCCATCGGGCAGTGATGCGAAGGAGATCTGCGCGACCTTTGAAGATACCTATCCGTTGGACGGTGCATATATACTGGAGAAGGATGCAGTCTATGTTTTTATCGTGACAGCGCCATTGTCCATGAAACCGCAGTTTGAGGGGATAGAAACCATAGATGGCTGTGTACATCTCGGCGCGCTCTTCTGGACCGGTATGCCGACGCAGATAGTAAGGGAGATACAGGAGTATCTTGTGGAGGAGGAGGTTATGGCGGATTATGAGCTGTATAATCTCTCCCGTGCGTTTGAGGTATTTCGCAGCACCGGCTTTGTGATCGATGTGTTTACCGTTGCGTTTACAGTGATGATCTCATTGATCGCCGTAGCCAATGTGTTCAATACGATCTCCACCAATATCAGGCTCAGGCGCCGGGAACTGGCGATGCTGCGTTCGGTGGGGATGTCGGATAAGGGCTTTAACAGGATGATGCGGTTCGAGTGTGCTTTTTACGGGATGCGGACATTGCTGCTTGGCATACCGGTCTCGGCGGGGCTTTCCTGGCTGATCCACAGGGGGATCACCTCGGCGGAGAAGGTGGAGGATGTGGCGTTTTCCTTTCCGTGGGGTGCTATGGGTATCAGCGTGCTGGGCGTGTTCTGTATCGTGTTTGTCACGATGGTGTATGCGACAGGAAAGATCCGGAAGGAGAATATTATTGACGCGTTGAAGGATGAGATGTAAATAACCTTATGAATGCCGGAGTAAAAATATTTTGAACATATTTTTATTCCGGTTTGTTATATTGCGGGGGATGATTTTAGATATATGGATTGACCAGCGGGTATAAAGGTGTAAAATGGAAGAAGAGAAGGGGGTAGGCTGTATGAGTGCTTTAGCTGAGAAATTCAGACAGGATTGCAAAGTGAGTGATATGGTAAGAGATGCGGGGCTGACGACGCCGGAGGATGTGGAGCGGTTTGACGATATACAGTACGGACCGGATGCGAAATGGAATGTTTTGGATGTATACCGCCCGAAAAAGGAAGCAGGGCCGCTGCCGGTCATTGTCAGTGTGCATGGAGGCGGCTGGGTATATGGCGATAAGGAACTGTATCAGTTTTATTGCATGAGCCTGGCGCAGAGAGGGTTTGCGGTCGTAAACTTCACGTACCGGCTGGCGCCGGAGCATAAGTACCCGGCACAACTGGAAGATGTCAACCGGGTGATGGAATGGGTGCTTCGGCAGGGGGAGCAGTATGGGTTTGACAGGGAACATATTTTTCTGGCGGGGGATTCCGCCGGAGCTCATCTGGCGGGCATTTACAGTTGTATCTGTACGAATGCCGGCTATGCTGCCGGCTATCCGTTCAGAGTTCCGGAGGGTTTTGTGCCAAGAGCACTGGCGCTGAATTGCGGTGTCTATATGCCGCTTCCCACAAGGGAGGTTCCGCCGTCGGAGAATGAGCAGGTGGATGAACTGCCGAAGGAACTGATGCCGGAGGGCGGAACGAAGGAGGAGGCTGAGCTGATAGATCTGACAGGGCATATCACGTCAGCTTTTCCGCCGGTGTTTTTTATGACGGCAACGGAGGATTTCTGCAGGCCGCAGGCGGCTTATCTGGAGGAAGCGTTGAAGGCGGAGAAAGTGCCCTATGTATTTAGGCTTTACGGGACGAAGGAAGAGCCGCTGCACCATGTATTTCATGTAGATATGCGAAGTGATGCGGGACAGAGATGTAACGATGAGGAGTGTGCGTTTTTCAGGGGATTTTGTGAGGAGAGAGACAATGATCGAGATATGTGCCGGAAGCTATGAGGACTGCGTCAATGCGGCGCTGGGCGGAGCGGACAGGGTGGAATTGAATGCGGCTTTGAGCGTCGGCGGCCTGACGCCGGGCATAACGGCGCTGAAGCGGGTAAAACAGGATACGGCGCTGGAGGTGATCTGTATGGTGCGCCCGCGGGCGGCAGGATTTTGCTACAGCGAGAAAGAAACGGAGCTGATGTTTGAGGAGGCGGAGCTGCTCCTTGCCCATGGCGCGGACGGGATCGCTTTCGGATTTTTAGGGGAGGACGGCAGTATCGACAGGGAAAATACGGCGAGGATGACAGATCTGATCCATCAGAGGAAAAAACAGGCGGTGTTTCACCGGGCGTTTGATGTGTGCAGGGATGTGGACGCGTCGATGGAAACTTTGATCTCTTTGGGGATTGACCGGGTGCTGAGTTCCGGGCAGCAGGCGAAGGCGGTGGAGGGAAAGGAACTCCTGAAAAGGCTGCAGATGACTTACGGAGCACGTATCCAGATACTGGCGGGCGGCGGTGTGAATGATGAGAATGCCAGGGAACTGATGGAATATACCGGGATCCGGCAGGTGCATTCGTCCTGTAAAGACTATCGGAGAGATGTGACGACAACAAGGGGAAATGTTTCCTATTCCTATCTGCCGGCGCCCTATGGGGAGTGCTATGATGTGGTGTCTTTGGAGAAAGTGAGAAAGCTGGTGAGGGCGGTACGGTAAAAAGGCCATCCGTTCACAAACTGAAGCATAAACCGAACATAAATAGAGCCCGGACCGTACAGTCCGGGCTTATTGTATAAGTAAGTGCTTTTATTTTGCGGACTTCACTTCCGTCATAACCGTCACCATCTTATCCAGCATCTCGCCGTCCTTCTCATTGATCACCACAAGATTGTTTTTGATCTCATCGGAAAGAACGCAGACTTCCATATCCACAAGATCCTGCGGAAGGTATTCCGTGGCAGCCTCGTTGAAGCAAACATAGGAAAACTCGGATAACAGTTCAGCGGAGATTTCCGGGCGGAGCAGGAAATCGATAAAGAGCTGCGCTTCTTTTTTATGCCTTGTTCCCTTTAAGATCACAAGATTGTCGATGGTCAGAGGGAACTGTTCCTGTTTCATGACAACCTCCAGCTCG
Source organism: uncultured bacterium (assembly GCA_947647735.1). GTDB lineage: Bacteria > Bacillota > Clostridia > Lachnospirales > Lachnospiraceae > 1XD8-76. Next base: position 81,567 of record CANSLJ010000002.1, on the reverse strand, counting down.
CTGTTCTCGCGCATAGCCTGGATGGCGTCGCCGCTGTAGATATAAGCCAGCGCAACTTCCCCTCTTGTGATGGAGATCCGCTCATCCGCGATCTGGGAGTAGGATTTCAGGTTGGGGTTAAGCTGCAGCAGGAATTCTTTCGCCGTATCAAGGGCCGCAAGATCCGTGGTCACAGGATCGATACCGCTGCCCTGCAGTGCCAGCGTGATATTGCTCTCGATGTCATCAAAGATCAGGAGATTATTTTCCAGAGCGGGATTTAACAGGTCTTCCGCGGTATTTACCGTGATACCCAGTTCATCCATCATCGGTTTATTGGCGAGTGCAACGTTGATCGTGCCCATATAGGGAACGGTATACTCGTTTTCAGGATCGTAAATAAGGCCAAGGTAGGCATCATCGATATTGCCTAAGTTGGTGATGGCGCCCTCGTCAAAAGGTTCGAGGAGATCATTGTCCTTAAATGCCTGAATATATGTATTTGTGGGAACAGCTATATCATATTCGCCCTCTTTGCCGGCGATCAGTTTTGCCAGCAGTTCATCGTTGGATTCATAGGTGGTTTCAATAACCTTGATCCCATATTCTTCCTCAAACTGATCCAGAATGTCCTGTGTCATGTATTCCGACCAGTTATAAAGATAGATTTCATCAGCGTAGCCGTTTCCGTCCTTGTCCTCTGATGAAGAATCCCCGCTGCCGCCGCAGCCTGAAAGTGCGCAGGCGCATCCCAGAGTTAAAATACCTGCCGCAAGTAGTGCGAAAGTACGTTTCATCTTAGTCCTCCTATTTTCTATTCCAGTTCCGCGATGCATCGCATTATGCGATGCATTTGCCCTATCCCAGTACACCATGGTCTAAGACAATTTCCTGCTGCATCCGCATCAGAAAATCGTCTTGTGCACTGTCCGAGCTTATGCTGATTTCGGTTTCGCATAAATAAATGTATCATGTATATAATATAGGAAACTGCAAGTTTGTCAACTGTTTTTTTCATACAAATTTTGGCGCATTCAAGTTTTCGATAATGTCGCGTTATGAACAGGATCTCCTCCTCGTGATGCTATCTCACAAAACCCTCCAACTTTCCTTATTGCGAAACCAGTTCCCTTGATATATACTTAACACAGAGGGATATCAGAGATATGAGAGAGGCTATTGACAGAATTTTAGACGGAAAATTTGAATATGAAAGAGCCGGACTGGAGTTCTCCGAGAGCAGAATTGAGATTAGACTGCAGGCGGGCGCTAACTACGAGGGAAGTTTTCATTTGCTTGGAAAACCCGGACACATCACGAAGGGCTTTATCTATACATCTGATGTCAGGATGGAATGCCTGACAGGAGAGTTTTTTGGAACAGGTGAGGAGATTGGCTACATATTCCATGGAAAAGGCATGGAAAACGGTGATGTGCTGCAGGGGAATTTTTACGTTGTCAGTAATCAGGGGGAATATGCCCTTCCTTTTGTTGTGATGGTTTCTCAGAAGACGCTGGGAACAAGTATGGGAGCCATAAAGAATCTGTTCCATTTTGCAAATCTGGCGAAGAGTAACTGGGCGGAGGCTGTACAACTTTTTTATAATCCTGGTTTTGAAGTACTCTTTGAGGGGAGCGACCGGAAATATAAAAACTTATATCGAGGACTCTCAAAATATTATGGTAATGAGCGGAACGTGGAAGAGTTCCTGATTGCCATCCATAAGAAACAGAAAATAAATTATATTATTGATGAGGATAAACTGCGCCTTGATGATGTAGCAGAGGGCATAGGACGCCATGAGGTACTCCTTACTAAGAACGGATGGGGTTATACCCACTTGCAGGTGGAGATAAAGGGTGACTTTCTTTCTGTGGATAAGCCGGTGCTCAGCGATGATGATTTCCTCGGGAATCGCTGCCTTTTCTATTATTATGTGGATAGTAGTAAGCTGCATAAGGGCATAAATTATGGTTTCCTGCGTTTTTACAATAGCTTTATGGAAACTTCTGTTCCGATCGAAGTTAAAGTGGAAGATGAAGTATATAAGCAGGATTTGCAGCACAGGAAAAGACAGGAACTGCTGGTCAGAGTGATGGAATACTATGGGGCTTTCCGCATGAAGAAGATCAGTACAAGAACCTGGCTGAGTAAGAATTATGAAATCATGGACAGTTGGACAGAAATGAATAATACTGACCCGGAACCAAAGCTGTACAGGGCGCATCTTCTGATCACGGAAGGCAGGATGAACGAGGCGGGGTGGATGCTGGATCAGGCACGTAATGCAATCTTGCAGAGTAAAGACATGGATAATGCAGTATGGTGCTATTATTTGTATCTGAGTACACTGCGAGGCAGGGATGAGCATTATGTAAATACGATAGCAGAGGAAGTGGCATCTTCTTATGCAAAAGAACCGGACAACTGGCGGCTGGGGTGGCTGTTGCTATATCTGTCACCGGAATACAATATGTCTTATGTAAAAAAATGGATGTTTATTAAACAGCAGTTTGAAAGAGGTTGTAACAGTCCTGTTTTTTATATTGAGGCGCTTCTACTGATTAAGTCGGAACCCTCGCTGTTTATGGAACTGGGAGAGTTTGAAATGCAGATGCTGCGCTATGCGGCGAAGCATGATCTGATGACAGACGAGATCATTATGCAGCTCCATTATCTTGTGCCAAGGGCGCAGTGCAGTATAGACGGGCTTTTGCCAATACTGAAAAAAAGCTATGAAAAGAGGCCGGATGCGGAAACTCTGCAGAATATATGTACCCTGCTGATTAGAGGAAACCGTCGGGGAATAGAGGACTTTCCGTGGTATGCTGCCGGGGTGGAGGAGAACCTGCGGATCACGAAGTTATATGAATATTATATGTACAGTCTGGATATAGGGGAATTGGTAAAACTTCCCAAGGTGATCTATATGTATTTTGCTTATCACAATAATCTGGACTGGGAGAGAAGTGCCTATCTGTATGCGTCCCTGTTGCAGAACAGGGATACGCTGCCGGATCTGTATGAAAAAGAGCGTTTTCATATGCAGGAATTTGTGGTGCAGATGATTCAGAAAGGGTTGATCAACAGGCATTTGTCTTTCTTATATAAGAAGATTACGATGGGGAATGTGATGCTGGAGGAAGCGGGAGAAAAGCTGGCACCACTCCTGTTTTCAGTGCATGTGAAGACGACAGATAGGCGGATGCGTAGACTTTTGGTGTTATATGTAAGGGAGCTGGCAGAAAAAAGTTATACACTCACCGATGGAGAGGCAGTGCTGCCGCTCTATGGGGATGAATATACATTGCTTTTGGAGGATGGCTTTGGAAACCGTTATGTGCCGGATGAGAATTTTGAGATAGAAAGGCTTTTCGTGGAGGATGGACTTCTCTGGGAGGCGCAGCAGAGGGATTTTCAGACGATACCTTTACAAATGCATTTATGTGGTGGTCATCTTGTCAATATGACTGAGGATAATATCAAGCGATTTGAAAGTCTCCTTGCCAGTGAAGAAGTGGCAGAAGATTATAAGAGAACTATTATTCCGGGCATGGCACAGTTTTATTTTGATCATGACAGGATGGAAGAACTGGATGTATTTTTGGATGAAATATCTCCTTCCTTGTTGGATGCAGCAAGAAGAGGTGAGATAATACGATATTTGGTACTGCGGGAAAAAACAGAAAAAGCGATGGAATGGATTCGGGAGTATGGTGTAAACGGTGTTGCTCCTAAAACATTGCTCCGGCTTTCTTCAAAGATCATACAGGGTGTAAATCAGGTGGAAGACAAAATCCTGCTTTTCATGTGTTTTTATGCGTTCCAAAAGGGAAAGTCAGACATGATAACACTGGAGTATCTGATGGAATACTATCGGGGAAGCACAAAAATCTTGAGGGATATTTGGAAGAGCGCCGGGGAAAGAGGCATGGATGTACATGCTTTCAGTGAGAAGATTCTGGTTCAGATGTTGTATTCGGGCTGTTTTGTCGGAGAGGTGGCAGGTATCTTTGGAACAGCTATGGAAAGGGATACGGACCTTCCTCTGGAAAAAGCTTTTATATCTCAATGCTGCTATGATTATTTTGTAAAGGATAAAGTGACAGAAACCGTGGTTTTTGAGGAGCTGGAGAGACTCCTTCGTCTCGGAGAGCAGATGCAGAAAGTGTGTATTCTTGCGTATACCAGATATTATGCCGAAAATCGGAATAAACTCCAAAAGGGAAGCAGAAAGGTTCTGGAAGAGTGCCTTTATAAACTGACGGAAGAGGGACTGATACTTCCCTATTATCTGGAGTATGCGGATATTTGTCCATCTGTGCGCCGTTTTTGTGATAAAACGATTTTGGAGCACAGGACAAAGCCTGGACGAAAAGCCTATCTTTACTATATGATCGAACAAGAGGAGGCGGAAGACTTCCGGAAGATCGAGATGAAGGAAGTCTATGATGGCGTTTTCTGTAATATGTTTGTTTTGTTTTTTGGAGAAAAACTGCTCTACTATATTTCAGAAGAGTATGAGGATGAAAACGGAAGGCAGGAGGAGATTACTGGAAGTGGGAGTATCTCACGGGGCGAGATGGATGTAGATGTGTCGGGGAGCCGGTTTCATATGCTGAATGATATTGTGATAGCGGAAGCGCTGCAAGATTATGACACTTTAGACCATATGATGCTGGAGTATGAGAAGACAGATGCTTTGCAGGAAGCGTTGTTTGCTCTTAAATAAAGAAGGAACTGGAATATAGTATGCTGTTGGAAAAGAGTCTTGAAAAAAAGAATATAAAATATATGGTAGGCTTTGATCTGGGAGACAGAGATGCTCAAATCAGTTATTGCAGTACACAGCAGACAGAGGCGGAGACGGTGCCGGTGGTTGCGGGAACCCAGCAGTACAATATTCCCACCGTGCTCTGCAAACGCACTGGTGTAAATCAATGGATTTACGGCAGGGAAGCGTTGATTGTCGCGGAGGCAAAAGAAGGAATTATTGTGGATAACCTGTTTTCCGGAGCGATAGAGGGGAAGAAGACTGTGATTGAGGGGGTGGAGTATGATATGCTTACCCTGCTCACCCTGTTTGTGAAAAAGTGTTTCGGGTTGTTTTATATGATTGCGCCCTCTGACAAAATAGAAGTGTTGATGTTTACAGCACGAAAATCTGACGATCGTGTCATAGAGATTGTGAAACAAATTGTGGAGTCACTCGGGTTGATAGGTACCAAAGTATTTTTTCAAAATCATGAGGAAAGCTATTACTATTATTTGTTGCATCAGACACCAGAGTTTAGACTTGCAGGATCGGTGGTGTTGGATTTCGAGGATTGCCTGAGAATCTATCTGTTGGAATGGAACAGGCGGACAATGCCGGTGGTTTCTTTCGTGACGGAGCAGGAATTTCCAGAGTGTCTACAACCTATTTGGGCCGAAGGGGAAGCAGAGAAAAACGGGCAGATGGAAGAACTGGATCAACAGGTCTTGGAAAATGCGATAGGGACTTTCCAGAACAGAGCGATCAGTTCCGTCTTTTTGATCGGAAGTGGTTTTCAGGAAAACTGGGCCGATCGAACCTTGCAGTATATTTGCAGAGGGAGAAGGGTTTTTAAAGGAAATAATCTCTACAGTAAAGGGGCGGCTTACGGTGCGCTGGAGAAATTCTGCCCCACAAAAGAAGGAAAAGAACATATTTTTTTGGGGAGAGAAAAACTGAAGACCAATATCGGACTGCAGGTATTGCGGGAAGGAAGAGAAGTGTATTTACCACTTTTGGATGCAGGCATCAACTGGTATGATGCGGCCTGTGAGAAGGAATTTTATTTGGAGTCAGGAAACAGTTTTCAGGTGACCTTAACACCGCTGACCAATGTATTCCCGGAAAGGGAAGCAGCGGGAAAATATCCGGTACGTTATGAAAAGATAGAACTTCCAGGGCTTCCGCTAAGACCAGAAGGAACGGCAAGGCTGCATATTTGGATAGGGATGAGTGATGCCGGGAATCTGCATATCAGAACGGAGGATATGGGATTCGGAGAAATATATCCGACGTCATCCCAGGTCTGGGAACAGGATATTCCGTTAGCATAAATCGTTAGTAAAGAGAGTACGGACATGGGAAGATTGATCGAAACAGTGGGGAAGTATGCTGAAACTCCCTATTATATAGCACAGACAGACACAACAGTATATTGTGTGGAAGAGCTTTGTTTTGCCTTATGTCAAAATACCTTTTTGTTAGACCGGGGACTTCTGGATCTGAAGTTGGCAAAATGGCTGGATGAGGAGTGCGGGCTTAAGGGGCTTGCAAGGCCGCTTTATACACTGATCAGCCAGAATGCATCCCCCAGCACGTTTGTGAGTACGATACTGGAATATGCCCATTTTGGTTCGGAGAAGAAAAGGCAGGAGACAGAGGAGCTGCTGCGGGTGAGCGCAGATATGGATGCTACCACCAGAAGAAAGCATTTTGCGGATTATCTGGTGACAAACCGGCGTTATACACAGGCAATTGCGGAATACGAGAGAGTGTTGGAGGAGATTCCTTCCATGAATCATGTGATGCGTTCTGAGCTGTTCCATAATAAGGGAGTAGCCTTTTGCAGATTGTTTTCTTTTGAGGAGGCGGCAAAAGCCTTTCAGGCGGCTTATCAGGAAAATCCTGATAATCAGGAAGCTGGGATACGGTATCTTGCGGCTTTGCGCATGAGCCTTTCGGAGGGAGAATATATTACCTTTATTGCAAATGAGCCTGTATGGCATGAGATGTCTCTGGAAGTGGAGAGGTTGATGGAAGAACAGAAAAGGGACTATGAAAGTTCTGGGGAATACAGGGAACTTATAGGTATCCTTTCGCAGCATGATGCAGAGTATTATGAGATGATATCAGGAAAACTATTAGGAATGAGAAGAAAATACAGAGAGATGGTGGCGCAGCCATGAGTTTTTGGAAGAGACTATTTAGAAAAAAAGGAAATAATAATATATCTGCGGTTCTGGAAGAGGGTGAAGAACAGGTGGTACCTGTTTTTCATCGAGAGAATGTCAATTTCCATAATAGCCAGGAGAGGGAACAGTATATCAGGGGCTGCCTGGAGCAGATTGCCGATGCTGAGCGTGAACTGCATCATCTGGAATATGAATATAATATGGTAACTTCCCATCTGACAGATATCGAGGAGCTGGAGCGGCTGCCGGAAATGATGCGGCTGGAGATCCGGGAGATGGCGGAAAAGCTGCATGGACTGGAAAAGACGCAAAAGAACTATAACCAGAAGAAGAACCGCATATCGGATGAAGAGTTTTCCAAGATGGAACAGCTGGAGGACGATGTGGAGGACGGGCTTCGGAAGCTGAAGGAGGCGGAGGAGTACCACAAACTGGTAAAGAGCGATATGCGCCGCTTGAACGGTGAGCGCCACGCCTATGAATACCGGCAGGAGGAACTGGAGCAGGAGCTCAAAAACGCTTCCGGTATTGCCGTGATCTGTTTTATCGCGCTGGTAGTATGCCTGATCATCCTGTTTGCCCTGCAGGTGGCGCTGCGGTTTGATACAAGGCTGTGGTATGTGGTCGCGATCTGTCTGGCGGCGGTGGTGATACTGAAGCTCTTTTTGAAGCATGGCGACGCGGGGCGGGAGATCGTCCGGGTGGAGCGGGATATCAACCGTCTGATTCTGCTGCAGAATACAGTGAAGATCCGGTATGTGAATAATAAGCATCTGCTGGATTATCTGTGTCTGAAATTCCATGTGAAAAAATCTGCGGAACTGGAATCTCTCTGGGAAAGATACAGGGAGGAGAAGGAGGAGCGGGAGCAGATGGAGCAGGCTTCCAGGGATTTTGCATATTATCAGAAGGAGTTTTTACGGCTTCTGCGCCAGGCACGTATCCGGGATACCAGCGTCTGGCTCCATCAGGTATCGGCTGTTCTTGATGAGCACGAGATGGTGAGGCTCAGGCAGGGGCTTGTGGGCAGGAGAAAGGCGCTCCGGGAGCAGATGGACTATAACCGCGAACTGGCGAGGGCGGCGCAGGCGGAAGTGACGGATATCAGCGGGAGGTATCCGAAGTATAAGGGGGAGATCTTAGCGCTGATCTCGGAGTATGAGGGGAAGCAGAAGAAATAAAAATCTGTATTGACAGTGATTCTATGGTGTGGTACGATTAGAACGCTTTAGTGTGATAAATTGATAAATCACTAAAGACAATGCGATAATGAGGATAAAGGACAAAAGAGGAGGAACATTATGAAAAAGATAGTGGTGCTTATGTTGTGCGGTGTGCTGGCGGCGGGGATGCTGACGGGATGCGGCGGCAAGAAGGAGGATGGAAAGACTTTTACGGTAGGGTTTGATGCGGAGTTTCCGCCTTATGGCTATGCGGACGAGAACGGCGAGTATACGGGGTTTGACCTGGAGATGGCTCAGGCAGTCTGTGACCTTGAGGGATGGGAACTGGTAAAACAGCCGGTTGACTGGGATGCGAAGGATATGGAGTTATCTTCCGGCGCGATCGATTGTATCTGGAATGGATTTACGATGGACGGGCGTGAGGATGATTATACCTGGAGCGATCCCTATATTGATAACAGTCAGGTTTATGTGGTGGCGGCGGATTCCGGTATCAGCGTGCCGGCGGATCTGGCAGGTAAGGTTGTCGGTGTGCAGAAGGATTCCTCCGCGCTGGCGGCGCTGGAGAGCGAGGATAATGCGGCATTGCTCGCAAGTTTTGGCGAACTGACGCAGTACGCGGATTATAATACGGCGTTTATGGATCTGGAGGCAGGCGGTATTGATTGTCTTGCCATGGACATCGGTGTGGCGGCTTATCAGATCGAGTCCAGAGGGGACGGCTATGTGATGCTGGAGGAGCGTCTTGCTTCCGAGCAGTATGCAGTCGGTTTCCTGAAAGGAAATACGGAGCTTCGCGATAAGGTGCAGGAGGATATCTACAAACTTTATGAGGACGGAAAAGTGACAGAGCTGTCGGATAAGTACGGGCTGACTGATTTTCTCTGTATCGAGGATTATAAATAAGGCGGGATCTCACAATGAATTTCGGAACAGTGCTTTTACAGCTCAGCGGCGGCCTTGTAGTGTCAGTGGAGATATTCTTCCTGACACTGCTGTTTTCTCTGCCGCTGGGACTGGTCGTTGCCTTTGGGCGGATGTCGAAAAACGGCATATTGAGAACCATCACAAAAGTATACATATCGATCATGAGGGGGACGCCGTTGATGCTGCAGCTCATTGTGGTGTATTTCGGTCCCTACTATCTGTTTCATGTGCGGATCTCCGCGGCATACCGGTTTATAGCGGTGATCATCGGATTCGCGGTGAATTATGCCGCCTACTTTGCGGAGATCTACAGGGGCGGCATAGAATCCATGCCCAGGGGACAGTATGAAGCGGCGCAGGTGCTGGGCTACAATAAAATGCAGACCTTTTTCCTGATCATCCTGCCGCAGGTGGTCAAGCGGATCCTGCCCTCTGTGACAAATGAGATCATTACGTTAGTGAAGGACACTTCTCTGGCTTTTGTGATCGCGGTGGCGGAGATGTTTACCGTGGCGAAGCAGATTGCGGCGGCGGAGACGACTGTCATACCGCTGATGATCGCAGGGGCGTATTACTATGTGTTTAATCTGGTGGTGGCGCTGGCGATGGAGAAGGTGGAGAAGCATTACAGGTATTATGAGGCTTGAAAGCCGGACGTCGGGTGAAAAAGATTGGTGAGTGCAGGTGACGGAATGGGTGCAGAGAGTTTACTGGAAATAAGGCATATGCGGAAGGCGTTTGGGGAGCTGGAGGTTCTGAAGGATATTTCTCTTACTGTGAAAAAGGGAGAGGTGGTATCTGTTATCGGGCCTTCGGGTTCGGGGAAGTCTACACTCCTTCGGTGTGCTACGCTGCTGGAGAAGATGGACGGCGGGAGCCTTTCTTATCTGGGACGGGTGGTCTGTAAGCCGGAGAAGGGGGAGAGCGGAGATTCCGTGTATGTGCCAAAAGGGGAACTCAGGAAATTTCATCGTTATTTCGGGCTGGTGTTCCAGAACTTTAATCTGTTTCCGCACTACAGTGTGCTGAAAAATATTACGGATGCGCCCGTGAGAGTTTTGAAGGTTCCGAAGAAAGAGGCGGAGGAGACGGCAAAGAGGCTGCTTGCTCAGTTGGGGCTGGAGGATAAGGCAAAGGCTTATCCCTGTCAGCTTTCCGGCGGACAGCAGCAGCGGGTGTCCATCGCCCGGGCGCTTGCTTTAAAGCCGGAAATTCTGTTTTTTGACGAACCGACTTCGGCACTCGATCCCGAACTGACAGGGGAGGTTTTGAAGGTGATCCGTCAGCTCGCGGAGGAACATATGACGATGATCATTGTGACCCATGAGATGAATTTTGCGAAAGAAGTATCTGACCGTGTTATTTTTATGGAGAATGGATTGATACAGGAGGAGGGAACCCCGGAGGAACTTTTCAATTCTTCCAAAGAACGTGTGCAGGAATTTATCGGGAAACTGACGAATGATTAAACGGGCTTAACAAAGCCTGTTTTTTCATTAACTTTGGTTGCATAAAATCCGTTCATGCGTTATGATAAGGAGTGGTAAAGGAAACTGATAACAGGATTGGGAACTTTGTTCTCAGTCTTCAGTTGCGTTTCGGACAGGCATGCGGAGGTATCTGCCCGGAACTACAGGAGGAAAACATGGAAAAATTAGAACAGCTCTATGAGGGAAAAGCCAAAAAAGTATTTAAGACAGACGATGCGGATAAGCTGATCGTTGACTACAAGGATGATGCCACCGCTTTTAACGGCGAGAAAAAGGGCACTATCGTGGGAAAGGGCGCGATCAATAACCGTATGACAAACAGGGTATTTCAGCTTCTGGAAAAGGAAGGCGTGCCTACCCATTATATTGAAGAGTTGAGTGATAGAGAAACAGTTGTAAAGAAAGTGGAGATCGTACCGCTTGAGGTGATCATCCGGAATGTGGCGGCAGGTTCTTTCTCCAAGAGGCTTGGCGTGGAGGAGGGTACAGCGCTGCAGATCCCTACAATAGAGTTTTCCTATAAAAATGATGATCTGGGCGATCCTTTGATCAACAGCTACTTTGCGGTGGCGCTGGGGCTGGCGACATGGGAGGAGATCGAGACGATCAAAAAATATGCTTTCAAGGTAAACGATGTGCTGAAAGCTTATTTCCTGCAGGCGGATATGAAGCTGATCGATTTCAAGATCGAGTTCGGACGCTACCATGACGAGATCATCCTGGCGGACGAAGTGAGCCCGGATACCTGCAGGCTGTGGGATGTACATACAAACGAAAAACTGGATAAAGACCGTTTCCGCAGAGATCTCGGAAACGTGGAGGAAGCCTATAACGAAGTATTCAACAGATTGGGATTATAAGAATGCCGGGAGAAATTTTTGTTCAGGAAGAGTTAAACGATAATCTGCGGGAGGAGTGCGGCGTTTTCGGCATCTATGACTTTGATGGCGGGAACGTGGCGGAGACCATTTATTACGGGCTCTTATCCCTGCAGCACAGAGGGCAGGAAAGCTGCGGTATCGCGGTTACGGATACGAACGGTCCCAAGGGAAAGATCCTTTCTTCCAGAGATATGGGGCTCGTGAACGAATCCTTCAGCGCCAAAAAGCTGGGAAAACTGGCAGGGGACATCGGCGTGGGCCATGTGCGGTATTCCACGGCGGGGTCTTCCACAAGGGAAAATGCGCAGCCCCTTGTGCTGAATTATGTGAAGGGTACGCTGGGGCTTGCCCATAACGGAAATCTGGTGAATGCGCCGGAACTGCGGCGGGAGTTGGAATACACGGGCGCTATTTTTCAGACAACGATCGACTCTGAGGTGATCGCCTACCATATCGCGAGGGAACGGCTGAAATCCAAAACGGTGGAGGAGGCGGTTGCCCGTGCCATGGCGAAGATCAAAGGGGCTTATGCCCTTGTGATCATGTCGCCGCGGAAGCTGATCGGGGCGAGAGATCCTTTCGGATTTAAACCGCTCTGCATCGGAAAGCGGGACAATACCTATATTCTGGCGTCGGAAAGCTGTGCTCTCGATACGGTCGGCGCGGAGTTTATCCGGGATGTGGAGCCGGGGGAGATCGTGACGATCAGTCCGGGAAAAGGTATCGTATCGGATAAGAGCATGTGCGTCGAGCCGGCAAAGCACGGCAGATGTATTTTTGAGTATATTTATTTTGCAAGGCCGGACAGCCGTTTGGACGGAGTCAGCGTCTATCAGTCCAGGATCCTTTCCGGAAAGTTTCTTGCTATGGATTCTCCTGTGGAGGCGGATCTTGTGGTGGGTGTGCCGGAGTCCGGGAATGTGGCGGCGCTGGGGTATTCGATGCAGTCGGGGATTCCCTACGGGCAGGCTTTTGTGAAAAATACTTATATAGGAAGGACTTTCATCAAACCGGGGCAGAAGAGCCGGGAGAACAGCGTGCAGGTAAAGCTGAATGCGATCCGGGAGGCGGTGGATGGAAAACGGATCGTGATGATCGATGATTCCATTGTAAGGGGCACGACCTCCGACAGGATCGTGCGGATGCTGCGGGATGCCGGAGCGAAGGAAGTGCACATGCGCGTCAGCGCGCCGCCGTTTTTATGGCCCTGCTATTTCGGAACGGATGTGCCCGCAAGGGAGCAGCTGATCGCTTACAACAGGAGCATCGAGGAGATCAGGCAGGTCATCGGCGCGGACACGCTGGGATATCTGCGGGTTGAGAGACTGAAGGAACTGGTGGGCGGCATGGGTATCTGCGAGGGCTGCTTTACCGGGGAATATCCGATCGAACCGCCCAAAGAGGATATCCGCGGGGAGTATGTGGAATAAAAAAACTGGAATAAAAAAACTGGAATGGAGATGAGTATGGGGACAGACAGATATGTGAGTCCGCTCTCGGAGCGGTACGCCAGCAAGGAGATGCAGTACATTTTTTCGCCGGATAAAAAATTCCGGACATGGAGAAGGCTGTGGATCGCGCTTGCAGAGACGGAGAAGGAGCTGGGACTGGATATCACACAGGAACAGATCGACGAACTGAAAGCAAATGTGGACAATATCAACTATGATGTGGCAAAAGAACGGGAGAGAAAAGTCCGCCATGATGTGATGAGCCATGTCTATGCTTACGGGCAGCAGTGTCCGAAGGCAAAGGGCATTATCCATCTGGGGGCAACCTCCTGTTATGTAGGCGATAATACGGATATTATCGTCATGACGGAAGCGCTTAAACTGGTGAAGAAAAAACTGGTCAATGTGCTGGATGAACTGGCGCAGTTTGCAGATAATTATAAGAGCCTGCCTACCCTTGCCTTTACGCATTTTCAGCCTGCGCAGCCTACCACGGTGGGGAAGCGGGCAACACTCTGGATGCAGGAGTTCTGTCTGGATCTGGAGGATCTGGATCATGTGCTGGACGGCATGAAGCTTCTGGGGTCTAAAGGGACCACCGGAACGCAGGCGTCCTTCATGGAACTGTTTGACGGCGATCAGAAGGTCATCGATATGATCGATCCGATGATCGCAAAGAAGATGGGCTTTAAGGAATGTTATCCGGTGTCCGGTCAGACCTATTCCAGAAAAGTGGATACAAGGGTATGTAATGTGTTGGCAGGGATCGCGGCGTCCGCCCATAAGATGAGCAATGACATCCGTCTGCTGCAACATTTAAAGGAGGTGGAGGAACCCTTTGAGAAAAATCAGATCGGTTCTTCCGCGATGGCATATAAGAGAAATCCGATGCGGAGCGAGAGGATCGCATCTCTGTCCAGATATGTGATGACGGAGGCGCTGAATCCGGCTATGACTTCCGCAGTGCAGTGGTTTGAGAGGACGCTGGACGATTCAGCAAACAAGCGGCTGTCCATTCCGGAGGCTTTCCTCGCCATCGACGGCGTGCTGGATCTGTGTCTGAATGTGGTGGACGGCCTGGTGGTCTATCCGAAGGTGATCGAGAAACGTCTGATGAGCGAGCTGCCCTTTATGGCAACCGAAAATATCATGATGGATGCGGTGAAGGCGGGGGGCGACCGGCAGGAGATCCATGAGAAGATCCGCCAGCTTTCCATGGAGGCAGGGAAAAATGTGAAGATCGAGGGCGGTGAGAATAATCTGCTGGATCTGATCGCCGCGGATGAGACCTTTGGTTTGACGAAGGAAGAGCTGGAAGCCTGCATGGAACCTTCGAAATATATCGGGCGGGCGCCGGAGCAGGTGGATGCGTTCCTGAGCAAAGTCGTGCTTCCGATCATGGAGGAAAATAAAGAACTGCTTGGTATGAAAGCGGAGATCAATGTGTAATAGACACTTACGGAACTGGAATGGAGGAAGAAACATGGTTAAAGCAGTTGTAGGGGCAAACTGGGGAGATGAAGGAAAAGGAAAGATCACGGATATGATGGCGGAAAACGCGGATATCATTGTCCGTTTTCAGGGCGGTGCCAATGCGGGGCATACGATCGTAAATGAGTATGGTAAATTTGCATTGCATACGCTTCCTTCCGGTGTGTTCTACGGGCATACGACAAGTATTATAGGAAACGGGGTGGCATTGAACATTCCCGTACTTTTTCAGGAAGTGAAGTCCATCACGGACAAGGGCGTGCCTGCGCCAAAGCTTCTGGTTTCCGACAGAGCACAGATCGTGATGCCTTATCATATCCTGTTTGACCAGTATGAGGAGGAGCGGCTGGGGGGCAAGTCTTTCGGTTCCACAAAGTCCGGCATTGCGCCTTTTTATTCCGATAAATATGCGAAGATCGGTATTCAGGTCAGCGATCTGTTTGATGAGGAAACGCTCATGGAGAAGCTGAAAAAGGTCTGTGAGATCAAGAATGTGACACTGGAGCATTTGTATCACAAGCCTCTTTTACAGCCGGAGGAACTGCTTTCTACGTTGCGGGAATACAGGGAGATGGTGGAGCCCTATGTCTGCGATGTGTCCTTATATCTGCATAAGGCGTTGAAGGAAGGAAAGACTGTCCTGCTGGAGGGGCAGCTCGGTACGTTGAAGGATACGGATCACGGTATTTATCCGATGGTGACCAGTTCTTCCACACTGGCGGCTTACGGTGCCATCGGCGCGGGTATACCGCCCTATGAGATCAAACAGATCGTAACCGTATGTAAGGCTTATTCTTCCGCGGTCGGTGCAGGTGCTTTTGTGTCTGAGATATTCGGTGAGGAAGCGGATGAACTGAGACGCCGGGGCGGAGATGGCGGAGAGTACGGCGCGACCACGGGGCGTCCCCGGAGAATGGGCTGGTTTGACTGTGTGGCTTCCAAATACGGCTGCCGTCTGCAGGGAACGACGGATGTTGCGTTTACGGTGTTGGACGTACTCGGATATCTGGATGAGATTCCGGTCTGCATCGGTTATGAGATAGACGGGGAAGTGACGACGGATTTCCCTGTGACTTATAAACTGGAAAAGGCAAAACCTGTGCTGAAGACATTGCCCGGCTGGAAGAGCGATATCAGAGGCATTAAAAAATACGAGGATCTGCCGGAAAACTGCAGAAAATATATTGAGTTTATCGAGCAGCAGATCGAGTACCCGATCACGATGGTGAGCAACGGACCGGGCAGAGAGGATATCATATACAGGGAGAGTTCCCTGAAATAATCTGAAAGAGGAAACGGACGGATATATGATCAGAAATATTATTTTTGATATCGGCAATGTGCTGGCAGATTTTTCCTGGAAGGATTTTTATATCGGATTAGGATATGAGGGAGAAAAGCTGAAGAGGCTGGCGGAGGCTACCGTGAAAAGTTCTGTGTGGGACGAGGTGGACAGAGGCGTCTGGAGCGAGGAGGAGCTGATAGAGGGATTTATCAGGAATGATCCTTCTCTGGAGGAAGACCTTCGCCGGATCTTTCAAAATGTTCATGGAATAGTGACGAGGCGGGCGTATGCGGTCCCCTGGGTGCTGAGCCTGAAGGAAGCGGGGTATCGCTGCTATTACCTTTCTAATTTCAGCAGTAAGGTTTATCGGGAGTGTGCGGATGCGCTTGATTTTCTGGATCATATGGACGGAGGGATCCTGTCCTATCGGGACAGGGTGATCAAGCCTCAGAGGGAGATTTATCAGCTCCTGCTGGACAGATATGAACTGAGGGCGGAGGAATCGGTTTTTCTGGATGATACGGAGAAAAATCTGCCGACGGCAAGGGAGCTGGGCATCCGGACGATCCTGTTCCGGGACAGGCAACAGGCGGTAAAAGAACTGGAAAAACTGGGAGTATGTTTATAATATTTATGAAATGATAGAAGGAGATGAGTAACAATGGCTTTATTAAAAAAATGGAGAGATGCGGCATATTCAGAGACCGCAAACAAGGGAGATCTGCAGAGATTATGGAATCAGTATTTTGAGGACGAAAAAGGGATCTATGCACAGCTTCTCAAAAATCCGGATGAGGTGGTAACCGGTACGGTAAAAGAACTGGCTGAGAAGTATGATGTGAGCATCATGACCATGACCGGTTTCCTGGATGGTATCAACGACAGCCTGAAAGAGCAGAATCCCATTGAGGAGATGGAGGAGGATACGGTTGTAAATCTCGGCTTCGAGAAGGAACTGCTGTACAAGAACATGGTGGCGGCAGGCGCTGACTGGCTCTACAATCTGGAGGAGTGGGAGCCGATCTTTGACGAGGAGAAGAGGAAAGAGCTGTATAAGGAGCAGAAATCCTCGACTACGATCGTAAAAGAGGATAAGATATATCCCAACGATCCCTGTCCCTGCGGCAGCGGCAAGAAGTACAAGAAGTGCTGCGGCAGAGGGAAATAGAAAGTGAAAGAAAAGTGATGAGCCCCGGAAGCAGGGGCTCTGATCGTAGTGTTGGAAGGGAATAGAAAATGGCAGAATTAGGAAAAAAGGAACAGCTTGTTTTTGAGATCGCACAGCTTGAGTGGGATATGTTTCAGCATGTATATAATACCGGAGGCAGGGCTTCCTGCCAGGATAATCCGGATACCTTTTTCAAGATGCGCATGAGCCAGTGGCTGGCTTATTCCGAGGAAGTGCTGGGGAGCTATAAAGATGACTGTGTAAGGGCGATCGAAAACGGGGATAATCTGTTGTGGCAGAAGTATGCCCGGATGATGGAGACCACCTATCCGGAGGAATATGAAGGCGTAAAACAGTATCTGCCGGAAATTTCTGCGGAGAGCCGGGAAAAGATCGAGGAGATCGTGAAGATCCATATGGAGTGGGATGCTTATATGGCGGAGCATTATCCGAATATCAGAAAGCGGGGGAGAGTGGCAACGACCGGGGAAGATGACCCGATGGCGGGTTCCTCCACGGAGAGTTATCTGCGCTGTGAGCTGATGTCTTATTCCGAACAGACAAGGAATTTGATTTATCAAGAGACGAAAGAGGTTTATGCTCAGGGGGAGAATACCTTGTTGGAGATCATATCCAATGAGACGCGGTTTTATGGGTATGCTTCGCTGGAAGAAGCTGAGAAGAAACACGGAGAAATAACTCTGTAAGTCAATGAAGGGCGGACTGATTATTCCTTGCCTTCAATACGCTGAAAAATAAGTTCATAACCATCGTTGCCATAATGCAGGGAACGATTTACCCTGCTGATGGTGGCGGTGGAGGCTCCGGTCTTTTCTGCAATTTCAAGATAAGTTTTTTTATCTCGTAACATAGCGGCCACATCAAAACGCTGAGAAAGAGATAAAAGCTCATTCACAGTACATAAATCCTCAAAAAAATTATAACATTCTTCTTTTGATTTAAGCTGTAAGATCGCATCAAAAAGATAATCTACAGCTTCGTTTTTTAGTTTGTTGTTCATAACCGCCTCACACTTTCATACGATAAACTTATAAAGTCCTAAACTCATTTCATTTTAGCATAAATAGAACTGTTTCGTAAAGGATAAATTCCAGGAAAATTCCAAATTTTAAATAAAATATCTTGTCATCTAGTAATGAAAACCATATACTATAAGAGGGCAGTGTGAAACAGGATATTTACAGTGGAGGAAGATTTAAATGACAATAGATATGCATGATTTACTTAACAGCATCATTAAGAGCCTGGATAGAACAGAACATATCAGACCAGAAGAATTGCCGGATATTGAGCTGTATATGGATCAAGTGACGACTTTCATGGAGCAGCGATTAAAAACAACAAGCCGTAATCCGGAAGATGATAAGATTATGACAAAGACCATGATCAATAATTATGTAAAAAATCATTTAATGCCGCCGCCGGATAAGAAAAAGTACTCCAAAGAGCATATGCTGCTTTTGATTTTTATTTATTATTTCAAAGGATTTATGTCCATTGGGGATATTCAATCTCTGATGGAGCCTTTAACAGAACAGTATTTCGGTGCGGATAAGGATTTCAAGCTGGAAGATATTTACAGAGAAGTGTTTAGCATGGAAAAGGAAGAAATTGATGTTCTGAAAAAGGATGTGATCAAAAAGTTCAGAAGGGCAGAGAGTACTTTTGAGCAGGCACCGGAAGAGGGACAGGAATTTTTAAAAATGTTTTCCTTTATCTGTCAGTTGTGTTTTGATGTATATCTGAAAAAAATGATGATAGAGAAAATGATAGATAATATATCAGAGCTGAAAGTTCAGAAAGGAATGGAAAACAGGAAGAAGAAAAGTGAAAAGTAAAGAAAATATCAGAATGAAAAACATAGGCCAATAAAAAAGTTTTCCTATTTGTTTATTCACTAGTGTTACGATTTATTAACTCTCTAGAATATATACTACACGAGGAGGATATAAATCGAAATTACTAAAAGTTATATTTGCAAAAAATAAGGGTAAGAGAACGATATTAGTGGATGAAAACAATATTAGTGGATAAGGAACCACTAATGAGGCGGAAACTGGAAGAGGCGCTGGATAGCATCAGGGAAGTTGACGTTGTTGGAAGCTTTAGAAGTTCAAAGGAAGCATTGGAATATGCAGAAAAAAACACGGTAGAATTTGCAATTTTGGATATTGAGATGCCGGAAATAAACGGATTGGATTTGGGGAAAAGATTAAGGGAAGCCTTTCCGGGAATTGTGTTGATCTATACAACAGTAAGAGTAGACTGGATCGCAGATGTGATTAGGATGAAAGCGGATTACTGCATGATCAAGCCTTATAGCAGATATGATATTGAGGATGCCGCGGAGCGGGCTATATTGTTGTCCAAACGTCAGAAAAAGCATCTGACAGCGCATATGTTTGGGAGATTTGACGTATTTTTGAACGGGCAGGTCCTTCATTTTAAGAACGCGAAATCAAAGGAACTGCTTGCCTTGTGTATGGACAGATGCGGCGGGAATGTATCTATGGAAGAAGTAATTGACAAGCTGTGGCCAGAGAGGGCTTATGATGAAAAAGTAAAAAGACTATATAGAAAAGCGGTTATGAATCTGCAGGGGACGTTAAGAGAAAAGGGAATTACAGAACTTTTTCAAACAGCAAGGGGAAGCTGTCATATCAGTAAAGAAGAAGTAGAGTGCGATTATTACACATATTTGATAGCGCCTGAGAAAAATGAGAAGATGTTTCAGGGAGATTATCTGTTCGATTACAGTTGGGGTGAAGAGACACTGGCAAATCTGATGAATGCATATTGAATGATCTGCATAGGCTAAGTAATGGCGGTGTAAATGAAAAAAAGAAAAAACTGGTTTCTGCTAGGGATTTATGCATTGGTGGTTGTGATGAATGTGCTGTCATGGAACAGCGTAGGCTTTGGCGATGGGATTCGCCGGAGTATATTTTGTGCGACTCAATACGTACAGGGACACATCAGCAGTCTGTTTCCCTTTTCAGTAGGTGAGCTTTTATTGATATTGGCTGTGCTGCTGTCAGCGGGAGCACTTATTTTGGCGGCCATATTATTGATAAGATGGATATATGACGCCTTGAAAGAGAAAGTGGATATCGCAGATTTGTCTTCCAGAAGCATGAGTACAAGCAGAGAAAAATCAAAATTATTATGCTTTGCAGGCAGATATTTTTATAGTCTGTTGTGGATTATAGGCATTGTCTCGGTTGTTATGTCAACTAATTGTTTCATATTATATCATTGTAGCAGTTTTCAGGAGAATTATATGCCTGATAGAGGGCGGGAATATAAAGTGAGAGAGCTGGCAATTGTCAGAGATCATGTGGTGAAGCAGTGCAATGAGCTGGCAGAAATGATGGAGAGGGATGAGAACGGATATATTCTCTATCGGAGTGATATGAAACAGCGTGCTGTGGAGGAGATGAAGAGGCTGGGAGAGAGCTACCCTTTATTGGATGGTTATTATCCTGTGCCGAAAAAGTTTACTTTTTCGGGCTTTTTCAGTCAGCAGTATATGATGGGGTATTATTTTCCTTTTTCTATGGAGGCGAATTATAACGGAGCAATGTATATTGCCAATATGCCATCAACAATATGCCACGAGCTTTCCCATGTGAAGGGCTTTATTTATGAAGATGATGCAAATTTTATAGGATATCTTGCATGCATATCTTCTGAGGATGCTTTTTTCCGCTATAGCGGTTATCTGAGTGTGCTGGATTATTTGAACCGGGATCTATATGAGAGTTTGGGGAGATCTAGAGAAACTTATCTAACCTATGAAACCTGCAGCCAATTGGTAGAAAGTGATAATATTTTTCTGACAAAGCAGGCATGGGAAGAGGTGGAAAGCAGGGCTGTGATCGATACAGAGATCGTAAGGCAGGCGTCCCATAATTTTCTGGAAACCAATCTACAGATAAATGGAGTAGAGGAGGGGGTAGCAAGCTATGGCGATGTGGTGGAGCGGTTGCTGATCTATTATGACGGAGAATTATATTGATATAAGTATTCATGAGCAGGAATAAACAAGGTTGAGAAAAAATATAAAGTTGATTATTACAGAAAGGTGTGGATAATCATATGGGGAATATAGTGGATTATGTAAACCGGTTTCAATATACTTTTGCGGAGCAGGAGTTTAATGATGTGGATTCTCTTGTATTATGTCAACTAAGTTATCTGAAAATGAAGCATTTGATTCCTGGGTTGGAGGACGGGCAAGATTTTGTTTCTTTTGAGTGTGTTGTGGAAAAGAAAAATGAGGAACAAGTCTTTGCAGATGAAAGATACCGGGAGGATAATCAGAAGTTGACGGAGGCTGTTTTAAAAAGCAGACGGTTTGCGGAACTTCAGTTAAACTATTTTATTGATATTTTAGACCGGGAAATGGAGGTGCAGTTTTCTGCGGTTACGTATCAACTGGGAATAGATGTAGCGGGAAAGCAGATTTATTATATCGCTTACCGTGGGACGGATGAAAATCTGGTGGGCTGGAAAGAGGATTTTACATTGGCGTTTTCCGAACCGGTGGTAGGACAACTCTATGCGGCCAGATATATGCGGAAAGTGGCAGCGCGCCTTTCAGAGGATTTTTATTTAGGGGGGCATTCTAAAGGAGGAAATCTAGCTGTCTTTGCAGCCATGAGTAGTTCTATGGCGTTGCAGGAGCGGATCTTGCGGGTATACAGCCATGACGGCCCAGGTTTTAAGCCTCAGGTGATGGAACGGTATGAATATGAGCGGATTGCAGATAAAGTGAAGAAGATTTTGCCGGGATCATCGTTGGTGGGGATGCTCTTAGAACGTGGAAGTTCCTATCATGTAGTGGAAAGCAGCTCATATGGGCTTTTGCAACATAATCCTTATACATGGGAAGTGAATCTGGAGGGCGGAGAATTTCAGCCTATGGAGAATTTGAAAAATGGAGCCAGATTTATGGACAGTGCTGTAACAGACTGGATTTTGAGCTTGGATGATGAGCAGGTGAGTCGATTTTCTGATGTGTTGTTCCGGATACTTGGAGCATCAGAGGCTGATAATCTGATCGATTTTAAGTCTGACTGGAAAAAAAGTTTGACTGGTATCTTGCAGGAGCTTAAGGAGATGGATGAAGAAACGAAAGAGGAGATAGAGGATATCATCAAAGAATTGTTTGAAATTACTGGGCAGATGACGAAAAAGGAGATTCAGGGCAAAATTATGGATGGTATCCAGGGGATGCAGGAAAAATTTTCTCGAAAAAAGAAAGAAAAATGAAAACAAACTATTGACATTTCATTTAAAAGTGTGTAGAATAATATTTGTTCGGTTCGCAGAAGTGGCGGAATTGGCAGACGCGCAGGCTTCAGGTGCCTGTTGTAGCAATACAGTGAGGGTTCAAGTCCCTTCTTCTGCATACAAGAGAGCGGTAATGTAAAAATTACCGCTCTCTTGTTTTATGTATATTCAAATGCTTTTTCTTATTTTTTCATCTGTTCCTGCCGTCTGTCAAATACCTGCTGAATGGTGGATTTCAGTTTGTCCATCTGAACCGGTTTTGCAATATGGGCATCCATACCTGAGGTGATAGCATCCCGCACGTCGTCCACAAAAGCATTGGCGGTCATGGCGATGATCGGCAGTATCTGCGCTGAGGGATGGCTGCTGTTTCTGATCGCCCTGGTGGCAGTGTAGCCATCCATGACGGGCATCTGCACATCCATCAGGATCAGGTCGTACTCGCCGGGCTGAGAGGTCTCAAACTTTACCACAGCCTCCTGGCCGTTGCTGGCGATATCGCAGGCGGCGCCCAGCGTGGTGAGGATCTTCACCAGGATAATGCGGTTTGCCTCGATATCGTCCACCACCAGGATATGTTTATCCTGCAGGATGGCGGCGGGATCATGTTTCTCTTTTTCCATGCTGCCGCAGACTTTGCGGATCGCATCCTTGAAGGTGCTCAGGAAGAAGGGCTTTGGCATAAAGTGGTTCACGCCGATCTCCATGGCTTCCTCCTCGATCTCGCTCCAGTCGTAGGCGGTGAGGAGAAGGATGGGGATTTTTTCGGAATAATTCCGCCGGATGAGCCGCGCTGTTTCCAGTCCGTTCAGGTCAGGCATCTTCCAGTCCAGAAGGATCAGATCATAGGGCCTGCCCGCTTCCCTGGCGGAGCGCATCATCTGAACGGCGCTTTCGCCGTCTGTGGAATAGTCTGTGGCCACGCCGGTATGGGACATTGTCCTGACGATATTGCGGCAGACTTCCTCCTCATCATCGGCTACGATCATTCTGCTGATACTGTGCTCTGTCCAGAAGTGGGGGTCTTCCTTTATTTCCTGCTCCTGAATATGCAGCTCCAGTTCCACGGTAAAGGTGCTTCCCTTGTCCGGTTCGCTTTCCACATGGATCGTGCCGCCCATCAGTTCCACCAGGCTCTTGGTGATCGCCATGCCCAGACCGGTTCCCTGGATCTGGTGGGTGATCTTGGTTTCCTCACGGGTAAAGGGGTCAAAGAGCACTTTCAGATAGTCTTCATTCATGCCCATACCGTTATCGCTGATGGTAAAACGGATACGGCTGTAATCGTCAACTACCTGGGGGAGTTCCTCCACCTGCATACGGATCTTTCCGTTCTCCGGGGTGTATTTTACGGCGTTGGACAGCAGATTGATCAGGATCTGGTTGATCCGCAGCTTATCCCCCATCAGATTTTCGCGGGACAGATGGGAGACAAAAATATCAAAGGTCTGGTTTTTGCTTTTTGCCTGTGGGCGGATGATGGTATTGATCTCTTCGATGATCTCTGCCAGATTCATCTCGGAGATGTTCAGCGTGGTGCTGCCGCTCTCGATCTTGTTCATATCCAGTACATCGTTGATGAGGCCGAGAAGATGCTGGCTGGCGGCGTCGATACGCTGAATGTATTCCTTTATCATCTCGGGATTCTCCGTTTCATCCCGCATCAGCGTCAGAAAGCCGATGATGGAATTCATGGGAGTGCGGATATCATGGCTGATACTGCTCAAGAAGGAACTTTTGGCGTCATTGGCGGCCTGCGCCATCTGCAGAGCTTCCGCAAGGGAATTCTGGGCGGTCCACTCTCTGGTACGGTCGGAGATATAGACCATCCGCTTGCCCCGTCCCTGGATGATAGTACAGTAGGCGTTTTCCAGAAAGTGCTTATGTTCTCCGGTCACGGGGTTTATGCGTTCCGTGGTCCGCGGAGGCATCATTTCGCCGGGGGTCAGGTTTTTGACTCCGGCGTAGTAAACGCTGGTGCTCGCCGGGTCTGCTTTCATATCGGAAGAGCGGATGGCCTCAATGACCTCATCCGGGCCAACGCCCAGCACCCGGGTTACATTGGGGCTGATATATTCAAGTGTCTCCGTCTCATGATCCAGTATCATATACACATCGTTTGTGTTGGTGGAAAGGTAGGTGACAAAGGCGTCAAACAGCCTGGTCTGATAGGAGACCTCCTGTTCCTTGGCTTCAAAGTCCTTGCGGGTACGCCAGATCAGCAGAACGAATACGATACAGATGATAAGGAGAAGAAGAAAGAGGCCCAGCGTCATCCGGGAGTCCTGCAGGATCTCATCCGCCTCTGTCGCGATCGCGTCGGCGGGAACGATGGAGACCAGATACCATCCTTCCACGTTGCGGAGCGGGAGATAGGTGTAGACATAATTACCCATATCGCCGGACAAGGTCATACTGCCCTTTGTCTGTCCCTGCAGTTCCTGCATAAGTTTATCGATATCTTCCTGTTTACCGTGGGTTCCGGTGAGAATGTCAAAAATATTTTCATAGAGCTGGCCGCCGATCGTGCCGCCGGAGCGCAGCAGGATATCGCCGTGCTGATTGACGATGTAGGCATGGCCCTGATCGTTATAAAAAGAAAGGGAGAAGGTTTCGGAGACTTTGCTGCGCTCATAGCTTTTCTGGATCAGGCCCTTATGGCCGTTGCTGAAGGTGAAAGTCTCATAATAACCGAATTTCGGATTGCCCGAAAAAAGCCCGGTGTAGGAGTTGCGGACGCCGCTGCCGGAGAGGCTTTTGTAGAAGTACAGGTTCTCCTCGTCCACCGTGCGGATGTTTTCAGAGGCGTTGCTGCAAAACCACCCTTCATCAAGACAGATCACAGAGTAGATCGCATCCACGTCATTGAACATGGTCAGCTGCCGCTGGATCTCCGCCGGCGTGTTGTCGCCGCCGCCGGCGAAAAATTCAGCAAAACTGTGCAGCCGCTCCTGGTCCAGAGCGATAAAATTGTCAAAAGCCTGCTGCTGCTGCGATGTTACGGCCATGACATTCTCTATTGCCTGCGCCTCAAGATTTGTCCGAAGCGATGCAACGTAATGGATTCCGCCTGCCAGAATGGTCATCATACAGATGACGATCACGCTTGTCATCAAGAACCGTTGGTGTTTTTTCAGTTTCCCCATCATTTCATTTGTCCCCCGATACTGCTTTAAACTGCTGTGTTTACTCCGTTTAGATTTATCTGTTCATTTTCGTCCACGGGAATGATCAGGCATTTTTGCCCGTCGATCATTTCGGACTTGATCATCGCCGCCTTTTCCGGTTTCACCCGGAGCAGGACGTCATACTGCGCGTCGGCTGAGATCTCCGCCTCCTGTTCCCCGGGGGCGGGAGGCGTTCTGGATGCCAGTTCTCGCTGCAATTGCTGCACCTGAAGCCTCAGGCCTTCCTCCTCTTTCTTCCGGGCGTTTTTCTCCAGTGCCTTTTCGTCGATCAGGTTCCGGAGCATGGGAGGTTCCGCCTCGAATTCCCGGGAGAGCCCTTCTTTTATATGCCTTGCGGTATCGCCCAGTATATTGTGCCCGGTGAGCACCTCATCCACCAGTTCGCCGGTGAGCAGTACAGGCTCCGATTCCTCAAAGATCTCATCCTCGTCGGGACAGGCTATATCCTGAAAACTTTCCTGGAGCTCCAGGAGAACCTCTTCGGTGTCGTCTCTTTCCGGCGCCAGAGCCTGCTTTACAATGGAGGAGAAGATCTGCTGCTGCTCCGTGGCGGTACGCCTGCTGCCGCAGCCCAGTACATTTTCCACGAACTCCGGACGGGAATCCTTTGCATCCTTTATATAGTAGATCAGGGAATGGATATCGGTGCTGCGGTCGGAGAAGGCAGGAAATATAAAACCGGTATCGGGAGCGCCGACCACCCAGTCCCGGATCCGGGCGCCTATGCGGTTTTCATCCTCCCGGTAGCCCAGTCCCGGTTTGGAGAGGGTAACGGGGCAGATGGCGCAGAGCAGGTAATCGAAGACTTCCTCGGATTCATCCAGCTTTAAGCCGTCATTTGTCCTGGTGATGATGTCGTAGGCATCTTTAAACAGCAGGATAAGGTAGTTGCCTGCATAGTCATAGTTTTCAATGACCAGATCGTAGAAACGATCCAGCAGTTCTTCATTTTTCAGGCCGCTTTCTTTGATCCCCATCAGAAACTGCTGCCTGCCGCCGGGAGCTTCCTCCTCCGTGGGAAATTCCAGTTGGAGCAGATTGTTGCCGACGTTTCCGGAAAGGCATTTTCTGGAGAGGTCGAGATACTTGTAAAATTCGTCGTCATCCAGATTCAGGAAGGTTTCCGAGAGGGTCAGCACTTTGTTTTTATTGCCGTCCACGTAACAGCCGCACAGTTTTGTGATGGAGCAGTCGGTTTTATTCAGCCTTTTTTTGAGTTCCAAAATGTCTTTTTTTGTCATGATATGTTGTGTCCTTTGTCTGTTGATCCATGTTTATTGCGTATTTTTTATTATAGCATATTTTGTCGAAAAAAAATAATAGATTCTTAGCGGAAAAAGTTGTATGATAGAAATAACCTGAATGGAAAAATAAGTCAGAGAGAAAGGAAGACAAAACATGAAGAGATGGAAAACAAAGTTATGCAGCATGGTTCTTGCTTCGGCAATGGCGGCAGGCCTTTTGATGGGGGCTTCCCTGGACGTGAAGGCGGTGGAAGAGGCGCCTGTAGTCAGGAGCGTCTATACGAATGAGCCGGTTACGGCAGCACAGGCATCCCTGCGCCCGATCGCGGTGATGATGCCTACGGACAAGGTGGCACAGCCCTCCTACGGGATCGGCAGCGCGGATATCTTATATGAGATCATGGAGGAGGGAAACATCTCCCGTCAGATGGCGATCATCCCCAACTGGCGGGCACTGCCCCAGATCGGTAACCTGAGAAGCTGCAGGCTTTACTATATTCCGGCAGCGAAGGAATGGGATCCCATTCTGGTTCACTTCGGCGGCGTGTTCTACATGCAGGGAACCATCGACGCGCCTGATATGAACAACCTCTCCGGTACATATGAATACGGCGTGGGCGGCGCGGCACCCGGATCAGGATACTTCTTCCGTACCCAGAACCGTAAAGCGCCTCACAATGCCTATATCAGCGCAGACGGTATCCAGAAGGCCTGCGCGCAGCTGGGCTACCAGCTCACCGTCCGCAACGGGTTTTATAACAGCAAGCACTTTACCTTTGCGGAAGGCGTAAATACGCTGGATCAGTACGGCGGACAGGCTGCTGCTGCGAATGTGATCGATCTGTCTCAGGTATTCAGCTATACGAAGAGTTCCCTGCGCTATGACCCTGTTTCCGGGCTGTATCTGAAAAATCTTCACGGCGTGCCCCAGAAGGATGCGCTGACAGGACAGCAGCTTGCGTTTGCCAACGTGATCGTACAGAACACCACATGGGCACAGCTGGATGCAAAGGGTTATCTGAATTTCCAGATGATCGACAGCCTGCAGGACGGTTATTATTTCACAAAGGGCAAAGCGATTCATATCAGATGGGTAAAGACAAGCGATTATACACCTACGAAATACTATGATGACAATGGCAACGAGATCCAGCTCAATACCGGAAAGACTTATATTGCGGTGGCACAGGCTGGAAAACCGGTGGTATTTTATTGATAAAGAGCATAGATCCGGAAAGCGGCGAAGAGTATTTACAGACCTCTGACGGCTGTGGATGCTCTTCGGTTTAAGTGTATCAAAAGGATATATGCGGAACTGAAATAGGAGATATACCGTGATCTATAAGTGTAAAAACTGCGGCGGAAACGTCGTATATCATCCTGATAAAAAGAAAATGTACTGTCCTCATTGCGACGGGACGGATACGGAAGAGGAAGTAGAGTCTGCGACAATAACGGAATGTGCAAACTGCGGGGCGCCTATGGAGGTGTCCCGCTATACGTCTGCCTGTAAATGTGAGCATTGCGGCAGTTATACCGTGTTTGAGGAGCGGCTGGAAGGAGAGCTGGCGCCTCATCTGATTCTGCCTTTTCAGATTTCAAAGGAAAAAGCGGTGGAACTTCTGAAAAAGGAGTTTCAGGGCAGGTTTTATACGCCGGGGACATTTCTTTCGGAGGCGACTCTGGAGGGGATGGAGGGAATCTATGTCCCCTTTTTCCTGTATGACTATCTGGCGTCCTATGATTATGCGGGGACAGGAACAAAGGTGAGGAGCTGGCGGAGAGGCAACACGGAATACGTGGAAACCTCCTGGTTCCGGGTGGAGCGGAATCTGGATATCGATTTTGACCATATTCCGGTGGACGCCTCCATCAATATGGACGACAACATGATGGATCTTTTAGAACCCTTTGATCAGAAGGCTCTGGAGGCATTTCAGAAAAAATATATGTCGGGCTTTCAGGGGGAGATCTTCAGTGAGGGGCTGATGGGCTTGGAGCCCAGGGCGCAGGAGAAGGCGCGGAAGGATGCGGAGGAATTGCTCCGGGAGACGCTTTCCGGTTACAGCGCGCTGCATGCGGACAGAAAGCACCTGAATCTGCAGAGGCAGACGGCAAACTACGCGCTGCTGCCGGTCTGGGTATATTATTACAGTTATCACGGGAAGAAGTATACCTATTATGTCAACGGGCAGAGCGGGAAGGTGCTGGGAAAGACGCCTTTTTCCGCGGGGAAGATGCTTGTAAACGGCGCGGGTGTCTGGGGGCTTCTTTTTACGATCATGATGCTCGGCAAGATGATACTGGAGGTGCTCTGAGATGAAGGGATTTTTCGGAAGGTTTAAAGCCCGTTTTATCGTTCTCGGGGTAATGCTGGCGATCTGGCTTCTCGTTCTTTCCGCCCACAGCGTAAACGGCAGGCTGAGAAACGGCGAGAGAGGGAATACGGAGTGCACAACGCAGGAGAGAGTATTTGATCAGGCGGATGTGCTGACGGAGAAGGAAGAAGAAAAACTGCGGAAGCTGATCGCAAAGCGGGAGCGGCAGACCGGCTGTGATATCGTGCTGGTGACGTTGAATGAATCCTTGAAAGAGTATGCCTATGAACAGAGGGAGTATGTTGCCGCTGATAAGTATGTGATGGTCTATGCGGATGATTTTTATGATGAGCACAGGTTCGGCTATGATGCGCCTGTGGGAGACGGCGTACTGCTTCTGGATAATCTGTACCGGGAGGATGACGGCTGGGCCTACAGCTGGCTGTGCACCACCGGGAAGGCGGAAGGGCGTTACAGCGGGCGGATGATAGACCATCTGCTGGAAAAGAGTTACCGTTGGAGTAAGATCAGCCCATACTATGGGTATAAGGCTTATGTGAACCAGTTTTATCATGATATGAACGGATTCGGGCTTGTAAATGCCAACTTTTCTGTGCCGGTCATCCTGCTGGTATCTTTTCTGCTGACGGCTGCGATCGTGGGAGTGAACAGCACGCCGAAGGCGGGGGAGAAGACGACCACGGCGAGGACCTATGTGAAGGGCGGAAAGGCGAAGGTGAACCACAAGGAGGACCGGTTTATCCGGAAGGCTGTCACCCAGCACAGGATACAGACCTCAAGCGGCGGTGGAAGCAGCGGCGGCGGAGGGGGACACCATACCTCGAGAAGCGGAGCTTCCCACGGGGGCGGGGGACACAGGCACTGAGAGGCTGTGCGGGAATACGAAACGCTGCCATCCGGGAAATACTGCGTATTCCCCGGATGTGTGGCTTTCGCCACATAAAAAAGGATATCGATATGTGCTCCTGCGTGTGGACACGCGTCGCGCATACCGATATCCTTTTTTGCGTTTCTCAATGCTATTCCATCTTATTCACGGCAAGATTTAAACGTGATATTTTCCTGGAAGCGTTGTTTTTATGATAGATGCCTTTGCTGGCAGCTTTATCGATCGTGGATGTGGCAGCAAGCAACGCAGCCTTTGCAGCTTCCTTATCCTTTGCATCGATAGCAGCATAAACTTTCTTGATCGCGGTCTTGGTAGCGGACTTGATGGATTTATTTCTCGCAGCTTTTGTCCGGTTTACCAGAATACGCTTCTTTGCAGATTTAATGTTAGCCAAGATGATACCTCCAATGATTTCTACTGTTCGTTCGTATTTTTTTGATAGAGTTGATGTTACCTTAGCGAGACACGGACAACTAACGTAAACATACGCATCTATTTTAAAGTCAGAAAGCGTTTCTGTCAATACATAATTTCGTATTAATTGCCAAAAATATTACTATTCGGGTATTTATCTGAATAAAAATGTAAGAGGAAAGATAAGGTGGGGTTACTTATGGGAGTCCAGGTAAGAACAGACCTTGCGTTAGAGGCAAAGGAAACGGTACAGAAACCGGATGAGGAGATCCGGGGTGTCCGTGTGGAAGAGGAAAAAGATACGGAAAATGAGATTTATATCACGAGGGTAATCATCGAGACCAGAAACGGTGCAAAGATCATGGGTAAGCCGATGGGCACCTATATCACGCTGGAGGCGCCAAGGATGGCGACGCCGGATGAGGACTACCATCGCGAGATATCGGAAAAGGTGGCGGACCAGATCCGGGAGCTTTTGCCGGATGAAAAGGATGAGCTTTCCGTACTTGTGGTGGGGCTTGGAAATCGTGAGGTGACGGCGGATGCCTTAGGGCCGAATGCGGCGGATCAGCTTCATATTACAAGGCATGTGGTCAGAGAGTTCGGGAAAGCGGCATATAATAAGAACAAAATGCATACGACCAGCGCCATTGTCCCCGGCGTTATGGCAAAGACGGGCATGGAGACCTGCGAGATCATCCGCGGCGTGGTGGAACAGACGGAGCCGGATGTGATCATTGCCATCGACGCGCTGGCGGCGAGGAGCACAAAAAGGCTGAACCGGACCATCCAGATCACGGATACCGGCGTACAGCCCGGTTCCGGCGTAGGGAACCACCGCCATGCGCTGACCAGGGAAACGCTGGGAGTGCCGGTGATCGGGATCGGGATCCCGACGGTGGTGGACGCGGGAACCATCGTCGGGGACGCGGTGGAGCAGGTGGAGCGGGAGATGCTGTTCTGCTCGGACGTCCATGCGGTGAAGATGGCGGAACTGCAGAATATGTATGTGACAACAAAAGATATCGATGATGTGGTGAACAGACTAAGTTATACGGTATCGGAGGCAATCAATATTGCGTTGGAAATATAGAGAGGGCAGACAGAAAGCGGTTTTCCTGTTGCTACTGTCTGCGGCGTCGTTTCTGATCTTTCTCAGTCCGGAGGGGGCGCTTGTGGAGAGAGTTTACGGACAGTTTATCCCTACCGCTGCCTTTTGCATGGACACCCTTGCCTACGGGGACAGGAGCGTCGGCGCGGAGGGAAGGGTGATGGATATGATATCCCGGGAACTGCCGCTTTACAGCTACAGCATTTCCTATTTCGGGGACGGCATGATGAACCAGTACTATAAGGAATATGTGGAGATCCTGATGCGGGAAGCCGAGGAGGGAACGATGGAGGACATGTCGGGACAGGATGCAGGCGGAGAAGGCGGCGGACAGGGCGGCGCAGGAAACGGAAGCGGGCAGGATGGGACCGGAGGAGAAGATGGCGCCGGGGAAGGAAGCGGACAGGATAACGGGGAAGAGGAAAACGGTACAAGCGCTGCGGAGGATGGCTCCTTAAGCGGAAAAAACGGGAGCGGACAGGGCGGCATGATAATAGAGGAGACAGAGGAGGAGGGGGAGCGGTTAAATGAGGAAGGCTCCCATTTTATGATCATCGACGGGAGTGCGGAGCCTGCGGATACGGAAATTTACAGGGAACTGATACATACGGAAAAATCACAGAATATCTCCATAGAGGACTACAGGGAATTCGAGGCGCTTGCCGGAAAATTTTATACGGTGGATGCCAATACTTATACTTCGGCTAAAGAGCTGGATATAAAAAAGCTGACGGGGACAGACCTGAAGATCGCAAAAGGAGGCACAGGGCCCCAGATCCTGATCTACCATACCCATTCCCGGGAAGGGTTTGCGGATTCGGTGGAGGGGGATATGTCCACCACGGTCGTGGGGGTCGGGGAACAGCTTGCGAAGATCCTGCGGGAGGAGTACGGTTATCAGGTGCTTCACCACATCGGACAGTACGATGAGAACAGGGATTATGCCTATTCCTGCGCTCTGCCTGCGCTGGAGCAGGTGCTGAAGGAAAATCCAACGATCGAGGTTGTGATCGACCTGCACAGGGATTCCGTGGCGGAGAGTACAAGGCTGGTGACGGAGATAGAGGGGCAGCCCACGGCAAGGTTTATGTTTTTTAACGGGCTCTCCCGGGTGAGGGAACTGGGGGAGATCAGTTACCTTCCCAACGAAAACCTGCAGGGGAATCTCGCCTTTTCCTTTCAGATGCAGAAGGCGTGCGAGGAATATTATCCGGGACTGACGAGGAAGATCTATTTAAAGGGATACCGCTATAATATGCATTTGAAAGCCAGAACATTACTGGTGGAGCTGGGGGCGCAGAATAATACGGTGCAGGAGGCGATGAATGCCTGCGGGCCGCTGGCGAGGGTGCTGGATATGGTACTGAGCGGAGAGTAAAAAAATAGTTTGCCGATTCTGCGAAAGCTTGCTATACTAATGCGTGAGTACAGTAAGTCAGGAGGTATAAAATGGCGCAGACAGATCAGAGCAGGATCAGAAATTTTTGTATCATCGCACATATCGACCACGGCAAATCCACGCTGGCGGACCGGATCATCGAGAAGACCGGGCTTCTCACCAGCAGGGAGATGCAGGATCAGGTGCTTGACAATATGGATTTGGAGCGGGAGCGGGGCATTACGATCAAAGCCCAGACCGTGCGGCTGGTGTATCAGGCGAAGGACGGGGAGGAGTATATCTTCAATCTGATCGATACGCCGGGACATGTGGATTTTAACTATGAGGTGAGCCGGGCGCTGGCGGCATGTGACGGCGCCATTTTGGTGGTGGATGCGGCGCAGGGGATCGAGGCGCAGACCCTTGCCAACGTATATCTGGCGCTGGATCACGATCTGGATGTATTTCCGGTGATCAACAAGATCGATCTGCCCAGCGCGGACCCGGAGCATGTGATAGAGGAGATCGAGGATGTGATCGGGATTGAAGCGCAGGACGCGCCGCTGATCTCCGCAAAGAACGGGATCGGCATCGAGGATGTGCTGGAACAGGTGGTGGAGAAGGTGCCTGCGCCAAAGGGCAGTGCGGATGCGCCGTTAAAAGCGCTGATCTTTGATTCGGTCTATGATTCCTATAAGGGTGTCATCGTGTTCTGCCGCCTGCGGGAAGGCAGGGTGAAAAAGGGGACGCGCATTAAGATGATGGCAACCGGTGCCACGGCGGAAGTGGTGGAGGTGGGCTACTTCGGCGCGGGGCAGTTCATTCCCTGTGAGGAACTGGAGGCGGGGATGGTGGGCTATCTGACTGCTTCGATCAAGAATGTAAAGGATACCCGGGTTGGCGATACGGTGACGGATCTGGACAACCCCTGCGGGGAGCCTCTGCCGGGATACAAAAAAGTAAATCCTATGGTATATTGCGGCATCTATCCGGCGGATACGAATAAATATCCGGATCTGCGGGATGCGCTGGAAAAGCTGCAGTTGAACGATGCGTCGCTGTTTTATGAGCCGGAGACATCCCTGGCTCTGGGATTTGGATTCCGCTGCGGTTTTCTGGGACTGCTCCATCTGGATATCATTCAGGAGAGGCTTGAGCGGGAGTACAATCTGGATCTGGTGACAACGGCGCCGGGCGTTATCTATAAAGTATACAAGACAAGCGGAGAGATGATCGAGCTGACCAATCCCTCCAATCTGCCGGATCCCTCGGAGATCGATTATATGGAGGAGCCTATCGTCAGTGCGGAGATCATGGTGACGACAGAATTTATCGGTCCGATCATGCAGCTCTGTCAGGAGCGGAGAGGCCGGTATCTGAGCACGGAGTATATTGAGACGACGAGGGCGCTTCTGAAATATGAACTGCCGCTCAATGAGATCATCTATGATTTCTTTGATGCGCTGAAATCCCGTTCCAGGGGTTATGCGTCCTTTGATTATGATCTGAAAGGCTATGAGACATCGAAGCTGGTGAAGCTGGATATTTTGATCAACAAGGAGGAGGTGGATGCCCTTTCCTTTATCGTGCATGCGGACAGCGCCTATGAGAGAGGAAGGAAGATGTGCGAGAAGCTGAAGGAGGAGATCCCGAGGCATCTGTTTGAGATCCCGATCCAGGCGGCGGTGGGCGGCAAGGTTATCGCCAGGGAGACCGTGAAGGCGATGCGCAAGGATGTGCTGGCAAAGTGCTACGGCGGCGATATCACCCGAAAGAAAAAGCTGCTGGAGAAGCAGAAGGAGGGCAAGAAGCGGATGCGTCAGGTGGGCAACGTGGAGATCCCGCAGAGTGCTTTTATGAGTGTGTTGAAGCTGGATACACGGGATTAAGAGAGTTTGGGGCGGTTGCGGCCGCCCCTTTGCTGTTTATCAGGAAGGCTCTGTTTTACGGCGGGATGAAGGGATATGGCATGAAGAGGGTTGGAGAAGAGAAAAAAACGGCGGGACTGTACGTGCATGTTCCGTTCTGTGTCAGGAAATGTGCATATTGTGATTTTCTTTCGGCTCCGGGGACCAGGGAGGAGAAGGAGAGGTATGTGGAACAGATCTGTGAGGAGATCGAGCAGGAGGCCGGGCGTTATCCGGGGTATTGCGGGGAGACGGTTTTCTTTGGCGGAGGGACGCCGACCACGTTACGGCCGGAGCAGCTGGAAAGGATTTTGGATAAGCTGAGGTCCTGCTTTTGTGTGAAGGAAGAAGCGGAAGAGCCGGAGATCACTCTGGAATGTAATCCCGGCACGGTGAGCCGGGAGGATCTGCGGAAGTTAAAAAAGGCGGGATTTAACAGGCTCAGCATCGGCCTGCAGTCCGCGCAGGATGAGGAATTGAAAAAACTGGGAAGGATCCACAGTTGGGAAGATTTTCTGGAAACCTATCATGCCGCGAGGGAGGCGGGTTTTCGGAATATCAATGTGGATATCATGTCAGCACTGCCGGGGCAGAGTAGGGGAAGTTATGAGGATACGCTGCGGAAAGTGACAGAACTCCGGCCGGAACATATTTCCGCCTACAGTCTGATCATTGAGGAGGGGACGCCCTTTTATGAGCAGTACGGGGAGGCGGAGCGGCTGAGAGAGAAGTACGGGGAGGACAGAGCGCATCTGCTGCCGTCCGAGGAGGAGGAGAGGCAGATGTATGAGATGACGGGAAAGATACTCGGGCAGGTGGGATATTGCAGGTATGAGATCTCCAACTATGCGCTGCCGGGGTATGAATGCCGTCATAATATCACTTACTGGAAGAGGG
Organism: uncultured bacterium; assembly: GCA_947647735.1. GTDB lineage: Bacteria > Bacillota > Clostridia > Lachnospirales > Lachnospiraceae > 1XD8-76. The sequence goes on along the minus strand of CANSLJ010000002.1, from coordinate 46,082 downwards.
GGAATTATCTGGGATTCGGCCCGGGAGCCGCTTCTCTTATGGAGAACTGCAGGTTTACGAAAAGCAGGGATCTGAAAGAGTATGGAGCTGTTTTCCGGCATGGCGGATGCGGGAAGGAGGGTGCCGTCTCAGAAGAAGGAAGAGTGGAGAGGAGTGATACCTCGAAAACAGTGCCGGAGGGGCTGGATATGGCAGAAAGCCTGCACCGGGAGGAACAATATCTGCAGATACAGGAGCAGATGGAGGAATTTATGTTTCTGGGGCTGCGGCTGATAAAAGGGGTTTCGGCAGAAGAGTTTCAGGAGTATTTTCATGTCCCGATAGAGGAGGTTTACGGGGCTGTTTTAAAGAAGCTGGAAGGGCAGGGGCTTCTGGCTCGGGCAGAGGACAGGATTTTCCTGACAAAAAAGGGGATTGATGTCAGCAACGTGGTGCTGGCGGAGTTTTTGCTGTAACGATTTCTTTCGGTGGAACAGGCACTTTGGAAAAGCATGGAATCATAAGATATAGAAAGCGGTTCCGGAGGCTTTTCATGAAGACATTCAGCAAACCACTGACACCAGAAGAAGAAGCGTATTATTTAAAGGAGTATCATTCCGGCAGCGAAACAGAAAGGCTGGAGGCGAAGGATGTTCTGATTGAACGGAATCTGCGGCTGGTCGCCTATGTGTTGAAAAAATATGCCGGCGCGCCGGAGGATATGGAAGACATGATCTCCTGCGGCACGATCGGGCTGATCAAAGCGGTAAATACCTATGTGCCGGGAAAGGGCACAAGGCTTGCGACTTATGCGGCAAGATGTATCGAAAATGAGATATTGATGATGCTGCGGGGACATAAAAAAATATCCCGGGAGGTCTCTCTCTATGAACCGATGGGGACAGACAGGGAGGGGAATGAGGTGAACCTTCTTGACATTATAGAGTATGAACAGCCGGGAGCGCTGGAGCAGCTTGAGAACCGGGAGAGCATAGAACAGCTCAGAGGGGTTTTAGGGAAAGCGCTCAGCGGGCGGGAGCGCGAGATCATTGCCTACCGCTACGGGCTGAAGACCGGAGATGAGGTGACACAGCGGGAGGTCGGCGAGATGATGGGCATTTCCAGAAGCTATGTGAGCCGGATCGAGAAGAGGGCGCTGCATAAACTTCGCAGGGCGCTGGAGGAGAAAGTGGAAATATAAAACATTTTTCATAAATTGATCACAGCATAGACATAATTTGGAAGTATGATATAATATAATCACGAATGAGAAACAACAGGAAAGATCATTATGAACGATACGGAATATTATAAGCTGGTCCGTCCTTATGAGGATGCCATGAATATGCTGCTGATCAGGATCAGGGTGCTCGGACATTCCCTTTATAATAAGGAAGAGGAGCAGCTTTATCATACGATCCATAACAGGATTAAGACAAAAGACAGTATAGAAAATAAACTGACCAAGAAAAAACTGGATACCTCCGTGAAAAACGCGAAGGACAATCTGAGGGATATTGCCGGCATACGGGTGATATGCCTGTTTCTGGAAGATATTTACAGGCTGGTGGAACTGCTGACAAGGCAGTCGGAGCTGGTGTTTATCAGGGAGAAGGACTATATCAAGCAGCCGAAGGCGAACGGCTACCGGAGCTATCATCTGATCATCGGAGTGCCTGTGTACTGTGCGGATACGATGGAGATCTTTCCGGTGGAAGTGCAGTTTCGGACCATGGAGATGGATCTGTGGGCGAGTATGGAACACAGGATCTTATATAAGGGCAACCGGGAGAAGGATCGGGAGCAGATCAAGGAGGAGTTGATGCTCTACAGCGAGACGCTGCGGGAGGTGGAAAATTATTTTAAGAGGTTTCGATAGGCGCAGATCCTGCGCCTTAAATTTTTTGCTTGCAAATTCGAGAGCGGTGTTTTATAATCTCATTATCTGTTAAATCTTATGTATCTGAAAAGACATTTTATGAACAATCTTTTTTCATGGCAGCAGCCATGACAGTCGGTAATTTATATCCGAGAAATTATATTTTCACAATATTTCCGCGAGAACCTCAGAAAAGAGGTATCAATGTACAGTACAGTTATATCAGGCGGCATTCGCGGTATCTACAGTTATCTGGTGCAGGTGGAGGTGGATACGGCACAGGGGCTGCCGGGGTTTGAGATGGTGGGCTATCTCGGGAGCGAGGTGAAGGAAGCGAAGGAGCGGGTGCGGGTAGCACTGAAAAATGCGGGTTTTGTAATGCCTGCGGGAAAGATCACCGTAAATATCTCACCGGCGGATATCCCGAAGGAGGGGACGGCCTACGATCTGCCGGTGGCGGTGGGGATCTTGTGTTCCATGGAAGCGGTGCCGGCAGAGAGCCTTGTGAATCTTCTGATGATAGGGGAACTGGGGCTGAACGGGGAGCTGCGTCCGGTGCGGGGTGTTCTGCCGATCGTGCGGGAGGCGAAAGCCGCCGGGTTCCGGCGATGTATCGTGCCCAGGGGAAACGAGAACGAGGGCGCGGTGGTGGAGGGCATCGATGTGTACGGGCTTGGCTCCCTGCAGGAGGTGGCGGTGTTTTTGCGGCAGTATGAGGATCCTCCTGTCCCTCCGGCTCATGTGGAACTGAGAGAACTTTTCAGACAGCAGGAGGAAAAGCAGCCTGATTTTGCGGATATTCAGGGGCAGGAGGAGGTTCGCCGGGCGGCGGAGATCGCGGCGGCAGGATTTCATCATCTGTTGATGATAGGGCCGCCGGGCAGCGGAAAGACAATGATCGCAAAACGGATGCCCTCCATTCTGCCGCCTATGAGCATGGAGGAGAGCCTGGAGGTCTCCACGATCTATTCGGTGGCGGGACTGCTAAAGGAAAGACAGTCTCTTGTATGCAGGCGTCCTTTCCTGAGCCCTCATCATACAATCTCGGAACATGCCCTCGCGGGCGGCGGGAGAGTGCCCCGTCCGGGGGTTTTGAGCCTTGCCCATCGCGGCGTTCTGTTTCTGGACGAGCTGACGGAATTTAAGAAGGCAACGCTGGAGATCCTGCGCCAGCCTATGGAGGATAAGGAAGTGCAGATCGCCAGGAGCAGCGGTACCTTTACCTATCCCGCATCCTGCCTTATCGTAGGAGCGATGAATCCCTGCCCCTGTGGCTATTATCCGGACAGAGATCACTGCACCTGCTCTCTGCATGAGATCGGGCATTATCTGCATAAGATATCAGGTCCTGTACTGGATCGTATGGATATCGTGGCGGAGGCAAAAAAGGTGGATATCTCAAAACTCAGTGACGAAAAAGGCGGAGAGAGCAGTGCCTGTATATCGGAGCGTATCATGAGAGCACGGCGCATGCAGGGGAGGCGGTTTCAGGGGACAACCCTGTCTTTTAACGCGGATATGGGGCCGGCGCAGGTGAGAAGGTACTGCCCGCTCGGGGAGAAGGAGCAGAAGATGATGGAGCAGCTCTTTTCCTCCATGAATCTGAGTGCGAGGGCCTATCACAAGATCATCAAGGTGGCGAGGACCATTGCGGACCTGGAGGAGAGTGAGCGGATCGAGAGGCGCCATCTGGCGGAAGCCGCCTGCTACAGAAGGACGGACAGCAAATACTGGGGGAGGGGCAGATAGGATGAAGGTGGAACATTTTATGATACTGTCTGTGGCGGTGCGATGAGAAAGGAAAGGAGAATGAAAACAGAGAATAATAAGCCGTATCAATACTGGCTGATGAATGTGAAGGGGGCAGGCAGAAAAAGAAAAATGGAACTGCTTCGAAAACTGGGCAGTGCGGAGGCGGTCTATGATGCCGCGGAAAAGGAACTGGCGGCGCTTGTCGGAGAAAAGGCGGCGGGGAGGATTCTGGAGGCGAAAAAGGACTGGGATATTTTGGCAGAATATGAAAAGCTGTGCAGGCAGAAAATAAAGTTTACCTGCTATGGGGACGCGGATTATCCCGAAAGGCTCTCGGAAATTCCGGATGCGCCCTTTGGACTGTATTATATGGGGCATCTCCCTTCGGATAAGATTCCGTCCGTGGCGCTGATCGGTGCAAGGGCGTGCTCTGAGTACGGTATGTATGCGGCGAGGGAATTTGGTTCTAAACTGGCGGAAACCGGCATACAGATTATCAGTGGACTGGCTATGGGGATCGACGGGATCAGCCAGGAGGCCGCGCTTCTTGCCGGAGGAGAAAGTTTCGGCGTATTGGGATGCGGTGTGGATGTATGTTATCCAAAGAGCAATCGGGGCCTCTATGAGAGATGCAGGCAGCAGGGCGGGCTCCTCTCGGAATATCCGCCGGGGACAAAGCCGAAGGCATCTCTTTTTCCGCCCAGGAACCGGATCATCAGCGGGCTTTCGGATCTTGTTGTAGTGATAGAGGCAAGGGAAAAAAGCGGTACGCTGATCACTGTGGACATGGCGCTGGAGCAGGGGCGGGAGATCCTGGCGGTGCCGGGCAGGATCACGGATTCTCTGAGCAGGGGATGCAACCATCTGTTCCGGCAGGGGGCGGGCGTGGCGGCGAGTCCGGCTGATGTGCTGGAGGCGCTTTATAACTGTTTCGGGGGTGCGGGAGGGGGCGGCAGTGCCGGGAAGGCCGCAGGCACTGGCAGAAGAGGCGGTGATATGGAACATACCGCTATTAATATAGAAGAAACAGAAACGGCAGATGGAACCCGAAAGTACGCCGGGATGGAAAAGATATGGCTTAATACACTTTCCGCCGGAGAAAAACAGATATACGAAGTGCTGGAGATCCTGCCGAAGACACCGGAGGAAATCCTTCATCAGGCGGGAGGAAAACACACGATCCAGGATGTTTTCGGCATCCTTGTGGAGTTGTGTCTGAAGGGGTTTGCGGAACAAAAGCCGGGAGGCTATTGTCAAAAAATCCTTGCATCTTAAAAAAATTTGGTGTATAGTGGGTGACGATTGATGTATAAAAATACAGGATTGAAAAGCAGAAATAAAAAAGAAATAAAAAGCAGAGGTAGGTTATGGCAAAATATCTGGTGATCGTGGAATCTCCCGCAAAAGTAAAAACGATCAAAAAGTTTTTAGGGGCAAATTATGAGGTGATGGCGAGTAACGGACATGTCCGGGATCTGCCGAAAAGTCAGCTGGGATTTTCACCGGAAGATGATTTTGAACCGAAATACATTACGATCCGCGGTAAAGGGGATATACTGGCGGCGCTCAGGAAGGAGGTAAAAAAAGCGGATAAGATCTATCTGGCAACCGACCCGGACCGGGAGGGGGAGGCGATCTCCTGGCATCTGTACTACGCGCTGAAGCTGGAAGGGAAAAAGGTATACCGGATCACCTTCAATGAGATCACAAAGACAGCGGTGAAGGAAGCGCTGAAAAATCCGAGGGAGATCGATATGAATCTGGTGGATGCCCAGCAGGTAAGGCGGATACTGGATCGTATGGTGGGCTACCGCATCTCCCCGGTACTCTGGGCAAAAGTAAAGAGGGGCCTTTCCGCCGGCAGAGTGCAGTCGGCGGCGCTTCGGATCATCTGTGACAGGGAGGAGGAAATAAGCGCCTTTGTGCCGGAGGAATACTGGAGCCTGGATGCGGTGCTGAAGATCGAAGGGGAGAAAAAACCGCTGACAGCGAAATATCACGGCCACGGCGATAAGAAAGTTACGATAAAGAATGAACAGGAAGTGCAGGATATCCTGAAAAAGCTGGAGGGGGCTGCGTGGCAGATCACAGATAAAAGATCAGGGGAGAGGACGAAGAAGGCTCCGCTTCCGTTTACCACTTCCACGCTTCAGCAGGAGGCCAGCAAGGTGCTGAACTTCTCCACCCAGAAGACCATGCGCATCGCGCAGCAGTTATATGAGGGCGTGGATATCAAGGGAAACGGAACGGTGGGTATCATCACCTATCTGCGTACCGATTCCACGAGGATCTCAGAGGAAGCGGCGCAGGCGGCAGCGGCATATATCGAAGCAAAATACGGCACGGCTTACGCGGCGGAGCAGGTGGCTGAGAAGAAGAGCGGGCGGAAGATACAGGACGCCCATGAGGCGATCCGCCCTACGGACATCGCGAGGACGCCGGCGGATCTGAAGGATTCCCTGAGCAGAGATCAGTTCCGGTTATATCAGCTGATCTGGAAAAGGTTTACGGCAAGCCGCATGAATGCGGCTCTCTATGAGACGACTTCCGTTAAGATCGATGCTGCGGGAGAGCGGTTTACGGTTTCCGCCAGCAAATTAAAATTTGACGGTTTTCTGAGCGTGTACGTTCAGGAGGATGATAAGGAAGAGACTTCGGTGATCTCCCATAATCTGGATCAGGAAACAAAACTGGAACTGGCAGAGCTGCAGCCGAAACAGCATTTTACCCAGCCTCCGGCTCATTATACGGAGGCATCCGTGGTGAGGGCGCTGGAGGAGGAGGGGATCGGCAGGCCAAGTACCTATGCGCCCACGCTGACAACGCTCCTTGCCAGAAGATATATCGTGAAGGAAAGCAAAAATATCTATGTGACAGAGATCGGGGAAGTGGTGGATAAGATGATGCGGGAAGCTTTCCCAACCATCGTGGACGTAAGCTTTACAGCCAATATGGAGACGCTGCTCGACGGTGTGGAACTGGGGGAAGTGGACTGGAAGACCATCATCAGGAATTTCTATCCGGATCTGGATGAAGCGGTGAAAGAGGCGGAAAAACAACTGGAGGAAGTGGAGATCAAAGATGAACTGTCGGAGGAATTCTGTGATCTGTGCGGCAGGCAGATGGTCATCAAATACGGCCCCCACGGCAGGTTCCTTGCCTGTCCCGGTTTTCCGGACTGTAAAAATACGAAGCCCTATTTCGAGAAGATCGGCATAAGCTGTCCGAAGTGCGGTAAGGACATCGTGATGAAGAAGACAAGGAAGGGGCGCAGGTATTACGGGTGTATTGATAATCCGGACTGCGATTTCATGGTGTGGCAGAAGCCTTCCGGGGTGCTTTGCGAAAAGTGCGGCAGTATGATGGTGGAAAAAGGGAATAAACTGGTGTGCTCCGGGGAGGGGTGCGGGAATGTGATGGATAAACAGGCGGCTGCCGGAAAATAGCAGAAAATAGAAAAAGAATATTGTCAGAATATGTTTGCATTTTATGAAAGTTTATGCTAAAATTGTCATATCTTTTGTTTGCAAAAATAGAAAGCGACAAATGTTAGGGGGCCCTTTGTGAGCAGCAGCGTACAATTATTGGATAAAACGAGAAAAATAGGAAAATTATTGCATAACAATAATTCGAGTAAAGTGGTTTTTAACGATATCTGCAAGGTGATGAAGGATATTTTAAATTCCAATGTTCTCGTGATCAGCAGGAAAGGGAAAGTGCTGGGGGTTGGAGAACTCTCGGGCATTAAGCCTCTGGAGGTGCTGCTGTCGGATGACGTGGGAAAGTTTGTGGACTCTCTGTTGAACGAGAGGCTGCTGGGCGTGCTTTCCACGAAGGAGAACGTGAATCTGGAGACGCTGGGGTTTGAGGAGCAGGTTGCCAGAAAATATGAGGCGCTGGTCTCACCCATCGAGATAGCCGGTGAAAGGCTCGGGACATTATTCATTTATAAAGAGAATGAGACATATGATATAGATGATATCATCCTGTGTGAATACGGGAGCACTGTGGTAGGGCTGGAGATGCTGCGCGCGGTCAGTGAGGAGACAGCGGCGGAGAACAGAAAACTTGCTGTTGTAAAGTCGGCGATCAGTACGCTCTCCTATTCCGAGATGGAAGCGATCATATGTATTTTCGATGAATTAAGCGGCAGGGAGGGTATCCTTGTGGCGAGCAAGATCGCGGACCGGGTGGGGATCACCCGCTCGGTGATCGTGAATGCCCTGCGGAAATTTGAGAGCGCAGGCGTTATCGAATCCCGATCCTCCGGTATGAAGGGGACCTCTATCAAAGTATTGAACGACGCGGTCTATGAGGAGATCGAATCCCTGAAAGTACAGATGGGGAAAAAATGATTTTTTAAAATACATAAAGAAAGTCACGGATTGACAGGGAGAGAAAAAAGGAATTTATTGGAGGCAATAGATTCCTTTTGGTACTTCTGGTATAAAAAAGCAGTAAAAGAACTGGCGCTGTATGTGAAAAAGAACTTGTTTTTTTAACGCATTAAAGTATAATAAAAAGGTAAGACACTTTTCCGGGAGAAAGGAGAATGTAATGAGCACTCTGTTAAATACCAACATCTATGATTACATGAGGGTACTGGATAAGGCGGCGGATGCGGCCTGGATCAGAAACGATTGTATTTCCAATAATATGGCGAACGTGAATACGCCGGGGTATAAAAGACAGGACGTGGATTTTAAAGGACAGCTGAAGCAGGCGATGGGGCAGTTCCGCTATATGACGACGGATGAGAAGGTCCACAATCTGAGAAATGAAGATCTGAAGCCTTTATCTTACATAGATTATGCCGGCTTTTCTTACCGGAAAGATGAAAATAATGTGGATATTGATGTGGAGAACGTGTACGAGGCGGAGAACCAGATCTACTATAATGGACTGATCACGGCGATCACGTCCGATTTTGCTGATCTGAAAATAGTGACGAAATAAATTGTGAAATGACGACAGATGAAAAATATGTTTTGAACATAGCAAGGAGAGTGGCCTATGGGACTTTTTACATCTTTTGATATCAATGCATCAGGTATGACAGCGGAACGTTATCGTATGGATATCATTTCGGAAAACCTGGCAAATATGAATACCACAAGGACGGAGGACGGAACGCCCTACCGCAGAAAAGTTGTAACATTTCAGGAGAGAGGCGAAAAGACTCCTTTTTCTCATGTGCTGGATGAAAAAAGGGACAGATATTCCAACAGGACCGGAAAGTATTCCGGCAACGGCGTGAGGGTGAACGGTGTTTACGAAGATACTTCGACGGAGCTGAAGATGGTCTATGACCCGGCGCATCCCGACGCGGATGAAAACGGCTATGTGATGTATCCGAATGTGGATGCCGTGACGGAGTTTGTAAACCTGATCGATGCAAGCCGGGGGTATGAGGCTAACGCCACCGCTTTTGAGGCGAGCAAGAGCATGGCGCAGAGAGGATTGTCCATCGGGCAGGCATAAACAGAATAGAACAGTGTAGGAAAATGAAAACCGGTAAGGTGCTGGACTAAGAAATACCAATACTATTGTTTTGCATCCGAAGAACGTAAAATAGTATTCCAAAAGAATTATATGAGCGGGAAAGGAAGTAATGATACAAAATGGATATTACATCTTTATTCAGTGTGAATTCGGCTGATCTGGTGGAGGCTGCGAACAAGGCAACTTCCACGATAATGAACCCAAGAAAAACGGAGGAAGAAAAAGAGGGATTTGGCGCCCTGCTAGATACGGCAATAGAAAATTTTAATCTGACCAATTCCATCATCTCTGATAAGGAAGATATGCAGTTGAAGTGGGCAATGGGGGAAGTGGATAATCCTCACGACCTGACGATCGCTCTGAGCAAGGCTTCTCAGGCACTGAACTATACGACAGCTATCAGGGACAGACTGCTTGAAGCTTACAGAGAAATCATGCAGATGCAGATTTAGGCACTGCACCTTTTGGCTGCCCTGAAATGCAGGATGGCGGGAGAGATAAAGTACAGGTGGGAGAAAGGTCCAGATGCAGGAGAAAGTAAAAGAATTATTAAAAAAGATCGTTGACTGGTGGAAGAGCCTGAAAATAAAGCAGCGGACGATGATAGTATGTATCAGTGCGGGTATCATACTTGCGTTTGCTGTTGTTATTACGCTTCTGTCCAAACCTCAGTATACCTTGCTGAAAGAATGCGAATCTGCCAGTGAGGGCGCCCAGATCAAGGAGATCCTGGACGGTGAGGGCGGTTATACATATCGGATATCGGATGACGGGCTCAGGGTGGAGGTTGCAACCTCCCAGTTAGGAGATGCAAACCTCCTGCTGGCGGCCAACAGCATCATCTCAGACAGATACACGATCGACAAGGTGACAGAGGGTGGCCTTGGCGTTACGGAGGCGGATAAACAGAAACGTTACAGAAAACTGCTGCGGGAAGAATTGGAGCATGATTTTATCGGCATGTTCGATTCCATCAAGACCGCCACGGTCCTGCTCAATATTCCGGAGACGAACGGTACGCTGATCGCACAGGATCAGCCTTCCTCCGCGTCCATCATACTGGAGATCGACGGGGAGTTTACGACCGATAACGCGGCGTTTCTTGCGAGAGCTGTGGCGACGGCGCTGGGAAATGAGACGACCGACAACATCACGATCATGGACAACAAGGGCAGCATGCTGTATTCCGGCGAGGATAATTACTCCATCACCGAGGCGACAAACAGCCAGATGGCGATCAAGGAGCAGTCGGAGCATGTGGTCGAAAACAAGATCAAAAATGCCCTGAAAGGGACGAACGGTTTCAACAATATTCAGGCGGCGGTAAACCTGGATATTGATTTTTCGACCGAGGAAGTTGTAAATCATGATTATTACGCGCCGGAAAATTCCACCCAGGGACTTCTGGCGGAAGCACATATCTACAATTCGGATTCCACGTCCAACGGCGGCGATATCCCCGGGACGGATTCCAACGACGAACCGCCCACCTATGTATATGATACGGATGGAAACCAGAGCACTTCCTCATCGGAGGAGGACTATAAATATCTGCCCGGCGAGACGATCACGAAGAAAAACAGTACGGGCGGCCTGATCAATTACGCCAATTCTTCCGCGGGTATCACAGCGACGAACTATAATGTGGTATACGAAAAGATAGCGAAGGATCAGGGGCTTTTAGACGGCATCAGCTGGGAGGAGTACAAGGCGGAGAACAGCGGCAGGCAGAAAGTCGAGATCGACGAGGACTTTATCAATGTCGCGGCAAGAGCAAGCGGCATTCCGGCGGAGAACATCTCCATCGTTGTCTACGAGGAAAACTGGTTTGTGGACAGGGAAGGGCTGGATGTGGAGGCGACGGATGTGATCGCTTTTGTGCTGATCCTTCTGATCCTGGCACTGCTTGCGTTCGTGATCCTGCGGAGTATGATGCGGGAGAGAGTACCGGAGGAGCCGGAGGAGCCGCTTCCTGTTGATGAGCTTCTTCAGTCCACGCCGGATGAGATCGAGGATATTGAGGTGGAGCCGAAGTCGGAGACAAGGCTTATCCTGGAAAAATTCGTGGAAGACAATCCCGAGGCGGCGGCAAATCTGCTGCGTAACTGGTTGAACGAGGATTGGGGGTAATACAGTATGGCAAAAGAGCCTAAGGAAATGGGTATAGAAGATTTAGGAGGGCTGCAGAAGGCGGCAATCCTTCTGATCGCGCTGGGACCGGAAAAATCCTCTCAGATATTCAAACATTTAAAAGAGGAAGAGATAGAGGAACTGACGTTGGAAATAGCCAACACCAGAAGTATCACACCGCAGATCAAGGAAGCTGTCACAAGTGAGTTTTACCAGCTCTGCCTTGCGCAGCAGTATATTGCGGAGGGCGGTATCGGTTATGCGAAAGAGGTGCTGGAGAAGGCGCTCGGCGAAGACAAGGCTGTGGATGTGATCAGCCGGCTGACGGCGTCCCTGCAGGTGAAACCGTTCGAGTTTGTGAGAAAGACGGATGCGGCTCAGCTGATCAACTTTATTCAGGATGAGCATCCTCAGACCATAGCGCTCATTCTGTCCTACTTATCGCCTGCACAGGCGGCGCTGATCATCTCGGCACTTCCGCCTGACAGACAGACGGATGTGGCGAAGCGTATCGCGGTGATGGACAGAACCAGCCCGGATGTGATCAAAGAAGTGGAGAGCATATTGGAATCCAAGCTTGCCTCCCTTGTGAATCAGGATTATACGATCATCGGCGGCGTAGATGCCGTTGTGGATATTTTGAATACGGTAGACCGCGGAACAGAAAAACATATTATGGAAACACTGGAAGTCGAAGAGCCGGATCTGGCGGACGAGATCAGAAAGAAGATGTTCGTATTCGAAGATATCCTGCTTTTGGACGACAGATCGATCCAGCGTGTGCTCAGAGATGTGGATAATAATGATCTGGCGGTTTCCCTGAAGAGCTCAAACGAGGAAGTGAAGTCGGCTATCTTCAACAACCTTTCAAAACGTCTTGCATCCATGATCCAGGAGGATATGGAATTCATGGGGCCTGTGAGAATGAAGGATGTGGAAGAGGCGCAGCAGAAGATCGTAAATATTATCAGAAAACTGGAAGATTCAGGCGAAATTGTTATTTCCAGAGGCGGAGGAGACGAGGTCATTGTCTAATTTATTGAAGTCCGGCTTTGTAAATTTTCAGGAAGGGGAAGCACGGGTTATCAATTCCAATGAAGTGATAGCAAAGCGCTTTGGCGATGTTTTAAGGAGCGCTTTGCCGGCGGGAGACTCATCATCTTCACCGGATGGTTTTCAGCAGGCGGCCTTTGAGGAGATGGATGAGGAGACGCGAAAAGCGCTTTTTGGCGAGGAATCCGGTAATATATACCGGGAGAAACCCGTTTATGACGGCCCTTCTCCGGAAGAACTTGTTGAGGCTGCAAAGCAGGAGATAGAGGAGATGAAAGCTTCTGCGCAGCAGGAGATCGAGGGATTACGGCGGCAGGCGCAGGAGGAAGGCAGGCGGGCAGGCTACGATGAAGGCTTTGCCCAGGGACACAGCGAGGCACTCCTGGAAGCGGATAAAGCGGAGAAAAAAGCACAGGCGGCAATACAGGAAACGGAAGTGCTGAGGGATCAGCTGCGCCGTGAATACGAGGAAAGCCTTCAGCGGCTGGAACCGATGATGATAGATGAACTGACGGAAATCTATGACCATGTGTTTGAGGCAGGACTGAAGGAGCAGAGAGATATATTGCTGCATCTGCTGGATACGACACTGCATCGTATCGACAGCGGCAAGGAGTTTATGGTCAGAGTATCTCAGACAGATTATGAATATATAAACGCCCGCAAGGACGAACTGCTGACAGGAATGCCGGGAGTCAGGATGGATCTGGTGGCGGATCCCATGATGAAGCGTGGAGAGGGAATGATAGAGACCGGAGGCGGTCTTTTTGACTGTGGTATTGACGTGGAGCTGCAGGAGTTGAAAAGCAGGATACATATGCTTGCCTATTCTAAAGAGTGAGCGTGCCTGTGAGAACGGCGGGTTTGTATCGGGTTAGAGCAGTATTTCGGGATTTGAGGAAGCAGGAGAGAGTTTGGAAGCGGCAGTTGTGGATCTGAGAAAGTATCGGAAGTGCATAGAGGAACCGTTATATAAAAAGATGGGTAAGGTGGTCAATGTCATCGGGCTGACGATCGAGTCGGCGGGGCCGGATGCAAGGCTCGGGGATATCTGCAGGATATTTCCCTCCGGTGGAGACGGCGCTTCCATTATGGCGGAAGTGGTGGGTTTTAAGGGCGGTATGACCCAGCTTATGCCATATGAGGTGACGGACGGCATCGGTTCGGGCAGTATCGTGGAAAACACGAACATGCCGCTGATGGTGGAGATCACGGATGATATTCTGGGAAGAACGCTGGATGGTCTGGGCAGGCCGGTGGACGGTGTGCAGTTCGAGGCAACGGCGAGATATCCGGTGGAGGCGGCTCCCCCTGATCCGCTGGCAAGGGAGATCATCGACGAGGTGCTGCCTCTCGGTGTGAAAGCGGTGGATGGCCTGCTGACCGTGGGAAAGGGACAGCGGATCGGCATTTTCGCGGGTTCGGGCGTAGGAAAATCCACGTTGATGGGGATGTTTGCGAGAAATACGACAGCGGAGATCAATGTCATAGCGCTGATCGGAGAGCGCGGCAGGGAGGTTCGCGAATTTATAGAGAGAGATCTGGGGCCGGAGGGCATGGCCCGCTCCGTGGTGGTTGTATCCACTTCGGATAAGCCGGCTCTGGAGCGGAATAAGGCGGCAAAGACGGCGACCGCTATTGCGGAATATTTCAGGGACCAGGGGAAGGATGTCCTTTTGATGATGGACTCTCTGACCCGTTTTTCGATGGCACAGAGGGAGATCGGCCTTGCCAGCGGGGAACCGCCGGTATCGAGAGGGTATCCGCCCAGTGTGTATGCAGAGATGCCTAAGCTCCTTGAGCGGGCGGGGCGTTCCGACAAAGGTTCCATTACCGGGCTCTATACGGTACTTGTGGATGGTGACGATTTTAACGAGCCTATCACGGATACGGCGAGAAGTATTCTGGACGGCCACATTATGTTAAACAGAAAACTGGCACATAAGAACCATTATCCCGCCATCGATGTGCTGCAGAGCATTTCCAGATGTATGAGCAGCATTGCCACAAGGGAGCACAAGGCAGTGGCGGGAAAGCTGAAGAATGTGCTTGCCACGTATCAGGAAGCGGAGGATCTGATCAATATCGGGGCCTACAAAGCGGGCAGCAATCCGGATATTGATTATGCCATATCGAAGATCGGACAGGTCAATGAGTTCCTGATGCAGGATGTGGATACGAAGACCGGATTTGAGGAGACTGTGGATACGCTGAGCGGGATTTTTGCATGAAAGTCCTGAAAGGTCCGGACGGGGTTTGTCAGAACTACGAAGGCTGGTACAGGGTAGATTGAGAGCAGAGGCGGATCTGGTTTATGGCGAAGTTTGTGTATCGGATGCAGAGCATTCTGAATATCAAGGAAAAAATGGAAGAGCAGGCAAAGCTGGCATTTGCGGCGGCGAATCAGCAGCTGATGACGGAGGAGGAGCGGCTGCAGAGGCTGATCCAGAGGAGGATCCAGTATCTTGCGGAGGGAGCGGTGCTGCGGCAGATGGTGCTTGATCCGTTGAAACTGCAGGAGAATGTGGCTGCACTGGATTATATTAAGGAAGCGATCATCGATCAGCAGATACGGGTAAAGCGGGCCCAGGAGGCGCTTGAGAGAGCCAGGCAGGTCCTGCAGGAATATATGATAGAGCGAAAGACGCATGAGCAGTTGAAGGAGGCTGCTTTTGAGGAGTTTAAGGCGGAACTTGCGAAGGAAGAGAGCAAGGAAGTGGACGAACTGGTGAGTTATGTTTATGGCCAGAGGAGCCATGAGCTGGCAGAAAACGCATGACATGACAGAGAGTAAATAGATCAGGTGAGAAAATATACTGAATGGCCGGAGTCCGGTCAAACAGAGGAGAGGATAGAGTATGGCAAAAGAGCCGAGAGAAAGTTCCCGGGCAGCAGAGGAATTTGAGGATCGGGAGTCGGAACGTCAGAGGTTAAAAGAAGAGAAAAAACGCCTGAAAGCAGAACAGAAAGCACAGAAAAAGGAGGCGAAACAAAAAGCCAGGGAGATCTCCGATCAGGAGGAGGAACTGGACGGTGAGCCGGGAGGCCTTCCGGTATTTTTGGTGACGGCTTTTATCGTGGCAGTCTGGATCGCGATCCTCTGTGTGCTGATCAAGCTGGATGTGGGCGGGGTTGGTACGAATATACTGAAACCGATCCTGAAGGATGTGCCGGTGATCAATAAGATCCTGCCGGATGAGAACAGGCGGAATGAGGAGGAGGACGAGTATAGTGCCTATTCCGATGTAAAAGACGCGGTGGATCAGATCAGACAGCTGGAGCAGGAACTTCAGATGGCACAGGAGCAGAATCTGGCTTACGCGAATGAGATCAGCGAGCTGAAGGATGAGAACAGCCGCCTTAAGAATTTTGAGGATGGGCAGTTGGAATTTGAAAGGCTGAAGAATGAGTTTTACGAGGAGGTCGTCTATGCGGAGAACGGTCCCGGCGTGGAGGAGTATCAGAAGTACTATGAGGCCATGGATCCGGCGACAGCGGAGTATCTGTATCAGATGACGATCCAGGAGGTTTCCACAAGCAAGGAAATCGAGGATTATGTGGCGGCGTATTCTTCCATGAAGGCGAAGGATGCGGCGGCGATCTTTGATACGATGACCAGCGATCTGGATCTGGTGGCGAAGATCCTCGGGGCGATGTCTGCGGAGGATCGGGCGAAGGTTCTGGAGCAGATGGATGAGGAGAATGCGGCAAGGCTTACCAAGATGATGGATCCGGGGTGATTTGGGTTTTGCAAGGCGGACGTTCGGGCAGAAATATATTCCAACGGAACCCCGCTTCCGCTTCGTGAAAAACGCAGCGGTACTAGGCTCGAAAGGACCTCGCCAAGTGCCGGCGTTTTTCAAGAGGCTCCTTTTGGAATATATTTCTGCCCGAACTGGGCGTTGAAAAGAACTGGATTTCTGCCGGAAGGATTTTTATATGAATTATGGGTAATGAAAGCGGGCGGATCGGTTAGAAAGAATAAACCGGATGATCTTCAGTGAGGGTGAAGCTGCCGCATAAAAGTGGTGGTGTGGGCAGGGAATCTGAGAGGAGAGAAATCGGCGGAACAGGTTAAGAAAACAGCGGAAATATCCGATATAATAGGTGGAAATCGTTTGGCTCCGGGGCATGGATGGGGAGCGGGCGGTTTTTATAGATCGGGCACAGCCCGAAGAGAACTTTGACAATCGAAGAAAAGGAGGTAAAAACGTGACGAATATGCCCGTACTTGATAAGAATTCTGGGATGCAGAATATCTTATCGGCAAAAGGAACAAAACCGGCGGCATCTTCTGAGAACGGGAGTTTTAACACGGTCCTGAAGCAGACTACGGAGGCCGGCAGGCAGAGTAAGAACGGCGACTCCGGGAGGAAGACGGAAGCGGCGAAGGCTTCGGAGTCGAAAGGCAGAACCGAAGATACTGCGGCAAGGGATAAGTTGAACAACAACCGGAAAGCGGAAGAGAAGACCGGAACAAAAGAGACGGAAGCACAGGCAAAAGCGGAAGGAACGGAAGAGATCACGGAGGATACGGAAGTTCTGGAAAAAGCAGGCGGCGAGATGGTTGCGGCATTGGCGGCACAGATGGGGCTTACACAGGAAGCTGTGCGGGAAGCCATGGAGGAACTGGGAATGACAGATGTGTCATTACTTGATCCGAAGAATCTGAAAAGCCTGATGGTGGAACTCACGGAAGGTGCGGATGAGATGTCTCTTCTGATGGATGAGGACTTCTACAATTCTGTAACAGAAGCCCTGAATACATTGGAAGGCATTATTGAGGAAGCACAGGAAGAGAGCGGTATGAGCCCTGAGGAGTTCAGCGCGGCGGTGCTGGAGGCGCAGAAAAAGCTGGGTGCGGCTGATGTATCTGAGGAAATGCAGGAGATGGCGGCGGACGAAAATCTGGAGGAGACCGGAGCGGCGGAGAATAATACTGTAAGGTTTAATACGCCAAAACCGGAACTGACGGAGAATGCCAGAACGGAAACTGCAGTGCCGAAGGATGCACCGAAGCAGGAGAGCACCGGGAAAGAGGGCGAGAGCCCGTTTATGCAGAACAGCTATCAGACACAGAACGTGGAACAGCAGGCGCAGGCATTGAAGGCGGCGGAGGCGGAGAGCGCATTTTCCATGACGGATACGCAGGAGATCATGGATCAGATACTGGATTACATGAAAGTATCGGTGAAGCCGGAAATGACAAGCCTTGAAATGCAGCTTCATCCGGAATCGCTGGGTACCTTACATATTCAGATATCCAACAGAGAGGGGGCCGTGACAGCCCAGTTTATCGCACAGAATGAATCTGTGAGGGCGGTGCTGGAGAGCCAGATGATGGAACTGAAGGAGAATCTGGAACAGCAGGGTATCAAGGTGGAAGCCGTGGAAGTGACGATCGCACAGTATTCGCTGGACAGGAATCCGGACGGAAACGCAGAATCTTCACAGCAGCAGAGCAGACAGGGCCGGAGAGGCATCAGAAACCTGAATCTGGGCGAGCTGAATCCGGAGGAGGAAGAGGAACTCACCGAGGAGGAAAAACTGGCCGCAGAGGTGATGAAGTCAGAAGGAAGTACAGTAAGTTATATGGCATGACAAATTATTATAATAGGAAAGGAGAAAAAGCATGGCAGGAGTTTTGGTAGCACCGGTGAAGGATGGTAAGATACAGGAAACAGAATCCCAGTCTTCACTGAAAAAGGCGAAAGACAAGGAATCCGGTTATAGTAAAGATACTTTTTTGAAGCTCTTGGTGGCGGAGGTGCAGAATCAGGATCCGCTTGAGCCTACGTCCAACACAGAGTGGATTTCTCAGTATGCGACATTCTCGGAACTGGAAGCAATGCAGAATATGAGTGATTCTTTCGATCTCTCGAGAGCATCCACACTGGTAGGGAAGACTGTCGTTTTACAGACAACCAGTGAAGCGGGAAAAGTGACAACCATACAGGGAAAAGTGGACTATGTCACCTACGAAGGCGGCAAAGCATATCTCTCCGTAAACGGCGGGCTTTATTCCATCGATGATCTGCATGATGTGATTGACACGGATTATATGACAGCATTCGATAAAGTGTACGATTGGTCAGTGGCGTTGAATAAGCTTCCGTCCTACGAGAATCTGACCTTGGATGACGCGGAGGATGTGGAAAAGCTGTATAATGAGTACGACAAAATGTCCGATTATGAAAAGACGTTCGTGGCAAGCGAGAATGCGGATAAGATCAAGAAGTATTATGAAAAGATCGAGGATCTGAGAGCAAAACACGAGGAGAACAACAAGCCGGACGAGGGCGATAAGACAGAGGAGACTGATAAGACAGAAGGAACCACCGAGACAAAGCCGGAGGAGAGCGGAGAAAATAAGCCCGCGGAGGACGGCGCGGTGACACCGGATGAAAATCAGGGTGGAACCGGATCGGAAGAGGCAGGATCAGGAGATGCCGATGTAGAAGGAGCTTAAACGGTATCTGAAAAACAGGTAAAATAAAAGCAGGGAAGCTGGTGAAAAACATGAAAGTACAGACAAATGGTTTTCACTCGATCGAGCAGGTACAAAACAAGTATTTAAACACGAAATCTGCAGCGCCCGCGGCGAAGAAACCGGGGAGCCTGTCCTTTCAGGATATTTTAGAACAGGCGTCAGGAGTAAGCAAGGAAGTCAGATTTTCCAAACATGCGTCAAACAGGCTCAGCACAAGAAACATTGAGCTGACAGACAGACAGATGGAAAGACTGCAGGAGGGGACGAAAAAAGCCCAGGCGAAAGGTATCAAGGATTCGCTGGTTTTAGTAGATTCTCTGGCGTTTATCGTAAATGTACCAAGCAGTACCGTGGTGACAGCCATGGAACAGAGTGAAGCACAGGAAAACATTTTTACAAATATTGACGGGGCTGTGATCATATAAATAGATAGCTGGACCTTATGGAAGCTATGAAGGTTCCTGAATGACAGAAGGAACGAAAAGGCCCCTTTCACAGGAGGTAAAATAGAGTATGAACAGAGCAATGTATTCAGGCGTGGCAGGTCTGAAAACACATCAGACAAGAATGGACGTAATCGGTAACAATATCGCCAACGTAAACACAGTGGGTTATAAGGCACAGGCGGCGCTGTTTTCTGAGTTGTTATACCAGAATTCCAGTAATGCAACCGGACCGAATTCCAATACCGGACTGGGCGGTATCAACCCCAAGCAGGTCGGCCTCGGTGTTAAGATGGCGTCCATTTCTACCAATATCACTCTGCCCGGTTCGGCGGAGACAACAAACAATCCGTTTGATATCCGTATCACAGGGGATTCGTTCTTTGTTGTGAACAACGGCAGAGACAATTTGTTTACCAGAGATGGTTCCTTTAAGGTGGATGCGGCAGGTAATCTGGTTATGTCTTCCAACGGTTACAAAGTGATGGGATGGCTGCCGGATGAGGATAACCCGAGTGTTATCAAGCCCGATACAGTGACAGCACTGCAGATCATGAACGCGGCGAATATGACATATCCCGCCGAAGCTACGACTCAGGCTTACATTTCAGGTATCGTGGACGAGGAAAGCCCGGAGGTGAATTCCGAGGATGGTAAGATCATGAACCTGAATTTTTATGACGCGAGAGGGTATAGTTATACTGCAAAGCTGGCGCTTAAGAAGGTTGCTGACACAGGGGATACGGTTAATAGTTATTCGTGCGAGCTGGTAAAAGTATTGAACTCATCCGGAAAGGATGTGACGAAAGAAATCGGGGCAAGCATGGATACTATGTCGGCAGGCATAGATGAGATAAAGAAGCCGATTGTCGGACCGACATATAGCATGACAAAAGATAATGGTGCATATGTTATCAGATATAATGATGGTACTATATTTAGAGATTTTAGAATTACTGATAGTGGAGTACAAGTATTAAGTTATGCTGATCAAAATTTTACAGCTCCTGGAACAGCCGAAAATATGGAAGAAGCAGAGATTTGGAAGAATCTTTCAAAGGCATTTGGCTATACAGGTTCAGATGCAGATGTAAAAGAATTCAAAAATCTGGCTTATAAAGATCCTGCAGACCCGGGAGCAACGGTAAAACGTGTAGGGCCTAAATTGGATGGATTGAAAGTAGTTTTAGATGCACAGTTCCCGGATGCAACACATCCTGTTGGTACTGAGATAAAAGAGGTAGTGTTTAACAATAGGTATTTTGAGGGCTGCATAGTTAACTTTAATAAATCAAACGGTGACTTTGCAGGAATTGGTGCAGAGGGGGGCGGCAATTATGCGCAACTGAGTTTCGGGGTAGGAGACGAGGCTACAGGCGATGCTTTAAGCTTTTCACCTATTCGTATTGACTTCTCCGCTCTCAGCAATCAGGGTAATGAGAAAGTAACCACGGCATCAGCAACGAACGGATCTTTGTCTGATAAGGCACTTGGCGCAGGACGTATGGTTGGCAATATGTCCGGCTTGTCCATCGGGCAGGATGGTAAGATTTACGCTACCTATGATAACGGCCAGAGCAAACTCCTCGGTCAGATTGCGGTTGCAAGATTTGCAAACGCATCCGGTCTGCAGAAGGAAGGCGACAACTTATATGTATCAACCCAGAACTCCGGTGATTTTGACGGGATCGGTGTTGATATCACATCGGACGGCGGTTATATGACGCCGGGCGAACTGGAGATGTCCAACGTTGATTTATCCAACGAGCTGACCGGTATGATCGTAACGCAGCGTGGCTTCCAGGCGAACAGCCGTATCATCACAGTGTCCGATACGATGCTGGAAGAATTGGTTAACCTGAAACGTTAGTATTTTTTTAAGAGCAATTCAGAAAAATAAAGGCGACAAAGGAGATTTGTCGGTAAAATCCGACAAATCTCCTGTTTGTTTTGAACTCTGGGAAAGATTGTATAAAAATTCTTGTAATTGAAAGTAGACATTTCTGATAAAATTTAGTAAAATCGTAGAGAAAGGGTGTTTTTGCAGATTGATGTAAAAACAGGAAGGCAGGAAAGGCAAGAGCAATGGATATAGCGTCAATCATAGGTTTGTTAGTTTGTATTATACTGACACTTACCGCGATCGTGGTAGGTAACGGCTTTGTGGCAATCTATCGGGACTTTATGGATCTGCAGTCTGCGCTGATCACGTTTGGTGGTGCGTTTTGTGCTATTCTGGCAGGTAATACGATCGAAAGCTTTACAGGCGGCCTGAAGAGTTTCGGTCTTGCGCTGAAAAGACCAAATTTTAATATCCCGGAAATGATCCAGAAGGTTATCGATCTTTCTAATGTGGCAAGAAAGGAAGGACTTCTTTCTCTGGAGGAAGCGGCAGGAGAGATTGATGACGCGTTTCTGAAAAAGGGAATCCTCCTTGTGGTGGACGGTACGGATCCCGAACTGGTGAGAGCGATCATGGAGACCGAACTGATCAGTATGGAAGACCGTCATAAAAAGAAGATAAGCTTCTGGGAGGATGTCGGAGCCATGGGGCCTGCCTGGGGTATGATCGGTACGCTGGTCGGCCTGATCAACATGTTGAATAACATGGCTGACCCGAGTTCCATTGGTCCGCAGATGGCGGTGGCCCTGATCACGACACTCTACGGTTCCCTTCTTGCGAACTGGATCTGTACGCCGGTTGCAATGAAGCTGAAAATGAATAATAACGAAGAGTATCAGTTGAAGGAGATCATGATCGAGGGGCTTTTGTCGATCCAGGCGGGTGAGAATCCGCGTGTTATCGAGGAAAAGCTGAAGTCATTCCTTGCACCTAAGGACAGAACATCAACAGAAGGCGGTGAGTCAGATGGCTAAGAAAAGGGAAGAAGAGGCTCCAAAGGGCGCGCCCGCGTGGCAAAGTACCTTTGCGGACCTGATGAACCTTCTGCTTTGTTTCTTCGTGCTTCTGTTTTCCATGTCTACGGTGGATGCGCAGAAGTTTGAACTGATAGCAGCTTCCTTTTCTCAGACGTTCAGTATCTTTACCGCAGGTTCCACGACCATCGGGGACGGGGCGATGATCGGAAACGGCATCAGCCAGCTGCCGGAACTGGATGATTTTATCAACAGTGTCGGCAGAACGGCGGAAAATACGCCGGAGATGGAGGAACTGGATGACCTGCAGAGCGAAGTGCAGGCGGAAGGGCTGAGACAGTCGGAGGAGATGGCGGAAAAAATAGAGGAAGCCGTTGAAGAAAACAATATGACAGGGGATATTGAGATGCAGGTGACTGCCCAGTATGTCCAGCTTACGATGAAGGGATCGCTGCTCTTTAATTCGGGAAGTGATGAGTTGAAGGAAGAGTCCAAGCCTGTGCTGAACAAGGTGGGACTGATCCTGGAAAGATATGCGGCAGGTACGATAGAGATCGAGGGGCATACGGACAATGTTCCCATATCAGGAGGACGTTTCAGGAGCAATAATGAACTGAGCGCGGCGAGGTCGCTTTCTGTTTTCAATTATATGATGGAGACAACAAATCTGGATCCTGCCCGCATCAAGAATTCCGGCAGAGGGGAATATGTGCCGATCGCCGATAATTCGACGGAAGAGGGACGGGCGAAAAACAGAAGAGTTGAGATCAGGATTTTTAATGAAATATCCAGCTATGAATAAATTGTGTGATTTTGCCATAAATATCGGGAAGGGGAGAAAAAGACAGGCATGAAGAAGAATTTGATTTCGGTTATTATACTGGCGCTGCTGATCGTGAATATCGCCCTGAGTGCGGTGATGCTGTTCAGTGTGACGAGTACCAATAAGGCGACGGCGGAAATGGTAATGCGGATTTCCGGCGCTATGGATATGGAACTTTCCTCCGTGGACGGTTCGACGTTCAAGCCGGTGGTGCCGATCGAGAATGTGGCATCCTATGATATAGCGGATACCATGACGATCCGCCTGAAACAGGATGAGGATGGAGCGGAGCACTATATCATGATAGCCGTTACGCTTTCCATGGACAATCAGCATGAGGATTACAAGACCTACGGCGACAGCCTTGAGAGCAGGGAGAGTCTGATCAAGAGCGAGATCATCAGCGTGGTCGGCGGATATACGCTGGCGGAGGCGCAGGCGGATGAGGAAGGCTTAAAGCAGGCGATTCTGGAAAGAATCCAGAATATGTTCGGTTCTGACTTTATTTATAAGGTAGATTTCAGAGATGTAAAATATTCCGGGTAAAGGAGGTGGACCCGGATGAGTGAAGTATTATCACAGCAGGAGATAGATAATCTACTGGCGGCCCTCAGTACCGGCGAACTGGATGCGAATGATATGCAGAGTGCTGATGAAAAACAGGTGAAGGATTATGACTTCAGACGGCCTGTTAAGTTTTCAAAGGAACATCTGCGTACGCTTGAAATTATATTTGAACATTATGGAAGGCTGCTTTCAACGAACCTTCAGGTATATTTGCGGAAAAACGTGCAGGTTTCGGTAAACAGTTCGGAAACGGTGACCTTTTCTGAATTTTCGAATGCACTGTCCAATCCGGTCATATTATCCATTATAAACTTTGCGCCTCTGACGGGAAACATCATCATGGAACTTTCCCTGAATGTGGGATATGCGATCATCGACAGGATGCTTGGCGGGCAGGGAACCACACTGGAGCGGGCAAAGGATTTTTCCGAGATAGAGATGGCAATACTGGAAAAGATACTGGTTGTCTGCATGCAGCTCCTCAGGGAGCCCTGGAAGAACGTGGTGGAGATCGATCCTGTGCTTGACCGGATCGAGACGAATCCGCAGTTTGCCCAGATCATTGCCCCCAGCGATATGATAGCGATCGTGACGCTGAATATTAAAATAGGGGAAGTGGAAGGAATGATGAATGTCTGCCTGCCCTATTTTACACTGGAGAGCATTATGGATAACCTGAACACGAAGTTCTGGTATTCCACAATGCAGGATGCGTCGGATGAGGATTATCAGGAACATCTGGAAGCCCTGGTGAAGAGGGTGAGTATACCGCTCAGAGCGGTTCTCGGTACGAGCAGCGTATCTGTAAATGATTTTATGAATCTTCAGTTGGGAGATATTATCCGGTTGGATTCCGAAGTAAACAGCGATCTGACGGTCTACGTCGGAAATATTAAAAAATTTACCGCAGTGCCTGGTTCCAGCAAAGACAAATATGCTGTACAGGTTACATCGGTTCTGGGAGAGGAGGAATAGATAAGTGGATGGTGGAATGTTATCACAGGATGAGATAAATGCCCTGCTGAGCGGTATGGCTGAAGGTTCCATTGATACGGATGAAGTAAAGGCAGAAACTCCAGCAGCACCGGAACCGGAAAACAAAGAACAGTCTTCTTACGAGAATACCGGCGTGGTCAGCGAGGCAGAGGCCCTGCTCAGCGATTCGGAGAAGGATGCGATCGGAGAGATCGCCAATATCAGTATGGGTTCGGCGGCAACCACCCTGTATTCACTGGTAAACCGGAAGGTGAACATTACCACGCCGGTAGTGTCACTGGCACAGTGGGAAACGATGGTGGGGGATTATGAGAGGCCCTGCGTATTTATTCAGATTAAGTATACGGCGGGCTTGGATGGCCACAATATCTTAATATTGAAGGAACATGATGTAAAGATCATCACTGACCTGATGATGGGCGGGGATGGTACAAATACGGATGGAGATCTCTCAGAGATCCATTTGAGCGCGATTTCCGAGGCTATGAACCAGATGATGGGTGCATCCGCAACCTCTCTCGCAACGATGCTCGGAAAGATGATAGATATCAGTCCCCCGGAGGCTTCCCTGGTGGATCTGATGACGATAGACGGAGGGCAGGAGATAGCGCCTTTCCTGGGCGGAACCTTTGTTAAGATCGGGTTCAGGATGCAGATCGGCGATCTGGTGGACAGTACGATCATGCAGCTCTATCCCTGTGATTTTGCAAGATTCCTGTGCAGTACTTTCATAAGCGGCGGTATGAGCGCGGGCTCGGATGACGAGCCGGCATCGGCTCCTGTATCAAATACTGCGCCAGCACCGCAGCCGGCACCCTCAGCGCCTGCGGCAGACATGGGTATGGCAGGCATGGGAAATCCTATGATGGGTGCGCCCCAGCCTGATATGAATATGGCTGGAATGTATCCCCCTTACGGAAATGCGGGCATGATGCCGCCGCCGGGCTATGGGATGCCGCCTTACGGAATGCCGATGCAGCCGGCGCCTCAGCCGATGCAGCAGCAGATGAATATCCAGCCGGCACAGTTCCAGGGCTTTACCGCAGGCATACCGGGAGCGGGAGCGCCTGCCAACATCGATCTGATCATGGATGTGGCGCTGGAAGTGACCGTGGAACTGGGACGTACAAAGAAATCCATCTCGGAAGTTCTGGATTTCGCGCCGGGTACTATCATCGAACTGGATAAAGTTGCCGGAGAACCGGTGGAGGTTCTGGTGAACGGGAAGATGGTAGCCCGTGGAGAAGTGGTTGTTATTGAAGAGAGTTTTGGTGTCAGAATAACAGAGATCATTAAGTAAAGCAGCATAAATATAAGCGATAGGAGTAAAAAAATGGCGAAAAATGTGTTAATTTGTGACGATGCAGCGTTCATGCGGATGATGATCAAGGACATTCTTTCCAAGAATGGCTATAACGTTGTCGGAGAAGCGGAGAACGGTGCGAAAGCGGTGGAGAAGTATGCGGAGACGAAGCCGGATCTGGTGCTGATGGATATCACCATGCCGGAGATGGATGGCATTCAGGCTCTGAAGGCGATCAAGGGTTCCAATCCGGGCGCCAACATCATCATGTGTTCCGCTATGGGACAGCAGGCGATGGTGATCGAGTCCATCCAGGCGGGCGCGAAAGACTTTATCGTAAAGCCGTTCCAGGCAGACCGTGTGCTGGAAGCTGTCAAGAAGGTTATCGGATAATGATGCTTTTGACGACAGAGGCATACAGCGGGATAGCACAGTTTATCACTGTACTGATTCTTTTTGTTGCGGTTTTGTGGGTGACCTGGGCTGTGACAAAATGGACTGCTGGCTATCAGAAAGGGAAGTGGTCAGGCGGCAATATCGAAATGCTGGAAAGTT
This sequence comes from uncultured bacterium, assembly GCA_947647735.1. Lineage (GTDB taxonomy): Bacteria > Bacillota > Clostridia > Lachnospirales > Lachnospiraceae > 1XD8-76. The sequence goes on along the minus strand of CANSLJ010000002.1, from coordinate 19,733 downwards.
TTCGTATTGCCCCTGATAAGTATGTCCAGATAATCCGGGTGGCGGACAAATATGTCGCCATAGCGGTGGCTAAGGACACGGTTGCCTTTCTGGCGGAACTGGACGAATCGGAACTGATGCTGAAGGAAGATGCGGCTGGCGCGAAGATGAGTTTTCAGGAATTATTGGAGAAAGTCAGGGAAAAGAAAAAAGAATGAAAGAAAGATTTTCCGGACTACGGATTAGAAAACTGTTATGCCTGCTGTTTACGGTAGGCATATTCTGTATTTGCAACACACAGGTTGTGCATGCGACAGCACTGGATATCGACCGGGGTGAGACGGGCGATACGGGAACCAGCACGGCGATCGAGGATGCGGGGACGGCGCAGACGCCGGAGGAACTGGGCGAATTGAATATCGCCAATACGGCGACGATCACGGTCAGCAACAATAACGGCACGATAGCAGGGACACTGCGGATACTGCTGACGCTGACGCTGATCGCTGTCCTGCCGGCGATCATTCTGATGATGACCTCCTTCACGAGGATCATTATCGTGCTGCATTTTACGAGAGCGGCATTGAGCACCCAGACCGTTCCGCCGAACCAGATCCTCATAGGGCTGTCCCTGATCCTTACCTTTTTTATCATGCAGCCTACGATCACGGAAGTCTACAATGATGCGGTGGTTCCCTTCGAGAGCGGGCAGATCGATCAGGAGGAGGCGCTGGAGCGGGGCGTGCAGCCCTTCAGGCGGTTTATGTACCGTTCTACCCAGGCGGAGGATGTCAGGGTATTTATGGAGATATCCCGGACGGAATGGGACGGGGAGACGCTGGATGATATTCCCACGTCGGTGCTGATCCCGGCGTATATGATCAGCGAACTGCGGATCGCCTTTTCCATCGGGTTTATCATTTACATTCCGTTTATCGTGATCGATATGGTGGTGGCTTCCACGCTGATGAGCATGGGTATGATGATGCTGCCGCCCACGACCATTTCCATGCCTTTCAAGATCCTGCTCTTTGTGGTGGCGGACGGGTGGAATCTGGTCATTGTGAATCTGGTGAAATCATTTTACCTTGCCGTTTAGGATGCCGGGCAGGCCCCGGCGGGACTGGAAAATAATTTGTATTGCAGCGGATTAAGGAAGGAGGTATAGTATGACAATAGATGAGGTTGTTGCGATCGCGGATCAGGCGCTTTTTACGGTGATCAAGGTGGCGGCGCCGGTGCTTCTGATCTCCATGGCGGTGGGCCTGATCGTCAGTATATTCCAGACGGTCACTTCCATTCAGGAGCAGACGCTGACCTTTGTACCCAAAGTGCTTGCCATCTTTCTGACCCTGATGGTGATCGGCCACTGGATGCTGACCGAAATGGTCAATCTGATGATCAATCTCTGGGCGGATTTCGGCGCCTATGTCAAGTAGCGGGGAAGTATGGTCAATGTAGAGCTGAATTATGCCGATTTAGAATATTTTCTGATGATCATGGTGCGGGTTGCCGCTTTTATCTTTGTGGTACCCTTTTTCAGCATGAACCAGGTGCCCAGGAGATACCGGGCGATTCTGAGCGTGGCGATCTCGGTGGTGCTGTACGGCGTGCTGCCCAGACAGGAGATTCTCTACGATACGGTGTTTGAATATACCATCATCGTTGCGAAGGAGTTCGTGACGGGTATCCTGATCGGCATGGGCGTAAACTTATGTACGACGATCCTGGCGCTGACCGGAACCATAGCGGATATGGAGGTCGGATTTTCCATGGTGACGCTGATGGACCCTGCCACCAGACAGCAGACGACCATCACCAGTACGTTTTATCAGCAGCTTGTGATGCTGATCCTTGTTATCAGCGGGATGTACCAGTACATTATCGGAGCGCTGGCGGAGTCCTATGAGCTGATCCCGGTGTACGGGGCGAACATGGATGCGGAGAAGCTGCTGAATGCGGCGGTGCAGTTTATGGGAGATTATATCCGGATCGGATTTCAGATCTGTCTGCCGATCTTTGCGGCGATCCTGATGCTGAATGCGGTGCTGGGTATTCTCGCAAAGGTTGCGCCCCAGATGAACATGTTTGCGGTGGGGCTTCAGCTGAAGATCTTTGTGGGGCTGGGCGTGATCTTTCTGACGCTCTTTTTGCTGCCTACGGCGGCGGATATGATATTTACAGAGGCGAAGCGCGCGACGGTCGCCTTTGTGGAGGCACTGATGTGATACTGGAGTATAATTTACAGTTTTTCGCAAAGGAAGGTCCCGGCGGAGAAAAGACGGAGCCGGCTACACAGAAAAAGTTGGAAGATGCCCGGAAGGACGGGCAGGTGGCAAAGAGTAAGGAAATCGCCAACGGATTCGGCCTCCTTGCGCTTTTTCTGCTGTTGAAATTATGGGTGGGAAATATCAGCATCAGCTTTCTGGAAATGTTCGGCGGGATCTACAATCATATACCGGATGTGCTCCATATGCCGGACGGGAAGGTGCCGGATGGCAATTTCACGGGCCTGATCGGACAGAGCATGACCGGGCTCCTTGCGATAACGCTGCCGATCTATCTGGTGGGAGTTGCGGTCGCCTTTATCAGCAATGTGATACAGGTAAAATGGAAGCCCACCACAAAACCGCTGCAGCCCAAGTTCAGCAAGATCAATCCGGTCAGCGGATTCAAACGTATTTTTTCCCCGAATTCGCTGGTGGAGCTGGTGAAGGCGGTTGCCAAGATCGGCATGATCCTGTATGTGACCTGGAGTTACATGAAGGATAAACTGGATATCCTGTTTTATCTGCTGGATATGCCGCTGATCGGGGCGGTGCAGGCGATCGGAAAGATCGTGACCGATCTGGGGATCAGGATCTCCGCTATCTTTATGGTCATCGCCTTTCTGGATTTCGCTTATCAGAAGTGGAAATTCAATGAAGACATGAAGATGACAAAGCAGGAAGTCAAGGACGAGTACAAGGATCAGGAGGGTGACCCTCAGATCAAAGGCAAGCAGAAGCAGCGTATGATGGAGGCGTCCAGAAGAAGGATGATGCAGGCGCTGCCGGAGGCGGACGTAGTCATCACCAACCCGACCCACTATGCGGTGGCACTGAAATATGACAGCGAGCTGTACGCGGCGCCTGTGGTCATCGCAAAGGGTGCGGATCATCTGGCGGCAAGGATCAAGGAGGAAGCCAGAGAGTATCACATCGAGATCTATGAAAACAAGCCGCTGGCGAGGATGCTCTATGCGAATGTGGAAGTGGGGGAGCAGATCCCCGCGGAACTGTATCCGGCGGTGGCGGAAGTGCTGGCTTATGTATATCACCTGCAAGGGAAAGCGTGAGAAGATTTTCTAAGACGCAGAGCGCCTAAGAAAATCCAAGTCTCACGCAGGAGAATGCAAAAAACGCATTCTCCGCAGAGAGAACGGGAAAGGAGGGAATTGAATGAAACTCGGAAAAGCGGATTTAGGCGTGGCGTTGTATATTCTCGCCGCATTTGTGATGTTCATTATCTCGATTCCCCCCTGGCTTCTTGATATTTTTCTCGCCATCAATATCGGGATCGCTTTCCTGATCCTGTTCACGGTCATGTTCACAAAAGAAGTGCTGGATATGTCCTTTTATCCGACGATGCTGCTGTTCACCACGATCTTCAGGATCGCGCTGAACGTATCCTCCACGAAGCTGATCCTGCTGACGGGAGATCCGGGTAACGTTGTCCAGACTTTCGGCAACTATGTGGGCGGCGGCGATCTGATCGTCGGCGTGATCGTCTTTATTATCCTGATACTGATCCAGTTCATGGTCATCAACAAGGGTTCCGAGCGTGTGGCTGAGGTAACGGCGAGATTTACGCTGGACGCGATGCCCGGTAAGCAGATGGCCATCGACGCGGACTTAAATACCGGCGCCATCACCGACGCGGAGGCGAAGGAGCGGCGTGACAAGATCCAGGCGGAGTCCAGTTTCTTCGGTTCCATGGACGGTGCGGTGAAGTACGTAAAGGGAGACGCCACCGCCGGCCTGATCATCACTTTTGTCAACCTGATCGGCGGCGCGGCAATGGGTATGCTCCGCCAGGGCATGGACTTTGGAACGGCTGCGCAGACTTATTGTATTTTGACTATCGGTGACGGCCTTGTGTCCCAGATCCCTTCCCTTTTGATCTCTCTGGCAACCGGTATCCTGGTTACCAAGGGCGGTAAGGACGCGGATTTCTCAAATGTGATCGTGGGGCAGCTCTTCGGTGTGCCGAGGGCGCTCTATATCGTTGGTATCACGATCTCCGTGCTGGGCGTCATCACGCCGCTGCAGACGGTGGTCTTTGTGGGGCTCGGGATGATGTTCATCATCATAGGACGTACCGTGCAGGGAAGTCTGGAGATGGCGAACATAGAGCACGAGGTGGATACCGAGGAAGCCTCGGCGGAGGAGATCCGGCAGCCGGAGAATGTCAATTCGCTGCTGCAGGTGGACCCGGTGGAACTGGAATTCGGCTATGGTATCATTCCCCTTGCGGATGTGAACCAGGGCGGTGACCTGCTGGATCGTGTGGTAATGATCAGGCGTCAGATCGCGCTGGAGATGGGTACCGTTGTGCCGATCATCCGTCTGCGCGATAATATCCAGCTCAATCCGAACCAGTATATCATCAAGATAAAGGGCATTCAGGTCAGCGACGGCGAGATCCTGTTCGACCATTATATGGCGATGAATCCGGGGTATGTGGAGGAGGAGATATCCGGTATTCCAACCTTTGAGCCTTCCTTCCATCTGGCGGCGATCTGGATCACGGAAAACCAGAGGGAGCGCGCGGAGAGCCTGGGCTATACGGTGGTGGACCCGCCTTCCATTATCGCGACCCATCTGACGGAGGTGATCAGGGAGCATATCGATGAACTGCTGACCCGTCAGGATGTACAGAACCTGATCAATAATATCAAGGACGCAAACCAGGCGCTGGTGGAGGAACTTGTGCCGAAGCAGATGGGGCTCGGCGAGATCCAGAAGGTACTGCAGAATCTCCTCAGGGAGGGGATCTCCATCCGGGATCTGCAGACGATACTGGAGACGCTGGCGGATTACGCGCCCTCCACAAGAGATGCGGATATTTTGACGGAATATGTAAGGCAGAGTTTAAAACGCGCCATCTCCAGCCGGTATTTTCCTGCCAATGAGACGACCAGCGTGGTGACGCTGGACCCGAAGGTCGAGCAGGAGATCATGGGCAGTGTGAAACAGACCGAGACGGGCGCTTATATCTCTCTGGATCCGGTGCGGATCAAGGCGATCATGAACAGTGTGGGCAGGGAGACGGAGAAACTGGAACAGCTCGGAAAGAATCCTATTGTGATCACATCCCCTATTGTCAGGATCTATTTCAAAAAGCTGACAGAGGATTATTACAAAGATCTGATCGTGGTTTCTTATAATGAAGTAGACTCTAATGTAGAATTACAGTCAGTAGGAATGGTGACAGCTTAAAATGATTATTAAAAAATTTACAGCAAAAACAGAGGATGAGGCGGTTGCCCAGGCAAAAGCCGAACTCGGAGAAAATATCGTCATTATGAATGTAAAGCCCACTGTTCAAAAAGGACTTTTCGGCTTCCTGAAAAAGGCTCAGACGGAAGTGACGGTGGCAAAGGAAGAGGAGAGCGAAAAATATCCTTACGGGGGCGGCCAGAAGAAGGCGCCTGAGGATGTCAGCCTTCGGGAGACGTTCCGCCAGGTGGCGCAGGCTGCGGGGGCGGACGACGGAGATATTCTCAGGCAGCCCCGGCCGGCAAGGAGAGAGCGCGCGGAGCAGGAGCGGGATCTTCTGGTGGAAAAGCTGGATTCCCTTCAGAGCATGATCGAGAAAAAGCTCCAGACAGAGGAGGAGGATCCGGCGAAAGAACAGGAGACGGAAGAGGCGGAAGAAGAAGACAGCGAGATGGTGCGGTTTATGAAGCTGCTTTACAACACCATGCTGGACAATGAGGTGGATGAGAAGTATGCCAATCAGATCGTTGACGAGATCGAGAAGAGCGTTAAGCCGAATCTGCCCTTTGATCATGCGCTGGCGGATGTATATCAGCGGATGATCCTGAAATTCGGCAAGGCGGCGCCGATCGATAAAAACGGCGGGACGCCCAGAGTGATCTTTTTTGTGGGGCCTACCGGGGTGGGAAAGACAACGACGATCGCCAAGATCGCTTCCAGTTTCTGGATAGATCAAAAGCGGAAGGTGGCGCTGCTGACGGCGGATACCTACCGGATCGCGGCGGCAGAACAGCTCAGGACCTACGCAAATATCCTGGAGGTTCCGTTCAGAGTCATCTACTCTGTGGATGAGTTGCAGACGGGAGTGCGGGATTTTAAGGATTATGATTTTATTCTGGTGGATATGGCGGGGCATTCCCCCCATAACCCGAGCCTGCGGGAGGACATGGAGGCGTTTATTCACGGGCTGGATGAGGGCATAGAAAAAGAAGTGCACCTGGTGCTCTCGGCAACCACGAAATATAAGGATCTGCTGAATATTGTGGATTCTTACAAGGGAATGGAAAGTTATAAGATCATCTTTACAAAACTGGATGAGACTGCAAGTTTGGGGAACCTGTTGAATCTGAAGTTGTATACGGGCGCCGGCCTGTCCTATATTACCTGCGGACAGAATGTGCCGGATGATATAGAAGTATTTAACCCTCAGAAAACAGTGAAGCAATTACTTGGAGGTACGAATTAAATGGCAGATCAGGCGGAAAAATTAAGAAATATCATCAAAGCCCAGAGCCAGCCCAGGCAGCAGGCGGCCAGGGTGATCACAGTTACCAGCGGAAAAGGCGGCGTAGGAAAATCAAATACGGCGATCAATCTCGCTATTCAGTTCCGGAAAATGGACCAGAAGGTTATCATACTGGATGCGGACTTCGGGCTTGCCAACATTGAGATCATGTTTGGGACGGTGCCGAAATATAACCTGTACGATCTGATCTATCAGGGGAAGAAGATTCAGGATATCATCACATGGGGACCGATGGATGTCGGGTTTATCTCCGGCGGTTCCGGCATCGTGGGCATGTCGAATTTAAGCCGGGACTATTTAAATTATATCATACAAAATCTTGTGGAATTGGATTCCCTGGCGGATGTGATCATCGTGGATACCGGAGCGGGCATTTCGGATGCCGTGCTGGAGTTTCTGGTGGCGAGCAATGAGATACTGCTGGTGACAACGCCGGAACCTACTTCCATCACGGATTCCTATTCTCTGCTGAAGGCGTTAAACCGTCACAGCAGGTTTTCACAGGAATATACCAGTATCAATGTGCTGGCAAATAAGGTAAGGAATGAAGAGGAAGGCAGCATGCTGTACCACAAGCTGAATATGGTGGTTTCCAGATATTTAAAGATTCCCATTGAATATCTCGGTTATGTGCCCCAGGATGACCAGCTTGCAAGGGCGGTCATGCAGCAGACACCGGTTTCCCTTCGGAATCCCTCGGCAAAGGCGTCGATGGCTTATGCGGGGATCGCCAGGAAGCTTATGAAGGAAGAACAGGAAAGCCCGAGGGTAAAACGCGGCATGATGGCGTTTTTTTCACATATTATGACAGGAAGGAGATAATTTATGCTATCTGATATTGTAGTAGCGGGACAGATCGTGGAGCTGCAGGCTGTCAGCCCGGTGACAGAGGAAGAGGACGGGGCGGAAAAGTCGGAAGCGGTAGAGAAAAAGGTGTACAGGACCAAGGTGTTCGATGTGCTTTCCGAGGATCAGCTGGAGATCATGATGCCTCTGGAAAAGGGGAAGGTGGTCCTCCTGCCGGTGGACGGGGAGTTTGACCTCTGTTTTTACGCGGAGAAGGGGCTGTATCAGTGTTATGCCAGGGTATTGGACCGGTATAAGAGCAATAATGTTTATATCGTGGTGCTGGAGCTTACCAGCAATCTCCGGAAACATCAGCGGCGTGAGTTTTACCGTTTTGGCTGTGCGCTGGGCTTGAGCACCAGGCTTCTGCAGGAGGAGGAGATCACGGCGGTGGAGCAGGGACGTTTTTATCTGGTGCCGGGACTTCCCTTAAAGCAGGGAGTGATCGTGGATATCAGCGGAGGCGGGCTGCGATATATCGCAACTGAGAGATACGCGGAAGGAGCTTCCATCTACTGTACTTATAAGCTGATCATAAAAGGTGCGGAGAAGCAGTTCCATCTGGCGGGCAGGGTGTTGTCCGTAAAGGAACTGGAGGATAAGCCGGGAACTTATGAGCATCGCGTACAGTATATCAACATGGATGTAGATGAGAGGGAAGAGATCATCAAATACATTTTTGAGGAAGAAAGACGCCAGCGCCATAAAGCAACCAACAGGTGATATTTTAGAAGAGATTCGTAGGAACGGAATGAGGCAATGGGAAAAAATATTTTGGTAGTAGATGACTCTGCACTCATGAGAATGGTGATGTGTGATATACTGAAGTCAGATGACAGATTCCATGTAGCAGACATCGCTAAAAACGGTAAGGAAGCACTTGATCTGCTGACTAAGAAAAAGTATGATGCAGTGGTTTTGGATGTGAATATGCCCGTTATGGGCGGGCTGGAACTCTTAAAGCAGCTCCAGATCCAGAAGATCCCTGCGAGAGTCATGATGGCGAGCACGGATACGAGGGACGGCGCGAAGGTAACGCTGGATGCGCTGGAGCTGGGCGCCATAGACTTTGTACATAAGTCGGGCAACATCAAGAACAACAGGACGGAAGAGTTTCAGAAAACCTTTAAGGATACGCTGTATGCGGTGGCCTGCAGCAGAGAGCCGGTTTTCGGGAGAAGCATAGCGCCGAGGAATGTTCAGACCGAGAGAAAGTTTGTATCCATGGTGCGCAAGCACAATATCGTGGGCAACAAGATCGTGGCGATCGCAAGCTCCACCGGCGGTCCGAAGGCGCTGCAGGCGGTCATCCCGAAGCTTCCGAAGGATCTGAACGCGCCGGTGGTGCTGGTGCAGCATATGCCGGTTGGATTTACGAAGTCGCTGGCGGAGCGGCTTGATTCCCTGAGCGAACTGACGGTGAGCGAGGCGCGGGAGGGCGAAATGCTCCAGAAAGGCCATGTTTACCTCTCCAAGGGCGGCATGCATATGAATGTCACATCCGACTCGAGGAAGAGTTGTATCCACTACAGCGATGAGCCCTCCAGGGAAGGGGTGAAACCCTGCGCGAACTACATGTATGAAAGCCTGATCAACAGTCCTTTCGATCAGGTGGTGTGTGTGGTACTCACCGGAATGGGCATGGACGGCACGGAAGGGATCCGGAATCTGAAAGCGAAAAAACAGACTTTTGTAATAGCACAACAGGAAAATACCTGTGCGGTATACGGCATGCCGAAGGCGGTAGTGAAAGCCGGCATCGTAAACCAGATCGTGGAACTGGATAATGTAGCACAGGAAATTATCATGAACGTGGGGGTAAAGTAACATGGATGTAAGCCAATATCTGGAAATATTTCTGGATGAAACAAGAGAACATTTACAGAGCCTGAATACAGAGATCTTAAATCTGGAGCAGGACCCGGAGAACGAGGATACCATTAACGAGATATTCCGTGCGGCCCATTCTTTAAAGGGAATGGCGGGTACCATGGGTTATAAGCGGATGCAGACATTGACCCATGATATGGAAAATGTATTTTCGGAAGTGCGCAACGGCACTATCAAGATCAAATCCCATATGATCGATATCCTGTTCCAGTGTCTGGATGCTCTGGAGGAATATACGGCAAATATCCAGGAAAATTCCGATGAGGGAACAAACGATAACGAGGCACTGATCAAACTGCTCAATGACTGTTTGAAGCCGGAAGGGGCGGAAGAGGAGGCGAAGGAGGAAACTCCGGCGGCGGCTCCCTCCGCGGATGCGGGGACATCTTCCGGAGAAGACAAGTGGAACGAGATCCCTCTCGATGAAGCGCAGAGGATGGTTCTTACGGAAGCGGTGAAACAGGGCAAGAAAGTATATGGCATCACGGTAAAGGTACAGGAGTCCTGTATCCTGAAGGCGGCAAGGTCGTTCCTTGTATTTAAGGCGGTGGAAGAGCAGGGCGAGATCCTGGTTTCCTCTCCTTCCGTACAGGATATCGAAGATGAAAAGTTTGAACTGGATTTCACGATCATTGTGATCACAGACAGCCCTCTGGATAAAGTGCTCGCGGATATCAGGAACGTTTCGGAGATCGAGGATGCCGTGGGTGCGGAGATGACCGACTTCGAGGAACATAAGGAGGAGGCACCGGCTGCAAAAGAGGAAGCACCGGCGGAGGTAAAGAGCGTGCCCGCCAAGGCGGAACCTTCCAAACCGGCTGCGGCTGCGGCACCTGAAGCGAAGGGAGCGCCGGCAAAGCACGAGAAGAAAGGCGGCAAGGCGGTCGGAAACCGTACAGTCAGGGTGGATATTGAAAAGCTCGATGTGCTGATGAATCTCGTCAGCGAGCTGATCATCGCGAAGAACTCTCTTGTATCGGCTACAACACAGGAGAACAGCGAGAGCAGCGCGGCGGTGGACAGCCAGATCGAGTATCTGGAGAATGTGACCACCAGCCTCCATGAATCTGTGATGAAGGTGCGAATGGTTCCGATCGAGAGCGTGGTGAACAAGTTCCCGAGAATGATCCGTGACCTGACAAAGAAACTGAATAAGAAGATGGATCTGACCATGAGCGGTGAGGAGACAGAGCTTGACCGTACCGTGGTGGATGAGATCGGCGATCCGCTGATGCACCTTCTGCGTAACTCTGCCGACCACGGGCTGGAGAGTGCGGAAGTCCGTCTGGAGAGAGGAAAACCGGAAGTCGGTTCTATTTTCCTGAATGCTTATCAGGACGGCAATAACGTTATCATCGAGGTAGGGGATGACGGTAACGGTATTGATGTTGAAAAAGTGAAAAACAAAGCCATCGAGAGAGGCACCATCACACCGGAACAGGCCGGGAATATGTCCGATAAGGAGATCATCGACCTGCTGTTTTTGCCGAGCTTTTCCACGGCGAAGGAAGTTACGGATGTTTCCGGCAGAGGCGTCGGCCTGGATGTTGTAAAATCCAAGATCGAGATGCTGGGCGGCGAAGTGGAGGTAAAGACGAAGCTGGGCGAAGGCAGTACCTGGATCATCAGGCTTCCTCTGACGCTGGCGATCATTCAGGCGCTGATGGTGGAAGTGGGCGGCGAGAAATACGCGATCTCCCTGAATTCCGTGACAACCCTCGAAAATATTGCCCCCAGCGATGTGAAGCTTGTGCAGTCTGAAGAGGTGATCCATCTGCGCGGTTCAGTCATTCCGCTGATCCGCCTGAATGAGGTGCTGGATATTGAATCCACAAGAAAAGAAGGCGAGAACATGATCGTTGCCATCGTGAAGAAGGGCGATAAACTGGCAGGCCTTGTGGTGGATAAGCTGATGGGCCAGCAGGAGATCGTTATCAAATCACTGGGCAAGTTTGTCGATAAGACCAAGATCATCAGCGGTGCAACGATTCTGGGCGATGGCGAAGTGGCATTGATCCTGGATACGAATGTATTGATATAAGGTGGGGGTGAGTATCATGGAAGAACTGAAAATAAACAACGGGACGATACAGTTTATCGTGATCAAGGTCGGTGAGGAGCAGTACGGCATCGATATCAAGTATGTGGACAATATCATTCACATGTCCAGTATTACCCGGGTACCGAAGGTTGCGGCCTATATAAAGGGCGTGATCAACGTGCGCGGCGAGGTGATACCGGTCATGAACATCCGTACAAAAATGGGACTGCCGGAAGCGGAATATACAAAAAATACCAGGATCGTTATCGTGAAAAGCGAGCAGCAGGGCTTTGTAGGGCTGATCGTGGACGCAGTCAGGGAAGTGGTGACGCTGGAGGTGGACGGCATCGAGAAGATGTCCTATGACAGGACCGGCAAGGATATGTTTGTTACAGGTGTGGGTAAGCATCAGGGATCTCTGATATCGCTGCTGGATCTGAATGAGGTTTTGGCAGAATAGGGAAGCCATGGCTGACCGGACATTTGAGGGGGGCTGCCCGGCAGGTCCCGGTATATAAGGAGAGTAGTATGGATAATAGCATGGGGTATGACAGCATTGACAGCGGCAATCTGGATGTGCTCAGAGAAATAGGAAATATCGGCGCAGGCAATGCGACTACGGCACTGGCGCAGATGCTGCAGCGAAAAGTGGATATGAAGGTACCCAAGGCGGCTCTGTTTGAGTTTCGCGATCTCGGGGAAGTGATCGGCGGTGAGGAGACCATCATGGCCGGTGTATATATGACAGTGGAGGGGGATGTCAGGGGAAGCATGATGTTCCTTCTGGAAAAAAATTCCGCAGGACATCTGGCGAATCAGATGCTGGGCGGTATGGGAAATCCGGACGCGGAAGAGTTCGGGGAGATGGAGCTGTCAGTCATCAAAGAGATCGGTAATATCATGACGGGCGCTTATCTGAATTCCATGTCGGATCTGACAGGGCTTAAGATACTGCCGTCCGCGCCGGATCTTGCGATCGATATGGCAGGAGCTATCCTGAGCGTGCCTGCGATCGAGTTCGGGGTGCTTGGAGACAAGATCCTGATGATTCAGACCAGATTTACGGATGATGTTAATATTGACGGCTTTTTCATCCTGGTACCGGATATGGAATCTTATCACAAAATTATGAAGTCTTTAGGGATGGCATAGGAAGTGAACAGCGATGAGTAATATAATTAAAGTAGGAATGGCAGATCTCAATATTTGTAAGAGCCCGGATGGCATCACTACTTTAGGACTTGGTTCCTGCGTAGGCGTTGCGATCAGGGATCCCATTACAAAAGTCGGCGGCCTGCTGCATGCGATGCTGCCGGATTCAACGGTTATTAAAAACAATACATGCGTGGAGAAATTCGTGGATTCAGGCATAGACGAACTGGTAAAAAGACTGGTGAGAGCAGGGGCGAACAGAGCCAGGCTGGAGGCAAAGCTGGCGGGCGGAGCCCAGATGTTTGCGTTTCAGAGAAATTCCGATCTGGTAAAGGTCGGGGAAAGAAATGCGGAGGCGGCAAGGAAAAAACTGAAAGCCATGCATATCAAGCTGCTTTCAGAAGATACTGGATTAAATTACGGCCGCACGGTAATATATTATCCTGAGACGGGAATATATGTTATTAAGGCGGTAGGCAAGCCGGAGAAAAGCATATAGGGGGACGCTTTGGCGTGGCGAAAAAGAAGGACGATACGGAAAAAAAAGAGAAGAAAAAACGTCAGGGCGGGCGCTTTGGCGTTATTACAAAGGATAAGCGGAAGCTGATACCGCCCTTTGTAATGCTGACGGCAGGCGCGGCGGCAAGTATCCTGATGGTGATGGCAGGAAGGTATGAACTTCATGAGTTCCTGCGGAATCTCCTGCTGATCCTGCTTGGTTTTTATATACTGGGCTGTATACTGAAGGGCGCGCTGGATATGATCGAGCAGCAGAATAAGCCTCCGGAGCCCGAGGAAGACGAAATGATAGAGAAGGGGCCGGAGGGAGAAGAAGAAAAGGAGCAGCAGCCGGAAGAAGAGACTGTGGAAGAATAGGCGATAGACAATTATGAATGAGGCGGAAAAGAAGAGACTCTGGGATGAATACGGAAAAACAAAAAGTCCCGAAGCCAGGGAAAAGATCATAACTGAATACGCCCCGCTTGTAAAGGTTGTGGCCGGCAGGCTCAGTATGTATCTGGGGTATAATGTGGAGTATGACGATCTGGTAGGATACGGGGTGTTCGGGCTGATCGACGCGATCGACAAGTATGATCTGTGTAAGGAAGTGAAGTTTGAAACCTATGCCAGCCTGCGGATCCGGGGCGCTATTTTAGACCAGATACGAAAGATGGACTGGATTCCGAGGACGATCCGGCAGAAGCAGAAGAAGATAGACGCGGCGATGCGTGAGATCGAGAGCCGTGAGGGCCGGCAGGCTACGGACGAGGAGATCGCCTCCGCGCTCGGCATTACGGACAATGAATATCTGGACTGGCAGGGACAGATGAAAGTTACCGGCGTGGTTTCTCTGAACGAGTTTATGGAGGCCGGGAGCGAGGTACCGGTGGACGCCGCAGCTCATTCTCAGCAGTTTGATTCTCCTGAGGTGGTGATCGAAAAAGAAGAATTGAAAAAAATGCTGATGGAGTCACTGGAGGTATTAACGGAGAAGGAAAAGAAGGTTATCCTGTTTTATTATTATGAGGAACTGACTTTAAAGGAGATCAGTTCGATCTTAGAGGTTTCGGAGTCGCGGATATCTCAGCTTCATACGAGGGCGCTCCAGAAGATGAAAACAAAAATGGGAAAATATATGGGAATATTAACCGAACATTGAGCACGCCTCATGTTAAGTAAGCTGTGGGGGCTTACAGAAAGTATGGTAATTCATGAAAAACGGCTTTTTTCAGTTGGTGCATAAGGAAGACGGAACCTATATCAGATTGATTCCGCCAGAGGGCGGCGGTGAGCCGCTTTCTTTGGATGAGGTCAGGGAATATCTGGATACGAGGGGTATCCTTTATGACGGGGGAAGTCTGAAGGAGGCTCTGGAGGAGCTTTCTTCGGAGAAGCTGGTTCAGCTTAACGGCAGCTATGCCTATCCCTGCAGGGAGAGTTACACTTTGCGGGTCTCTCCTGACAGGATGAGGGCGGTTGTGCGTTTTTACGCGCCCTCCGCCGGAGCGGAAGAGATAACGGAGGAAGAACTGACAGATGAGCTGAGGGCAAAGAAGATCAAAAACGGCATCTGTCTGCATAATATCGAACAGTTTTTTAAGGATAAATGTTACTGCCAGGACGTCGTGGTGGCGGAGGGAGAACCCTGTCAGATGGGAGAGCCCGGCAGGATAGAATATATGTTTTCCACGGACCGGAAGGCGAAGCCGGCACTTCGTGAGGACGGCAGTGTGGATTTTCATCACCTGAATACGATATGTCCCTGTAAAAAGGATGAACTGCTGGCGAAGGTGATCCCGGCGGTATACGGAAAAAAGGGATGCAATGTGTTCGGGGAGGTGACAAAGCCGCCGGCGGTGAAGGAAGCAAGGCTGAAGTTTGGAAAAAACATCATTCCATCCGAGGATCGCACGGAAATATATGCAAAGGTAAACGGGCACGTGATGCTGGTGAGCGGGGAGGTATTTGTGGATGACCTGCTGGAGCTGGAGAATGTGGACGTTTCTACCGGGGATATCGAATATGACGGCAGTATCCTGATCAGGGGAAATGTTTTTTCAGGATATTCGGTAAAAGCTACGGGCGATATCGAGATCAAGGGCGTTGTGGAAGGCGCCATGGTGGAATCGGAGGGGAATATTTCGATCGCCAGAGGGATGAACGGCATGTCCAAGGGACGCCTGAAAGCAAGGGGGCATGTGGTTTCCAAATATCTGGAAAACGCACAGGTTTTTGCCGGCGGTTACGTTGCGGCGGAAGCCATCCTGCACAGTCAGATCTATGCGGGATCGGAGATCGAAGTGACCGGAAGAAAGGGATTTATCACCGGCGGGAAGGTAATGGCTTCCAAGAGGATCGCGGTGAAGACGCTGGGTTCCGCCATGGGAGCATCCACGGTTGTTACAGTGGGCGTGAATCCGGAACTGAAAATGAGACAGGCGGAGCTCCTGAAACAGATGCAGGAACTCAGGAAGCAGATCGCGAATATAGAGCCGGTGCTGCGGGCAGTGATCCAGAAGAAACAGTTGAATATTTCTGTCTCGGACGCGCAGATGAAAAATGTGCGGCAGCTTGCGATCACGAGAGTGGAGAAAAAGAGAGCGCTTGAAAAAGTATATACGGAACTGGATGAACTGGAGTATGTCCTGGAGGAGAGCAAAGTGCCCGTTGTGGAAGTATCGGAGGCGGTATATCCGGGTACGAAGATCTGCATCAGGGATGTGTCCATGGTTGTAAAGAGTACCATAAAATACTGCAGGTTCACCCGGGAAGAAGGAGAGGTTAAGATGGCCGCTTTGTCCTGAGCACGGGAAGATCTATACAGAGCAGCCATAGAGATCGGAGAAGATATGGGAGCATTGGAGATCGTGTTACTGGCAGCGGGAGCGGTTATTTTTATAGCCAGCTTCTGCGTTCCGGTAAAGCAGGAAAAACTGAAAGAGGAAACGAAAAATCTGGCGGCACAGGAGGTAAAGCATCTGGTGTCGGAAGAGCTCGAGAATGTGCGTGAGCGTCTGGGCGAACTTTCCGAGGAAGAGATGCGTCAGCAGATCGAGAAGTCCGAGCGTTCCATGGAGCGGATCTCCAATGAGAAGATCATGGCGGTTAACGAGTATTCGGACACTGTGCTGGATGAGATCCATAAGAACCATGAGGAGGTGGTCTTTCTTTATGATATGCTGAAGGGAAAGAAAGAAAGCCTCTCTGATGCTTATGATAAGGCGGATCGCAATATTCAGGAACTTCTGCAGCAGGTGAAGGACTCCGAGATCACGATACGGGAGAATCTGGAGGAGGCGGCAGGAAAGAAAACGACCTCCGGGAGCGGGAGATCAAAAGCTTCAGGACCGGCTGCATCCGGACGCAGGAAGGCGGCGGGCGTACAGGAGGCTTTGCCGGCTGAAAAAGAGGCGTCGGATAGACAGGCGGTTGAGGAAAGCCGCATGGAGAGTATGCTTTCAGCCGTTGAGCCTGCTTTTCAGCCTTTTGTGCCTGAAAGAGTAGAGGCAGTGCCGAAGAGAAAGGAAACGGGAAGGCAGAAGGAAGCGCCTGCAGAGAAAATGGAGGGAACAGAACCGGATGCCATAGTGGAAGAAGGGCGGATGGAGGCTTTTGATCCGGCTGAAAAAGAGGATATAATGCGTCTGCTGTATGATCCGGCGGGTGCCGCGGAGAATGACAGGGCGAACAACAATGAGCGGATCCTGGAGCTCCACAGAGCGGGAAAATCCAATATGGCGATCGCCAGAGAACTGGGGCTCGGCGTTGGCGAAGTAAAGCTTGTGATAGATCTGTATGAATGAGGGCTGTAAAAAGCGGACAGGCTTGTTTAGGATAGAATAAAAGTACGAAAACGAGGACGATGAATGAAACTCAGATATTATTTGCGCGGACTGGGGATCGGCATGCTGGTGACGGCATTGGTACTGATCCTGTCGGGAAATACGGGCGCAGGGATGAGCGATGAGGCCGTAAAGCAGCGGGCGGCGCAGCTCGGCATGGTGGAAAAGGATAAAAGCGTGCTGGAGGATATGAGAGGCGGGGAGGCTTCTGCGGAGGATACAGACCGGGAAGCGGCTTCGGTTTCCGGCGATGCGGAAGACAGTATGGTTTCCGGAGAGGGAGAAGCGGCAGAGCAGACAGATGAAGCCGGTTCAGGACAGGATGAGGAGGCGGTTTCGGTTCCCGGAGGCGAGGCGGCGGATGTGCAGGAAAATGAACAGACGCCGGTTCAGAGTGAGGAGCAGGCGCTGGCGGAGGAGATAGAACAGAGGGCTGAGGAAGTCGCTGAAAGAGGAAAAGAGGTCGCGGAGAATTCGGTTCCGGTGGAGATCGTCACCTTTACCGTCCAGCAGGGCGATACATCGATCTCCGTGGCAAGAAGGGCACAGGAGATGGGACTGGTGGAGTCGGCAGCGGATTTTGATGTGTTCCTCTGCCAGAACGGATACGAGCGAAGAATTGCGATCGGGAGTTATGAGATAACGGTGGGGATGACGGAGAAGGAGATCGCGGATCTTTTGTCGAAGAGTGCCAGAGGGTGAAGTCCATCCGGAATTCTGTGCGGACTGTGTGTTGGTTTAATTTAAGCTTGCAATGGCGGGCGGTTTGTGGTAAAATATGGGCGTTGTGAAAAAACACATATACTGGTTCTCAGTTGGTGTCTCCGGGAGATGGGGATAGGCTGGGAAATCGGGAGTCATGGACCGGAGCAGTATATGGAAGAAAAACCAAATGGAGGAAAAAGACATGAGCGTAATTTCAATGAAACAGTTACTGGAAGCAGGTGTGCATTTCGGACACCACACAAGAAGATGGAACCCTAAGATGGCTCCCTATATCTTCACAGAGAGAAACGGCATCCACATCATTGACCTGCAGAAATCCGTAGGGAAAGTTGATGAAGCTTACAATGCGGTTGCAGATATCGTTTCCCAGGGAGGTACCATCCTTTTCGTTGGTACAAAGAAACAGGCACAGGATGCGGTAAAAGTGGAAGCAGAACGCTGCGGTATGTATTATGTAAATGAGAGATGGCTGGGCGGTATGCTGACCAACTTTAAGACGATCCAGTCCAGGATCGACAGACTGAAAAGAATCGAAGAGATGGCTGAGGACGGTACCTTTGACGTACTGCCGAAGAAAGAAGTTATCCAGATCAAGAAGGAATGGGATAAGCTGGAGAGAAACCTTGGCGGCATCAAGGAGATGGACAGAATCCCGGATTGTATTTTCGTAGTAGATCCCAAGAAGGAGAGAATCTGTGTACAGGAAGCTCACGCTCTGGGCATCACGCTGATCGGTATCGGTGATACAAACTGTGATCCGGAGGAGCTGGATTACATCATCCCCGGTAATGATGATGCGATCAGAGCCGTAAAACTGATCGTTTCCAAGATGGCTGACGCTGTGATCGAGGCATCTCAGGGTGAAGCGGTTGATATGAGCGCAGAGATGGCTGACGCGGCAGAGGGCGAGGCTGAGGATATCGAAGAAGTAGCTGCGGCTGAGTAAGAGAAAGAGATACTTGATTTTAATCGGTTATCAGAGAGTGGCGGGCCTGGCCGGTCTGGCACGAACGGATAATGACAGTATGGCAGATTTGGAGGATATATAAAATGGCTATTACAGCAGGAATGGTAAAAGAGTTAAGAGAGATGACCGGCGCGGGCATGATGGATTGTAAGAAAGCCCTGACCGAGACAAATGGAAATATGGATGAGGCTGTTGAGTTCCTGAGAAAGAACGGACAGGCCAAGGCTGAGAAGAAGGCAGGCAGGATCGCAGCAGAGGGTATCTGCCGTATCGCGATCGACGGCGGCAAGGCTGCAGTTGTGGAGGTAAACTCCGAGACTGACTTCGTGGCAAAGAATGAGACATTCCAGACATTCGTTGAGACAGTGGCACAGCAGGCACTGGCAACAACAGCGGCAGATATGGATGCTTTCCTTGCAGAGAGCTGGAAGGAGGATGCTTCCAAGACTGTGAAGGAAGCACTGGTAGAAAAGGTTGCAACGATCGGTGAGAACCTGAACATCAGAAGATTTGAAGTGGTTGAAGCTCCTATCGTAGTCGGCTATCTGCACGGCGGCGGACGTATCGGCGTTATCGTGGCGGCAGAATCCGGCGCTGACAACGATGCAGTGAGAGAAGCTTTAAAGAACGTTGCTATGCAGGTTGCAGCTCTGACACCGAAGTATGTGAGCAGGGAGGAAGTGAGCGCTGACTATATTGCTCATGAGGAAGAGATCCTTCGCGCACAGATCATGAATGATCCGAAGGAGTCCGCTAAGCCTGAGAAGGTGATCGATGGTATGATCAAAGGCCGTATCAACAAGGAGCTGAAGGAGATCTGCCTGATGGATCAGATCTATGTAAAGGCAGAGGACGGCAAGCAGACTGTAGGCCAGTATATCGCGCAGGTTGCAAAAGAGAACGGTGCGGATCTGAAGGTTACAAAGTTTGTTCGTTATGAGACAGGTGAAGGCCTTGAGAAGAAGAATGAGGACTTTGCGGCTGAGGTTGCGGCGCAGATGAA
>CANSLJ010000001.1 GCA_947647735.1 uncultured bacterium | reverse complement strand
ACATGGTTTAAAGATTATCTTTATATTCCTTTGGGCGGAAATCGAAGAGGAAGAATGCGGAAAGCGATCAATATGATGATAGTGTTTCTGGTCAGCGGTCTTTGGCATGGCGCTGAGTGGAGCTTTGTCGTTTGGGGAGGAATTCATGGTTTTTATCAGGTCGTTTCAGATATGTTTCAGGGAATTCGATCAAAAATAATAGAAAAGATGAATATAAAAACAGATTGTTTGAGTTGGAAGTTATTACAAACAATAGAGACCTTTGTGCTTGTTGTATTTGCATGGATTTTTTTCAGGGCAGATACGATAAAAGATGCACTGAGATTTATAAAGAGGATAGTAGTAAAACCAACGCCATGGCTTTTGTTTAACGGCGGAATATATGGCTTGGGATTGGATAGAGTGGAGATGAATATTCTGATTTTTTCTGTGCTTTTATTGCTTTTGATGGATCTTATCAGATATAGAAAGAAGCAGACGATAGATGTGTTTTTAATGGAACAAAATTTATGGTTTGAGTGGTTAGTGATAATCGGTCTTATTGTGATGATATTTATTTTTGGAGAATATGGACCAATGTTTGATGCACAGCAATTTATATATTTTCAATTTTGATAGGGGCCGGAGTTTATGAAAAAATCAGTAATCAGAATAACGTGTTTTATCATTATCCTTGGTTTCACATTGGGTTATGTCAATAAGATTTTCAAATTGAAAGACAGTGATGGCATATATGGCCTTACAAAATTTTATGAACTGGAGGATGATACGGTAGATGTATTGATTCTGGGAAGCAGTCATGCTTTTGAGGATTTTAATACGGGGACATTGTGGGACGAGTATGGTATGGCGTCATACATATTGGCAGGTTCCCTTCAACCGATGTGGAATACATATTATTATTTGAAGGAAGCGCTAAAAACACAGAGGCCGGAATTGATCATTTTGGAAGGATATATGACTGGATGTAACAAGGAGTTTAGCGGTGATGCTCAGATAATTAAGAATAATTTTGGCCTGCGCTGGTCGGCCGATAAAGTGAATGCTATTAAAACAAGCTCTCCCGAAGAAGAATGGGAGGAATTTTTACTTGGATATACGCGGTACCATACGAGATATAGTTATTTGAGTGATGCCGATTTTCTGAGTAATCAAAATGACAAAATGTATGATGATTGGAAGGGATTTGGATGTAATATGATTACCGAATCCAGAAGCGTTATGGATGTTGCGGGAATAATGGATAGAGAGGCGCTTCATGAAAAAACAGAAAAATATTATCGGGCAGTGATAGAACTGGCACAGGAGAAAGATATTCCAATTGTTGTGGTGGTTAGTCCGTATGCAGGTATAAATGAACATGAGCAACAGATATTTAACACCGCAAGTGATATAGCGGCTGAATACGGTGTGGAATTTGTAAACTGCAATCTGTTGCTGGAGGAGATAGGAATAGATTATTCGACAGATGCGAGTGATGGGGCACATTTAAATTATAGGGGAAACCAAAAGTATTCGAAGTTCATCGGGGGTTATTTAAAAGATAATTATACGATAAGCGATAGGAGAAATGATTCAGATTATGCGTCATGGCAGCGAAATGCTGACTATGTGAGGCAAATGATAGCGGATGAAATTCTTAAAGAGAGTTATAATGTTAATCAGGTTGCAGAAATGTTGAACAACCCAAATTACTGGGTGTTTATTTCTGTAGACGGAAATTGCGATACGAATGATGCCAATTTACAATACTTTTTTTTGACTGTTGGGATATATCAAGGGAAAGCGAGTGGAATATGGTATAAAAATGCAGATGGAGTAGTATGGTATTCAACGATGAAGGATGCTGAGCAATATGTTCGAACATCTGCTCATGACTTTTGTATGAGAAGATATTCGGATGGGAGCGGAAGTTATAAAAATTCAATCATTATTGATAATGCCCAATATACTGGAGTTGAAAATGGAGTTAATATTATTGTTTATGATACAGTGACAGAAAAGATTGCTGATATAATGGGGATTGATATGGATGATGGATATAAGCTGTTTAGATGATACGCGGATATAAATTCGGGGTATAAATAAGTGTTAAAGAATGGCGATAATGTGTGATGGCCTTCTAAAATCAGTTTGGCGTGAAAAGGAGTTACGAATGCCTGTAAAACGGGAAAATATTTTAATTGTTCATAACCATTATACAATATCCGGTGGAGAAGATACTGTAGTAGCGAGTGAAAAAGATTTACTTGAAAAAAAAGGGCATAAAGTGTTTATATATTCCAGAGATAATAAAGAAATAGCAGGTATGTCCAAGTTTCAGAAAGTAGGAATGGCTTGTTCTTTTTTATTTTCCTTTAGAACGTATTATGATATATGCAGCCTGACAGCAAAAGAAAAAATAGATATTGTCCATGTGCATAATACACTTAGTTTAATCAGTCCCTCTGTTTATTATGCCTGCGTCACGAAAAGGATTCCGGTTGTTCAGACAGTGCATAATTTTCGTTTGATTTGTCCCAATGCATTAATGTACAGACAAAATGAAATATGCGAAAAGTGTATCGAGAGTGGATTGTATTGTGCTATAAAAAACAGGTGTTATCATAATTCCTTTTTCCAGACGCTGCTATGTGTTATTGGAATAAAATTTCATCGCTGGACGGGGATTTATAAAAAAATTCATTATATTTGTTTGACAGAATTTAATAAAAATAAATTGCTGGCGGGGATGAGGAAAAGTATAAAGAGGAATCATGTTTATATAAAGCCAAATTTTGTGGAAGATATCTATGATAAATTATTAAAGGGAAAGAGAGAGGTTAAGGATAAGTATTGTATTTATGTGGGCAGGTTGGAAGCGTCTAAAGGAGTATTAGAGTTAGCGGAAGCATGGAAACAGATGGTGAGTGTCCCTGATTTAGTAATCTGTGGAGGTGGTCCGGAGGAAGAAAGGATGAAAGAGATAGCAAAAGAATGGGACAATATTATATATTTAGGGAAAATATCTCATAAAAAAATATTGAATTTTATATTTTATGCGGAAGCACTTATTTTTCCATCCAAGTTGTATGAAGGCTTTCCAATGACAATTCTGGAGAGTATGATGTGCGGAACACCTGTTATTTGCAGAAATGTTGGTAATGGGGCAGATATCGTGAGGGGGATCAGGGCTGATATGCTTTATGATACAGAAGAAGAATTATATAATATTTTAAGAAAAAAGAGTTATCAGGGTTATGGGCAGTATTTTAGAGAGGCATATTTAATGTCATATTCACCAGATGCAAATTATGAGATATATCGGGAAATATTAGAGAAAATAAATGTAGGAAAGTAAGAGAATTTGTATGTGGAGGACATTGCGATTACTGTGAAATATAAAGAGACTTATGATATTCTTGGTGTATATACAGCGGTTACCAATATGAGTGAGACCCTGTCTTTTTTGACGGATAATCTGGAAGAATTAAGGGGAGATTATATTTGTGTATCCAATGTACATACAACAGTTATGGCGCATGAAAATGAGAGCTATAAGAAAATACAGAATGAGGCAGCAATGGTCTTGCCGGATGGAAAGCCGCTGTCAGTTTTGGAAAGAAAAAAAGGAGGCTTTCAGAGAGCTGAAAAAGTTTCAGGACCAGATTTAATGCCGGAGCTGTTTAAGATGTCAGAAGAAATGGGATATAAGCATTTTTTTTATGGCAGTACAGAGCGGACTTTGGAGTTGTTGAAAGATAATTTGCAACAAAAATATCCGAAGCTTCAAATAGTGGGCATGTATGCGCCGCCGTTTCGACAGCTGACAGATAAGGAAGACGAGGAAGTGATACAAAGAATCAATGAAGAAAAACCGGACTTCCTGTGGGTGGGATTAGGGGCTCCCAAACAGGAAGTCTGGATGGCATCACACAAAAATAAAATTTCGGCGGTGATGATAGGGGTAGGAGCAGGATTTGATTTTCATGCCGGAGTAGTGAAAAGGGCGCCAGTATGGATGCAGAGATCCGGGCTCGAATGGCTTTATAGATTGTTTCAAGATCCAAAGAGGCTTTGGAAGAGGTATGTAGTGACGAATAGTAAGTTTATCTGGTATGAGATTATAAAGAGATAAAGTGAGCGACAGGCAGTAGAGGAAAAGAATTGGAAAGATGATGAGAGTGAGCAATTACAAGAAAAATAAGCTGATTTTTTTGGTGGCGGCAGTTCTGCCGGTGTTTTTTATGCTGCTTGCTTATGGACAAATGGCTTTCTGGCCGTTCGGTGATCAGACATTGTATACATGGGATCTGGAAAGTCAGTATTCTTCCTTCATGGTTTTGATGCATCATTTGTTGATAGGACAGGAAGATTTAAATTATTCTTTGACAGGTGGGCTCGGTGGAAATTTGTATGGCTTGGCTGCATATTATCTGGGGAGTCCGTTTAATTTGATAATGATCTTTTTTGATGAGAAAACAATGCCAATGGGAATAACGTTTCTTGTTTTATGGAAGACGGCAGGCATGGGACTTTCTATGTTTTTGTATCTGTATCGAAAGAAACAGCATCCAGTGGCAATTTTATTTAGTACAGCTTATGCACTTTCTGCCTATGCTGTCGCTTATCAGTCTAATATTATGTGGTTGGATGCATTGGTGTTTTTACCGCTGGTTATCTGGGGGTTGGAAGATTTGATCCGGGAAGAAAAGAGCTTGTTATATATTATTTCTCTTGGGCTGACGATTATAAGCAATTATTTTACGGGATATATGGTCTGCCTTTTTGTCGTATTTTATTTTGCAGGTTATATGATATTGATAAGATGGAAAGAAACAGGTATAAAAAAGAAATTACAAATTACAGGACGATTTGCAGTCAGTTCTCTTTGCAGTGGAGGATTATCTGCATTTTTGCTGCTGCCGATGGTTTATGAAATGCAGAGTGGTCTGGGAAGGCAGAATGTGAAATGGGAGGCTGTCAAAAACGGAGCAAAGTTATTTTATTATCGAAGCATTTTGCCAATGTTCTTGTCCTGCTCCTATGATGACAGTCAACGACAGGACTGTATGGGGAGTTTCCCGCTGGTGTATTGTGGAGTAATAGCTGTATTTGGGATGATTTTATTTTTAGCGGCAGGAAATATTTCGTGGAGAAAAAAAGTTTTCAAAATATTTTTATTGATGATGATTCTAATTTCCTGCAACCATATGAATTTGTTTTTTATTTGGCATGGTTTTTATACACCTTTGGGAGCACCATGGCGTTTTGTGTTTTTATGGAGTTTTGTATTGCTGACCGTTGCATATGAGGGGGCAAGTGTTTTTTTTGAGGAGAAAAGGAAGAACTATGATTTTATGATAATAGGGTGTATTGGGTTGTTTTTCTTTTGGGTATTTTGGCGGTTTCCTGACCATAGATGGATTACAATATTTAACGCAGTTATTATAGTCTGTGAAGCGGCAGGGATGTTTTTATGGAAATATGGAAAAATGCAAAGGCGAGTCATAGCGGTGATGATTTGTATAGGCGCACTTGGAGTAGAACTAACCGGCAATGCAGTATATACGTGGAATCAGGGATTTGAGTATGAAGCCTTGTCTGATTATCAAAGTTATATAGATAAGATGGAAGAAGCGATTGTGGAAGATGAAGGGATTTACAGAGTTGAGATAGTAAGTGAAGAGAGTAGAAGTTTGAACGATGGGTTTTTATGGGGAATAAACACAGTAGGAAGCTATACATCTACATCTAAGAAAAGGACATTTGATATCGGAGTATGTTTGGATATTGGGGATCTTAAGGATGTAAGAAGATATAATGTGAATGCGCCGCTTTTGTCAAAGGATATGATAGGCCTTAAATATATATATGGTGGTGACACGGCGGATGATGGTTATGAAAAGATAAAAACAACAAAATATGGTTTAAATGTATATGAAAATAAAAATGTACTTCCTTTTGGATTTTTAGTAAATAAGACAGCATTAGATATTACTGCGAATGATGGGGATAAGGATATCAGTGAGAAGCAAAATAGGCTGTTTCATGCGTTGGCAGGAAGTAAAGGAATAGAAAATACAGAGCTGATACAAAAGGCTGTAGAACAAACAGCGGTATATACTTTAGAAGTATCGTCAGATACGGCATCAGATGTTACCAGTAGAATTAGAAATGATTTGGGGGAAAGAGCATATGTCTGTTACAGCGTACCCTGCGAGCAGGGATGGAAAGCGGCAGTTGATGGGGAAAAAGTGGCTGTTACGGAAGGAATGGGCGGATTGTTACTGGTGCCGGTAGAAGAGGGTGAGCATGAAGTAAGGATTTCTTATACGGCACCAGGCAGCAGATTTGGCACATTGATTAGTTTGATTAGTCTGATAGGGGTAGGAGTCTATGCATTCCAATGTAAGAAAAGATGGCAAAATTAAGATGGTTCATTAGCGTCTAATAGTGCCTCGGTTGTAGCAAGAATAACTTTAAGTTGTTTTTCATTACAACGTGTAAGTAAGCGTTTTACCTTCTGGTATGTATCATCGGTCAGGTTGGAGGCGGGATAGATTACAGTATCCGCGGATAAGTTAAAATAACGCATAACTCTTACAAAGATATTATAGCTTGGATTGTTTCTGAAACGCTCAAGATCTTTTAGATAGGGTAAGGAAATATCCAGGATCTCAGCTAATTCTGCCTGAGTAAGTTTTTTATCCATTCGTGCGTTTTTTAACACAATACCAAATTGTTTTGATTCAAAAGCCATGCCGCTCCCCCCTTAAAAAGTATGATAATATTACACTTTAAAAAAGTAAAAATGGTGAGACAATACTATTTTAGAAGGGCGTAAACATACTATACAATTAGGGGGGATTCAGATTATTGTTAGAGAAGGAAATGAGGGCAAATCATTATGCGTCCTCCATGGCTAACAAGGCCTCCGCAGTTGCAAGAACAACACTGAGCTGTTGCTCATTGCAGCGTGTCAGAAGACGTTCCAGTTTTTGAAGAGTATCATCGGAAAGATCTTTTTCAGGATAAATAATAGCGTCTGCAGATAAATTAAAATAGCGTATGATCCGTTTAAACATTTCATAACTTGGATTGTTCTTAAAACGTTCAAGATCTTTTATATAAGGAAGAGAAATATCCAGAACCTCGGCAAGTTCAGCCTGTGTGAGATTCTTTTCATTTCGTGCATTTTTTAGAGCGATACCGAATTGTTTTTGAGGGGCAGCCATAGTATGATCTCCTTTAAATTGTGCCATTTGTAAGTATATTCCGGAAATGAAGCGAATTGTAACGGATGATATAAAAATAATTGAATCTTTTCGAATAGCTGGATTTAGGATATAATAAACACATATTCGAAAAGGGTTTATGAAGAAATAGACTGATGGAGAAGCATATGTTTTTTGTGACAAATTCAAAACAGAAAAAAATATCGGTAGTTGTCGTATTTCTTTTTTTAGGTGTGATATTGTTGCCACTTTTTATCATCGCTCATTTTAATTACCCCTGCAGCGATGATTTTGCTTATGCAGGGGCAATTTATATGGGAATAAAAAATGGGATGGGGGTTGGTGATGTTGTAAAAGGCTGTTGGGCGATGGCAATGAGATTTTATCAGGACTGGCAGGGGCGGTATTTTGATGATATTGTCTCTGCGTTTGGAGTGGGGACAGCGGTACCGAAATACTATTTTCTGGGAACCTATCTGACCTTGGCTCTATTTGTGACGGGGTGTATCGGTTTTATGAGGACGGTTACTTACAGACTTTGCCGTTGGGATTCTTCTGTTTCCTGGATTGTGGCAGTTTTGCTGGCGGCAATGCAGATACTGTATATACCATATCCGTCGGAAGGTTTTTACTGGTATGTGGGGGCAACAGGATATACGATGGCGTATGCTTTGCTTCTATTTTTAGGATGGGCGTTGATCCGCTTTTATACTATGAAAGAAGAGAGAGGAAAGAAAATTTTTTTAGGGATATTGGCAATATTTCTGACAGCTATGATTGGGGGAAGCAACTATTCTACAGGATTATTGACCGCAGAGATACTGGCAATCTCATGTCTTTTGATGCTGTTGCAGAAAAAGAAATGTAAGTTGCTGCTTACAATTTTTGCAGAATATTTGATTTGTTTTATAAAATATAATGCGCTTTCAGGCGGAAACAGCGCAAGAATGAGAAATGTAGAGAGCCTTGGAGTGG
This sequence comes from uncultured bacterium, assembly GCA_947647735.1. Lineage (GTDB taxonomy): Bacteria > Bacillota > Clostridia > Lachnospirales > Lachnospiraceae > 1XD8-76. Next base: position 283,323 of record CANSLJ010000001.1, on the reverse strand, counting down.
CAGGGAGTGTTCTGGCTTCCTTAAAACAGGGAGCAGTTTTTCTGAGGGAGTGGTTCCGTCTTCCTATACTCTTTTTTTTGATCGTGGTGCTTTTGCTGGGTGCTTATCAGGTGGCAAAAATGCATTTTTCTTTTCGGCTGCCTGGACTGGTGACGATGGTTTCCTTTGGACTGTATTCTTCTATGATGACGCCCGCCTTTTTTGCTGGGGCAACCTGGGGGCCGGGGAGATTGATTAATCTGGTGTATTTTAGTTACTATTTCTTTTTGGCAGGAAATCTGTTATATTGGACGGGATGGGCGGCCCATAGATTCAAAAGGTTACAATTGATTTCAGAAAAAGAAGCGGGGGCGCTGCCGCTTCTCGTGTGCTTTTTTGTATTTCTGCTTATCTGTTTAAAGGTGTATGGCTTACAGTCTACGAGCAGCAGCAGTGCTTTTTTGTCGCTTACAAAGGGAGAGGCAGCGGCATATTTAAAAGAGAATGAGGATCGTTGGAGAATTTATACGGATGATTCATTGAGGAATGCCGAAGTGGAGGATTTTTCAATAAAGCCGTATGTATTGTATCATGATGATATCGTGGAGGATGAAACGGACTGGAGAAATCATACGGTGGCGAGTTTTTTTGGAAAAGATTCGATCAAGTTGAAACGTTAAGGAAATGATATGATGAGAGAGTTGTGCCAGGACAAAAGAAAGAAATATATTGTGATCCTTCTGCTGACAGGCAGCTTTTTCGCGGCACTGAAGTGTATCCTTGTGAGCCTGCAGATGGATGAGGAATACGCTATGAGTATGTCCTATCGCCTTCTTTTGGGGGACAGGCTTTTTACGCAGGTTTGGGACCCTCATCAGACTTCGGCGTTTTTGATGGAATTTTTTATGTGGCTTTATCTGAAATTATTCCATACCACAACGTATCTGGTTATATGGGTACGGGCGGCAGGCGTGTTGATTCAATTTGGTATAGCTTATTATCTTTATCGGATGGTTTGTCATATTTTGGAGCCGGAGTATAGCTTTTATCTGGCATTAATATATTTTAATCTGTTGCCGAAGACTTATGTGATGCCGGAATTTTCCAATATGATGACATGGGGACTTACCATGCTTTTGTTGAGCCTTTTTCGGTTGGCAGTATTGGAGGGAAGGATCTCTTCCAGGAGGAAGGAGAGGCCTGAGGGCGTTATTGGGGAAGGAAAAGAGAGTGGTATTGATCCGGCGGATGAAGAAAATGGCCGGGGTGACAGGAGGCGAAAACGAAAGATAACTTTTGCAATAATTGAAGCGGGGATTTGGCTTTCTTTTACAGTTCTTTCCTACCCGACCTGTCTATTGCTGTTTCCTTTTCTGATATGGTATTTTTGGAAATATGATGCTGACCGGAAAAGAACAGTAACAATATTTACAGGAACCTGTTTTGCGGCTGGCGCACTGTATATGGCTTATTTATTCAGTTATATGAATTTGACGGAGCTGCTTGACAATATTCAAAGCCTGATCGCATCCTGTGGTTCTCATAGTGCGGGAATCGGGGAAAAATGCCGGATTTATGGATTAGATCTGGCGCGTTTGATTTTGTTTTCATTGGGATATCTGTTGGTTGCTGTGGTTGTACATGGCGTGGTAAATCGAAAGAGTTGGCGGGAAGGCAGGAAAAGGCAGTGTGAACAGAAGAAAGGGAGGAAATTCTTTTCGGAGGGAAATTTTTTTTCATATATATATGTACTGCTGGTGATGTCTTTCGTGCTGCAGTTCCTGCACTGGATATTTATGCTTTGGGAATATGAGTATTCCTATCCCTATACCGTATATTTTTTCTTATTTGCGATAGCATTTTATTGTTTGAAGAAGCTGTCAGATGAAAAAAAGGAGATAGCGGTTCTTTGGCTGGGAGCAAATACAGTCATGTATATTGCCATTTTACTGCTTACGAATCTAACACTGTTTACCTCTGTAAAATATTTGACGAGCGGAGCTATTATGTGTGCAGCAGTTCTTATTATTTATACGAAGGATAGGCAGCCGGAAATATGTTGGAAATATGCAAGAATATTTTTGGTAGGCTGGTGTTTTGTGGCCGTTTTTGTGAAAGGTTGGGCTTATACGGACAATGATGGATTGATGAAAAATGTTACCTGTGTGGGAAACATCATCTCGGTGGGACCGGGAAAGGGCATTTTTACGGAGTATATGCAGGGATATATGCAGGAGTGCAGCTATGGGGAATTTAGGACTTATATACAGCCCGGAGAGAATCTGCTGGTGCTGGATTCTGCTACACTTTGCTATTTATATCAGGATGTGAATGTTGCATCGAGCACCACGATCTGCACGCCCTTTTATGATGAAAATCTGTTGGATTACTGGGAGTGGAACCCGGATAAATATCCGGATGTGATAGCGGTGCAGTGCTGGTATGGGGAACTGAAATGGGATTCGGATAGTTGGATCATGCACTGGATAGAAGAGGAGTTTGGCGCTTCACAGGTGATCGATGGGAATTATTTCAGATATTATATCAGGAGAACTTAAAGGATGGAAAAAAACAAGAATGCGGAGTTTCAACTTTATATAGATATATTACGCATCGTCGCCTGTTTTAGTGTGATCATGCTGCATACTTCCGCCCAGCCTTGGTACAATCTGCCGGTGGATAGCATGGGATTTAAGATTGCTAACTCTTATGATGCGCTGTTCCGGTTTGGAGTTCCGGTCTTTGTGATGATCAGCGGAGCTCTGTTTCTGGTACCAGGGAAAAAAATGGATGTAAGGAGGCTGTATCGGCATAATATTTTCAGGCTGGTCATTTTATACATTTTCTGGTCTTGTCTGTATGGACTTATGGACTGCAGAGGGTTTGATCCGGCAGGGATAGGGTGGAAGGATATTTTGAGGGAGATGATCCTGGGGCGGTATCACCTGTGGTTTATTCCCATGATTACAGGCATTTATGTATTGCTGCCCATTTTGCGGGTGTGGATTGATCATGCTTCAAAAAGGAACATAGAATATTTTTTACTATTATTTTTTCTGTGTCAGATTTTATGTGAAACGATCAGGGCAATCTGCAATTCCAGTATGGCAGATTATGTGTTGAACCTTCTTCAGCCGGAGATGGTCTGCAGTTATTTAGGGTATTTTGTGCTGGGATATTATCTGGTGCATATTGGAATCGATAAAAAGTGGTATAGATTTCTTTATGCAGGCGCGCTAATTGGGGGGATTTTAAATATTCTGTTGGGAAATTTTTTGGCCCAGCGTGCCGGGGAACCAACGGGTGCGGTTTATGATAGTTTTGGGGTATTTACAGGACTGATCTCCGTGGCGATTGTGATCGGGGCGAAGGATGTTTTTGAGAAAAGAGTGTGGGATGAGAAAGTAAGAGCTTTTTTTCGAGAGATTTCTGCCGCCACATTGGGGATTTATGTGATGCATGTAGGTATGATCGAGATTTTGGCGAGGCATGGGTTTGACAGTCAGAAAATGCCGCTTATTTTGGGAATACCGCTTCTTGCGGTAATCTGTTTTGTAACCTGCTTTGCTGTCAGTGCAGCAATACGGCGTATTCCGGTGGTGGGCAGGTATATTTGTTAAGGCGCGCATAAAGGTTGATAGCAGATCTTTTTAAAATGGAGATAAAAATGAAATATGTATATCCAAAACTTTCAGATATTAACTTAGGAATAACAAGAGTTGGTGGATTGGGATTAGGCAATATGCTGTTCACGTATGCCAGAGCACTTCTGTATGCCAGAAAATATGATGCAGAGTTGATCTGGCCAACATGGAGGTCCATTCCGATAGGACAGATTTTAAGGGGAGACTCAAATAAGCGGTTTTATCATGACCTTTTTGTAAATCATGTCGGAGCGATAATGGGAGTGAAAAAGGTATGGCTTCTTTTTAGTAAAAAAAAGATAGCGGAGAAGGAACTGGGCAGTATGTATTCAGAGTGTGACAATAAAGTTATTGTTTTCTCAGGCATGGAAGGGGAATTTGAGCCTCTGATGGGTAAAGGAAACAGCAGTTTTCTGTATCAGCATTTTCAGGTTATTTTGCAGGATAGAAATCGAAAAGCGCTTTCGTTTGATCCAGGAAACGGTGTGTGTATCCATGTTAGACTTGGTGATTTTACTAGAGGTTCCGAACAGGAGTTAAGAGCGGGAAGATCTAATATGAGTATTCCCATATCCTGGTATGTGGACATTGTAAAACAGTTACAGAAAATACTACCAGACGAACCAATGTATATTTTTTCGGACGGAACGAATGAAGAACTGGCAGAATTGTTGGCATTACCTCATACAGAAAGGGTAACATTCGGAACGGCCATTGCAGATATTATGGCGATGACGAAAGCGAAAGTTTTTGTGGCATCGGGGTCTACTTTTTCCAGATGGGTTCGCTTTTTAGGACAGATGACAACAATTGCCTATCCGGGGCAGTTAAAACAAAACTTATTGGAGGATGAGACAGATCATTTTGAAATAGAGGCGGAGGAGATTCCAGCAGAGTATTTGACACGGTTGAAGAAGCTTGCTACTTTATAGCATAGACATAAATATGATACCAACTATTTTCCGTCTCAAAAGGGGCTTCCTGTATCAGGGAAAGCCCTTTTTCTTCTGCGTTCATCAGGTAGGCGGCGGAGAAAATATACTGGCAGTCTAAGTCTTTTAGTTTATCTATATCCAAGTCCAGGTCATAGATCACGCTGTTCCATTTTTTTTCAAAGGTATAATAATTTGCCTGTTCAGCCGTGGTGATATAGCAGCGATTTCCCCAGTTGTCAAAAAAGTCTCGAACATAATCGCTTTTATCTAATTCTCCTGCCATAATCTGACGAAAAGTATGCTTATATTCCAGAGGGTAGTTGTTGGAATATCCGTCCAGACAGTAGAAACCATTATAAGCGGCGGCGGCAGGATAGATGCCAACGCTGATGACATGGTAGCTTTCCTGTGGTTTCGCGATGGCAGCGTCAATCTGTTGAAAAATATCTTCTGCAAAGAAATTATTCCAGTCCAGGGCATAATAATCTCCACCCTTTAACAGTTTTGAAAGATTAGGGCGGAGGGGAGAGTGGAGCAGTACAGTTATACCCCAGAAGCCCAGCGTAAGAAAAATAATGCTGTGTTTTAGAGAAAACTTCAAGCGTGTTGCTGCAGAAGGAGAAGCGTCAGAATCTGGGACAGCTTCGGCGGGGGTGGAAATGGCAGGAGATTCCCACAGTCCGGCAAAGAAACTTAGAAGGTATCCAGCCAAAATACACCATGCCGTTGGCAGGAGCCAGCAGACACGGTCCAGATTAAAGGTTTTCAGGATACCATCTGAGGCGTTGCGGATTTTGGTGATGAGATCGCCATGATAAAAAGCATAAAATAGACAGATTATGAATATAAACGAAAAAACGTCGAATACTTTTTGAAGCAGTGAGCCATAGGCAAAAGAGAAATCTTTGAAAAGAGAATTGCTCTTTTTGTGTTCAGGATTCATAAAAGCTAAAAGCAGATACAACAGCAGGCAGAGAATACTCAGGATTAAAAGAATACTATGATAACTTTGGGCATAGGAAATTCCGATTGTGAGAGCTTCTTTAAAATAGGCAGAAAAACTCTGGGGTGAGAGCACCATTTCTGTCTTATGACTGATATAGGTGGATTCTGGAAACAATACCTGTCGGATTAAATCAAAGTTTGTGATGAGATAGGTCATCAGTAAAATCCCAAGGGATAACCAGGGGGAATAATAGGGTTTTCTTTGGCTGTGATATGCGGCAACAGTGCTGTAAAGTGCAAAGCATCCCAATAAAAGCAGGCAGGCAAAACCGACTAATACCAAAGAAGAAGCCGTGCCATAGAGCAGAATCAGTGCATAGCAGGAAACGGTATTTTTAGGGAAAAGAAACTTTGCATCGTATGAGATTTCCCGATCAAAAAGTGACAGCACCGCAAAAAGCAGCAAAGGCTGTCCGGGAATACAAAGTCCGTACACCGGATAAAAAGGCAGCAGCATAAAGATGACGGCAATCGAAAAGGAAATAAATGCCCGCCTTGTAAGACGCATTAAAAGCAGATACATTCCAAGAAAGGCCGTCAGGTATATAATCCACTGTGAGAGCATAAAAGCGGTAAATGGCTCAAACACCACATAAAGCAGTACAAACAAAGGCGCTGGCGGAACGGCACCCGCCGCGGGAAGTCCATTCATGATCTCAGGATAAATCCGGAGATCTGTAAACAGATACTTTGCCGTCAGCAGATAACTGAATAACTCCCCATCCAATTGATCGTGGTAGGTAATAATGCTTCCTTCCCCTAATATAAGAAATGGCACCATAAAAAGACAAGATAGAGTAAGTCCTGCCATGAGATAACAATAGTTCTTGTGAGTGTGATAGAAAGAAAACAGTTTTTTCATAAGAAATATATTAATAAGGAAAGACATGGATGTCAACAAAAACTGCTTTTATCCTTGCCCATCTGTCACCCCTATGCTAAAATAGGAAACATGAAAATATTGGATATTTGTAAAGTGATCAGGGAAAAGGACAAGCTGGCAGCAATTTTGCTGACAGTACTTTTTGTATTACAAATTATTCCGCTTTTATACCTGGGGCGTTTTAATCACCCTACATCTGATGATTTTAAATATGGCGCTTATTCTCATACAGCATGGCAGGAGACAGGATCCCTGACAGCTGTGGCTAAGGCGGCTGTAAGAGGTGTTGCGGAAGACTATCAGACCTGGCAGGGAAGTTATTCTGCGCTTTTTTTGATGCGGCTTGAACCCACAGTGTTTGGGGAAAGATATTATGGACTTGTACCGTGGATCATGTTGGGCGTGCTGACAGCGGGGACATTGTATTTTCTACGCACATTATGTAAAGTGGTATTGAGATCAGATACATTACACTATATCAGTATGTCGATGCTGGTGTTATCATTCTGTGTACAGTTTTCTCCGGTGGCTTCAGAGCAATTTTTCTGGTATAACAGCTCCATCTATTATAATTTTTTTCACGCGCTGCTTCTTTTCTACCTGGGTTGGTTGATACGCTTTGGTTATAAAGGGAAAATACGGTATATCATATATATGGTGTTGGGCGGTTTTTTATTGGGCGGTGGTAATTATGTGACGGCGCTGTTTTTGGTTGTGAGCCATGCCACTGCGTTGGCACTTTTGTGGTATCTGAAGAGGCGAAAAGAATTTTGGGCAGTGCTTTTTTTGTGGATAGAATTTCTGGCTTGTTTTGCAGTCAGTGCGGCGGCGCCGGGCAATGCGGTAAGAGGGGCGGAAATAGCCGGGTATGGCGCGGTATCTTCTATCATTAGGTCGTTATTGCAGGGGGGGCGTTACTACATGGCCTGGCTGGATAAATGGTGGCTTCTTGCAGCGCTTTTTATGCTGCCGATCATGCTCGGATTGATTCAGAAGACTTCTTTTCAGTTTCGCTGGCCTGGATTTGTTTTGATCTATCTTTATGGAGCCTTCAGTGCGATGTCCTGCCCGACTTTTTATGCCTTAGGCAGTACCGGGCCGGGGCGGATTATCAATATTATTTATGACAGTTTTTTGCTGGTAAGTTATATCCAGTTGTTCTATCTTCTGGGGTATATTTGCCGCAGGTGGGAGGAAGCTGTTGTGGATGATGTGAGGCAAAAGGAGCGTTTAAGCCGACTTTTTGCCACACTGTATCATGGAACTGTCATAGCTCTTCTTGGAATGTTACTGTTATCTGGGACGATTCTGGATCTGACTACGGTGACAGCGTGCAAAGTCTGGATAAAAGGAGAGGGAAAACAGTATGATAAGGAATATATGGAGCGGCTTGCAGTGTTGGAAGATGCGAGCGTGACAGATGTGGTTTTTGAGCCGTATTCTGTGGAACCGGATCTGGTGTTTATCGCAGACGGAACGGAGGATCCGGAATTTGTAAATAACAGGGAATGGGCGGATTTTTATGGGAAAAATTCGCTGGTGATTCGGCCGGTGGAATAATGACAGGGGTACTGTTTTGAATAAATATATTTGGCGGAATAAAAGGATAGCGATATTGTTTGCGGCACAACTTCTGGCGCTCTTATTTCTGGTATGGCAGCTTACCGGAAAGGGGCAGGAGTATAGGGTGGAAATGACGCCGGTGACTATAACAACGGAGACAGGTGAAAAAATTGACTATATAAGTCAAATGATGTCTTTGCAACCGGGTTCCTATAGAGTAGTGGTGGATTATACGGCGTCTTCGGATCTGGTGAATGTGATCGATGTGGTTTCGGAGAGTGCGGGTTACGGTGTGCTGAGAACCAATACGACTCCTTTATATGCCGGTGAGCAGCAGACATCCTATATTTTCTGGCTGAGCGGTTCTGTCTCGGATCTGCAGGTGAAGATAACTTCCGGTGAAGAGGGCACTTTGGAGGTTTTCGGTGGAAGATTAGTGCGCACAAACCATATGGAACGGCAGAGGCTGCTGGCAGCACTGGTACTTATAGCGCTTTTGGACGTACTATTGTATGCGCTTTCCAGATGGAACAGAATGGGGATGGAGAGAAAGCGCGAAAGTGTATTGACAGTAACACTTTTAGGGGGAATTATTCTGGGGATTTCTCTGCCGCTTTTTACGGATTACCTGTTGACGGGAGCGGATATGACATTTCATCTGCTTCGAATAGAGGGAGTGAAAGACGGACTGATCTCGGGGCAGTTTCCGGTGCGCATCCAGCCGAATTGGCTTCAGGGGCATGGCTATGCGGTGGGAATTTTTTATTGTGACTTGTTTTTATACCTGCCGGCATTTCTGCGTATTATGGGGTTGACGGTGCAGGCAGCTTATAAATGCTATAAATTGTCTGTAAATATAGCGACCTGCCTGATTGCCTGGTACAGTTTTAAAAAGATATTTCACAGCAATAAAATCGGTATATTTGGCAGCTTTCTCTATACATTCTATATTGTTCGGGTGGTTTATATTTATGCCGTGGATGGTGTTGGACAGTATTCGGCAATGGCTTTTTTGCCGCTCATTGCTTACGGGTTTTACCGGATCTTTACGGAGGATCAGAAAAAGTCGGAGGAGAAGTATAGTTTTATTCCGCTCGTGCTGGGGATTTCCGGTGTACTGTGCAGCCACGTACTGAGCTTCGAAATGCTTTTGCTGTTTATGATACTTCTCTGCGCGGTTTGTATTAGAAAGCTGGCCCAAAAAGAAGTGTTTCTGCAGTTATGTAAAGCGGCTGCAGTGACCATTCTGCTGAATCTTTGGTACCTGGTCCCCTTTTTGGAGTACATGTTTAGCACAAATCTTGCGGTAACAAAGGGGGGAGCGGCGTATAAACAGATCCAAACCTGGGGAATGTATATACCACAATTGTTTGAACCATTTCCTCTGGGAGGACAGTATGGTGCTCACCCGGCGGAGAGTGGAATGGTGGGAGAGACCAGTTATGGGATCGGTCTTGGATTAACGTTAGGAATATTGTTGATTCTTTTCCTTCTGGCGGTTGTCAGAAGACCGCTGGAAAAGATAGGGGGGAACGGGGGAAAACTGAGGGGAATCACCGGAAAAGCAGGGAGGATAACGCTGTGGTTTGGGTTGTTATCTCTGTGGATGGCAACAATCTATTTTCCCTGGGACAGGCTTGCAAAATGTGGAGGCCTGTTGAGGCAGCTGATTGCAACACTGCAATTTCCATATCGTATGCTGACTTTCAGCGGGGTCTTTTTGGTTATGGCATGCTGCTTTGCGATACAGGATTTGAAGGAATTAAAGGATACAGGCAAGTTGAGACCGGTTTTCCTGTATGCTTCTGTCTTTTTGATTGGGATAGGCCAGTTGCTGACAACAGTTTATTTCCATAATACAACATTCACGGAAAGCAGTGGCTTTTTCCGCCTTTACGATGAGACGGCTATGGGGAATAGTTATATTTCCGGTGGAGAATATATATTACTCGATACGGATACGGGAGGACTGGTTTATAAAGGACCTGTCTGTAGTGAGAGAATCCTATTGAACAGTTATGAAAAAAAAGGCTGTTATGTCAGGATGGATTGCGACTGTGGCGAGGACGGACAGTATATCGAGCTGCCGCTATTATATTATAAAGGATATAAAGCAGTGGAAAGCGGAGGCGAAATACTTCCGGTGGTCTGCGGAACAAATAATGTGGTGAGGGTGCTGGTTCCCGCTGGTTTTCAGGGAATCATAGAGGTGGATTTTGCAGGTTTCTGGTATTGGAGGGCGGCAGAGTTACTGTCTGTGATAACGGCATTATGGCTTTTTTGGCTTGTTGGCCGGAAGGGTTATAAAAGAGGAAACAAGGCTAAGTAAACTTTTTTCATCATTTTGACATCCCAATAAAGAGAACTGTTTTAGCTGATTACAATAAAGAGAAAGATGGAGGCAGATATGTTAAACAATAAAACAATTTTAATTACCGGAGGAACAGGAACCTTTGGAAAAGCTTTTGTGAGTTACGTTCTGGAACATTATGAGCCAAAGAAGTTGATTATTTATTCCAGGGATGAGTTCAAACAGTTTTTGATGAAGAATGAATTTCAGAAATATGCGGACAAGCTTCGATTTTTTATCGGAGATGTGCGGGACAAAGAGCGGCTTGAGAGGGCTTTTGAGGATGTGGATTACGTCATCCATGCGGCGGCGATGAAACAGGTGCCTGCCTGTGAATATAACCCGGATGAGGCGATTAAAACCAACATCCACGGAGCACAGAATGTGACGGCGGCAGCATTGGATGCAGGGGTAAAGAAGGTGGTGGCTTTATCGACAGATAAGGCAGTAAATCCTGTAAATCTATATGGTGGTACAAAGCTGGTTTCTGATAAACTGTTTATTGCGGCAAATGCTTATGCGGGAAAAAAAGAGACCTGTTTTTCTATTGTTCGTTATGGGAACGTGGCGGGGAGCAGGGGTTCTGTCATTCCGTTTTTCAAAAATATTCTGGATCAGGGTGGACAGGAACTGCCGATTACAGACTATCGTATGACTCGCTTTTGGATCAGTATCACACAGGGCGTAGAGTTGGTGATCAAGGCCTTGGAGGAGGCCAATGGCGGAGAGACTTTTATCTCCAAGATTCCTTCCTTTAAGATCACAGATCTGGCGGAAGCTATGCTGCCGGGCTGTAAGATGCCGGAAGTAGGAATCCGGGAAGGGGAAAAATTGCATGAGATCATGGTGACGGAGGAGGACGCTCCGAATACTTATGAATATGATAAGCATTTTATCATCTTCCCTCAGATGGTCTGGAACAACCGCCAGATGCCCAATCCAAACGGGCTGGGGAAAAAAGTGCCGGAAGGATTTTCCTACAGTTCAGGTAATAACAAACAGTGGTTGTCTGTGGAGGAGATTCGCGAGAGATTACAACATTTGGAGCTGGAACACTAGATATGTCCATGACAAAACAGAGTAAAAAGAACATTTTCATAACAGGAGTTATTTTTGCAGCTTGTCTGTTCGGGTATACTGTGCTGATGTATTGGCTGTTCTATCAGCAGGCTATTCATTGTGCAACAAGAGAGCTGTATTTTTCGGATAGCAAGGCCTATCTGGAGACTATTTTAGGTGTGGAGTGCGAGTATGATTTTCCGTATCCGATTTTTTTCTGGCTGGGAAGATTCTTTTTGCTGTTTACCAATGTGGCAGTGGCGGCATCCTTGGCGGCATCTTTGCTAAATTCTCTGGGAGTTGTCATACTGTTTTACTATATGAATAAATCCCTGCAGGCATATTACGATAAATGTGTTTTTCGAGAATATGCAGGTTTTTTTACAGTGGTTTTGACATTTAGTTTGTTTTTTGTTTCCATGCTGTATCTGCCGGGGGGGATTCGGCTGCCGGGCATCACAAACGGTTATCTTGGTGTATTTACATCGAATCCTTACCATAATATTACTTACATGGCAACCAGAACTTTTGCGATACTGGCGTTTTTTCTGTATGCCAGAATTTTGGATTATTATGAAGAGCGGACAGATCTGAGAGAATTTTTTCTGTTTGGTCTCAGCCTCTTGCTGACGACCATGACAAAGCCCAGCTATACATTGGTATTAGTATCCACGGCAGGGCTTGTGATGCTCTATCGGTTGTTCCGGAACAGATGGAAAAATTTTAAACGCGCCTTCTATCTGGGACTTGCTTTTGTTCCGACATTTATTGATCTTTTGTATCAGTTTGGCGGCGTCTTTGGGGAAAAATCGCAGGCGGGGGAGAGCGGTGGCATTGGTTTTGGCATCGGCTCTGTGTGGAAGTTATATACGAACAATATTCCATTGGCGATTATTTTGGCGTTGGGATTTCCCCTCGCCGTGTTGCTGTTTCATAAAAAGGAAGTAAAACAAAATACACTGTATCGCTTCTCCTGGGCACAGCTTATCGTCAGTGTTATGGAGCTGTTTTTCCTTTATGAAAATGGGCGGCGCTTTTCGGACGCAAACTTTTCATGGGGTTATATGCATGGCATCTTTTTTGTTTTCGTGACAAGCTTGATCTTGTTGGCGACAGATACGATGGAGAGGCGTGGGAAGAAATGGACGTTATGGGTGCAATGGCTGCTGTTTGGGTTGCATCTGGTGTGCGGAATAGGATATTTTGTGTATATCTGGGGCGGAAATCCTTTTCATGAATTTTGATAGATGGTTTCTTTTCCTGAATATGATGGAGGAGAACAGCATTTCTGGTTTGATATATGAAAGAAAAAATGGACGGGCAAAATCAATATAATAGAATCAGCAAAGCGGTATTACATGCGGCTATTGTTCTCTATGGCTTTAGCATGGTCTTTTTATTCTATAAGCAGGCGGGTTGGACGGGAGGAGCGGTATATGAATCGGATCTGCCGGTTCATATCAGGATGATCGTGGAGGATGGCTGGTATTATAGCCTGACGGCGCTTGTATATCAGGTGCTTTATCTGATTCCATTTGCTCTGCCCGGTGGTGTTCCTTTTGGAAATCTGGCAATTGCGATTTTTCTTGCCCTGTGCGGCACGTTTTCTGTATATTTGACAGGGCTTTTATTGAGAGATATGCAGGAAGCTGTACAGGGAGATATTCACAGGGCGCTGGAGAATGATACGGAAGAGTCAGGGGAATATTTTTCGGGGTGGAAGCAGGGCGATAAGACAAAGAAGGCTGTGAAAAGGTATAGAGGGAGAACACTTACAGCATGGCATTTGCTGGGCGGACTGGTTCTGAATCTGGTGATGCCCTGTTATATCAGGGGGATTGCGGATGGCAGGTATATCGGTATGGAATCGGCCTCGATCTGGCATAATTCGACTTATATCGTAATGAAGCTGATGGGACTGCTGTGTGTGTTGTGCTACGGAAGACTGGCGAAAAAATACAGACAGGGGTTATCTGGAAAAGAGTGGCTTTGTTTTACATTGCTGCTCTCGGTATGTACTGCTGTAAAACCGAGTTTTCTTATAGTGGCGGCACCTGTGATGGCAGTGTTTCTATTGGTGGATCTTTTTCAACAAACGCCCTTTAGACGGGTGTTTGCTTTCGGATCAACTGTGTTTTTGCCGTTGCTGGTTGTTCTATTTCAGAATATGGTCTTATTCGGGGCAGAGACTGGAAATGGATGGGAAATACGGCCAGGGTATGCCTTATCGCTTCATAGCGGCTATCCACTTATAGCGGCAATTTTATCTATTTTCTTTCCGCTGATGTCATTGCCTTTCTTTTGGAAAGAATGTCATAGAGATAGATGGTTTTTGGGTTCGTGGCTGATGGCAGCGTTTGGTTTTCTGGAGGTATTCCTGTTTGCGGAGACCGGAGGCAGAGCAAGTGACGGAAACTTTATGTGGGGATATAGTTTTGCTATAGTGATGATATTTGCCATATCATTTGTAAAATGGGTAGAAAGCAGCAGGAAGGTCAAAGAGACATTACAGGGCGGGATGGGACGAGAAAGCTATTTTAGAATAAGTGTTTTCTTGGTATCCGGTTTGGTGCTCTGTTGGCATCTATATTGTGGGATATATTTTTATGTACACCTTTTGCAAGGGGTTTCCTATTGGATGTGGGATTAGGGAATGTGGGTATGTGATGGATTGAGAGAAGAGCAGGAGTTCATATGCTGTTTATTTTGTGTAACTGGTTATACATTTTCATAACAACGTTCATTACCGGATATGGTATTTTGTGGGCATTGCGGAAGGCTTTCGGCTGGTCGCCGCGATCTGTTCATAGCTGCATTATGGCAGGCCTGGTGGCGGTGACTGCTTATGCCCAGTGGTTTTCTTTATTTTACCGGGTAAACCTGGAAGCAAATCTGATTCTGGTCGGGATTGATGTTTTGATCTTATTGTTATTGAGGAAACCCCTCTGGCAGTTCCTGAAAAACAGTCTGGCAGAAATGAGTGGAGGAAAAAAGGGCGCTATACTTATTCTGATTTTGGTATGTGCTTACTTTACTTCCAGAGGGAGTTATATTTCAGACACGGATTTGTATCATGCCCAGTGTATTCGCTGGCTGGAGGAATATGGTATTTTAAAGGGGCTTGCCAATATTCAATCCAGGGCGGCTTATAACAGCTCGGCTTTTTGCCTGTCGGCGCTTTATAGTATGAAGTATGTGTTTGGTCAGTCTATGCATGCAGTGCAGGGATTTATGGCGCTGCTGCTCGGCAGTGTGTGTCTGGATATCGGAAAGATTTTTAAGCGAAAAAAGCCGGTTCTCTCGGACTTTATACGGCTGGGGGCAATCTATTATCTGACGCTTCTGCATCGGGAGATAATGTCTCCTTCTTCCGACTTCGCTGTGATGATTACACTGTTTTATATTGTGATTGTATGGCTGGATCTTCTGGAGAGAAAGGAAGCATCTACAGTGCCCTATTCTCTGCTTTGTGTGGCAGGGGTATACACAGTGACATTAAAACTGACAGCCGGACTGATTCTTGTTTTGCTGATTAAACCAGTGGTTATGCTGATACGGGAGAAAAAAGGTAAGGAGATCGCAACATATCTGTTTTTGGGACTTATGATAATCGTGCCATATCTGATACGGAATGTGGTGATTTCAGGCTGGCTGATCTATCCGCTGACGGCACTGGATTTGTTTGATGTGGATTGGAAGGTGCCAGCGGAGCTGGTGGATGCAGATGCTTTCCAGATTAAAACGTGGGGAAAAGGCATTCATGAGTATGAGTTGTATGGCGGGCCTGCCAAATGGTGGCCTAACTGGTTTCGCACCATATTGTCTTCCACAGAGAAGGGACTGATCCTGGCGGATGTGGCGGCATTGGTGCTGCTTGTTCTGTTGTTGGTGAAGCAGATAAGGGAAAAGAGGGCGGAAGAGTGGGATAAACTGTTGGTGATGGTGATGGCGGCAGTCTCCTATTTGTTCTGGCAGTTCAGTGCGCCCCTCACCAGATATGGATATGTGTATATTCTGTCTCTGGCACTGCTGGTATTCGGAGAATTATATATACGGCTGTGGAAAAACAGGAAACATGCCATCTTACTTGTGATATTCAGTATGTTTTTTATATGGAAAGGGATGACATTGATTCAGGGAATGTGGTCTCAACGGCTTTTGCCCTATTATATTGCGCAGGCGGATTATGACAATAACGAGGGCGGGGAGGATGTCCGTGAACATCAGGTAAACGGTGTCACCTTCTATTATAATGTTTCCGGATATCACAGGCTGCCCGGCGGAGGTTCTATGTTTACCATGCGAAGCGACAGACTGGAAGATGGTTTTCACTATGAGTATCATGACTGGAAAGAAATATTTGGGGAGATGGAATGAGGGCAGAAAAAAGGACAAAAATCATTGTGCTCATACTGGCAATTCTTTTCACACTGATGCAGCTTACCGGTTGGCAGATTAGTATGCGCTATGGTACAAGCGTGCATAGGAATGCTTTTTTTCAGAAGATAGGAATGCTGAGCGCAGGGCAGTTTGTTTTTGCGGCGATTTTTGAGACGGCTTTTTGGTATGCGTTGATTGATTTTTCTTTTTATTTTTTAGGCAGGAGAAAAAGGGGAAGGAACAGCAGAAAAATAGAAGATCGCCCTATCATTAGGATGTCTGAGCGGCGTGGATGGGTGCTTATCGGCACTGGCCTTTTTGTCTGTCTTTTTATCGGATTGCTTGGTTGTTTTCCGGGAATCTATTCCTACGATGCGCAGGGACAGCTTGGTCAGGCAATGTATCCGGAAGCGGCCTATACCATGCACCACCCATTGCTGCATACGTTGTTTATGGGAAAAATCATAACTTTTGGCTATCGAATTTCGGGGGAGAATCTCGCGGTTGGTATTTTCCTGCACAGTATTGTTCAGATGCTGATATGTACTGTTATTTTTACATATGCTATTCGTTTTGTGTGGAATATTACGAAAAAGAAATGGCTGATGGCAGTGGCTTTTTTGTATTATGCTTTCTTTCCGACGGTGGTGCTGTTTACTTTTTGCACAACAAAGGATGTGCTCTGCAGTGCTTTTTTACATCTTATGATCATTTTGACTTATGAAATATATGATGATAGGGAGAATTTTTTTGCACAAAAAGAAAAGGCTGCGCTGCTGATTCTTTCCGGGGTTCTGATGTGCCTGTTCAGAAATAATGGTGTCTATGCCATAGTGCTTTTTGCCGTGCTTGCAGGTATATTTTTTCGACAGAATCTGAGGGTGGTTTGTTTTATTCTGATACCGATTGCGGCGCTGTCCATGGTATCTAACAAAGGATTACAGGCAGCACTGCAGGCAAGGAGTGCCAGTATGTTGGAGGCTTCTTCCGTACCGATTCAACAGCTTGCAAGGGTATACCATGAGGAGGGGGAAGCGGGATTTACAGAGTCGGAATTGGAACTGCTCTATCAGGCGATCTCCATGGAGAAGCTGCAGGGATATACGCCGACTATCTCTGACAGCGTGAAAAACTTTGTATATTTTGATGATGTGGTAATGGGGCAAAAAGGGGAATATTTCAAACTGTGGCTAAAAAAGGGGATCAGATATCCCGGAAATTATATGGCATCCTTTTTGGACAATACCTATCAGGCATGGTACCCGGGCACTTCCATTATCAGATATCCGGGTGAAGCGGAATCCGACTATCTGGAGATAGAAGGCTTTGACACAGTGCAAAAAGAGCCTAAGATAGAGTGGCTGTATGACATATATCATAAGATTGCAACGGAATATTCTTATCAAAAGATTCCGGGGGTACGCCTTCTATTTTCAATCGGCGCTATGTTTTGGGTGGTTCTTTTCACTTGGTTCTACGGTATCTGGCAAAAAGAGAAAGGGATGATAGCGGCTCTCCTGTTGATTCTCTGCTTCTGTTTTACCTGCTTCTTAGGCCCGACAGTTTTGGTGAGATACTATCTAAACTTATTTTACATCTTCCCAGTGTGCTTGGCATTCCTATCCATGAGATAAAGGGATCCATATCGCATGGACAGGAATATTTTTACCTGAGTGTCCGGTTTAACAGGCTTATTTATGGTAATAAGCACAAATTTTTTTCACCGCCAGAATCACGCCATCAACCTGTTCGTCTGTCAGGGAATAATAGAGCGGTATACTGAGAATCCGCTCATAGAGTCGTTCCGCTTTCGGACATAATCCGACAGGATATCCCAGCCTTTGGTAGTAAGGAAGATGATAAACAGGGATATAATGCACCTGGCAAAGAATATTTTCCGCATGCATGGCATCAAAAAATTGACGTCTGCTGCAGGTGAGAACATCCGGATCAAGCTGTAGAATATATAAATGCCTGGTGGTATCTGATTCAGGTATCTCCTTTTGGATGATAACTCCGTCCACATCCTGGAAAGCCTCATTATAACGATCTACAATATCCTTTCGGCGTTTCGAAAAGGCAGGAAGCTTATCGAGCTGACTGGAGAGCAGAGCCGCCTGCATATCCGTAAGACGGTAGTTGTATCCCAAAGAAATCATTTCATAGTACCAGGGATCATCAATGGGATTTAACATCTGAGATTGATCTCTGGTGATACCGTGGCTTCGCGCCAGGAGAAGTTTTTTATAGAGTTCCTCGTCATTGGTTGTGACAACACCGCCTTCCCCGGAGGTGACTGTTTTTACCGGGTGGCAGGAAAAACAAGTCATATCAGCGAGGGAACCAATGGGTTTTCCTTTATAGTGCGTACCGACAGCATGGGCGGCGTCCTGAATTAATATAAGCCCATGCTTTTTACAGATTGCAGCAATTTCATCATAGGCGACAGCCTGTCCAGTGAAATGTACGGGGAGGACAGCCTTTGTGCCGGGGGTAATACATGCCTCGACAGCAAGCGGATCTATATTGTAAGTTTCCGGATTGATATCCGCAAAAACGGGTTTCCCACCACAGTAGGAAACACAGTTGGCGGAGGCAGCAAAAGTAACGGGGGTAGTGATAACCTCATCCCCAGGGCCAATGCCCGCTGCAATACAGGCGATATGCAGGGCGGCAGTGCCATTGCTGACAGCAACGGCATATTTTGCTCCGGTCACTTCGCGGAATTTCTTTTCCAGGGCCGGGATCTGAGGTCCACAAGTTAAAAAATCACTTTTTAAAACATTTGTAACCGCTTGGATATCGGCATCATCGATATATTGTTTTCCGTATTGAACAGGTGTACTGCAGGCGGGGGTGCCGCCGCAAATGGCAGGTTTTTCCATGGTGGTTCTCCTCTTAAAGTGATAAATGACATAAATTCATATTACAATACCATATTATACCACAAATAACAAGAAATTACTTATGAATAAGCATGAACGGAATAGTATTCCATACACTTTCAGTTGACAGAACCAGGTGCAACGCTTATATTTATTAAAGAGAATTAGGGGTTTTTATGTAACATATAGATTGAAAGGTGACGAAAGAGAAAAGCATGAGAAGTGATTTTTTACTGTCAGTTGTAGTACCCGTCTATAAGGAAGAAAATAATATCGTTCCTTTTCTGGAAAGAACCATAAAAGTCCTGGAAGAAAATGAGTATCACTATGAGATTATTTTTTGTCTGGATCCTTCTCCCGATCATTCTTACGAAGTAATATGTGATAGTATCCGGAAAAATAAAAATATACGTTTGGTCCAGTTTAGCAGAAGGTTTGGACAGCCCTCTGCTACTTATGCAGGTATCTGCACTTGCAGGGGAGATGCATGCATTATTACGGACGTGGATCTGCAGGATCCGCCGGAACTGATGAAGGAAATGGTGGATAGATGGCAGAGTAACGGCAGCAATGTAGTATATGCCCAGAGAAAGACAAGGGCAGGGGAGACATTGATCAAAAAGATTGTAGCGCGCTCGGGGTATGCGTTGATCAACCGGATGGGAGATGTGGATATCCCGGTAAATACCGGGGATTTTCGCCTGATCGATCGCGTTGTAATAGAGGAGTTAAAAAAATCTAAAGAGCATCATGGTTTTTTAAGAGGCATGGTCGCTTTTGTGGGCTTCAAGCAGGAAGCAATCTTATATGACAGAGATGCCAGATATTCCGGGGAGGGCAATTATAATCGGTTTTTCGGCTCTCTGAGAATCGGATTGAACGGCCTTATCTGTTATTCCACAAAACCATTAGAATTTATCACTGTTTTCGGCGGGATTTTTTCTGCTGTAGGCGGGATTTCTCTTTTATATTATATCATACAGAGCATTTTACAGTTCTGTTCGATTTCCATACCGCATATTCCGGTTACAGTGGTGCTTCTTCTGCTGTTGGGAGGTATCAATTTTCTGTTTATCGGGCTGTTGGGAGAGTATATCGGACGGATTTATGAGGAGGTCAGGGAGAGGCCTAGATATATTGTAGATCGAGTGGTTGATGCGGATAATGTGGATGGCGGGGACAGACTGTGATTGCAGGGATGAAAAACGGTTTTGCATAGGAAACAGAGGAGGCAGATGATATGCGTTATTTTGTGACGGGGGGAGCCGGGTTTATCGGTTCTAATATGGTGGACAGACTTCTTGGTCTGGGACATGAAGTGGTTGTTTATGATAACTTTTCCACGGGCAGGAGAGAGTTTCTGGAAAACGCAGGGAAGTATGAGAGTTTTACCTTAATAGAGGGGGATACATTGGATCTGGAGAAGCTGAAAAAGTCCATGGCTGGCTGTGAGTTTGTATTCCATTTTGCTGCGAATGCAGATGTGCGGATGGGATGCGAGCACCCGAAGAAAGACTTGGAGCAGAATACCATTGCAACCTTCCATGTATTGGAAGCAATGAGAGAAAACAGTATTCGGAAGATCGGATTTTCTTCCACTGGTTCCGTATATGGAGAGGCCGCTGTGATCCCAACGCCGGAAGATGCACCGTTCCCAGTGCAGACTTCTCTATACGCAGCTTCCAAATTGGCAGGGGAGGGTATGATCGCTGCTTATTGCGAAGGCTTTGATTTTACAGCCTATATTTTCCGATTTGTGTCCATTTTAGGGGAGCGTTATACCCATGGACATGTATTTGATTTTTACAGAAAATTGCAGGAAGATCCTGATAAACTTTATATACTTGGAAATGGGAAGCAGAGGAAGTCCTATCTGTATGTGCAGGACTGTCTGGATGCTATTTTGACAGTGATAGAAAAGGCACAGGAAAAAGTAAACATTTATAATCTGGGAACGGATGAGTATTGCGAAGTAAATGATTCCGCAGGCTGGATATCTGAAAAGATGGGGCTTTCTCCTGTCTTTGAGTATGCGGGGGGAGAACGCGGTTGGATAGGAGATAATCCGTTTATCTATCTGGATACGGCGAAGGTGAGAGGGCTTGGATGGACGCCAAAATATAGTATTAAAGATGGAGTGCTGAAAACGGTAGAATTTTTGGAAAGAAATACATGGGTATTTGATGTGCGGGATTAACGCGGGGAAACGAGTATTTTGTCTCTGTCTGGGTGAAAGAGCGTGCGGAGCACGCGGATTTATGAGAGAGGAAACAGAAGATGAACATAGGTATCATTGGTTGCGGATTGATTGGCAGGAAAAGAGCGAAATCTATTCCTGGTACGCATACGATTGCGGGAGTATGTGATATTCAGATAGAGCGGGCGAAAGAGCTTGCGCTGATGACAGGCTGTGATT
This sequence comes from uncultured bacterium, assembly GCA_947647735.1. Classification (GTDB taxonomy): domain Bacteria; phylum Bacillota; class Clostridia; order Lachnospirales; family Lachnospiraceae; genus 1XD8-76. Next base: position 262,224 of record CANSLJ010000001.1, on the reverse strand, counting down.
TTGTCACAGATGATTATAAGAAATTGGTGGAGCGGCCGGGGATCGATCTGATCATCGTATCTACGCTAAATAATCTGCTTGCACCGATCACGTTATATGCCGTGGAAAGAGAAAAGCATGTTATCGTGGAAAAGCCTGGTGGGATTTGTGCTGAGGAATTACTGCCTATTATAGAAATGGCAGAAAAGAATCATGTGGTTGTAAAAGTTGGTTTTAACCACAGGTATCATCCGGCTATGCTGAAAGCAAAAGAGATTATGGAAAAGGGAGAAACCGGGGAAGTGATGTTTATCCGCGGGCGCTACGGGCATGGTGGAAGGGTGGGCTACGATAGAGAGTGGAGAGCGGATGCCAGCCTTTCCGGCGGAGGGGAAACCATTGACCAGGGGGTGCACCTGATCGATCTTGCCCGTTGGTATATGGGTGACTTTGAGGAGGTAGCTGGATTTGCAGAGACTTATTTCTGGGATATGCCGGTGGATGACAATGGTTTTATCAGCCTGAGAAAAAAAGACGGCAGAGCGGCATGGCTGCAAGTGAGCTGTACCGAGTGGAAAAATATGTTCTCTTTGGAGATTTATTGTAAAAACGCGAAACTGGCGATTGAAGGGTTGGGCGGCAGTTATGGCGTGGAAAAGCTGTACCATTATCAGATGCTGCCTGAGATGGGGCCGCCAGATACGGTTATTTATGAGTATCCAAGAGGGGACAAGTCCTGGGATCTGGAATTTCAGGAAGTGGAGGAGGCTGTCCGGACGGGACGAAGCCTGAAAATGGGAGATATCAGGGACGCATATGAGGCGTTAAAGATTGTCGAACAGATCTACAAAAAGGAGAAAATCGAAAAATGATCATCGTAAGAAGTCCGCTCAGGATATCATTAGGCGGGGGTGGTACAGACCTGCCTTCTTATTATGAAGAAAATGAAGGGTTTCTGATTGCAGGAGCTATCAATAAATTTGTATATATCACCATGCATGAAAATTTTCAGGATGAGATATGGGTGAAATATTCTAGAACGGAGAAAGTGCGGGACATCCAAAAACTGGAGCATCCGATCTTTCGGGAAGCTATCAGTATGCTGGGGATGGAAAATGATAGTTTTGAAATACAGTCAATGGCGGATATTCCGGCGGGAACTGGGCTGGGATCTTCCAGCAGTTTTACAACAGCAGTGTTGAAGTGTCTTCATGAATATAAAGGAGAGCTGGTCGGCACAAGGACGCTGGCGGAGGAAGCCTGTGATATAGAGATGAATCGTCTGCAGGAGCCAATTGGAAAACAGGATCAATATATAGCGGCATACGGCGGCATCAAGGCGATGTATTTCAGGAAGGATGGGCATGTGGATGTGGAACCCCTCAATATGTCCAAGGAAACCTATTATAATTTGGAAGACAATCTGGTGTTGTATTTTACCGGTTTTGAGAGATCAGCTTCCCAGATATTGAAGGAACAGGATGTGAAAACCAAAAGTTCTGATCAAGATATGAAGCGGAATTTGGATATGGTAAAACAGATGGGGTTAGACAGTAAAGCGGCTTTTGAGAGAGGAGATCTGCGGGAATTTGCAGAAATCATGAAGCATCATTGGGAGATCAAGAAAAAACGTTCCAGACAGATGTCAAATCCCAGAATTGATGAATGGTATGAATATGCAATAAAGAATGGTGCTTTGGGCGGTAAACTAATTGGTGCCGGCGGCGGCGGATTTTTAATGTTCTATGCGGAGGATAAGGTAAGCCTTCGCAGGGCAATGCAAAAGACAGGCCTCAGGGAAGTGCGATTCCGTTTCGAGAACCAGGGGACAAGATTGGTTTACTGAGAAAAGATATCGTTGGTAAAATGGATGGATTGGCAATGGAAAATCTTAATTGTGCAGATCTGCAGGTAGTGGTATTGATGGGAGGACTTGGCAGCAGATTAAAAGAACAGACTGTAAGCTGCCCGAAACCTCTTGTTCCGATACATGGGAAACCTTTTTTTGAATATGAACTTATGCTGCTGTTACAGGCCGGTTTTCAAAAATTTGTTTTTTTGGTGGGCTACCGGGCGAGCATGATCGAAGAGTACTTTGGAGACGGAAGCCGCTATGGGAAAGACATCTCCATTCAGTACAGCTATGATGGGGAGAAACTTCTGGGAACAGGCGGGGCTGTGATCAGGGCGTTACCGCTTCTGGAAGATGATTTTCTATTGGTCTATGCGGATTCCTTTATGGATGTCGATTACTTCCAGATCATGTATCGCTATTATACCGGAAAAATAAAGGGGAAGAAGGCCCTTATGACCGTGATGGAAAATGGCAACCGGTTTGATAAGAGCAATGTAATCTATAGAGATGGTGAGATAAAGGTTTACGACAAGAAAAATATCACTGTGGAAATGTCTTATATCGATTATGGGATCGAGGTATTTGCAAAGGAAGTATTTGCGTCTTTAGCGGAACCGGGAAAAGAGGCGGTGGTGGATCTTTCGGATATCCAGAAACGTCTGGTGGAGGAAGAGATGTGTATTGCCTGTGAGGAGACGCACAGGTTTTATGAGATAGGGACGCCGGCATCTTTATCGGAATTTACAGAATATGTAAAAAAACGCTTTATGGAGCCGCATGCCGCCTGTTTTCTGGACCGGGATGGCGTGATCAATGAGATTGTATATAACGAAGACACAGAGCAGTTGGATTCGCCGCTTTCTATCCCGGAGTTTTGTTTTCTGCCTGGAGTGATAGAAGGGTTGAAAAAACTTTCTGGGAGCGGGATGGAACTTTTTGTCGTCTCCAACCAGCCGGCAGCGGCGAAAGGGAAGGCGACACTGGCTGCATTATATGATATCAATACGTTTATGGTGAAAGAACTGCTGAAGGAAGGCGTTGAGATTGCGGAGGTTTTGATCTGTCCTCATCACCCGGCGGGGAGCAGCAGAACGAAGGAGAAATTTCTGGTCAGGAAATGCGGCTGCAGAAAACCAGAGCCTGGCTTGCTGTTACAGATTATGAAGAAGCATAATATTGATGCGGAGCATTCTTATATGATAGGGGATGCCTATACGGATATGCTGGCGGGAAGAAATGCGGGTGTGAAGACTGCTTTTGTGGGGGACTATAAATGTGACGTATGCGGCAGGCTTAAGTATGCGAAGCCGGATGTTATTGGAAGAAATCTACTGGAGGTCGCGGAGGAGATCTTACATATGCAATAAATCTTCCGTGGGAAGAAAACAGGGGGAGATACAACATGCTGCAAGGAAAAAAGGCAATTATCACAGGTGCAGACCAGGGACTTGGAAAGGAGATCGCGAAAGAGTTTTTAAAACAGGGCGCTTCGGTATGTATCTGTTCGAGAAATGAGGAAAGGCTCCTGAAAGCGGCAAAAGAACTGGAGGGTTATCGGAAAAGCGATACCCAGAGGGTAATCTTCCAAAAAGCAGATGTGGGTATCACAGAAGATGTGGATGTCTTGTATGACTTTGTGCTGCAAGAGTTTGGAACACTGGACTGTGTCGTCAATAATGCGGGGATACAAGGGCCGATCGGAGATACCACAGAGGTTCTTTGGCAGGGGATAGAGGATGTGGTCAGAATCAATCTGCTGGGAACTTTATATAGTATGCGGAAGGCTGTCGCTATTTTCAGAGCGCAAAAAAAAGAGGGCAGAATTATCAATCTTTCCGGCGGTGGTGCAACCGGTCCAAGAGAAAATTTTATGGGATATGCCATAGCAAAGACCGGGGTTGTCCGCGCCACAGAGACGATGGCAAAAGAAACAGAGAAGGATGGTATTTATATCAATGCCATCGCACCGGGGGCGATGAATACGCGAATGTTGGAAGAAATGCTGGAGGCAGGAGAGGAAGCGCTCGGGAAAAAGGCATATGAGCAGGCACTCCGGCAAAGGGAAACAGGCGGCACAGCGCCTGATAAGGCGGCACGTCTTGCGGCTTATCTTGCATCGGAAAGATCAGGTGAAATAAGTGGGCGTCTGATCAGTGCGTTGTGGGACGGATGGGAAGATTTTGATACTCATGCGGAAGAAATTGCCAATAGTGATATTTATACTTTGCGACGTATTGTGCCGAAGGATAGAGGGCTTAGTTGGGAATAAGAGCAGGACGAAAAATAAGTTTCGAAAGGAATGAATGATCAGAATGAAAAACAGGGAATATATTGACATTTACTTAAAGGAAACGGCGGAGATCATCGAAAAATTGGATAGAGAAGCCATAGCAAAGGCGGTATCTGTCTTGCGGCAGGTAAAGAAGGAAGAGGGCAGACTGTTTATTTTAGGTGTGGGCGGTAGTGCAGCCAATGCCTCCCATGCAGTGAATGATTTTAGAAAGATTGGCGGAATAGAAACTTATGCTCCCACAGATAACGTTTCGGAGTTAACAGCAAGAACCAATGACGAGGGGTGGGAGACTACTTTTGTGGAATGGCTGAAGACATCCAGGCTCTGTGAGAAAGATGCTCTTATGGTATTTTCGGTAGGAGGCGGCAGTGAGACGACATCTCTGAATATCGTAAACGCATTAAAACTCGGACAGGAGCGCGGCACAAAGATAATCTCGATTGTTTCCAGAGACGGCGGATATTCCGGGCAGGTCTCGGATGCCTGTATTTTAGTGCCGGTAGTATCACAGGAGAGAATCACACCCCATGCAGAAGGGTGGCAGGGTGTCATCTGGCATCTTATCGTCAATGCACTGGGGGCAGTGCAGTGAAGGCGGGCAGTTACATTGTCGGCTGCAGGATAAACATAATCATGTTATGATAAGGCAGAGAAATATAATAACATGTTGATGGGAGAGAGACGTGAGGATAGAAGATTTAGAAATAGCCATTTATGCGGATGGCGCAGATATAGAAAAGATGAAACAGATGAGCCGTCTGCCTTATATAAAAGGTTTCACCACAAATCCAACTCTGATGAAAAAAGCAGGGGTGGCAGATTATGTGTCTTTTGCAAAACAGGCACTTTTAGAGATACCGGATCGTCCGGTCTCCATGGAAGTGTTTGCAGATGATTTTGATAAAATGGAACAGGAGGCAAGAGAAATCTCGTCCTGGGGTAAAAATGTCTTTGTGAAGATTCCTGTGATGAATACAAAAGGAGAATCCAGCATACCGCTGATCAGAAAACTTTCCGCGGAAGGGCTTAAACTGAATATCACAGCAGTTTTCACAATAGAACAGGTTTGCAGCATCGTCGATGCCTTTGCAGAAGGGACAGAAAATATTGTCTCCATCTTTGCGGGCCGGATTCTGGATGCCGGTGTGGATGCGGAGGAAATCATGAAAGAGGCTCTTCCCATCTGCCATAAGAAAATTGGTACAAAACTCCTCTGGGCCAGCGTCCGGGAAGTTTTCAACATCATTCAGGCGAACCGATGCCAAGTAGATATCATTACTGTTCCGGATGAAATCATTCTGAAATTATCTAATCTGGGAAAAGATTTAACTCAATTTTCAAGAGAAACCGTAGAAATGTTTGTCCGAGACGGCAGAAGCCTCGGCTTTTCCATCCTGTAAATATTTTCAAAGCAAATTATTATGTTAGTTCAGTATTTTTAAAACTAAACTATAATGTGTAGAAATTATATGAAATAAAAACGCAGCCATCAGAGGAACCTTACAGGATATAACGCCCCTCTGGTGGCGCATCATTTACCCCAATTTATTCCCCTAACTCCAAAAACGCCGTTCTCATTGCATTTGTTGTAGGAGAGTCTCCCATCACAAACAAAACAACGTCTCCTACATTTTCCACGATAACGCTCTCTGCTTCCACACAGATCCATTTTCGGGGGTCTGCATGATCGGAGATCGTCTGTTTAGCGGCTTCTATATCAGCGCCTTCCGGAAGCCTTAACAGAATACACTGATAAGGGACAACATTGAGCATCGGCATGGAATAATAGCCTTCCGTGTATTCCACATCCGCTGTACCGATAAGGTATTCCGCTGAGTCTTCCGGGATTTCTCCGGAATCGAAATCAGCCATGGAGTCTCTGAAATCTTGCGGCAGATCGGCATTTTCATAAACGGAATCCATGATCTCGGATAGAGGGCCAACCAGTTTCGCCTCTGTATCGCCGTTGCCATTGTTATCTCCATCGGATTTACCGCAGGAGATGAGCAGCAGGGCTGCCATAATAACAGACAGTGTTAATAATTTTCTTTTTAACATAGTATTTGTCCTTTCCTTATTATTTTATCTGTAGTGGATATTATACCACAGATTATCTGACCGGCAACTTAGTTTACAATTAGTTCATGAAATTCTCCTGAAAGAGAATCTCTTATATAATCTGTATCTTCTCTCCCCATATCGGGAATTGGAATTTCTTCTATGATCGTGCCGCCTTCATCAGATAGGTATAGTATTTCCCCCTTTCGAAGGTTAAATCCTAATGGAAGGGATTTTGAATGGAAAGGCGGCCTGCTCTTTTTTCCATAAAAAATAATGGATGCATCTGGTTCAAGCGACGATCCTGGAAGTTTTGTCTTTTTCAGATTTTCAGGTTCATCGCTGAGATAAAATCCTTCCAAAGAAAGCGGATGGCTGGAATAATTGGAAATTTCCACCAGATCATTTACTCCTTTGGAATGAATGCGGGAGATTACCGGGATCGCATCAGGATTATCTTCTGTTACAAGAAGAATATCCAGAGAGGGATGCCCATCTGATTCGGCATAGCCGAGGGTTCCAAAACCTTCGGGAGGAGTAAAACTCTCCATATCCTGTATCGGGATACCTAAAAGGTCCTTTACTTCCTCGGAAGAAAAGAGGAGTTCTGCTTCTCTATATTGTGTACCGTTTATAAGCCAATATGCAAAGCGATGTCCTTCATTCACGGAAGCTTTTAGTGCGAGAGAGTTATCCGCATAATAGATACCGGAAAAATCACTGCCTGTATCCTCAATGGAATTTACAGAAATTCTGGCATTTTCCGGACACTCTGCATGCAGTGAATAGGGATAAAACAAAGCGTAATCCTTTTGCAGGAAAGTATGCATATAGCCGGGGCGGTTCTGCGCAAAGGCCAAAATAGAAGCAGTCTCCGCGTTTACCGCATCCATAGTTGTGATATCTGATAACATATTTTCAATATAATGACCCAGCTCGGGATTTCTGTCGGAGGACAGTTTCTGTACTGTCTCACTGACAGATTCAGGAGAAAAAGAGCTGTTCATCAGATCACAGATATCATTTGTGAAGTTCTCCCGGCAATCTTCCCTTGCCATCAGGTTACAGAAAAGCGGGGATTGGTAATTGTTCAGCAGCACAGCAATATTATCCTCTTCACAGGCGTAACCTGGCACGTCATCAGTCAGTCCGAATCCATAGTCTGTGTCATAAAACAGATAGCGGTACCTGCCATCAAAAACGGTGTCCTCCGTGTAGTTTCCGTCATCTGCAAAATAGCGATAAGCGCGGACGTTATTGTAGGGCCAGTCCTTATTGGCAATATAGATTTCCAGCGCATAATAAGAAAGATAGTTTTCCAGATCAATTCTTTCACAGAGCGCCTGATAGACTGTATCATCTGTCAGGTCGGCTTCGGCATACAGATCATAGATGGTCTGGTAATCTTCCATGATCTGGCTGGGCATTTCCCCTTCTTCTCCGGCAGTTTTATAAAATTCCTGTAGTGTAACCCGCTCAAACCGTCCATGATCTGTGCCGTAGAGTTCTTCCATCTGACCATCGGAAAAAGGTTCTTTGATCCAGTAAAAGCCCGTATATTCCCCATTGATATAGACAGCGGCGGGGACATAAGGGGTGGCAAGCGGAAATCCGTATCCGATGGCGAGCTGCTGGAACAAGGTATCACGCAGGAAAGCTTTGGCAAAATCGTTTCCACTGTTTCGAAAGACAAGGCGGTTGCTCCGGTCGGAAATCGTGCCGTCCGTTTCCCGGCGAATGTCAGGGAACAGGGAGAGGTGGAATTTTCCATAGGCATCGTAGCTCTTCCGTGCGAAAAGTTGAAAGGACTTCTGTGCTTTTCCTCTGGAAAAATTACCAAATATGCGCAGGCCGCAGTTTTGCGCGGTGAGAAGATTCCCTTTTTGGTCAAAGATCTGAAAGTGTACAGGACGTTCTGAAGCTTCTCCGGTCTGGCTGTAGTTGGTAAAAATACCGTTTTCCTCGTCAAACAGATCCTCCGGATCTCCCATAATATTGACAACATAAGCATCATATCTCGAGGAGATAAAATATCCGAGAATGTAACTGTAGTTATAAACCTTTGAACTTGTGCCATCATCAAAATATAGACGGAAACGCAAAGGATAAGATCTTTCCTGCAAAGCGGCATTCAGAGTGATCGGGTGTTCGTATAATGTGGATGAAGAAGAAGTACTGGAAGGTTCGGAGCCATCTGTGGTATAATAAATAATCGCATTCTGGACAGGTGTAATGCGAATTTGCAGGGAATGACGATAAAAGCCGCTTTCATGGCTGATGACGAAAGTGGAGTCTGGCGAGATACTGCCGTTTTCCGGTTCGGTCTGTAAAAACACAGAGAGACCAAGCAGAAGGACGGCAGAAAGCAGGAATATGAATTTAGAAATAAAAGGGCGTATTTTTTTCATAGTGTTATCATAATACAAATTGTTGAAAAAATACAGAGTGGATTATGAAGAAACGGATAAATCATCGAAAAGTGAAAAATATTGTATATAGTGGGAGATTTTATACAGGGATTGCGCTGCTGCTTATTGTGCTGCCCGGTATCATTTTTACGAAAAGGGCGGTAAGGGCAGATGGTATGGAATTGCTTCCAGAAGAGGAATTTCAGGAAAAACTGGATTTTTTTGAGGAAAATCAGAGCATCCTATCAGATCGGGAAGTTGTTTTGATGCTAAATAATTGTCCCCTTCCCTATGATAACGAGGATAATATTTGGTATGTGGCACAGAATCCGGTAAATAGGGCTTGGGAGGGGGTTTTAGGACTCAGCGAGAAAGATGCCCGGCTTTATCTGTTGGACGACGGATATATGAAGAAAAAGCAGGAGAGTATCCGGGAGGGACATTTATTTCAGGCGGCAATCGTAAAAGGAAATGAATATGCATTAACCAGTGTGGCAGTATCGGGAATGCCTGTTATCTCCATTGAGACGAATGATTCCTGGCAGCCGGAGTACCCGATCGAAGATATCGATAATTATGTCTTTAATTCGGAGACACGTTTTCTGGGAGATATTACGATATTTCATGCGAACGGAAATTCAGGTACATACGGGACGCTGGAAAGTGATGCGAGAAATGTTTACCGTATCATGCAGGGGAAAGTCAGTTACCATACGAGGGGTAATACGTCAGATAACTTTGATAAAAAAAGTTATGCCTTGAAGCTGACAGACGATCGGGGGGAAAAGAAAAAAGAGAATCTGTTTGGTCTTGGAGAAAGTGCAAATTGGAAGCTGCTTGCTGGTGCCGGGGATGTTACAAAAGTGCGGGAGAAGACCGCCTGGCAGCTTTGGGAAGAAATCGCGGATAAACAGAACAGTGTTTCGGAGGGGGCTACCGCTATGGAGTACTGTGAAGTTGTTCTGGATGGGGATTATATCGGCATGTATCAGGTGCTGAAAGGCCTTGATGAGGATACAATGAACCTTGAGGAAACAGATGTACTTTATAAATTCCTGCAGGCGGAAATGCCGTTAGAGGAAGACATCCAGAGCAGCATTGATGCTGGGTATGTTGTCTGCTATCCAATCAGGATTCGTTATCCGAAACAGGGGGTAGGGGATCTGGCTATGCACTGGGAGCCGATCCGGCAATATCTGGAGGCGGCATACTGGCACATTGATTTTGAAAAACTGTATTCATTGATCGATTTGGAGAATACGATGGACTACTATCTTTTTCTGGAAGCAACATCGGCATGGGATAATGCCTGTAAAAATACCTATCGTATTGCTCGGAAAAATGAAGATGGAGAGGTGCGTATTCTTACGATTCCCTGGGATCTGAACTATACCTTTGGAGATGAGTTTACTGTGGAGATTGAACTGGGAAAGACCCGATTTAACCCGGATACCACACAGTTCTATACAGAGCCGGTGATCAGACAACTCTTTATGAACAATACACATGGGGAAGAGGATGTGCTGAAGGAAAAATGGCGAAACTACAGGGGGGATATTTTTAGTGATGAGCATATTCTTGGGTTGATGCAGGAGAATATGGAGTATATACAAAAGTCGGGCGCTTTTAAGAGAGATTCCGAAAGGTGGCCCATGCAGAATAATAATGGTGATCTGACAAAGATTATGGCATATGAAAAGGAAAGGCTGGCGTTTTTGGATGAGTATTTCAAGTAAAAAGGATCTATCTGCGCATTTATACCAGTATGGCAGTGTGCTGATACTTGGTATTGGTTTGATACTGTGGATTTTATGGCCGGCAAAAAAGGAGGAGGGCGGTTCTCTTTGGAATTATATGATAAGCTCGCAGGAGGCCGAGAGGCTGCTTTCAGGGAAGAGCAAGACAGAAAATCTCCTGGAAAGGGAAGAGGCAGGGTTGTATTTTAATGGTTATGAGGCGGCATTTGATAAAGAGGATCGGTTATTTTATATTTCTCAGTCTCTCTCAGAAGGGGAATGGCAGGGGGATATAAGACCTTATGGTGCAGACCTTTATATTTTGTCAGATGAATGTGCGGAAAAACTTCCGCAGGCGATAAATGAAGGACATATATTTGACGCAGTATTTTATACAGAGGATGAGTACCAGAAAGTTGGTATAGTACTGACAGGGATGCCGGTAGTTAAAATAGATACAGACCGGGAAGAGCCGAGGGAATATCCGATCGAGGATATCGATAATTATGTGTTTAATTCAGAAACTCGTTATTATGGAGAGATTACGGTTTTTCAGTCGGGCGTCTCGGCGTTACCTGAGAATAAAGATGCGGCAGAGAATCAATATCAGATTTTGCAAAGAAAAGTCTGCTATCATGAGAGGGGGCAGAATTCAGCCCTGTTTTCGAAAAAGAGTTATGCGGTAAAACTTTTAGATCAAAAGGAAAAAGGAATTTCTGAGCCTCTGTTTGGCATGCAGAGCAGTACAGACTGGAAACTTCTGGCCATGTATTCCGATCCAAATAAGATCAGGGACAAGGTATCTATGGATATCTGGAAAGAGATAGCGGTAGAGGAGACGGATTTTAATGAAAGAGGACCGGAGATGGAGTATTGTGAAGTGATCCTGGACGGGAAGTATATGGGACTTTACGGGATGATGCTTCCGGTTGATGAACATACGCTGGAACTTGGAGAAAAAAATGTACTTTATAAGGTACTGGACTGGTATATGCCGGAGAGTGCGGATATTCAGGCATCTATTGACCAGAATTATGAGGTGTGTTATCCTGTGCGCATCAGATATCCGGAAAAGAACGGTTCGGTAGAGGAACTCTGGAAACCAGTCGTAGATTATTTTACCTGTAAATACTGGAGTATTGATTTTAATGCATATTCAGATATGAGCCATGTGGAAAACCTGGCGGATTATTATATTTTCATTCAAACGGTATCAGGATTTGATAACTATTTAAAAAACACTTATATTTCTGCGGAGGAGGCGGACAATGCGGCGGGTTATAAGATGATCACAATACCTTGGGATCTGAATTATACATTCGGGAATTGCTATAGCTATGATCCGGAGAAAAATTATACCGAGTTCAATCATGACACGAGTGTTAATTATGTGGAACCTGTACTGGAGCAATTGTTCCGCTCCAGTTTTAACGGAGAGGGGGATGTGCTGAAAGAGCGGTGGAACAAGTATCGGGCAGGGGTTTTGAGCACAGAATATTTAATAAAGCTTTTACAGGATAATATGAATTATATACAGAAAACAGGCGCTTTTGCCAGGGATACCAAAGAGTGGGAGGGCGCATTGAACAGTTCTGATTTGGCGGAAGTGGAAGAATATGTAGAAGAGAGAATGCTTTATTTGGATGAGTATTTCGGGAATTTTTGAATTTCTTTGTCTTATCAGGAAAAATATGGTACACTAATACTTTAAAGGAAACAGCGATGAATGACAGGATTTATGTCTGCCACACTTATTACCATGCGTATGTGGCATTTTTAAAGGAACTTCATCTGCGCAGGGAAAAAGATGCGGTGGCAGTCGGGGAGGCATCTTTGATGCTGAGCAGTATGTCTAATAATTTTGAGCAGTTCGGGGAGCGGGTAAAATCCACCGGACTGTTTGTTGATGTAATTTCTTTTGATGAAAAGCGGGAGGATTACTTTCCCGAACTTACGGCTTTTAGACAGGACAAAGGAAATATTATTTTTAATATGTGGCAGCGCATCCGTTTTACGAAACGCTATGCAAAGCTGGAGGCGCCTTTTATCCCGGTAGATTTTAGAAAATACCGGGAAATTTATGTGTTTTGCGATTCCGATCCGATAGGTTATTACCTGAATCAGAACAAAATCTACTATCATGCGATGGAGGACGGTCTGAATTGCCTTGTTCATTTCGATGCGGCAAGATATGATAACAGAGGCCATTTCGGTCTGAAAGCCTTTTTGTCCAAAAAGCTGAATCTGATCTTCGTTCAGAATGGATATGGAAAGTACTGCCTTGACATGGAAGTCAACAGTATTTCTGCTATCACCATGCCCTGCCCTTATTATAGGGAAGTGCCAAGGCAGAAACTGGTGGATGCCCTGACAAGAGAAGATAAGGATATCATTTTACGGGCTTTTGTCAGGGATATGGACGGCCTGTTGAAGAAGATAGAGGAGTGCGGTGCAGAAATAACACCACCCGAAATAGAAGAAATAACTGAAAATTCAGCGAAACCGGACGGAAAAGATGCAGGGAGGGACAAACAGAAACGGGATAAGATCTTGATCCTCACAGATCCTCTCTGCACGCTGGACGTTCGGGAACAGATATTCAAAGACATTGTGGCAGAATACGAAAAACAGGGTCAGATATTCATAAAACCCCATCCCCGGGATGAACTGGACTACCGCAAAGTTTTTCCGGGCTACCCTATGTTCGACGCCACGGTTCCCATGGAGATGCTGAATTTTTTTGAGAATCTCCATTTTGAGCAAGTGGTAACTGTTTTTACAGACTTAAAGGGGATTTGTTTTGCGGATAAGTTGATTCGTCTTGGAGATGAATTTATGGACAAATATGAAGATCCCGAGATCCACAACCAGAATAAGAGGATCGGTATTATAGAGAGAGAATAACCAAGGAGTTACCCATATGCAGGACATTCTGAAAAAACTAAACGTATTGCTGGATAAGAAACAAAAGAACACCATGTTCCTTATGGTCCTGATGATGATCTTCGGCGCCATTCTTGAAGCTTGTAGTGTATCCATGGTCATTCCCGTGGTGGGCGTGGTCATTGATGAGAGCTCCATCCAGAAATATGATATTGTACGAAAAATATATGAGGCGCTGCATATGCAGAGTGTGACACAGTTTGCACTTTTCATGATGGCAGCGCTGATTCTGATTTTTGTCATTAAAAACATCTACCTTTATTGGCAAATGAAGTTTATGTATCGATTTGTATATACAAACCAGTTCAGAACTTCTGAGCGAATGATGAAAAATTACCTTAGGAAAGGCTATGAGTTTTATCTGAATGCAGACACGGCCATCATTCAGAGGAATATTACCTCTGATGTGAATAATATGTATGCGCTGATCTTATCTCTGCTGCAATTGATCTCGGAAATCATTGTTTTTGTGGTGCTGCTTGGTGTGATGGTAGTTTCGGACTGGAAAATGACAGTGGTCATTGCAGTGCCGCTTCTTGCCACTTTGCTTATCATTAAAAAGGTGGTAAAGCCGATTATGAATAAGGCGGGGCAGGAAAATCAGGATTTTTACAGTGGGCTGTTTAAATGGATATCGCAGACGGTGCAGGGCATTAAGGAGGTAAAAATTGCCGGAAAAGAGCAGTATTTTACTGAGGAATACATCAAGTGCGGCAGAGGTTATGTGAATGCGGTGCAGAAATACACACTGTACAACAGTATTCCCCGACTCCTGATCGAGACGGTCTGTATTGCGTCTCTGGTGGGGTATATGATGATACTGGTAAGCCAGGGAGAGAGCGTAAAGGAAGTGACGGCTGTACTTTCAGCTTTTGTGGTGGCGGCTGTGCGCATGATGCCCTGTGCCAACAGGATCAACAATCAACTTACTTCCATGGCATTTTACCAGCCTTTCTTTATGGGGGTCAGCGATAATCTGCAGGATGAGATTTCCGGGGAAAATACAGATATGAGTTTTGCGGATGTGGCAAAAGAAAAGCTGCCGGTGAAAAAGAGTATTGAACTGCGAGATATCACGTATCATTATCCGAATGCGGAACCTCTTATTTTTGATCATGCCAATATGGAGATTCCGGTGGGCGCAGCGGTGGGCATTGTGGGGACTTCCGGTGCGGGGAAGACTACGGTGGTGGATATTTTGCTGGGCCTTTTGGAGATACAGACAGGCGGTGTATACGCGGACGGCGTTAGTATCAAGGAAAATTACAGAAGCTGGTTGAAAAATGTGGGATATATTCCCCAGATGATTTTTATGCTGGATGATACGATCCGCAAAAATGTAGCGTTTGGTATTGCGGAGGAGGAGATTGATGAGGACAGGCTCTGGGAAGTACTGAAGGAAGCGCAGTTGGATGAGTTTGTAAAAAGTCTTCCGGAGGGAGTAAATACAAGTATTGGTGAGCGTGGGATTCGTATTTCCGGCGGTCAGCGGCAGCGTATCGGTATTGCCAGAGCCCTGTATTATGATCCGGAGGTATTGATTTTGGATGAAGCGACTTCCGCGCTGGATAATGATACGGAGGCGGCGATCATGGATTCTATCAACAGCCTGCACGGAAGAAAGACACTGATCATCATTGCCCACAGACTGCAGACCATAGAGAAGTGCGATATGATCTACCGGGTGGAGAATGGAAAAGCAGTGCTGGAGAAAAAACGGTAAGGCAAAAGGGAGATTTATGAAAAGGATACTCACAGGTATTGTGACAATAATAGGGCTTGTGATTTTTGGATATCTGACGTGGTATAGTTTTCGATATACGTATCATTTTGTCCCCGAATATTATGAGTTGTTTGAAATCGAAAGGGATAATTTATTTGTCCATATTATTATCTTGTTGGTGTGTTGTATTGCAATATACGGTGCCGGCTGTATCGGGAAGAATATGTCGGAGAAGATGAAAGATAAAGCCGAGAAAGCTTTCCTGATTTTTACCATGTTATATTCTGTTATATTGGGAATTTGGTGGGTTTCCATTGTGCGGGCTCAGCCGTGTACAGATCAGAGATGGGTTGTGGAAGGCGCATATTCCCTGATGGATGGAAATTATGAGATATTGAGACCGGATCAGTATTTCGGGACATATACCTATCAGCTTGAACTTGCAGTTGTATTTCGTGGACTTTTTACATTATGCGGAATGAGAGATTATCATGTCATACAGTACTGTAATGTATTATGTATACCCATCATTATTCTGGCCGGTTACAAGATTGTGAAAAACTTTGGTGGCAAAAGAAAAGCCGGTGTTTTTTACTGTATACTTGCATCGACCTGTTTTCCGTTATTTTTATATACACCGTTTGTGTATGGGGAAATATTTTCAGTGATGGCAGGCATGGTATTTGTGTGGCTGCTGATCGCTTTTATTCGAGAAGGGCAAAAGAAGCTGATCCTGCCGATTGTATTGTGCGCTGTATTGGGAGTATTTACAAGAGGAAATTTTTGGATCATAATCATTGCGGCATGTATTGTTTTGGTGATATATGGCGTGGAGAGAAAAGATTGGACGAAGATGCTATTGCTGGTACTTATCATAGCAGCGCCGATCGGCACCAGAAAGGGGATAGAAAAGGTTTATGAAGAGCGTTCCGGTATCAAGTTGGATCAGGGGACACCTATTGTCAGCACAATCGCAATGGGGGTACATGACGAAGGAAGCCAGCCGGCGGGATGGAGTAATCTTCATGATTATTATGCCTATGCATTGAATGACTATAATAAGGAGAAGGCGTCAGAGTTTTCTAAAGACTATCTGCGTGTTCGAATGGCTGCATTCCGTGAGGGGAGTGCTGATTGGAAAGCCTATTTTAAAGAGAAGCTTTTGACACAGTGGGAGGAACCCACTTGGCAGGGGCTTTTGGCAAATCATGATTTTGAACAGGATCCGGGAGATTTTGTTAACAGCATTTATTATGGGGAGCTGAAACAGATTCTTTTAATGTTTTTGAATGAGTATCAATGGCTGTTATATATAGGCACCTGTCTGTTTTTCTGGTATTGTTGGAGAATGAAGAAACCGTTTTATATGTTATTGCCAGAGATTATTTTGATCGGGGGTGTACTGTTTAGTCTGATATGGGAAGCTAAAACAAGATACAGCTTTCCTTATATGGTGTATATGCTGCCATGTGCAGTGATCGGGCTGACAAAGATGCCGGGGAGTATTTTTGATAGATGGCCAGGAAAACACAGTAAATAAAATAGATATAGAAAATATATCAGGAGAAAAATGGGATGAAATGCAGCGTGATCGTGCCAGTATATAATATGGCGGCGGGCGGGAAATTGGAATATTGCCTGAATTCACTGATACATCAGACATTGAAGGATATGGAGATCATTGCGGTGGATGATGCTTCCACAGATCATTCTCTGGAGATTTTAAGGCGTTATGAGATAGATTATCCGGAACGCTTCAAGGTGATTCACTATGAAGATAACAGGAGGCAGGGTGGAGCTAAAAATGAGGGATTGAAGGCTGCCTGCGGCGAGTGGATTGGGTTTCTGGACAGCGATGACTGGGTAGTGCCAGATTTTTATGAGAGACTGATCGGGAAGGCGGAAGAAACCGGTGCGGATGTGGTGGGATGTGATTATTCGCTGGTATCGGAACATACGATGGAAGTCGGCAAGATAGTTCAGAATAATACCGGTGATCAAACGGGCATCTGTGATGAAGAGCAGCATCGGAAATTGGTGATGCGTCCGGGCAGCATGGTCATAAAGGTGTATCGGGGTAGTATGATCCGGGAAAATGGATTGAATTTTCCGGAGGGAATTTTCTATGAGGATAATTGTGCAGGGACGGTCTGGATGCTGTACTGCAGGCGATTTGAGAAGATAGATGAGCCACTTTACTATTATTACCAGCATAATGTATCCACGGTGCATCATATCTCGGAAGAGAAATGCAGAGATCGGATGAAAGCCGGGGAATTGATGGTGATGGAGTGCAGCAGTCGAGGGTTTTTGACAAAATATCGACCGGAAATAGAGTTTCGTTTTGCGGAGACTTACTATATTACTACATTGTTTTCTTACATGTCAGGTGTCAGACACAGAAAGCTTTCTTTCCTCGCTGAACTTAGGGACGGGATGAAAAAATATTTCCCTGATTTTCAGGATAATCCCTATTATCTGAGTGAGATCGGTGAGGAAGAGAGAAGACTGGCGAGGCTTCATCAGAAGAGCAATATCGGATTTTACTGTTATTATATTGCCTTGAATACCTGGAGACGATGGAGACGGTAACTATCTGCATAGTGCGTGGGATTATTATGTGGGTTATAACAGGTGTAAAATAATCCTGGATAGGGAGTTTAAGATCTCGAATATGAAAAAAAAGTGGATATATCTCCTGCAGCTTATTGTACTGATTGTATGTATGATAGGACTGTTGGGAAAAGATAAAACATGGAATATAGAAAGCACAGCATTCACCGCTGGGGAGAGCGGGGAGGGGCGTACTGTTTTTAGCAGCGAACCTCTTTCCCTGCGTCCAGGTGTTTATAAGGCCCATCTTTCTTATGTGACAGAGGATGATATGGCCAATGCCTGGGATGTGGAGGCGATGGAGGGGATGTCTTTTGATGGTCTTTTGGCGAATGCCTGTATGTTGTACAGTGGACTGACAGAGACAGAGATGTATTTTTGGCTGTTGGAAAAAACAGATTCTTTACAGGTCAAAGTAATCTGTGATGCATCCAGTGAGGTGGTGATACAGAGTGCAGAGCTGGCGGAAACGAATCTGGGCGCAAGGGCTTTTCTGGTGACCTTTTTGACCGGCTTTTTGATATGGGATATATTGTCGTACCGCAGGGAAAAGCAGGCTCTGGGGCAATCGGCAGCAAATCAGTCCTGGGAGAGGGAGATGGAACGGCGCGGCATCCTTTTTGGAATGGTGGTGCTTATTTTGGCATCTTCTGTGCCTCTGCTGACGGGGTATGAGATTGCATCGGCGGACCTAAATGGCCATCTGCAGCGGTTGGAGGGGACAAAGGATGCGCTTTTGGCAGGGCAGTTTCCAGTGAGGATACATCCGAATTGGCTGCAGGGTTATGGATATGCTTCCGGTGTATTTTACTGTGATACGTTTCTTTTTATTCCGGCTTTTTTGCGTATGATGGGGTTTCCGCTGGGAGCGGCTTATTTGATCTATAAGTTTCTGGTGAATGTAGGGACTGTGGTGATTGCCTGTGAGAGCTTCGGCAGGATTTTCAAAAACCGATTGATCGGGCTTTTTGCGGCTGCGCTCTATACGTTGAATATATATCGACTCGTGACGATGTATCTGAAGGATCATTTGGGGCAGTACACGGCGGCTATGTTTTTGCCGTTGCTTGCCTATGGAGTATGGAGACTTCTATCGGAAGAGACAGAAAGTAAAGATTATAAAAGGATCTGGATCTTGTTGACGATCAGCGCTACAGGCATTATACAGAGCCATATACTGACCTGTGAGATGACGGCTGTGTTCAGTCTGATCATTG
The DNA here is from genome assembly GCA_947647735.1 of uncultured bacterium. GTDB lineage: Bacteria > Bacillota > Clostridia > Lachnospirales > Lachnospiraceae > 1XD8-76. Next base: position 243,399 of record CANSLJ010000001.1, on the reverse strand, counting down.
GGGTTGTCTTCATAAAGCGGGTGATGAGAAAGGGGACGCTTCTGGAAGTCGGAAAGGCATTTTTGGCCATTATTCTGTTGAATCTCTGGTTTATTGTGCCGTTTTTGGATTTTATGGCAACTCAGAAACTGATCATTACAGGGGAACAGGTATATACCAGGGAGATACAAGGGTACGGGAGTCTTTTGCCACAGCTTTTTGGGATATTTGCGCTGTCGGGTTCCGCGGATCATGATATGTCTTCTGGAATGCAGAGGGAGATTCCTTTTACGATAGGGGCGGCGCTGTTGATCGGTCTGTTCTACTATGGGTATCTCTGTCTGACCGGACAGATCCGGCGACAGAAGAGGGGAGCTGTGAAGTCCCTGGGGATTTTTTCAGCGGTTCTTTCTGTGATTTCCCTGTATATGGCAAGTGTATGTTTTCCCTGGAGTAAGCTGCAGAGCCTGGGGGGATTTGTGGCAAAGGGGGTTTCGGCGATACAGTATCCGACAAGGATTTATGTGATAGCGGCAGTGTTCCTTTCTCTGGTCGGCGGTTGCGTTTTGTTGTTGGAATATGAGAATGGCAGGAAAAAGAGAATGTGGCTCTATGCGGGGGGAACAATGGTTACGCTTTTTCTTGTATCGGGGATGTACTTTAGCGGGCTTTTAGCGGATTCTGCTTTTTACAAAATTTATGAGGAGGAATCCTTTGGGAATTCTTATCTTTCAGGAAAAGAGTATCTGCCGCTGGGGACAGACGAGAGTCTTTTAAAAGCTGGAAGAGTGATTTGTTCGGAGGGAGTTTCCGTTCAGAAATTTAAGAAAGATCATGCGGGAATAGAGCTTACCTGTGAAAATAGCAGTGCAGGGGATGGCTATGTGGAACTGCCCCTTTTGTATTATCGGGGATATCAGGCGAGGGATCTGAAAACTGGAGAGATTTTTACAGGGGTGGATGGTGAGAATCATGTGGTGAGAGTAGAATTGCCGGCAAATTATAGAGGAACGCTTTATACTTCCTTTGTTAGTCCGTGGTACTGGCGGATGTCTGAACTGGCGGCGTGGGCAGCATGGTGCATTTTTCTGCTATGCTGTTTGAAAGGCGTGATGAAGAAGGGAAGAAGCACGGGAGAAAATCGCTGCCCGGGCTAAAGAGGATAGCTGCGACAGGCAGGGCAGCACATCAGGGATGGAACATCAGCATGAAACAATGGAGTTTTGGAAAAAAAAGAATAGTGTTTAGCATACTGGTGCTGATTCAGCTTTTTCTTATGCTGTTCTGTTTTCTGGGACTGAACGGGGAAAAGGAGAGTTATCGGGCAGGAGAGCAGCCTGTGAAGCTGTATGGTGGAAGCAGGGGGGCAGACGGATCATATTATATCGATGAGGTTGCAGCGGCGTCAGAGAATAGCTTTCTTTCAATGGAACTGCCCGGATTGAAGAAGGGTGTCTATGAGGTATGGATTGCTTATGATACGGATGCGGAACAGGTGAGCAGAGTTTCCTCAGAATCAGTGGGATATCGCAAATTATATGAAAATGCTGTGTCATTGCGCCCTTCCAATATTCAGAATGAGGTCTCTTATCGTTTTATGCTGTTGGAGGATGCGGAGGATCTGAGGGCGGAAGTACTTTACACCGGAAACGGTACACTTAGGATAACGGATTTTAGGGTAGTGCATACGAGGCAGGAATACAGCATGGCGCTTTTCTTTGTGATACTGTTTTCTCTGCTGATAGATATCCTGTTGTGGGTCTTTGCCTTAAGGGAAGAGAAAAGGCCGGGAGAAATAGAGAGGAAGATTCTGTTTGCCCTTCTGGGGATCTTCCTGCTGGCGTGTACGAATTTGTTGACGGATTATACGCATCTGGGGGATGATGTGTATTTCCATTTGAATCGGATAGAGGGAATTGCGAGGGAATGGGAGCTCGGGCATTTCCCGGCAAGGATGGAATCCTACTGCATGTTTGGCATGGGATATCCGATGTCTATTATGTATCCGGAGGTGTTTCTGTGGCCTGCAGTATTACTCAGGGTGATGGGATTTGATCTCTCATTCTGTTTTAAGGCAGATGTTGCGTTTATTAATCTGTTGACAGTGATTCTTTCCTATTTCAGTTTTAAGAATATTTTCAGGAGCAGGCGGATCGGCCTGTGGGGGAGTGCGGTTTATACGTTGTCACTGTACAGGCTTTACAATATATATGACAGGGTTGCGGTAGGGGAGTTCATCGCGATGACATTTTTGCCGTTGATCTGTTGGGGATTGGTAAGGGTATTTTCGGAGGATGAGAAGGAAGTCAGAGACCATAGGACGGTGCTTTTGTTGGCCTTTGGGTATATGGGAGTGCTATATTCCCATGTGTTGAGCCTGGAGTTTGTGACGGCATTTACAGTCATAATTTGTCTGCTGTGTCTAAGGCGCTTTTTCCGGAGAAGTACGTTTTTGACATTTGTGAAAGCTGCTTTTTTGGCGATAGGACTCAGCCTATGGTATCTGATACCGTTTCTGGATTACTCCCTGGGAGCGAACCTAAATGTGTTTGACACAGGGAATCCGATTCAGATATTAGGACTTTATCCGACACAGCTTTTCTGGTTTTTTCCGTGGAAGGGCAGATCTTCCTATATGTATGTATCAGGGATGCAGTATGTCAGAGCATACGGCATGGGGGCAGCACTTGCAGTGATATTTTTCTGTTTTCTGTATTTGCGGGCAAAGGGCATAGGAAGCAGAAAAATGCAGGAATTTCAGGAATATCCTATGGTGAGAACTGCAGCAGCAGCAGGAATGTTGGCCATGTTTATGAGTTTGAATATTTTTCCCTGGGATGCGGTCAGTGCGCTTTCCGAGGGATTACAGAAGGTGGTGTACAGTATCCAGTTTCCCTATCGTTTTCTGGTGATCGTGACGATATCGTTGACTTTTTTGGGGTGCGGTCTGTTTTCTATGCTGAAGGAGGAAGAAAACGGGCGAAGAGGAATGTGTTTTGCCGTGGCCGTGCTGATTCTTACGGTTTGGGGAAGTAGTTTTTATCTGAATCATGAGGTGCAGGGGAGAAGCTGGTCAGATTTTCGGGAAGCGGCGGCTATGGGATCGGGGATGATCGGAAATGGTGAATATCTGCCGGCGGAGACAGATATATCGGCGTTGCCATACACAAAGGCTGTTTCGGGGGATGGCATTGTGCTGAGGGCATATGAGAGAGAGAATGGCCATGTGGAATTTTGGTGTGAAAATGCTTCTTCATCAGAGAGCTATGTGGAGTGTAACCTCCTATATTATCCAGGGTATCGGGTGACGAATGGAGAAACGGGAGAATTGCTGGCGGCCCTTCCCGGGGAGAACAATGTGTTGCGAGTGGAAATACCACCTGATTTTTCGGGCAGTGTTGTGATAGATTTTGTTGGAAAAGGTTATTGGAAGACCGGAAATGCGGTTTCGGTGATTTTGTGGTTGTTATTGTTATGTTTCTGGGGGATATCTTGTTATAATAAGCGGGAAAATAAAGCGGCATATCGGAAAATGAATGCAGGGGAGGCGAAAGCGGAATGAAGCGGATGAAAAAGGGAAAATGGGATGAGAAAAGAATCAATATCGTGCTGGGTTGTCTCTTGCTGACATTTCTGGCGTCGCTGCCACTTTTTACAGATTTTTTACTGTGGGGGGCTGACCTGCAGTATCAACTTCTGCGGATTGACGCGCTGAAGGATGGGTTAAGGGAAGCGGGCATCGTGCTCTGGGCAAAACCTGACTGGGTGGACCCGCATGGGTTTTCCTTTGCTTTCTTTTATGGAGATACTTTTTTGTATATTCCGGCGTTTCTCAGGATGGCTGGCGTGAATGTACAGATGAGTTATAGATTGTTTTTGATCCTGGTGAACGCAGCGACAGCGTTCGGGTCTTATGCAGCGTTCAGGAAAGTGTTTGAGGATGACTATACAGGACTTTTGGGGAGTGCACTGTATACCATGTCAATCTATCGTGTTTTTCTGCTCTATGCGGAGGCGGAATTAGGAGAAGTGATTGCGCTGATATTCCTGCCCTTTGTGTTGGCTGGTATCTGTTTGATTTTTCGGAAAGAGGAAGAGAGGAAGATGGGGTGGCTCTGGCTTTCTGTTGGATTTTCTGGTGTATTGAGGAGTCATATACTGAGCTTTGGGATAACGGCTTTGTTTTTTCTCGCTTTTGTGCTGATATACGCAAAGAGTTTGAGAAAAGCAACGGTATGGAAACAGTTGGGAATGGCTGTGGCAGCCTTTTTATTGTTCAATATCAATTATCTTTATGCTATGCTGCAATATATACGGATTGGTGGCTTTGTTGTGAACCCTGTTTCCGGCGTGCCGATTCAGGACAAGGGAGTTCAGATTGTACAGCTCTTTATGGGATTTTATCAGGCGGGTGGAAACCGTGAATTTGGCGTACAGGGTGTAGGAGCAGCGGCGCCGGTGGGGCTTGGATTAGTCTTTCTTGCGGCGATCATGGTATTTTGTTATTTGATTTTTGTGTATGGGGAGGAGTTTGGAAAAGAGGAGAAGAAAAGCGGATTTGCAGCGCTCGGTCTGGGGGTTTTTGCCTGTCTGCTTGGGACGCTCTGCTTTCCCTGGGATTTCGTTTTAAAGTGGTCAGGATTGACCTCCTCTTTGGTTTCCATGATACAGGCTCCCTGGCATTTTTTGCAGGCAGCGCTTCTTGCATTTTCGGTGCTGGGATGTATCACTTATCGGATGACCTTAAAAAAGTATGGCGCCTTTTATGGTAAAATTTACGGTTTGGGCCTGGCTGCTGCGGGCGTTTTTTCTGCCTCCTATCTGATCGCGAACCTGTTATATTATTTTGATTTTGTGCGAGTGAGAGGCGGGGAGGAAATTTGGGTGCCTCTTGAGGGAGAGGAGTCATTGCCGGTTCTCGCATCGGGATTGCAGGCTCACGGGGCGGATGGAATATGGTATGGACTGACGGCGGCAAGTGTGCTGTTGCTGCTCTGGTGTACCGTATCTATGTTAAAGAAAAGAGAACAGGAGATGTAGTAGATTATGCGAAATGTAGCGATCATTACCGCCAGAGGCGGCAGCAAGAGAATTCCGAGAAAGAATATTCGGCAGTTTTTAGGAAAACCAATTATGGCTTATTCCATAGAAGCGGCATTGCAGAGTGGAATTTTTGATGAGGTGATGGTATCTACGGAGGATAGAGAGATAGCGGATCTGGCAAAGGAATATGGGGCGAGGGTTCCTTTTTTCCGCAGTGAAAAGACAGCAGGAGACTTTGCCAGTACAAATGATGTGCTGTTGGAGGTACTGGAGGAGTACGAAAAGCGGGGGGAACATTTTGAACTGGGCTGTTGTATTTACCCGACGGCGCCCTTTGTGACGGCAGGAAAATTGAAAAGTGCTGTGGAAAAACTGCTCTCGGGGGATGCGGATACGTTGATTCCGGTGGTAGAATTTTCCTATCCACCGAAGCGGGCTATGGTGATTCGAGATGGCTTGCTGCAGTTTGGTAATCTGGAATATATTGACAGCAGGTCTCAGGATCTGGAAAAGGAATATCATGATGTGGGGCAGTTTTACTGTTTCAAAACAGAGGCTTTTCAGAGGAATAAGAAACTAATGCTGGGGAAGATACTGCCCTTTGTGGTGAGTGAGATGGAAGTGCAGGATATCGATAACGAGTCGGATTGGCAGATCGCGGAGATCAAGTATAGGGCGATGCGACAGCGGGAAAGCATGGAGTGCAGATGAATTTATTATTGACATCGATTGGAAAGAGAATAGAACTGATTGAACATCTGAAAACCCGTTTCAGGGTGATTGGAGTGGATGCCTCTGTGGAAAATCCGGCAAAGCGGTTTGTGGATGCTTTTTATCGAATCCCGAGATGTAAAGAGGAAGGATATGTGGAGGCGCTTCTTGCAATCTGTGAGAAGGAGGAAGTTTCTCTGCTTGTACCTTTATACGAACCGGAGTTTGATGTCTTAGATAAGATGAGAGGGCAGTTTGCGCAGATCGGGGTGAAGGTTGTACTGTCAGATGAGGCGGTACTTGCTATCTGTGGAGATAAGAGAAAGACAGCAGTTTTTTTTGAGCAGCATGACATTCCTGCGCCGAAGACATTGTCTTCGGGGGAGATAGAAGAAATCATTGCAGGAAAAGAGGCGGACTATCCTTTTATTTTGAAACCCGTAAATGGGATGGGAAGCGAAGGGATATATCGGGCAAAAAACAGGAAAGAGTTAGCATTTTTTTATGAGTATGCAGGGAATCCGCTGGTACAGGAGTGCGTGGAGGGCAGGGAGTATACGATAGATGTACTCTGTGATTTTTCCGGAGAGCCGGTCTATATTGTGCCGAGAGTCAGACTGGAGGTGATTTCCGGGGAGGTGTCAAAGAGCCGGATAGATCTGCAGGAATATGTGATGGAAGAAACAGGGCGTCTGCTGGCGGCATTGAATGAAGAAGGATGTGTCTGTGGTCCGATGACAATACAATGTTTTTTATCGGAAGACGGGACAGGTATTCAGTTTATTGAGGTGAATCCTCGATTCGGCGGTGGAGTGCCTCTTGCCTTTGCGGCAGGGGCAGACTATGCGGAGGCGCTTGAAAAAATGGGAGAGAAATTTACCGCAGGTTACCAAAATGGTGGACTGAAGGCGGCGGATAAGCCGGATCTGACATTTTTCAGAGGGAAAAAAATCAGGGAATTAACGATGCTGCGTTATTCAAGAGCGGTGTATGAGGGGGCGGCAGAAATAGAAAAATAGCATAAGTCCGGGCATTTGCGACGGAATTTATGCAGAATAGGGATGAATATGATAAAAGCAGTAATATTTGATCTGGATGATACGCTATATCGGGAACGCGATTTTGTGGATCAGTCTTTTCGGAGTGTGGCTGAGGTGATGGCGGAATATCTGGCCGACAGGAAGGCGGAGACGGTTTCTGTTGCGGGAGACAAAACGCCGGAAGGTCTGTTCAGACAGATGGTAGAACTGATGGAGGAGGAGGGCAGAGGGGAGATCTTCAACAGGCTCTGTGAGCGCTATGATGTGGATATCCCGGTGAAGGAGCTTGTAAAGATATACCGGGGGACAAAGCCTGTTCTTTCCCTGTATCCCGACGGAGAAGCGTTTCTGGAAGAGCTGGAAAGAAAGCATATAAAAACGGGATTGATCACGGATGGAAATGCTCAGGTACAACATAACAAGATTCGGGCCTTAGGGCTTGACGGAAGGCTGGATGTGGTGCTTGCCAGTTACGATTTAGGGCTCAGAAAACCGGATGTGGGTGTGTATGTGTATTGTCTGGAAAAACTGGGGTGCAGGCCGGAGGAGGCTGTTTATATCGGGGATAATCCGTTGAAGGATTTTATCGGCGCAAGAAAGCTCGGGATGAAGACTGTGCGCATCATCAGGCCGGAGGGACTGCATATGTGGCGGACGGCAGAGAAAGGGTATGAGGCGGACCGAACGGTGCATTTACTGACAGAGGTATCACTGGAGGCAGAGTGATTATGAGAAAAGAGATTGAAATAGCGGGAAGAAAGATCGGGGAAGGGCATCCTGTCTTTATCATAGCAGAGATGTCAGCCAACCATAATATGGATTATGACAGAGCGGTGGAGATCATTCATCAGGCGAAACGGGCAGGGGCTGATGCGGTGAAAATACAAACCTATACCGCTGATACGATCACGATTGACAGCGATAAACCCTGGTTCCAGATCAACCAGGGAACACTCTGGGATGGAACGACATTGCATAAGCTCTATGAAAAGGCATATACGCCTTGGGAGTGGCAGCCAAAGTTGAAGGAGGAGGCAGAAAAAGCAGGACTTGCTTTTTTCTCAGCTCCTTTTGACCATTCGGCGGTGGATTTTCTGGAAGAGATGCAGGTGCCCTGCTATAAGATTGCCTCTTTTGAGTTGAATGACATTCCAATGTTGCGCAAGATCGCAAAGCTTGGGAAACCGATTTTGATGGCGACAGGTGTGGCATATGAGAAGGATGTCAGGTTGGCGGTGGAGACCTGTCGGGAGGAGGGCAATGATCAGGTGATCTTATTGAAGTGTACTTCCGCTTATCCGGCACCGCCTTCCGCAGTGAATCTAAAGATGATACCAGCTATGGCTGAGACCTATGACTGCCTTACCGGACTTTCAGATCATACGATGGGGTATCAGGTGGCTGTGGGCGCTGCGGCGATCGGCGCTCATGTAATAGAGAAACATCTGACGTTAAAGCGGAAAGATGGAGGAGCCGATGCCGCTTTTTCCATGGAACCGGAGGAGTTCAGGGCGATGTGTGAGGGGGTCCGCATCGTGGAGCAGGCTCTTGGCAGAGAGACTTATGAGTTGTCGGAAAAACAGAGAAGGGAGAGGGAACATTCCCGGTCTTTGTTTGTGACAAGGGATATCAAAGCAGGAGATCACTTTACACCGGAAAATATGCGTTCAATTCGCCCGGGATTTGGGCTGCACACAAAGTATTTTGAGGAAATATTGGGAAAGAGGGCGCTGCAGGATCTGGAGATGGGGACGCCTATGCGCTTTTCCTATGTGGAAGGGATGGAAGCAAGGAAGGATGAACTTGGGCTGGATTGATCTGGCGGATGCGCGGAGTGAAAAGAGAAGACAGATTCAAAAAAGGTGTGAGGGATATGTTCTACATCAGGGCGGATGGAAATGAAAAGATTGGTATGGGGCATGTGATGCGCTGTTTGACAATCGCGGAAGCATTGCGGGAGCGGGGCGAGGATGTACTGTTTTTGACAGCGGATGACAAGCCGGTGAAACTGATAGAGGATAGAGGGTTTGCGGTAAAGATTCTGTTTACCTATTATGATGAGATGGAAGTGGAGCTGCCTCAGTTGATGGCACTTTTTATGGGAACCACCGGTGGTGAAGGAGTGGAACTTCCCCGAATTTTGGTGGACAGTTATTTTGTGACAGAGTTTTATTTGAAAAATTTGAGACTTTCCGCGACAGTTATTTTGATGGATGATGAAAAGAGGGCGGTATATCCCTGTGATGGATTGGTTAATTATAATATTTATGGAAAGACTTTAGGATATGAGCAGGATTATCCGGCGGATACAAGGCTGTTTCTTGGCTGTGAGTATATGCCTTTGCGAAAGCAGTTCAGAAACACTGAATATGAGGTGCGGGAACGGGTGGAACATATTCTGGTGACTACCGGAGGCGGCGATAGTTGCCATATGGCGCTTACTTTGGCGGAAAGAGTGGTAAAATTGCCGAAGGAGAAAGCACAGGATCTGGTCTGGCATATTGTCTGTGGGCCTTACTGCCTGGATACGGATAGGTTGGAGATGCTTGCAGAGAAAAACAGGAGGTTGCAGATACATAAAAATGTGACAGATATGTCAGAAATTATGAAAAAGTGTGATATAGCGGTTTCAGCGGCGGGAAGTACTCTGTATGAGCTCTGCAGTGTAGGAGTGCCGACGGTAGGATTTTATTTTGCGGAAAACCAGCGCAGAAATATGGAGAGCTTTGGTAAGCTGACACCGGTGTTAAACGCCGGGGACTTTTCGATTTACCCGGAAAAGGTGTTGGATTTTATGGAAAAAGAAGTTGAAGTATTGTGCGGCTCGAGGGAATTGCGGCAAAAGATCAGTTTTGCTATGCGGCACATTGTGGATGGGCAGGGGGCCGATCGGCTGGCGGAAGAGTTAGGAGAACTATTTGGGAAAAGGGAAATATCTTGAAAAAATGATAAGGCATAGGAATCTTCTGAGTATATTTATGGCTTTTGTGATTGCCGGGGTTATACTTTATTTTGGCTGTCAGAGTGCAGAAGCGGAGAGAGCGGATGAATCGTGGCGAATCGTTGCATTGGGAGACAGTATCATTGGAAAAGAGCGTGAGGGGATGGCGGTACATCTCTGCTTTGAGGAATACACGGGAGTTCCCATGCTGAATGCCGCTTTTGGCGGAAATCTTGCCAGTGCGGGGGAACATGCGGACAGGTATTCCTATCATGAGGAGTCGCTGAATTTATATGCGTTGGCGGAGGCTGTCTGCCATCAGGACTTTGGTGTGCAGAAAGCGGACCTGGCGGCGAGTCAGACAAGGGCCTGGTATTTTGAGGAGTCGCTGGGCGGGCTTGAGAAGGCAGATTTGACGCAGACGGAGATTTTGCTGCTTGAGTTTGGTGTGAATGATTATATGGCTGGCAAAAAAACAGATAATCCGGAAGATCCATTGGATGTGAATACTTACGGCGGTGCTCTCCGATATTCGATTGAGCTGTTTCAGCAGAATTATCCGAATCTGAGGATTGTTCTGATTACGCCGGCCTTCTGTCATGTTGTGGATCGCGGATTCTGTACTGAGGAAGATTTTGGCGGCGGAACGCTGGAGAAATATGTGGAAGTGGAAAAGGGGATTGCGGCGGAGTATGGACTTGATGTGATCGATGTATTTTACGAGTTTGGCATGGATAAGACGAATGTGATGGAGTATACGGAGGATGGGATGCATCTGAGCAGTGAAGGGCGTCAGGCGTATGCCCGGTTTCTGGCGGAGAAACTGGGAGAGGAGAAAGATAAATGAGGACACCAGCAGAAATATGGTATTATCTGAAGGCAAATATACGAAAAGAGTGGAAAACTGCGTTCTGGACAGTATTCATTTTAGGACTTTTGATCCATTTTCCGGTGATGGCAGGGGATTACCCGAACCATGACGGGCTTTCAAGCATGTATTTTGACCAAAATATGATCACTTCCGGCAGGTGGTTTTTAATGGCGGCCTGTGGAATTTCTTCCTATTTTTCGCTGCCCTGGGTAATCGGTTTATTTTCTTTATTTTTTCTGGGAATCGGCGGAGCGGCGCTGACAGAATTTTTGGAGATTAAAAATGAACTGGGTATTATGGTGCTGTCCGGGCTGCTCGTCAGTTTTCCGGCACTTGCCTCCACTTATGCCTATATCTTTACAGCGGATGGCTATATGCTGGCATTGTGTCTTGTTTTTCTGGCCGCAGCATTGACCAAACGATGGGAGTGGGGATTCCTTCCTGGAGGTGTCTGCCTGGCATTCAGTATGGGGACTTATCAGTCTTATCTGTCCTTTGCTATTTTACTCAGCATATATGGATGTCTCATGATCCTGCTCAGTGAAGTTTCAGTGGAGAGGAAGTTGAAAAATATACTGCATTATCTGTATATGGGACTGATCGGCGTTGGGCTTTATTATGTGATACTTCAGATCCTTTTGAAGATTCAGGGAAAAGAGTTGGACACCTATCAGGGCATCAGCGGGATGGCCTCGGGAGGGGGATTATCCCTGACGGAAAAGCTGATGCATATCTATCAGGATTTCCTGGCATTTACAGGAAAAGGAAATGTGTTGTATAATAATATGATATCTTTTGCCGCCTTTGGCTTGCTTGCTGTGACGGCGTTTGTTTTATTGATCCGACTGGTGATTCGGCGGGGATATTTTAAAAGATGGTATTTTTATCCAATCTGTCTGGCTGTCATTGTGCTGATCCCGGTGGCCTTCAATGTTATTTTGTTGATATCTCCGGAGGTGACATATCATTTGTTGATGCGGTATCAGTGGTGTTTATTGCCGATTTTGCTGCTCGGTTTTTTGCTGCGCTATGGTTTTATGCAGACAGAACTTTCAGGGCAGTTTTCACCACTTCATCGACGAGATGCAAAAGTATTGAAAAAACCGACTGTGATTTGCAATATCGTTTTCCAGTGGCTGGTGTTGATCGCGGCGGTATCGTTGATTTTACACTATGGGGTGACGGATAATATTGCTTATTTCAATTTGCAGAAAAAGTATGAGAAGACCTATGCATATTGTCTGAGGATGGCGGACCGGATGGAACAGACGGAAGGGTATTATACGGGGATGCCGGTGGCGATGATAGGAGTACAGAATCAGGAAAATTTACCGGAGACGGATATTACCGGGGCTGTGACAAGTAATATGATTGGGATGACTGGCGATTATCTTGTCTATACAGATACAAATTATCAGGCATTTATGAAACATTATCTTGGAGTTACAATGAATCTGGTGCCGGATGAGGAGATGGAGAGAATCTATACCACAGAGGAATACCGGGCGCTCAACAGTTTTCCGCAGGAGAACTCTATGAAGGTTGTGGACGGGGTTCTTTACATTAAGACGGAATAGGAGAACAGATGTTATCGATTATCTTACCGGCATATAATGAAAAACAGAATATAGAGAGGACGGCGGAGACGCTTTCCGGGATATTGGAGGAGGCGAAGATTTCATTTGAGCTTGTCTTTATCAGTGACGGTTCTGTGGATGGCACTTATGAGGAAGTCTGTCGTCTGGCAGAGCGGGACAGGAGGATACGGGGAGCGGAGTTTTCCAGAAATTTTGGAAAAGAGGCGGCGATCTTTGCAGGGTTGGAGCTGGCGTTTGGCGATGCCTGTATTGTGATGGACTGCGATCTGCAGCATCCGCCGGAGGTGATACCGGAAATGTATCAGCTTTGGCAGAATGGTTATGAAGTCGTGGAGGGGATCAAAAAGAGCCGGGGCAGGGAGAGCATTTTTCATGGGATGTCTGCGGGTTTATTTTATGGGATCATGAGTAAAATGATGCGGATGGACATGCGTTCCTCCTCTGATTTTAAGCTGCTTGACAGGAAGGTAGTCAATGTGCTGCTGAGTTTGGGGGAGCGGAACACTTTTTTTCGTGCGCTGTCCTTCTGGGCTGGATTTCGTTCGGCGAAGGTGGAGTATGAGGTACAGGAGAGGGCTTATGGCAGCAGCAAGTGGTCTTTTAGAAGCCTGACTAAATATGCCATTTCCAATGTGACTTCGTTCAGTACGATACCGTTGCAGATGGTGACAGTGATGGGAATGGTTTCTATTATATTCAGTGTGATTTTGGCGATGCAGACATTGGTGAAGTATCTGATGGGGACTGCCGTGGAAGGATTTACGACAGTGATCCTGCTGATATTGATCATTGGTGGGTTTATCATGATAAGTCTCGGGGTGATCGGGCATTATCTGGCGCGGATCTATGAAGAAGTGAAAGGAAGGCCGCGGTATATTATCCGCAGAAGGACGGAAGATGAGAGCAGGACAACATAAAAAACGAATGGTGAATATTGAAGTGCTTCGGCTTCTGGCGATGATGATGGTAGTGTCGCTCCATTATCTGGCGAAGGGAGAACTTCTGGAGAAACTGACGGGACCTCTTTCTGCGAGAGGGCATCTTGCATGGATTCTGGAGAGTTTTTCTATTGCGGCGGTGGATGTGTATGTGCTGATCAGCGGCTATTTTTTGGTGGAAACAGGATTTCGCTGCAAACGTGTGATTTCTCTTGTGCTGCAGGTGATGTTTTACACCTGCCTTTTGCCGGCAATACTGATAATAGCGGGAATTTTGCCGGTGGGCGAAATTACTTTTTACAATATATTGCAATGTATTTTTCCGACCAATATGCTGCATTATTGGTTTGTGTCGGCATATGTACTGATGTTTTTGTTTACACCAGTGCTGAACGCGGCGGTGCATACGATGAAGAAAAAGCAGCTTCAGGCGGCCATCGTGATATTGCTGATAATGGAGTCTCTGAGTAAAACGATAATTCCGGTACGATTGGAGTTGGATAATCTTGGGTATGATGCTTACTGGTTTATGGTGGTTTATCTGATTGCTGCGTATATTCGGCTTTATGGGATACCTTTTCTGGAGCAGGAAGAAGGAAAGGGAAACAGGGCGCTGCTCTGCTATATTGGAGCCTGCTTTGGAATGTATTTGTTGACGATGCTGATCCGGAGAGCCTATCTTTTTACGGGGCAGTTTGAAAATTTTATTGAGTCGCCTTACGGGTATAATCATTTATTGACAATCAGCGCGGCTGCGGCCCTGTTTTATGTATTTAAAAACTGGGAATTTGGGGAAGGGATGAACTTTATCTGCAAGATCGCACCATGTAGTTTTGGAGTATATTTATTACATGAACAGATTAATATCCGCTATAAGTGGCCCTTCTGGTTGGGCGCTGATAGATGTGATACAGTATTGTCCCTGCTGGGGCATTGGCTGGCAGCGATATTGATTGTGATGGCCATCGGACTTGCGGTGGATTATGTTCGCTGCCTTTTATTTAAAGGGGTAGGAAAGCTGCTTGCAGGCGGCAGGTTGGACCTGGCTTTGAGGCGGGTGGATGATATGGTAAACGGTGTGGCAGACTAGCAGAAGTCCGCAGTTTGTCCTGGGCTGGATAATATATGGAAGTGGAACAAAATATGATCGAGCAAAAATCGAGATGGAGCAAAATTTTATATATTCTTTTTCTTGTCATTTTGGTACTTTATCCATTACGGCATATCTGGCTGGGGGTGGAAGTGACAGACGGTGCTTACAGTGCCGGAAATTACCGTTTTCTGGATCGCATAAACCCTATGTGGCTTTTTAGTACTTATCTGGCAAATGTGACGGGACATTTTCTGACGGAATTGCCTGGCGGAAATACACTTATGGGATTAAATTTCTATAGTGCGTTGTTTATCAGTGCCACGGCGGTAATTTTGTACTTATTCTTTACAAAAGTGATCCATATGGAAAGTACTTTGGTCTTCTTTGGGGAACTTTTGGCAATCAGTTTATGCTGGTGTCCGACTACCATCCTTTATAATTATATGACTTATTTTTTCTTTAATACCGGCATTGTGGTTTTGTATCTGGGGTTGGTGAAGGAAAAAAGGGTGCTGCTTTTTCTGGCAGGAATTTTGTTGGGAATGAACGTGTTGGTGCGGTTTCCCAATTTGACAGAGGCGTCACTTATATTGTGCCTGTGGTATTATGGCGTGCTGCAGCGAAAACGTGTAAAGGATGTGGTGCGGGAGACAGGGGTTTGCCTGCTCGGGTATCTGGCCGGAGCAGGGCTTGTTCTGCTACATGTTGCGGTGCGGTATGGCCTGTCTGAATATATGGAGGGGATCGCGCGGTTGATGCGGATGCCGTCGGAGGCTTCGGATTATAGCGCAGTTTCGATGGTGCTGACAGTACTTCTGGATTATAAGTTCAGTGCAAAATGGCTGTTTCATATGGCAGTTCTGGTATTGGCAGGGTGTTTGATTTCGACTGTGTGCGGACTGGTCGGAAATTGTTTTGAAAGACGGGGTTCACAAGAAGAATCCAGGGAACATACCTGCCTGTTTTCAGACAGGGCGGGGATGGGCTGGAAAGCAATAGCCCTGCTGGGTAAGGGTGTTTTTCTTGGCGGGATCTTGGTGCTGTTTCGCTGGTGGTACAGACTGGGCGTTTTTAATGTAAAATACTACACATATGAGAGTATGTTTCAATGGGTGGCAGTATTTTTGATCATTGTGATTGCGGCCGGGATCTTTGTATTGTTTTCAGGAAATTTTACCCGCAATGAAAAGCTGATGGCGTCCATGACATTGATCTTAATTGCAATGACGCCTCTTGGCAGCAATAATCACCTCTATCCTAACATGAATAATATGTTTTTGGTTTTTCCTTTTGGGCTATCTATTTTTTGGAGGCTTTTGAAAAATCTGTATGAAGCCGGCGGTATGGTTGTGAGCAGGGCAGAGATTGTTATTTCCTTCTTTCCGATCAGGGCGATGCTGGCAGTTTTTCTTGGTGTGGTGAGCCTGCAGTGTCTGCTGTTCGGGGCAGTGTTTACGTTCCGGGACGGGATGAGTGGACAAAAAAGAGATACAAAGATTGAAAAGAATGCTATACTGAAAGGAATGGTTACCAATGCGCCGTTGGCTGAGGCGGTGGAGGGGCTGACCGAATATATTGAGATGGAAGGGCTTTCTCACAGAGATGTCGTTTTATATGGGCAGATACCGGGTATTTCCTATATGCTGGATATGCCGCCGGCTATTTCAACCTCCTGGCCAGATCTTGCATCTTATAACTATGAGGTGATGGCAGAGGATATGGAGAGGCTGCAGGAGCGGCCGCCGGAGAGGGAAAGACCGTTGATTATTCTGGGAATCGGCCCGGAGAGATGGATGCAGGGTGCTGAACTGACAGAGGCGGAACTTGCCTATTATAAGATCAATGAGAAGTGGTTTATGCTTTATGATCATATGATAGAGCAGGGATATGAAAAAACATTTGAGAATGAAATGTTTGTGGTTTATCGTTAATTGGAAAAGGAGAAATATTATGATTCGATTTAATGTACCGCCCTATACGGGTAAGGAGATGGATTATATCAAACAGGCGGTGGAAGCCCAGAAGATCTGCGGAGATGGTGAGTTCACGAAAAAGTGTAACGAGTGGATCGAAAGAAGGACAGGGGCGAAAAAGTGTCTTTTGACAACTTCCTGTACCCACGCCACAGAGCTGGCGGCGCTGCTCTCAGATATTCAGGAGGGGGATGAGGTGATCATGCCATCCTATACCTTTGTTTCCACGGCGGATGCATTTGTGTTGCGGGGAGCAAAGGCAGTGTTTGTAGATATCAGGCCGGATACAATGAATATAGATGAGACGAAGATCGAGTCGGCAATCACAGAGAGAACGAAGGCGATCGTGCCGGTCCACTATGCGGGTGTTGCCTGCGAGATGGATACGATTATGGATATTGCCGCACGCCATAATTTGGCGGTGATCGAGGATGCAGCGCAGGGGATTTTGTCTACTTACAAGGGCAGACAGCTCGGGACAATCGGTACGTTTGGGTGCTTTAGTTTCCATGAGACAAAGAATTACAGTATGGGTGAGGGAGGAGCGCTTCTGATCCAGCGGGAGAAGGACATAGAGGAGGCGGAGATCATCCGGGAAAAAGGAACGAATCGAAGTAAGTTTTTCCGTGGACAGATTGATAAGTACACTTGGGTGAATTTTGGTTCTTCTTATCTGCCCAGCGATATGAATGCCGCTTATCTTTATGCTCAGTTGGAGTTGGCAGATGAGATTTTTGAAGATCGTATGGAGAGCTGGGAGCATTATAAGAGAGAATTGACGCCATTGATGGAAAAGGGAAAGATTGAGCTTCCGGTGATTCCGGAGGGGTGTACGCATAATGCCCATATGTTCTATATTAAGGCGAAGGATCTGGAAGAGCGGACAGCGCTGATTTCCTTCCTGAAGGAGAAGGGAATCCTATCAGTATTCCACTATATTCCGCTGCACAGTGCACCTGCTGGAAAGAAGTTTGGGCGGTTTTCCGGGGAGGATGCCTATACGACGAAAGAGAGTGAGCGCTTGGCGAGGCTGCCGATGTATTACGGATTGGAGCCGGAGAAGGTGGACTATATCTGCGAGCAGGTTAAGGAGTTTTACAGGTGATGGTACCAGCAGATCGGGTATGTCACAAAGGGATAAGAGAAGATGGCGAAGATTTGTATAGAAGGGGAGAAGGTTTATCTCCGTCCGATGGCAATAGAAGATACAGACAGGATTGTGAGTTGGCGGAATAATCCACGAGTGAGAAATAACTTTATCTATCAGAAGCCGTTTACGCGGGAGGGGCATCTTGACTGGGTTAGGAACAGGGTGGAAACTGGTGAGGTGATTCAGTTTATCATCTGCGAAAAGAAGATGGACAGGCCTGTGGGGAGTGTCTATTTTCGGGATATCAGTGAGGAGCACCATAAGGCGGAGTATGGGATTTTCATCGGGGAAGACGATGCTGTAGGCAAGGGGATCGGCTCGGAGGTCTGTAAGCTTGCCTGTGAGTATGGGTTCAGGGTGGAGAAGTGGCACAAAATTATTTTGCGGGCTTTTTCGGATAATATGGCGGCAATCAGGAGTTATGAGAAGGCGGGCTTTGAGAGGGAGGCCTACCTGAGAGAGGAAGTTTGTATTGATGGTGTTTATCGGGATGTGGTTTTGATGGGACTTTTGAATTCCGGAGAGAGGAAACAATGAAAAAGATCAGTTTTGTAATTCCATGTTATCGTTCTGCCCTTACGATTGGTAAGGTAGTGGAAGAAATAAAGGCAAGTATGTCTCGTCTGGCGGACAGATACACGTATGAGGTGATCCTGGTGAATGATTTTCCGGCGGATGATACCTTTGAGGTGATCAGGGGGGTGGCGAAGGCAGATGCACATATTATCGGGGTTAATCTCGCCAGGAATTTTGGACAGCATGCGGCATTGATGGCGGGGTTTCACTATTGCAGCGGCGATATTACGGTATGTTTGGATGACGATGGACAGACACCGGCGGATGAGGTGGGAAGGCTTTTGGATAAACTGGAGGAGGGCTATGATGTGGTCTATGCAAAATATACCCACAAACAGCACTCCACTTTCCGCAATTTCGGCAGCAAAGTCAATGAGCTGATGACTCGTTTTATGTTGGGAAAGCCGAAGGAGTTGTATATCTCCAGTTATTTTGCGGCAAGGAAGTTTGTGATAGATGAGATGACGAAATACCGAAACAGCTATCCCTATGTGATCGGGCTGGTACTTCGTACCACCAAAAATATTACCAATGTGGAGGTTTCCCATAGGGAGAGAGAGATTGGCACTTCCGGGTATACATTGGGTAAGCTGTTTGGATTATGGTTTAACGGCTTTACAGCGTTTTCTATTAAGCCGCTCAGGGTGGCTACTGCCTGTGGCGCTTTTTGTGCTTTTGCTGGATTTTTATATGGAATCTATACCATCATCAAAAAACTGATCAATCCGATTGTTCCTATTGGATGGAGTTCTACCATGGCGGCGATCATGTTTATCGGTGGTATGATGATGCTGATGTTGGGGCTGATCGGCGAATATATCGGTCGTATTTATATTAGTTTGAATGATGCGCCGCAGTATGTAGTGCGGGAGACGACAGGAAAAGAAGAATGAGAAGAACGATTACCTGGCTGCTGTATATTTTGATGGGAGTGCAGATTGTACTTGGCTGCGCCTATTTTGTGAGCAATTTTTCTGTGGAACAAAAGTTTATGGAGCATTATATTTCTGTTGTTCCGGTTGGTGTGACTTCTTTGATACAGCTTATTTTGGCAGGGATCTCCACATGGTATTTTATAGGAAAATTAGGATTTTTAGGGCATCAGGGGAAGGAGTTTTTGAGAGGGTATATCTGTGCTTTTCTTTTGACAGTTCCTTATCTTTTGCAGATGCATATGGCGAGACTGGTGTGGTCACTATCCCTGTCCTGCTTTTTATGGATGTCTGGATCTTTGTTGGAGATTATGGAACAAGGAGTGACAAAAGGGAGAGTCTGTCTTTTGCTGGGGGCTTATTTTTTATACGGAATTATCTGTCCCGATGGGCTATGGCTGGGGGGCATATTGTTATTGTCTGGCTACGCTTTCTATCTGAGAGGAAGAAAGAAGGAGGAAGACAAAAATATGCAGATTTCAATACCAAAAGAGGAACAGACAGGCGGAAAGTTCAACTTTTGTCTGGCGGTGTTTGGAGTGGCATGTATCATCTTTTTGATGAACATAGGATTAAATAGTGCGTTTCCAAATGCACGTAAGATTTACCGGGAAAACAATCTTGGGACGGCAGCGGTGTCCCGCTTTGTCTGGCCGAACTTTGCCTCCAATTACTTTTTTTGGGATGAGGAAGTAAAGACAGTCCTGCCGGAGGAAGATGCGGTGCGCCTCTGCCAACGGATTGATCTTTTGGAAGCAGAGTTTTACCCGGCTATGGTAGAAACCTATGGAACTGGAAAGGCAACGAAACTCTGTCTGGAGATGGGGTATCGCTGTCTGATGGATCGGAGTAAGGAAACGGTGTTGGAAATTGGCAGAGATTTCAGAGATCATTTCCTGATACCTTTTACAATAGAGAATAATTTGCAGGGAAAAGGTGTCTCGTTGACAGCGTGGAATTATGGGAGGATGAAGTCCCATACGCCTGTGCTTGTGAAATATTATTACCGGTACGGGATTTTTGAACTGCCATTTCTGCTTTTGGGAAGTTTGTTGTTATGGGGGTTTTTCGGAGGGCTTTGTAAGCCAGGTAAGCTGCTGTGCTTTACGGTGATTCTGTATACATTGTGGTACACGATGCGAAGTAATCTTCCCATTGATTATAAATTAGTATTGCCAGTCCTGTTTATTTGGTATTTGGCATCAATCGGAGGCCTGTTATGTCAAAAGGAGGAAAGCTGATCAGAAAATATTATCCATATATTGTATTGGCAGGCGTTTTTCTTGCGCTGCTTTTTTGGAATGCGTTTTATCTGGAAAACTGGCTGGATTCAGATATGGCGGCGGAAATGATGTTCTCTAAGCTGCTTGCGGAGGAAGGGAGGCTGTTTGCTTCTACAGGCTGGTACTACTCTACGGAGTTTCGGTTTCTGTATACTCATCTGATTATGGGGCCATTGTTTCATATTTTCGATAGCTGGCATGTAATACGAATGATAACAAATGTTATTTTTTATATTTTGCTGTTGCTGTCTTATTTTTATATGATGGGGGAGCTGCCGGTAGAGAAAAACAAGAAGATACTGGGAGGCGTAGTTTTGCTGCTTCCCTTTTCAGAGACTATGATGCTGCATATGCATATGGGAAATACCTATATGTCCCATGTGATCATTCTATTTTTTTATCTGGGGTTGTTTTTGCGGCTTGTTGGAAACAGGAAAAGAACAGTTTCTCTGTATATTTTATGGGGAATTTATTTGGGATTGTCGTTGATCTGCGGTGTTTCAGGTGTTCGTTATATGCTGGTGCTGCAGTGTCCTCTGGTACTTGCTTCGGTCTGGCATCTGGCAGGAGATGAGGCTTTCGAGAACTTGCGGAAAGAGGTCAGCAGGGAAAATGTGAAAGCAGTCTTTGGCGGGGAGAGACTGAGGCGTTTGGCTGTTTCCCTGTTGGGTGCTTTCGGATGTGTGACGGGATATGGGATTAATGTGCTCTATGTAAGCCGCACTTACAGTTTTCAGACTTATGAAAGTACTAATTTTATTGATGTTTATCAGGGGGTTTTTACAGAGCGGCTGCAGGATGCTTTTGGCTCGCTTCTGATGCTTTTTGGCTATATTCCAGGAAAGAGTGTATTGTCTTTACGGGGGATGATCTCTATCATAGCGTTTGTATTGCTGATGCTATTGGGATATATCGCACTGAAAGAGCGAAGGGAGCAACAACCCTTAAAACGGTTTGTAGTGCTGCTATTTTACAGCAGTTTTTTGCTCAATAGTTTTGTTTTTGTTTTTACAAACAGTACATTAGTTCCAAGATATTATATTACAACTGTTATTTTATTGATTCCGCTGGGAATTTTCTATTTTGAGGTTGAGAGGAATCCTTTAGACAGGTATGTTGTGGCGTTTTTGTTGGTCTTTTGCCTGTTTTTTGCTACGGCGAAAACGGGGCTGTCTATGATGACAACGGATAAGAACGCAGAGAGAAGAGTGATAGCGCAGGAACTGGTGGAGAAAGGCTATACTTTTGGTTATGCAACTTATTGGAACGCCAATATTATACAGGAGTTGTCAGACGGGAAGGTGGAACTTGCCAATCTGCACAGAGAGGATGACGGCGGTTTTTCTCTATTTCACTGGTCTTCCATACAGCAGTATTATGAGCCGGATTATGCACAGGGGAAAGTTTTTCTGCTTTTGACGGAGGAGGAAGAGGGAGTGCTTGCCGGAAGCAGGATTTTGCAGGCAGGCCAGGAGGTGTTCCGGGGGAGTGGATATGTGATCTATGACTATAAGGGAAACAGAGACTTTTTAGAGGCAGCTCAGGAGGTCTTTTCATGAAGAATGAGATGGCGGGCAGTTTGCAGTTGGTGGCATTAAAACAGCGTATTTTTAGTGTTTTTATTTTGATGGCAGGAACGATTTTTTGCGTGCTTGCCATCGTTGGTGCGCGGGGATTGATAGCTGGGCAGGAAAAGCGGCGGGCAATAAAAGAGCGGGGGAATGTGGAGATCCTGGTGTTGGGTGATAGTATCTGGGATCTGGAGCGGGGGGAGACCGGCATTGCGGCGCTTCTGGAAAAGGAACTTGAGAATGTTACAGTATATAACTGTGCTATAAAGGGAAGCCGGGCGGCGGCGGATGATTACGGGCTGTTTGTCATGGCAGAATATATTGCAGGAAAACGTGAAATTGACTTTCCGGCGGATGCTGAAATGACAGATGTCCTGCAAAATGTGACTTTTTCCGACATGGATTATGTATTGATCGCTTATGGACTAAATGATTACTTTGGAGCTGTGAAGCGGAGAAATCCAGATAACTGTTATGATGTTACCACCTATGAGGGGGCGCTCTGCACTTCTATAGAACTGCTTCGAGAGAGCTGTCCTAATGCAGAAATTGTGATCCTATCGCCTACTTATTGTCAGGGATATTCCTATGGGCAGGTGATCCACGAGAGTACAACCTATGATTATGGAGCGGGAACCGGCGAGGACTATGCGTTGTCTGCAGGGCGGATTGCGGAGGCGTATGGCTATCTGTTCATAGATAATTATGATGGGTTGGGGATTTCCATTCATAACGGTGCGGTATATCTGGAGGATGCGACCCATCTGACAGAAAAGGGGCGGAGGGCTTATGCTGAAAATCTGGCGGCCCATCTGATCAAACAGTGGCAGGAAAGCGGGGAAATGCATGCAGAATAAGGAGAGCAACATCAAAAGTTTTCGGCAGAGCAAAGGAAAGCTTTTTCTGAAAAAGAATAAGTGGAATTTATGTATGCTGGCAGTGATCTTTCTGGTGGGCTGTTTTTTTATTTCTCAGAAACAGGGTTATCATATGGATGAACTGCTGTCCTTTGAACTTGCAAATGCGGAATTTACCCCCTGGATTGTGACAACGCAGCCGGAGGGCAGGCTGGAGAAGTTTGTAAAAAATGAAATTTATGGGGACAGTCTGGGGGAGACTTTTGCCAATCTGGCGGAGAACGTGAAGGATGTGCTGAAAAATCGGGGGGAGAGTAAAATGCTTTCCTATAAAGCGGATGTTTACGAGGAACCGGTCTGGATTACGGCAGGGCAGTTTCATGATTATATTACGACGGACGGCAGGGATAGTTTCAATTATCTTTCGGTCTATTTTAATGTGAAGGATGATAATCATCCGCCATTGCATTTTATGACACTCCATACGGTGAGTTCCATTTTTCAAGGACAGATTACTCCTTGGATGGGATGCTGTATCAATCTTGTGCTGGTATTGGGAATCTGTGTTCTGTTGATGAAGGTTTGCCGGGAATTTTTACCGGAGGGAGAACAACTGGGATGGGCGGTTAGTATCCTTTATGGCTGTAGTATGGCAGGAATCGCTACGCTGCTGCTGATACGGATGTATGCAATGTTGACCTTCTTTTGTATGGCGGCTCTTTATGTTCATATGAAAAAAAGGCGGACAGGGCAGTGGGAAAAACAGAATAAACTGCTTATTTTTGTGACAGTCTGTGGGTTTTTAACGCAATATTATTTTGTGATCTTTATGTTCTTTCTCGCGGGGGTTACTGTGGTTTATCTCTGGAAGACAGAGAAAAAAAGTCTATTTTACTATTGCCGGTCGATGGGGGTTTCGGCTTTGTTTGGCTTATGTATTTTTCCCTTCTCTGTGGCGGATGTGCTTTATAGTGAGCGCGGGGTAGAGTCGGTGCAGAACCTCGGCGGCGGGCTTTCAGGATTTGGAGAGCGTCTGGTTCATTTTCTGGCAATCATAGAGGAAGAGGTGCTCGGCGGCGCCGTGGGACTGGGAATTTTTTTATTCGTGGTGGTGGCTGCCCTTGCCTGCTGGGGGATTGTGAGCCTGATGCAGGATAGTGAGCTGGCGAAGGTAAAGAAAGTGGAGCGGAAAAAAGAAAGAAGGCTGCGCGGCGATTTCAGATGGGAATATTATATGATCTGTGTTCCATGTATTGGCTATTTTCTGGTGGTGGTGAAGATAGCGCCCTATTATGCGGATCGTTATCTGATGCCTGTATTTCCGCTGATGGCGCTTCTGCTGGGGGTGCTTCTTCAGAAGAGTTTGGATGTCTTGAAGCGGTATTTAAAGGCGTTCTCGCATAAGGGGATTTTGCCTGTGCTGGCGGCATTTCTCGTGATCCCTAATTTGTCGATGATGGAGCCTGCTTATTTATATGAGGGATATGGCGTACAGGAGGCTATGTCCAGGGAGTATGGGGACAGAGCTTGTCTTTGTATTTATGAGGGCGTGGGCTACTATCAGAATTTGGTAGAGTTTACCAACTATAAGGAGACTTTGATGGTGACGGAGGAGGAGCTTTTTTCACGTTCTCCGGATAAGCGCTTGGAAAACGAGCAGGAGTTGGTGGTGCTTATGAAGAATAACATTGATCAGGCGGCGGTGGAAGGGTATCTTGTGGAAAGTTATGGATTTGAACCGGCAGAATATTTGGTGCGGGAGTCGGTGCATCAGGATACGGTGCGATTGTTTCGGAAGTAGGAAATGGAATAAAAGATGATAATAAAATTGTTAATGCTAGGGATTTGGATGGTGTTGGTGCCTCTGGGGATTGGATATTTTGCGTTGGAGATTGGCAGAACGGCGAAACAGGATGCGGGAATGGGAACAATGACGCCGGGATTTTCCTTTGGACTGGGCTATATTTTGATGTGGGCTGTTTTTCAGTTGATCGCGGTGCCGTTTGTGTTGAAGGCGGGGAAGTTTTGGCAGGTGGAACTTTTTTTTGAACTGGTTTGCCTGACCCTGACGATCGCGGGGGCGATCTTATTCTGGCTACGGTTGAAAGGCGGTTTGCGGGACGATATTACCGTGCGGGGAAAAGCGGCATGGGGAAGAGTGAAAAGCCGGGAAGGAATGGTTATTTTGGCACTCTGGGCTGTTTTTGCTGCCAGCTTGTTGTTTCAGGTGTTGCAGGCTTACAGGCTTGCCTATGCGGATGGGGATGACGCTTATTATATTCCGATTTCCACGGCGGCAAATCTGGGGGGTGGGATGTACGCTATTGATTCCTATACGGGAGCGCCGACCACGCTGGATATGCGGCACGGGCTGGCACCTTTTCCAATCTGGGTTTCTTTTATTGCGGCAAAATGCGGTGTGAATGCGGCGGTGGCAGCGCATTCTTTGATGCCGCTGGTGTTGATCCCTGTGACCTATGTGCTTTATCTGGAGATTGGGAGGCTGTTGTGCAGGGATGTGGTGATCGGAAAGGAAAGGAAGGAATGGGTCAAGCAGGAGACACTGCTGCCAGTCTTTATGATATTTGTGTCTCTTTTGCAGATATATGGGAATTATTCTATCTATCCTGCTTCTACATTTCTGTTGACAAGGACAAGACAGGGGAAGGCGGCACTGGGGAATGTGATTTTGCCATTTTTTCTTCTCTTATTGTATGAGATAGCGGAAGAGGTGAAGAAACAGGGGAAGGCAGGTATACAGAATGTACTCTGGCTGATGGCTGCGATGATGGCGGGGTGTCTTTGCAGTACAATGGCGGGATTTTTGTGTGGTATGTTAGTGACATTGACAGCCTTTTTGTTGTTTATTTTGTATCGAAGGCCGCATGTTTTGTGGCAGGGACTTTTGGGGTGTGTGCCGGGGATTGTGTATGCGTTGATGTATCTGAATTTGAAGTAGAAAGACAGCGTGGAAAATGTGGAATGAGATTATCGTACTGTTTAAAAATTATATAGGAAACGGCTGGGCTGCGGGGCTTTTTTTGGTCTCTTTTCTTTATCTGATGGTAGTGGAAAAGGACAGGATAAAAAGGATCATTCTGCTATATACTTCTGCAGTGACAGTAGTTCTTTTTTTCTTTCCGTTGTTTGTAAAAGCAGTGTATCAGTATCTGGACGAGGAGACATATTACCGGATCTTGTGGCTGGTGCCGATGACAGCGGTGATTGCTTATGGGGGAGTACGGCTGGCTGCAAGCTGTTCCAAAAGGTGGTTCAGCGTGTTGGCTGTAGGGATTGTCTGTGCTTTCATCATCATAACGGGGGATTATGTCTATGACAACCCCTATTTCGGACCTGCCTATAATCGGTTCCATGTGCCTCAAACGGTGGCACTTGTCTGTGATGCTATTATTGTGGAAGGCAGGGAAGTGAGAGCTGTCTTCCCCGATGAGATGCTGCCCTATGTGAGGCAGTATACCGCCAATGTCTGTATGCCCTATGGTAGAGAGATGGCGGTGGAGCGCTGGGAGAATGATAATCCGCTCTATGATGCCATGAGGGAGGAAGAGGTAGATTGTGAAAAGATTGCTTCTCTGGCGGGGGAGCAGGGGTGTCATTATATTATTCTGCATGAGACAAAGCCGGGGCAGGAGGGGTTTGAAAAAACCGACTACCATTATGTGGAAACGGTAGCCGGTTATCGGATTTATTTGCAGGATGGGGCTTATCTGGGGCTGTAGTAATATAGCAGTGTACCTCTGCAAACTAATCATAATAGGCCTGTTCAGAAATCGTAATCTTTAAAACGATTCAGCGCATACAAGAATCTGTCTGCGAGAAGAGCATGGCCTTTTTCATTTAATAAGATATTGTCTTTCAGATAGTCATCTGCGATCTCCTCATAGACACTGCCATAAAAATTATCCACAAAGGTAACATGGTGATCCATACAGGTCTGTGACTGGAGACCGATATAGTTGGACATGGGCTCGTCCAGGATATCCGTCATAAAGGAGGAAGTATAGTTTCCATCCTTATCCACCACATAGGCATAAGTGGGTGACATCACAATAATCCTGACATGAGGCAGGAACTGTTGGATCAAGTCGAGTCCGGCGGACAATGCGCCACAGAACAGGGTGGGATCAGATTCCTTGTCGATATTATAGGAACCTCGTTCGTCCAGATAGTCTGCGCCATCATAATAAATGCAAAGGACATCTAGTTCGTTATAGTCAATAGATTGTAAAAGATCAAGAGACTCTTTCACATCTTCTGGGAAACCGCCCAGATCACGCTCCGCCCAGGAGATGGTTTTCGTGTTATCAATTGTAAAAATCGTACACAGGTTATAAAAAGAAAACGCATCATAAATAAAGGTATCTTTATAGGTATCGTTTTTCATTGTCATATAAGAGCCGGGAATGGCGCAGTTATAAACCGTGGCGCCGGTCTTTGCCTGCACGATGTTTGCCAGGTTGGTGTCTGCGTTTTTGTCATCTGCAAGAGAGCCGTTACCCAGAAACAGGATACGCAGGTCATCGTCCTTTTCTTTTTGGCTGGTATCTGAGGAATCCAGCGGGACGATGGAATCCAGGGGCTCTGTGTCAAAGGAGAGAGTGGTATCGTTTTCCCGCTCCGTATTTTGACGTTCCCTTTTGTCCCAGAACAGTAATTTAAAGGCGATGATCACAAAAACAATTGCCATCAGAGAAAGCAGGACGACATGGAAATTGATCTTCATCTTTTTCTTTTTGGGTGATGCTTTTTTTCTTGCAGGTTTTTTTGGCGAGGAGGATTTTCCGGGTGCTGACCGCTTTTGGGGAGCGGTTTCAGATGGAGCATCCGATATATCATCCTGTCCGAAAGCAACAATATCGTCCAAGGACTGTTCTTCTAAATCGATCCATTCCGGTTCTCTGGAACGTCTTTTTTTATGTTCAGGTGAGTTTCTATTTGTATTTGTCATTTTTATACCTTTCTGTGATGTTGTTGTCCGCATATGGAATAAGATTCATAGAAGAGAGGAAAAGTTTAACGACAGAACATCTTGCCAGATCACAACGGTCCCTGCCATAAGCTTCCCCTCAATCGATTCAATCTATGCATTGCTGATCGTTATTGCATTTAGTATAACTGATTGATAGTAGAAATACAATCATCCACCACCATAAAATTCCGAGGATGCTTATGTACCAGAATATCCTTCTGCTTCACATTAGAAACATGAGTATAAATCTCTGTCGTACTAATGGAACTGTGTCCAAGCATCCGTTGTATATATCTGATATCCACATCCTGCTCCAACAAAAGCGTGGCAAAGGAATGTCTGAACATATGTGGGGTAATATGCTGGCTGATTCCGGCTAGCGCCGCATAGTGGTTGATCATATGCCGGACTGACTGATCTGATAATTTGTGCTTTAACCTGTTTACAAAAAAATATCCACAAAACTCAATATCCGCATGGAAAGTTTCCTGATATAAGAGAAGGGCAGAAAGAACTTCCTGATTTCCAATCTGCAGAATTCTTTCTTTGGAACCCTTCCCATAGATCAGAATGTTTCTGCTTTCCAGGTCTATATCAGATGGCTTTAACGCACATAACTCGGATATTCGTATTCCGGTGGCAAATAATAATTCGATGACAGCGATATCTCTGATGCAGCATCGTTGTTGGTATTCGGAACGTGCCTTTTCTTTTTGGATATAAATAGTAGACAGAAATGTCCGTATAGAATGGAAGGGAATTGTTTTAGGTAAAAGTTTTGCTTCCCGAAAACGGATATCCAGCTTCGCGAAGGGATTATCCTTAATTACTTCTTTGTATTCCATATGATGGAAGAAGGCTTTCAGGCTCGCAATTTTGCGCTTTACAGTTTTGGGCTTATATTGCTTGTGTAAATATGTAATAAAGTGGTCTACAGCGTCCTTAGAAAATCCATTGGCCAAACTGTCGCAGAATTCCTTGTACTGCTTCAGATCTATCTGGTATGCTTTCAGCGTTTTAGAATCCAGGCGTTTTCTATATTTACAGTATTCCAGATATTTTTCGATAAAGTCATTTAAAGTATTCATAAAAAGACACTCTCCTTAGTTTTTTAACTAATTATGAGTGCCCTTTTGAGAATTGTCTATTCCATATTCAGTTTTTAAGTAAGCGAGACAATCTTTCGAAAGTCTGTCAGTTGGTTGCAGCGAGGCCAATGAGGTTTCTTTTTGTATCAAACGGGTAGATGTTATCCGGAGTCTGGCTTATCAGTTCTTTGTACCATTTGCTGTACTTGTACATCCGATAGGTAGTACTGAGCCTTGCGAGCCGCTCAGGGTCTTTCAGGCGTACAGTGAAAGCAGCCCGTTCTTCCCGGGACATATTGGTGTAATCCAGATAGGAAATCTGTAATTCAGCAAGAGACGTTTCGCATCTTGGACAGGACATCTTATGTCCGTTTAACATATGAACCTTTTGGCAACGCTTACAATAATGCATGTACATCATGAAAAATTCCCCTTTTTTCAAAAAATTTATTGTAATACGTTAGTTAAATTTTGGCAGTATTTGCCAGAAAAGTCAATAGTTTTTCCTTTTTTTCATCGACAAAATGCAAACTTTTGGAAATTGTAGGGAATCCTTGAATTAATGGGAAAATAGTGCTACAATATTACAGATATTGTGTATAAGGGAAAATAGCGGTATTCCGCAAAAAAAGCAGAAAGGTTACATAGTTATATGGGTTTGTTGGGAAAAGGAAAGAAGCATAAGAGGAATGGGAAACAGGAACTTTCGAGAGAAAGAAAGTATTTTCCTGATATAGATGATTACGAAGATGAGTATGATGATGACGAGTATTATGGGGATGAGTCTGAGGGGGAATATTACGAGGACGAAGATCCGGAAGAATATTATGAGGACGAGTACTATGAGGAAGAAGATGCCCAGGAATATGTGAGGGATGGGTATTATGCGGCAGAGGAGCCAGAGGAATATTATGAAAATGAGGATGATGAAGGAGTAGATGACAGGGAATATTATGAAGAGGAATATTATGGCGATGATGTAAATTATTACGAGGATTCCACAGAAGATGAAGAAGATTACGAAGATGAGGACGATGAAGACCTGTATTATGTAGATGACGGGGAGTACGAAGACTACGATGAGGATGATGACGAAGATTTTGTAGCCTACCGGAAGAAAAAGGGTGTGGCAGGCGCTGTCCTTGCATTCCGGAACCTTCCTCTTATTGATAAGGTGATCGCTTTTACAGGTGTGGCAGTGCTGATCTTTGCGGTGCTGACAGGGACTCTCTTTATTGCGGCGAGGAATGCGGATAAGGCGGTAGCCGCTTTTGCGGAGGTAGGTACTTCGCTGGAAGGGATAGAGATCATCGGTGAGAGCGGGCTTCTGGCAGTGGCGGACGCCCAGCTGGCGAAGGAAGCTGTGGCGGAAATAGAAGAGGAGACGCAGGTTGTGGAGCCGGAGACCGTGCAGGGCGCTAATGTCACGCTGAAAATGACTTCTATCGTGAAGGATCTGAAGATCAAATTTGTGAACACGGCTTCGGATAAGCTGGTGGCGAATGTGCCTTTTCAGGTGGAGGTGACAACGCCTTCCAAGAAAACAGAGACATGGACGGATGATGACAGGGACGGCGTGATCTATAAGGAGAATATCGAGGCCGGTTCCTATAAAGTGAAGATGATAGAACTGACCGGGGAGGGATATTCGGATTATAAGGTTTCCACAGAAGTTCAGAGTGTGGATGTAAAGGCAACGATCGATTATAAGAAGGTGGATGTCAAGGACGAGATCAAGACGGAGGCGGAAGTAAATGCGGCAGTGGAGGATACGGCCGTTGCGGAGATAGTGGAGGAATCCAAGCTGACGGATACGGTGCCGTTTGTGAAATCTACCCAGACAGGAAGCGGAACGGTTTCCTATAATAAAATTGATAAGAGTACGATCCGGGAGCCCGGGACGACGGCATCTATTGATGTGGCCGGGTATTATTTAATGACGCAGGATATAAGTGGGAATAATCAGGGGGGAACGACCGGGACGGAGACAAAGAAGGAACTTTCTATTGACGGTTCTATCTCCGTGAAAATAAATGAGAGTAAAAAAATAGGCGTGCAGAGCAGTAATATTGACGCGATTAATTGGTCCTCGGCGGATGCTGGTATTGCATCTGTGAGCGGGGATGGAACAGTCACAGGTGTGAAAGCAGGAACTACTACGGTTACAGCATCTGCGGATGGAGTTAATCCTGTTAAGTGTACAGTTACAGTAGAAACTGTGCCGGTTGTTGCAACAACCCTTACAATTAATCCAACAACAATGTCCTTGGCAGTGGGGGCGGAGGGAACCATTACGGCAACAAGTAACCAGTCTACAATCTCCTGGAATTCTTCAGATGCAAGTGTAGCGACAGTGACGGGAGACGCAAAATCAGCAAAAGTAAAGGCACTGAAAACGGGAACGGCAACAATTACAGTGGTTGCAGGAGCAGCAGGAGATGTGATTCAGAAATGTACTGTGACCGTAACTGACACAGGTGTCACCGTTGATCATAACACCATTCAGGTGCAGATCCAGAAAACTGCCGACATCAAAGTGACAACCGTGCCGGAAAGCGCGAAGATAACGACAGTAACATCGGCAAATACAAAGATCGCTACAGTAACCTCCAAGGATAAGACTGTGACAGTGACCGGCGTTGCGCTGGGAGACACGGAGGTAGTGATCAAATGCGACAACGGAAAAGAGGCGAAAGTCGCAGTAAAAGTGGTGAATAACTATGCCCTTGATACCACTTCCCTGTTAAAGGACAAGAACGGCAATCAGGTTTATGTATACGAGAACGGTAAATACCGCAAAGCCGTGTATGCGGACTACTATAAATTCAATGAATTTTATCTGGAATCTCAGGAGATCCTGTACACAGGCTGGCAGAATATCAACGGAAAGACATTCTACTATCTGGAAAACCATCAGTATGTGACCGGAGAGCAGGTGATCCAGGGGGCGAAATATACTTTTGCCAGCGATGGCACACTGGTGACAAGTTCCGGTACGTTCGGAATCGATGTCTCCAAATGGAACGGCAATATCGACTGGAAGAGCGTGAAGTCCTCCGGGGCATCCTATGCGATCATCCGTTGCGGCTATCGCGGCTCCAGCACCGGCGCACTGATCACCGATCCGAAGTTTGCGGCGAATATCTCAGGCGCAAATGCGGCGGGACTGAAAGTTGGAGTATATTTCTTCACGCAGGCGGTAAATGAGAAGGAAGCGGTGGAAGAGGCTTCCATGGTGCTGGATCTGGTGAAAAAATATAAGATATCCTATCCGATCTTCCTGGATGTGGAGAGCAGCGGCGGCAGGGCTGACGGCATTGACAAGGCGACCCGTACCGCAGTCTGCAAGGCGTTCTGTGCGACGATCCAGAACTCCGGCTATACGGCGGGGGTTTATGCCAACAAGACCTGGTTGAACAGCAAGATCGATGCGGGCGCCCTTGGCTCTTATAAGATCTGGCTGGCACAGTATGCGGCAGCCCCCAGCTACGGCGGAAGATATAACCTCTGGCAGTACAGCTCAAAGGGCTCGGTGCCGGGGATCAGCGGACATGTGGATATGAACCAGAGTTATCTGGGATATTGAGAAACAGGAGGAATGGTATGAGAACTTATCTGGTAACAGGCGGAGCGGGATTTATCGGTTCCAATTATATTCATTATATGTTTAAAAAATATGATAATGAGATCCGCATCATCAATGTGGATGCCCTGACCTATGCAGGGAATCTGGAAAATCTGCGGGATGTTGAAAAGAGGGACAATTATACCTTTATCAGGGCGGACATCTGCGACAAAGAGGCGATCGGAAAGATCTTTGCGGAAAATGATATCGACAGGGTGGTTCATTTCGCGGCGGAGAGCCATGTGGACAGAAGCATCAGGGAGCCGGAGGTTTTTGTTAAGACAAACGTGCTGGGGACAGCCGTTATGCTGAACTGTGCGAAAGCAGCATGGGAGAAACCGAACGGCAGCTTTCAGGAGGGAAAGAAATTCCTGCATGTTTCCACGGACGAGGTGTACGGTTCTCTGGAGAATGAGGGAGAGTATTTCTATGAGACAACACCCTACGCGCCTCACAGCCCCTATTCCGCCAGCAAGGCAAGTTCGGACATGTTGGTAAGGGCGTATATGGATACCTATAAGTTCCCTGCCAATATTACCAACTGTTCCAACAATTACGGGCCCTTCCAGTTCCCGGAGAAGCTGATCCCGCTGATCATCAACAATGCGCTGCAGGGGAAAAAGCTTCCGGTATACGGAGATGGAAAGAATGTCAGGGACTGGCTCTATGTGGAGGACCACGCGAAAGCCATCGATATGGTGCAGGAGCAGGGCAGGCTGTTTGAGACTTACAATATCGGAGGCCATAACGAAAAACAGAATATTGAGATCATCAATATCATCATAGAGACATTGCAGGAGATGCTGGCGGATGACGATCCGAGAAAAGCGCTTGTGAACAAGGATCTGATCACCTATGTGGAGGACAGGAAAGGACATGACAGGCGTTATGCCATTGCGCCGGATAAGATTAAGGCGGAGATCGGCTGGGAGCCGGAGACCATGTTCAAAGAGGGGATCCGCAGGACGATCGCATGGTTCTTCGAGCATGAGGAATGGATGAAGAACGTGACCAGCGGCAGTTATCAGGAATATTACAATAAGATGTATAACGTATAATCAATAGAAGAAAGCAGGATGAGATCACGCGGTAAGGGCTATTACTGCTGAAAATATCGTGCGATACCAGAAAGGAAAACGATGAAGGGAATCATACTTGCAGGCGGCGCCGGGACAAGGCTCTATCCGCTGACAAAAGCTATTTCAAAACAGATCATGCCGGTTTATGACAAGCCGATGATCTACTATCCGCTTTCCACGCTGATGCTGGCAGGCATCCGGGAAATACTGATCATTTCGACACCCAGGGACCTCCCTGTATTTCAGGATCTGTTCGGGACCGGGGAGCAGCTCGGCCTGTCTTTTTCCTATGCGGTGCAGGAACAGCCCAGAGGACTGGCGGACGCTTTCCTGATCGGGGAAGAGTTTATCGAGAAGGATCATGTGGCGCTCGTGCTGGGAGATAATATCTTCTACGGGCAGAGTTTCTCAAAGCTTCTGCTGCAGGTGGCTTCGAGAGAAAAGGGAGCCACGATCTTCGGGTACTATGTGAGAGATCCGAGGGAGTACGGCGTGGTGGAGTTTGATGAGAACGGCAGAGCGCTCTCCATCGAGGAGAAACCGGAGAAGCCGAAGAGCAATTATGCGGTGCCGGGGCTCTACTTTTATGACAACGACGTGGTGGAGATCGCAAAAAATGTAAAACCTTCAGCGCGGGGGGAGATCGAGATCACCAGTATCAATAACGAGTATCTGCGTAGGGGTGATCTACAGGTGGAGACCATGGGCAGAGGATTTGCGTGGCTGGATACGGGAAATCATGATTCTCTGCTGGATGCGGCTGACTTTGTGGCGGCGTTCCAGAAACGGCAGGGGCTGTATATCTCCTGTATTGAGGAGATCGCTTATAAGAGGGGATTTATCACGAAGGAGCAGCTTCTTGCGCTGGCGGAGCCGCTTCTGAAAACGGACTACGGAAAATATCTGACAGAGGTTGCGAATGGACTCTAGGATAAAGAGACGGGCTATTCTGATCAGTATCGCTATGATATTGCTGGTCGTCGTCGTGGCGGCTTTGGGAAATTTCTCCAGGATCAAAAGGAGACTGCCCGGTGAGGAGGCAAAGGAGGAGGCACCTTCCGAGATAGATGCTCTGGTAGAGGGAGATACGGAGGACGGCGAGGCGGAAGATGAGCCGGGAAATTATGCGAAGGAAGGGTTTGCCGGATCGGATCCCTCCCTGCAGACCGGGGATGATCTGCGTGCCTTTCTGCGGGATGAGACCTTTTTTGACAGGGAACTCACCAGTTATGAAAAGAAGCTGTTGGAGGCGAATGAAAAGAGCCTCTATTTTGTGACGACTTCGGTGGAGCAGGATCTGCGGATACAGATTCTGGACGGCAGCGGTGCTGTTGTGACCGGGGTGCCCTTTGTGATCAATTTGAAGGACAGAGGAAGTTATAAAGATCAGGATAAGGACGGCGTTATCTATATCAGCGGGTTAAGTGCCGGTGAATATGAGGTGACGCTGACGGAGGCCTCCGATTATGAGGTGCCAAAACCGACACTTGTGTCAGTAAAGGACAAGGTGGAGTATACGGCGATTCCGGATATCACGCTGCTGATGAAAACAGAGGCGGAGATCATCGCGGAGGAGGAGGATACCGAACAGAAGGATGCGCTGGAGGACGCCGACGATACGGAGATCGTGGATATGCGGGAACTGGGCGAGGAAGGCCAGATGGGTATCGATGTGTCCAAGTGGAACGGCAGTATCGACTGGGACAGAGTGAGGAATGCGGGTATTACATATGCGATCATTCGCTGCGGTTACCGCGGGTCCTCCACAGGAGCGCTGGTGGAAGATCCGTATTTCAGGGAGAATATGCAGGGCGCGCTGAATGCGGGGCTGAAAGTGGGCGTATATTTCTTCACGCAGGCGACCAACGAGGTGGAGGCTGTGGAGGAAGCCAGTATGGCGATCGCGCTGTGCAGAGATTACAGGGTGACCTACCCGATCTTTATCGATACGGAAGGCGCCGGAGGAAACGGACGTGCTGACGGGCTGGATATGGAAACCAGGACGAAAGTGTGTCAGGCGTTCTGCCAGACCGTGGAGGATGCGGGGTATACCGGTGGCATCTACGGCAGCAGGAACTGGTTCAGGACGAGGCTGCGGATGGATATGCTGCAGGATCATATCATATGGCTGGCGGAGTACAGGGAGAGTCCGGTGTATGCGGGAAATTATCACTTCTGGCAGTACACGTCCTCGGGAAGCGTGGACGGTATCGAAGGAAGGGTGGATCTGGATATCAGTTATCTGGCTTACTAAAAATAGGGATTGGAGTGTTGGAAAATGGGAAAAATTACAGTAGAGACCTGTGAGATCGAGGGACTTAAGATCATTACGCCTGCTGTTTTCGGGGACAGCAGAGGGTATTTTATGGAGACGTATCAGTACAATGATTTTAAAGAGGCGGGGATCGATCAGGTGTTTGTGCAGGATAATCAGTCGTCCTCCAGAAAGGGTGTGCTGCGGGGGCTGCATTTTCAGAAGAACTTCCCGCAGGATAAGCTGGTGCGTGTGATCCGGGGCGAGGTCTTTGATGTGGCGGTCGATCTGCGGAAGGGTTCTCCCACGTTCGGAAAATGGCACGGGGAGATCCTGTCGGAGGAAAATAAAAAGCAGTTCTTTATCCCGAAGAATTTTGCCCACGGTTTTCTGGTGCTCTCCGAGACCGCGGAGTTCTGTTATAAATGTTCCGATTTTTATCACGGGAATGATGAGGGCGGGATTTATTACGCCGATCCCGAGATCGGCATCGAGTGGCCGGTTCCGGAGGGGATGGAGCTCATCCTGTCGGAGAAAGATACAAAGTGGGGTGGTTTTACCGCCTATAAAGAGACCATGGGTGCGTAGGAGATCGCTGTAGAATGAAGCATAAGAAAATTTCCAAGAAGATGGGGATCGCCATTTTCTGTATACTGGCGGGGATCATGGCACTGATCATCGTGCTGCATCATAATCCCTTTGCGGACCAGCAGGAAGAGCTGGTCAAGAAGATCATAGCCTGTGTGTTGATCGCGGCTTCCTGTGCGGTTTTTATCATATTTTATGATAAGCTTACGGTGCTTCCGGTGGAGCTTTTTGAGAACAGGAGGCTGATCTGGAAGCTGTCGAAAAATGATTTTAAGAAGCGGTATGCGGGCTCCTATTTAGGGATCATATGGGCGCTTGTACAGCCGGTGGTCACGGTGGTGATGTACTGGTTTGTATTTGAAAACTTTATGGGATCGAAAGCGCAGTTTTTATCCAGTGGCACAAGTATGCCGTATGTATTGTTTCTGGCGGCGGGGCTGTGTCCCTGGTTTTATTTTTCAGAGGCGCTGAACAATGGGACAACGGCGCTTTTAGAGTACAATTATCTGGTGAAAAAGGTGGTATTCAAGATCAGTATCCTGCCGATCATCAAGATCATCGCCGCCACGTTCATTCATCTGTTTTTCGTGCTGGTGCTTCTGATCGTGTCGGCGTGTTACGGGTATTATCCGACGGTTTACACGATACAGATCATTTATTACAGCTTCTGTACGTTTATCCTGGTGCTGGCGCTGTCCTATACGACCTGCGCGATCGTGATATTCTTCCGGGATCTGACACAGATCATTTCCATCATATTGCAGGTGGGAATGTGGGCGACGCCGATCCTCTGGAGCATTGCGGTGCTGGACGACAAGCCGCCGATCTGGAATACGATCATAAAGATAAATCCACTGGTATATATTGTGAACGGGTATCGGAGCGCGATCTGTGAGGAAACCTGGTTTTTTGAGGATTTTTATTCGACGATGTATTTCTGGATCTTTACGGTGGTGGTGTTCGGTATCGGGGCGCTGATCTTTAAGAGGCTGAAGGTGCATTTTGCGGATGTGCTTTAAAATAGTGAGCAGATGTATGGATAGAGGAAATTATGGAAGAGAAGAGATCGATAGCAATTTCCGTAAAAGGAGTGGAAAAGATATATAAATTGTATGACAGATCTTCAGACAGGGTCAGGGAGGCGCTGGGGCTGACGAGGAAGGTCAGGCATAAGAAGCACTATGCGTTAAACGGCATCGATATGGAGATCCGCCAGGGGGAATGTGTGGGGATCATCGGGACCAACGGTTCCGGGAAGTCGACTATTTTGAAGATCATTACCGGGGTGCTTTCGCCAAGTAAGGGGGAAGTGGAGGTAAACGGACGTATCTCTGCGCTTCTGGAACTGGGCGCCGGATTTAACATGGAATATAACGGGATCGAGAATGTCTATCTGAACGGGATGATGATCGGTTTTTCGGAGAAGGAGATCGATGAGAAGCTGCAGGATATTCTGGATTTTGCGGATATCGGGGATTATGTGTATCAGCCGGTAAAAACCTACTCGAGCGGTATGTTTGTGAGGCTGGCTTTTGCGGTTGCCATCAATATCGATCCGGAGATCCTGATCGTGGATGAGGCGCTTTCTGTCGGGGACGTGTTTTTTCAGGCGAAGTGTTACCACAAGTTTGAGGAGTTCAAGGAGATGGGAAAGACCATCGTGTTTGTCAGCCATGATCTCAGCAGCATCAGCAAGTATTGTGACAGGGTAGTGCTTTTGAACAGGGGCATCAAGCTGGGGGAGGGCAGCCCGAAGGAGATGATCGATACCTATAAGCAGGTTCTGGTCGGACAGTACGAGATACCGGATGAGAAGGAGCATGAGAGCCTGCTGCATGATGAGGATATCCGGGAAAAGGTATCGGAGAATGCAAGGAAAAAGAAAGAGGAGAAAAAGAAAAAAGCGGAGCAGGGAGTGAATCCGGAGCTGCTGGAGTACGGTTCCAAAAAGGCGCAGATTGAGGAGTACTGTCTGACGGACGGTGCGGGGACAAAGACTACGGCGATCATCAAAGGGCAGGAGTATACGATCAGGATGAAGGTTGCCTTTGCGGAGGATTGTCCTGCGCCAATCTTTGCTTTTACGGTCAAGAATATCAAGGGCACGGAGATCACGGGCACGAATACGATGGTGGAGAAGGCGTTTTTGGAGCCTGTGAAGGCGGGCTGTGTGAAGGAGATCAGTTTTACACAGCATATGAACCTGCAGGGAGGGGAGTATCTGCTCTCGCTCGGGGTGACGGGTTATGAGGGAGATGATTTTACGGTTTATCACAGGCTGTACGATGTGTTGAATATGACGGTGATCTCCGACAAGGATACGGTGGGGTTTTATGATCCGGAGTCGGTGGTGCGGGTTGTTTAAAGGGGACGCCGCCTGAGGAAATAGATTTCCCATGTAGACGCGCTTCCGCTTGGAGAAAAACGCAGCGGATACTAGGCTCGAAAATACCTCGCCAAGTACCGGCGTTTTTCTACAGTCTTCATGGGAAATCTATTTCCTCAGGCGGCTGGCTGTGGTAAAACCAGCAGATGACGAGAGCGGAAGATCGGATCATAGGGGACTGGAAAATAAGATTGTGGTTGGTGGATGGAATGGCAGATAAGAAGACGGAACAGATCGGGAAGGTGAATCTGGATTTGACGTATTACTCCGGGGAGGATATCTATTGTGATGGGGCGGTGGAGGACGAGCTGCTTCAGATCGCGAGGGATTATTCGGAGGTGGAGTATCCGCGCATTATTGAGGAGAGAAAGAGCTGGGAGATACTGTATCATCTGTCCGGGCAGCGGGAGAATATTGTGGAGTGGCTGCCGCTTGACAAAGGGATGAAGGTTCTGGAAGTCGGGGCGGGATGCGGCGCCATAACAGGGGCTCTTTCGAGGAAGGCGGGGAGCGTGGACTGCGTTGACCTGTCGAAGAAGCGGAGCATGATCAACGCCTACCGGCATATGAACTGTGAGAATATCACGATCCATGTGGGAAATTTTCAGGATGTGGAGCCGGCGCTGCCCTGCGATTATGATTATATCTGTCTGATCGGCGTGTTTGAATATGCGCAGGCTTATATCGGGGGAGATACTCCTTTTGAGAATTTTCTGCATATCATCAAAAAGCATCTGAAAAAGGATGGGCATATTGTCATTGCGATAGAAAATAAATTCGGATTGAAATATTGGGCCGGATGCAAGGAGGATCATCTGGGCACTTATTTTGCGGGGATAGAAGGGTATCCGGACGGCGGCGTGGTGCGGACTTTCACGAGGAACGGACTGGAGAGGATCTTTGAGAACTGTGGAATGGAAGAGTATGCTTTTTATTATCCCTATCCGGACTACAAGTTTATGACAACGCTGTATTCGGATGAGTATCAGCCGAAGATCGGGGAACTTTCCAATAATATGCGGAATTTTGACAGGGAGAGGATGATACTGTTTGATGAGAAAAAGGTCTTTGACAGTATTTTGCGGGAAGGGTTGTTTCCCCTGTACGCGAATTCCTATCTGGCGGTGATCGGGAAGAAGCCGGATACCTGTTATGTAAAATACTCCAATGACAGGCAGCGGGAGTATCAGATACGGACGGAGATTCTGCCGGTGAGCCTGACGGGTATGGAGGGCAGGGAAGGCATGACGCCGGAGGAGAAAAGCAATCTGCCGAAGCTTCTCGCGGTAAGAAAACGCCCGTTATCAATAGAGGCGGAGACGCATATCGGGAATATGGATGTGGCTTACCGGAAGCTGAAGGACCGCTATACCGGCGGAGAGCTGCGTATCAACCGCTGTAAGCTGGTGAAGGAAGAGGGGGAGAGCCCCTATGTGGAGCTGGAATATATAGAGGGCGTTACGCTGGCGGAACTTCTGGATGCCCGCCTGGAACAGGATGATATGGATGGTTTTCTGGAACTTTTCCGGAAATATCTGTCGATGATCGATCATAACAGCAAGGAGCCGGTGGCGGATTTTGATCTGATCTTTTCCAATATCCTGATCAGCGCAAAGGATGCGGGAAAGCCTTTTGATGCGCTGAACAACAGTATCTGGACGCTGATCGACTATGAGTGGACTTTTGGAAAACAGATGGATACAAAGGAGCTTGCTTTTCGGGCTTTTTACTGTTATCTGCTGGAGGATAACAAAAGGAATAAACTGGATCTGGACCGGATCATGCAGGAACTTGGCGTGAGCGATGAGGAGGCGGAAGAATACCGGATACAGGAAAAATCTTTTCAGCGTTTTGTGACAGGACATCATCGTTCCATGGTGGAACTGCGCGATATGATCGGGCACAGGTGTTTTAGGCCGGAGGAAGTGCTGGCGAAGATAAGCCTGGAGGAGCATCAGCGGTGTATTCAGATCTACGAGGACAGAGGACAGGGATTTCAGGAGGAGACATCCTACTTTGCGGGGGAGATGGTGACGGAAGAAGGAGAGGAACTGCATCTTGTGCTGCCTGTGGAGGCGGGAGTGCGGAAGATCAGGATCGATCCTGCGTTTACGGACTGTATGGTGCGGATCAGGGAACTGAAATGGAATGACAGGGACCTGATGTGGAGCGGAAAGGCTTCGGTGCTGACGGCAAACGGGACAAGGCTGGATGATACGGGAAGTTTTATCTTTCCGACAGAAGATCCGAATCTGATCATTTCTCTGCAGGGAGCGGTTTTTGAGGAGACGAACGCATTGGAACTTCGCATGGAGCGTTCGCTGATCGGAAGGGAAATGGCGCTGGATGTGGAAAGGGCAGCAAAAAGGAGGCTCCGCCTGTGAGTAATTATCTGAAAAAAGCTTTACAGAGAGTGCTGGTTCAAAGAAGACATCGATCATATGAGGAACGGATTGCCGGGCAAGCCGTTCCTTATGGCGTTTGGCTGGAAAAACTGCTGGAGGAGGAAAGGGCGGGGATTCTGCAATGGAAGGAGAGGGCAGACAGAGCCGGAACGGAGCGTCTGTCAACGGCGGTGCTTTCCTGGCAGGAGTTTGCGGAATTTGCGATGGAGGCAGGGGAGGCTTCACGGCGGGAGCAAAAGAGTGCAGGATTTGGCGGAAGGGCTCTGGCGTCTCCGGGGGCGTCGGAAAGTGCTTTGATACAGGGAACATATAAGGAGCGGGCAGATCTGTGGATCGTCACGCCGGATGCATCCTGTCTTGCGGATGAGGCGGAAGCGGAAGCGGAGCGCTATTTTTCCGAGCACCCGGCATGCGGGATCGCCTACGGGGATGAGGATGGTTATTTTAAGCCGGGGTGGTCTCCGGATTTGCTGCTCTCCTTTTTTTATTTTGGCAACGTGTTTGCGGTGAGACGGGAGCTGGCGGAGCAGGCGGGAGAGAAGATTTTGCTTTCTACGGAAGGAACCCGCATGCGTGGGACAGAAAGTGGAACGGCAGGAGCCGGCGCAGACGGAGCGGAAAGTGGAACAGCAGGAGCCGGCGCAGGCGGTACGGAAAGTGGAACCGATATAACCGCCGTAAGCGGGGCGGATGATGAACTGTGGCTGAAAAAGCTGCTGTATGAAATTGTGCTGTGCTGTATCGATGAGGCGGGGGAAGCCGGACATATCGAGAAGGTATTGTTTTTACCGAAGCATGATCCTGAAAGGTGTTTTGAGAGTGACTGGGGGATGGAGGCGGAATTTGACGGGGTGAAGCGAGGGCATCTGTACTCCGACGCGGAAATTCCGGGAGAGAAGGAAAGACAGGGGCTCGTGTCTGTTAT
The DNA here is from genome assembly GCA_947647735.1 of uncultured bacterium. Taxonomy (GTDB): domain Bacteria; phylum Bacillota; class Clostridia; order Lachnospirales; family Lachnospiraceae; genus 1XD8-76. The sequence continues at coordinate 201,503 of CANSLJ010000001.1, read as the reverse complement.
CATTCCGTCGAAGGATAATCCGGCGGTACTCTCAAACTGCATTCATTCCCTGCGGGAGCAGACTGATTATAAAAATATAGAAATTATAGTGATAGACAACGGCAGCAGTGAGAAAAATAAGAACAGGGTCCTGCGGATCAGGGATCAGTTGAAGGAGGAGTATTCTTTCCGCTACATCTATCAGCCGATGGAGTTTAACTTTTCCGCCATGTGCAATCTGGGGGCAAAGGAAGCAAAGGGGAAGTATCTGCTGTTTCTTAACGATGATATGGAGATCGTCAGGGAAGACTGGCTTCGCCTGATGGTATCGAAGGCGGCAAAGCACTATGTGGGCGCTGTGGGCGTAAAGCTTTTGTATCCTGATTCTGATAAGATACAGCATTTGGGCATCACGAATATTCATCTGGGGCCCGCCCATAAGCTGCAGTTTTTGTCGGACCGGGAAGCACATTATCACGGGATCAACAGATGTGCCGTGAATGTCTCGGCGGTGACTGGCGCCTGTCTGCTGGTCAGGAAAGAGGTATTTGAGAAAGTATCCGGATTTGAGGAGAGGCTGCAGGTGGCTTTCAATGATGTGGAACTTTGTTTTCACCTGCTGAAGGCCGGTTATCAGAACGTGTGCTGCAACCACACTTTTCTGTACCACCATGAGTCTTTGAGCCGCGGGTTTGACGCAGGGCAGGAGAAGGTGGCAAGACTGCACAGGGAGCGGGATCTTCTCTATAAGACTTATCCGGAGATGTGGAATCGGGATGCGTATTATTCCAAAAGGCTGGTGACGGATATTCTGGACCGGGGGTTTGAGCCCGCCTGCCGTTTTGAGGAAAAGAGATTGTCAAAGAGAGCGGAAGTGCTGCGGATCGACGGGGAACTGAATCCGGTATGGCATAATGAATGCCTGTACATGGGGCTGGAGTTTACCGGGGATGAGAGTGCCTGGAGGACGGGAAAGAGCGGCGGCGGGGATTACTATATACAGGGGTGGTCTTACGCCGTGAACGTAGATAACAGCCGTTATGAAAAGAGCCTGCTCTTAAAGCCGATGAGTTCAGGAACAGAACCGGGCATGGAGGAGAAGGGGATGTGGAAGATTCCCTATGAGGAATGTTACAGGCCGGACATTGAGGAAAATCTGCCCTATATCGACCACCCGGGCCTTTGCGGCGTGAGCGTGTGGATCCCGCGGGATGCGCTGCCCGCCGGGGAGTATCTGATCGGGTATTTCTGGGAGGATGCCTGCTCGAGGCAGAAGCTGTATGGATTTAGTGCGGAGACGATAGCGATTGGATGTAAGTGGTGATCTTTATGGAATATAGTTGGGTTGAGTATTATCGCAGGGCGTATGAGGCGGAGAAGAAAAAAAATACCGTATTGGCCGGGAAAGTGGCGGATGCGGAGGGGAAGCGGGAAGAGCTGGGGGAGAAGTACAGGGCAATCCGTGCCAATCCGCTTTATAAGATGTCTCAGGTCTCTTCCCTGTTTGCGCGAGGGTACGGGAAGGCGAGGCATATCGCTTCCGTGCTGAAGCACGGAGGAAAGAAGGAGGCTGCGCCGGAAGGATTTGCGAAGGCGTACCAGGAGAGGCTGTATTGTCAGAGGGACAGTTACAGTCAGTGGATCAGGGAGGAGGAGCCGCTTTTGCGGGAGCGGTATCGGGAGGCTCTGGCGGCGGAAAAGGGCAAAAGGCGCAGGAGCTGTCTGGTGGTTCCTTATCAGAGGCTTTCGGGGATAAGGGAGTTGTCTTCCTTGATGGAGAGTACGGCGGACGGGAAAGGCGGGGATCAGCCGGATATCCTTCTGTTTGCGGATCGTCCCGGAGAGCTGGATGAGCAGGCGGTTTTTTATGTGGAAGAGTGGCTTGCCTCCTATCCTGATACGAAACTGCTCTACGGGGCGGAGGATCATATTTCAGGGGGGAAAAGGTGTTTTCCCTGGTTTAAGCCCTGCTGGTCACCGGATACGCTGCTTGGTTTTTTCTATTTCGGAAGCTGGTTTGCGGTGGACAGAGCGTGGGCCGAGGGGGTATCTTTGTCCGGCCATGAGGATGTGCGGCTGAATCTGTATGATTTTGTGCTGCGCCTGTTAAAGCCTTATTTTGTGAAACCGGAGGCTGTGGTATACGATAAAGACAAAATATGGCGGACGGGATTTTATTACGGGGAAGACCGAAAAGAGCCGAACGGGGATATGCCTGCTCCAGAGATCGCAGGATTGGATCTGGTTTTATATCATCGGAACAGTACCGCGGATTTTGAGATGCCGGCGGACAGGGAATATTATCTGGAGACAGGGAAGATGCGCGGGGAGGCGAATCCTGAGTTCTGGGGATATGAAAAAGAGTTTTTACAGATAAAACAGGATTTTCTGAAAGGGGCGGGCTGTGAAAGCTTTCCCTGTCAGACATTACATCCGGAGGTATGGTCTCCGGTGCCGGAATATACTTTTTATAGTAAAGAGGGGACGCCTGCCGTATCGGTCGTCATTCTTTCAAAGGATCATCCGGAACTTTTGCAGAATTGTATCCGCTCTTTTCTGGAGCGCACATATCTGCCGGGACTGAGGGAGTGTGTGGAGTTTATTGTGGTGGATAACGGAAGCAGTGCGGAAAACCGTCAAACTATTGAGGGCTTTCTGGAATCTGTTAAAGCAGAGGTACGTTATCTGTATCAGCCCATGGATTTCAATTTTTCCGCCATGTGCAATGCGGGAGAGCGGGAGGCAAGGGGAGAGTTTATTCTGCTGCTCAACGACGATGTGGAGATCATAGAAAGAAACTGGCTGCGCATTATGCTGGGACAGGCATCGCTGCCCGGCACAGGGGCGGTGGGAGCAAAGCTCTGGTATCCGAAGGAGGAGAGGATACAGCATGCGGGCGTTACCAATATGCATATCGGCCCGTCCCACAAGCTGACGACGTTTCCGGATGACAGGATCTATTATTACGGGTACAATGCGGTAACCTATGATATGATAGCGGTGACAGCCGCCTGTCTGCTCGTCCGCAGATCCGTCTACGGGGAGGTTGGTGGCCTGGATGAGGAGATGGCGGTTTCCTATAATGATGTGGATCTTTGCTTTAAGCTGGCGGAGGCGGGGTACAGGAATGTGCTCAGAAACGATGCGGTGCTGCTGCACCATGAGTCTGCAAGCCGGGGTCTGGATGATCTGTCGGAGGAAAAGTGGTACAGGCTCATACAGGAAAAAACAAACCTCTATGAGAAGCATCCGCAGTTCCATAGATTTGATCCTTATTATAATGAACAGCTTACGGACAATGCGCCGGATTATCATATCGGTTATAAATATCCTTATGAGCGGCTGCTTTTAACGGCTGTTCCCGAAAAAAAAGAGGGAAAAGAGGTTTTGCAGAGGGTGCTGACAGGCGCCGTGATGCTGACGGTGGAACGTGCGGGGAAGCAGCATAAGATCTATCTGGAGGAGCCGGATATTTTGGAAGCTGAAGGGTGGTGCTATATGCTCTGGCAGGATAACAGCCTGTTTGAGCGATGGCTTATCCTGGAGGCGGAGCAGGGAGATTTTTATTATCGGATCCCGGTGAAGGAGCGGCTCCGCCCGGATGTGGAGGAGATCCTGCCGCAGCAGAAAAATATTGCGCTGTCAGGGTTTGTGTGCCGGGTGCTGCGGGAGGATATCGCCGCCGGCAGTTACAAGGTGGGAATGCTGTACAGGGATGTGCCGCATGACAGATTATCTTATCAGCGCAGCGATGTGGTGATAAGAAGCGAAGAATGATATGAGTTGCAGGGAAAGAGCAGGTAGTTACGATTGGAAGAAAATCAGAAAAATGTAGCAGAGATCATACCGGAGGAGTTATCGGAGGAAGAACAGCTCGTTTATTATCGGGAGGCTTATCTCAGGGAGAAGAAAAAGTCTGCGCGGCTGGCAGGGCGTCTCTCCGATGCCAATGCACAGGTGGAGGATTTATCGGGTAAGCTGGTGCGGATCAAGAGCAGCGGTATCTGGAAGCTGTCCAAACCTCTGAGGAGCTTTTATCACTGGACGAAGCGGACGAAGGAGCGGGTGGGGAATTACGGCTCACCGAGGGGGATCGCCCGGAAGGTCAGGAACAAGATGATAGAGAAGCAGGCGCGGACACAGCATGGCAGCGCGAGTTTCCCTTCGCCGGAGGAGGCGAAGAGGCAGCGGGAGGAAAAATTTTCCAGACAGATCTGTTTCAGCATCTTAGTGCCTCTCTATAATACGCCGAGGAAGTTTCTGACGGAGATGCTGGATTCGGTGGTGAACCAGACCTATGAGAACTGGCAGCTTTGTCTGGCGGACGGTTCCGACGGGGAGCATGGCTTCGTGGGAGAGATCTGTAAGGAATATGCGAAGAAAGATTCACGGATCTGCTACCGGAAGCTGGAGAAGAATGAGGGGATTTCGGGAAATACCAACGAGTGCCTGAAGATGGCGACGGGAGATTACATCGGTCTTTTTGACCATGATGATGTGCTGCATCCGTCTGCTTTATATGAGTATATGAAGAAAATCTGCGATGAGGGTGCGGATTATATTTATTGTGACGAGACAACCTTCAAGGGAAACAAGACCATAGATGATATGCTGACGCTGCATTTCAAGCCTGATTTTGCGATCGATAATCTGCGCGCCAACAATTATATCTGCCATTTCAGCGTGTTTGATAAAAGGCTTTTGGAGGGGATGGAGCTGTTCCGCTCCCAATTTGACGGAAGCCAGGATCATGATATGATACTGCGTCTCACTTCCCGGGCAAAGCATGTGGCGCATGTGCCAAAGCTTCTTTATTACTGGCGTTCTCACAAGGCGAGTGTGGCGGCGGATATCAACGCGAAAAGCTATGCCATCGAGGCGGCGAGGGGAGCTGTGGCGGATCACCTTACGGTAAACGGGTTTGAGAATTTTGAGATCGTCAGCACAAAAGCCTTTGAGACGATCTTTCGTGTGAAATATGAGGTGCAGGGGAATCCGAAGCTATCCATTGTGATTCCGAACAAGGATCATGTGGAGGATCTGTCGAGGTGCGTGGAGTCGATCCTGAAGGAGTCCACCTACGATAACTACGAGATCATCATTGTGGAGAACAATTCTGTCACGACGGAGATAGAGGAATATTATAAGAGCCTTGGGAAGTATGCGAATATCCGGGTTGTGCGGTATGAGGGAGTGTTTAATTATTCTAAGATCAATAATTACGGCGTTTCCTTTGCGGACGGGGAATATCTGGTGCTTCTCAATAATGATACGCAGGTGATCTCCATCAACTGGATGGAGGAACTTTTGATGTATGCCCAGCGAAGCGATGTGGGCGCAGTGGGGGCGAAGCTTTATTACGGTGATAAGACGATCCAGCATGCGGGGATCGTGATCGGACTGGGAGCGCACCGGACGGCGGGACATACCCACTACCGAGTGGCACAGACCAATCTGGGATATATGGGGCGGCTCTGTTATGCGCAGAATGTGACAGCGGTGACGGGAGCCTGTCTGATGATGAGGCGCGCCCTCTATGAAGAACTGGGCGGGCTGGATGAGAGTTTTGCCATAGCGCTGAATGATGTGGATTTCTGCCTGCGGCTGAGGGAGAGAGGGCTTTTAAATGTCTGGAATCCTTACTGCGAGCTGTATCATTTTGAGTCCATCTCCAGAGGGCTGGATGATGCGGGCGAGAAGGCAAGGCGCTATGATGAGGAGTCGGCGCGCTTCAGGGAGAAGTGGAAGGAGGCGCTTGCAAAGGGCGATCCTTATTATAATCCTAATTTTTCGCTGGATAGAAGCGACTATGCGCTGAAAGTGTGAGCGGTGCGGAAAGATATGGCTGTGTTCTGAGCAGCCATCGGCGAATGCCCGCAAATGAGGAAAAGTTATGAAAAAGAGACGCTTGGAATATATGGATATGGTGAAGGGGATCGGCATTCTCGGCATAGTTGTCATGCATTCAACGACCGTGCCGGTGCAGGCTATTTTCTGGATCTCGTCCTTTGCGCCGCCTCTTTTTTTTCTTGCTTCCGGGATGCTGGTCGGTTATACCGGAGAGCCGGAAAAGAACGGGAAGGAAATACTGGGTAGAAAGGCGCGTTCTCTGTTGCTGCCGTTTTTTTGTTTCAGCCTGATCTACATCCTGCGGGATATTCTTCGTGTGATCATGGGGATATCTGAGATAGAGGAAGTATGGATGGGGCTGAACGATATGCTTACGCTCTGGGGAAGTTCCGTGCTCTGGTTTCTGCCGGCTCTCTTTTTATCGGAATGTATTTTTGTTTTTCTGCGAAAGAGCTTCGGGCAGAGGAGGTACGGGCTCCTGTGGACAGCGGCTGCCTGCATTATGATGACAGTTCTGTCATTTTTTGCAAATGATGCGCTGAAACCGTGGGACGGATATTTTTTGTCGGAACGGCCGCTGTACGCGCTGCTCTGCATTATGCGGACATTTCTGCGGGCTGTCTACGGGCTGCCTTTTATCTGTGCAGGTTATTTTCTGTATGAGTTTTTCAGGGGATTCTGGACGGGGGAGAAAGAGATTCCGTCTGTGGGGCAGCTTGCGGGAGGGATCGTGTTGTTCGCTCTGGGAATTCCGGTCAGTGTTGCAAACGGCTATTTTGATTTCCGTAGCCTGATCTTCGGGGATATGCCCGTTCTGGCTTATCTGTCCGCGGTGGTTTCTTTTTCCGGCGTTCTCCTTGTCTGTAAAAGCTGTAAGCCGTTTAGGCCGCTCACTTATTTCGGGAAGAATTCGCTGATCATTATGGCGACTCATATTGATTTTTATTTTCTGTATCTTGGTCTGAATCTGGCAAACAGGGTTAATGAATTTATTCCGGGGTGGAATCGGGTTTTTTACTTCGTGAATGTGGTCGGGGTCATTCTGGTTCTGGAGGTTGTCTGTATTGCAGTGATCAACAGGTTTTTTCCGGTTTTGGCGGGGAGAAAGAGTAAGAATAAATCGGCTCAGAGTGAATAGTGACTGATAGTCACAGACGATCCGGCATAACGAAAAGCTAAAAACAGGCTTGCGGAAATATATGATTTGTGGTATGGTTTTGTAAAGCAGATATATTTCAAAAATATATGTCACAGGAACTGTTTCACAAACCCTGTGATTATGTATTCTTTATATTTCGTCAAATGGTTATATTCATAACTATATCAAGTCGAAAGGCATTGAGACTCGCAAACGCGTTGCTCTTTGCTTGCATTGCCGCTAAAATACAGTGGCTCAATTCCTGCTTTAAATTCACATGAAATTAATTGAAAAAAGCAGGGGAGAAGAAGATGGCATAATATGCTCTCCTGCGGGAAAGGAGAGATCATTATGTCAAATGTTGCGAGAAATCATAAGGACAACGTGTTCTGTCTGTTGTATCGGGAGAAGAAAAATTTACTTTCTCTGTACAATGCAATGAATGGTACATCTTATGAAAACGAAGAGGATCTGGAAGTAGTTACGCTGGAGGAGGCTATCTGTCTGAAGATGAAAAATGACGCCGCGTTTGTGATAGATTCGACATTAAATCTTTATGAACAGCAGGCGAGCGTCAATCCGAATATGCCGCTCCGGAATCTGTATTATCTGGTAGAAGAATTGAAAAAAATAGCACCGCCGGGCAGGCTGCATAGTACCGGTAAAGTGTTGGTCCCGGCGCCAAAGTTTGTCGTATTTTATAATGGAACAGCATTGCAGCCGGAGAAACAGGTTTACAAGCTTTCGGATCTGTTTTCAAAGAAAGAAAAAGATACGGAACTGGAATTGAATGTGACTGTTATTAATATTAACAGAGGGTATAATAAAGAATTATTAGAAAAGTGTGAAAGCCTGAGAGGGTATATGATTTTTGTGGAAAAAACCCGTGATAAAAAGGCTTCCGGAATGAGGACGGAAAGTGCGGTTTCCGAGGCAGTAGAGGAGTGCATTTCCGAGAATGTTCTTTCAGGTTTTTTTAGAAAACATAAAAAGGAGATTGTGGAGATGGGAATTTACGAATTTGATCAGGAAGTGTACGATCAGGTATTGCGTGAAGACGGGGAGAGAATCGGGATAGAAAAAGGAATAGAAAAGGGAAAAGAAATAATATTTCGTATCTACAAAGAAATACAAAAAGGCGAAACAGATAACGAGGTAATCGCCCAAACCTGTGGCTGTACAGCAGAGGAAGTTGGGGAAGCTAGAAGAGAGTTTAAAGTTTGAGCGATTTGCTTCGATTCGTGAAATATAGGAGGGATTTAAAGGGTAATAGCAGAAAAGGCGGAGATTTCCGCCTTTTGCTATGATAGAGTGTTCAAAACAAGTGATCGGTGTCATATTAACTTTTTGACATCCCCGATAACTTTTTCCACCGTACCTTCATCAAAGGGGCAGCTCAGATTCCCCAGAGCAAGGAGCTCGCGGTAACCCTTCGTGCCGCCCGCACAGCAGAGGCGGTGATAATCACTCCAGGCGGACTCAAAATCATCCGTCATGCGGCAGTAGTATTCCAGTGAACCGATCCGCGCCAGCGCGTAGTCAATGTAATAAAAAGGACATTCAAAAATATGCAGCTTCTGCATCCAGAATCCGCCCTGTTCCAGAAACGGATTGCCGTCGTAATCACGCCAGGGGAGATATTTCTTTTCCAGCTCCCGCCAGACTTTTCTCTGTTCCGCACTGTCTGTCAGCTTTTCAAGATAGACACGGTGCTGAAATTCATCTACACAGGCGATGTAGGGCATAAACTGGAGCTCACCCCATAAATGGGATCTGCGGTACTTCTCTGCCTGATCTCCGAAAAACAGTTCCATCCAGGGATAAGTGAAAAACTCCATTGTCATGGAATGGATCTCACAGACTTCCAGTGTAGCGTCAGTCTGCCCGGAGAGAGGAACCCTGCGGGAGGATTCGAACGCCTGAAAGGCATGTCCCGCCTCGTGAGTCAGCACATCCACATCGGCGTCCGTTCCGTTAAAGTTTGAGAAGATAAAAGGCGCCTTGTATTCCGGGAGGATCGTGCAGTAACCGCCCTGCTGTTTGCCGGGCTTTGTTTCAAGATCAAACAGATCATACTCCAGCATATAGTCAAAAAATATGCCGGTTTCCCTGGAAAGTTCACGGTACATTTTCCCCGCTTGGGAGAGCATTTCATCTTTTGTCCCTTTCGGCATGGCATTTCCCTCGGGATACATCAGGGATTCATCATAATAATAAAGTTTTTCAACGCCGAGCCGCGCTTTCTGTTGCCCGAATAATTCGCTGCAGAGTGGAACGACATGGCGAAGGATCTGTTCGCGGAACAGCGCTGTGTCATCGGGGGTGTAGGTGTAGCGCCCCCTTTGCAGATAGATCATCTCCTCATAGCCGGGAAAGCCGAGGTTTTCCGCCATTTTCAGGCGTATTTCTATGAGTTCGCTGTAAATTTCGTCCAGTTTTCCGGAGATGGATTCATAGAGGGAAGCCCAGGTTTCCATTGCTTCCTTTCGGATCGTCCGGTCCGGACATTGCATTTTCTTTAAAAGGCCGTAGAAATTTAAAGTCTCTCCATGAAATTCTGTCCGGGGAGAAGCGGCAGTTTTGCGGTACTCCTGCACAAGCATGCTTTCTTTTATCTGAAGTTCCACGTTGCACTCGGCGGCAAGGCGTATACGGCTTTGTACATTTTTGATATACAGGGAGCCGAATTCCTTTTCAAAATCCTGCAGGAAAGGGCTTTTGAAAAACACTTCATGAAATTGTTTCATTTCTACAAAAATCTTCGGTTTGACATGATGGAAATACTCCATTTCCTTTTCGTAAAAGGCATCCAGCGTGTTGATGCTGCTGCGGATGGAGGCGAGCTCTTCCATCGTGTTGAAATGATCCTGCAGGCTGTTTAAGTCCAGAAAGATATTCCTGGCATCTTCATAGCTTTTGCTCTCTTTCAATGCGGCGGCGGATCTGCCGATATCAGCGAGGAGTGCTTCGCCGTCAGGCCTTACATATTTGAGTTCCGAAAAACGTTCCATTGTGTGTTCCTTTCTGTTGTTTTATTCCTCCCCCGCAAGAAACCGGATCACTTCCTCATAGTTCTTGCATCTGCTTATCGCAAGAACATTTTTCTCAAGGGAAAGCAGGCTCATCAGCTGATTGAAAACCTCCCGGAATATTTTTCTCTCCGCATAGGATATTCCGATAATGATTGCGATCGCTACATTGTCGTTGTCCCATCGTATTTTCTTTTCATAACAGCATATGGCTATAAAACTTCTCTTGACATCCTGCGATATGGCATGAGGGATCGCGATACCATTGTGAAAACAGGTGGAAGACATTCGTTCCCTTTCGAGAACCTCTTCCACAAACGATGGGTAATAATAGTCCAGATCGTAAAACTGTTTCAGGAGAAGTTCTATTGTATCATATTTATCCTTCCCCTGTATATTTGTGAAAAAGATATCTCTGTGAAATAATTTCTGGAAGGAAGATAAAAACTGGTTTCTGCGCTTTTTCTGAAGAGCGCCGGCCGCTTTTTCTTCTATAACGTCCAGTTCCTCCTTTTTTACAAAGGGCGAAATCTGAATCTCATGCTCCGTGCCGAGAAAAATTTCCGTCAATATCAGATCCGCATCCAGAGGAGTCTTTGTATAGTCCCCGCTGGAAATGCTGTAACTGATATTTAATATATTTTCAAATTTCTTTTGTATTTTCTCAATATTATATTTGTAAAAGCCATGATAATCAATATAAACATATATGGCAGACAGTTTATTTTTGTTTTTCTGTACTGTTTCTAAAAATCCGCCTATATGAAGTGCGATCAGAGAAATTTCATCTTCATCGATCATTTTCCCTGTTTCTTCAAACAAAATTTTTGCAATAAATACCGCGATATCGTAGATCAGCGGATAGGAATTCCTGATTTCTTCTTTCAGCGGATTTTTAACTGAAAAATGGTTGTCGATACGCTGCAGAAGATTGTTGATATGAAAGGAAAAACGTGAAATAAATACATTATCAAAGCCCTCCAGATAATAATAATTTTCCACTTCTCCCAATATCCTGTTTACAAGTTTCTCACATCTCTCGGAAATATAAAAAGTTCGATTCTGCGAATCCGCAAAATGATAGTCCACCGTCGCCAGATTGCAGGACAAAAACAGGATAAGATTTTGTCTTTCCATCCTGGAAAATGTCACATCAAAATGATCTTCCAGATAGGCGATCACATCATCCGCCACCTGGATCTCCAGTTCCGTCGCCAGGGTGGAGGGCAGGACTTCCATGAGTTCATTGTGGTTTCTGAGCCGGTCTATCGTGATGACAATGTGCAGAACAATATTGTTTATGGAATAGTCATTGTAGATAAAATGGCGCTCCTCAAAAATTCTCTTCAATTCATCGACAATATTTTCCACCTGATAATCTTCGCGCAGATATCGGTTATTCGCGATGCGAAAACCGTTATATTTGCTGTTTGTGATCAGGCTGGAAGTCAGTTTTCTCTTATTTTTTTCCGATCCTTTCAACAGGATCAGATTATCATGGACGCTCAGTGTCAGTTGGAACTCAGAAATGATCTTCCTGATCTTATTCAGATCGGCTTCCACGGTGGGGCGGCTTACGTATAACATATCCGCCAGATCAAATATATCCGTCCCCTCCTCCGCAGAAAGAAGTTCTGACAGGATAATGGCAGCTCTGTTCCTGGGCGAATAGTCTTCCTCCGCAAAAAGCCGGATATAATCCCGATAATTTTTACAAAGATAGTATCCTCCGGATTCATTCTGCAAAAACAGGATATCCGGTGCACATTTTTTGTTCATGCTGGTTATATAATTTTTGATCTGTCTTACGGAGATGCCAAATTCTTTCTCCAGTTCTTTTAAAGATACCGAGTGATCTGTATTCCTAATGAAATAATCCAAAATCTGGCCGCTTTTGTTCTGCCTCATTTTTCTATTCCTCATTGTCAAAGTCAATTTATTACAATCATATAACATATACAATATATAGTGACTGTCCGCAAATATTTTAATTACCGGCCTGCGGCATTTATAATATTTGCAGGGGGATAAAAATGTCCCGTATAATGATCGCAGAAAGTTAAAAAATTGAAAAACACGAGGAGGTAACAAAATGGAATTTTTATTAGTATGCGGGGGCGGGGCTTCCAGCAGTTTTGTAGCACAGAATGTACAGAGGGCAGCGGCAAAGAGAGGACTTGATATTACGGTGGATGCCATCGGCGAAACCGAGCTGGAGGATTATGTGGAAGGCAGAGCGATCGTACTGATCGGGCCTCATCTGAAATATCTGGAGGCGGATCTCGCTGAGACAATAGGGCATTACGGTGTTCCATACCGTTTTATCGAAGAGCAGCACTATGCCAAGATGAACGGTGAGGCAATTCTGGATCAGGCGTTAGAACTGATCAATGCACAGTAAACATTATTGTCACGAAAGAGAGGATTTCAAAAATGATGAATAAATTAATGGATTGGATGGGCAGCGTATTTGCCCCCAAAGCCGGTAAAATTGCCAAAAACCCATGGATCGCATCTGTGCAGGACACCATGATCGCCATCATGCCGGTCATGATCATCAGTTCCCTTGTAACAATGATATCGATCCTGAATGATTTTATTCCGAATTTTCCGGATTTTTCCTATTTCAGCACTTATACATTCGGGCTTTCTTCCATCTTCACGGCTTGCCTGATACCGACATTTATTCTGGAAAAATACAAGCTTCCCAAATTCAAAAGGCAGGCGGGCCTCATGGGAGTGGCAATGCTCTTTATGATGAGCCTCGGGGCTGTTGACGAGGCGGGCAATTTTGCGGTGATCGCCGACAGGATCGGCTCCGGCGGTATGTTTGTCGCTATCGCTGCAGGCCTCTATGTGGGACTGATCATGAAAATATTCAGCAAAAGAAGCCTGTTCAAAAAGGGAACGGCAATGCCGAAATTCCTGGTGGACAGCTTCGATTCCATGGCGCCGATCGTCGTTATCGTTGCAACAGGTTTTATCCTGAGCGGCCTTCTGAAGTTTGACCTTTACGCGATCATCGATACCATGCTTCAACCGCTCATCAATATCGGGCAGAGCTATATCGGATTCCTTTTGATCATGTTCCTTATGGTATTCTTCTACTCCTTCGGCTTAAGCCCCTGGCTGCTGACACCTATTTACTATTCGGTAGGAGTAAAAGGCCTTGCGGATAATGCGGCGCTTGTTGCGGCGGGCGAAAAGGCAATGTTTATCACGACAAATGAAGTGTTCCAGGGATGGGTATGGCTCGGCGGTACCGGATGTACTTTAATGCTCTGCTTTATTATGGCTTTTATGTGCAAATCCGGCAAACTGAAAAGCCTTGGAAGAACCTGTATCCTTCCTTCTATCTGTAATATCAATGAGCCCGTTGTCTATGGTACGGTCGTTTTAAATCCGCTTTTGATGATCCCCATGTGGCTCTGCGGCCTTATCATTCCGACGGTTACTTATATCGCTTTCAGCATTGGTCTTGTCACGATTCCGTCCCAAAGCTTCCTGCTGTGGTATATGCCTATGCCGATCACAGCATGGCTGACGAATCACGATATCATGGGACTTGTCCTTCTGGCGGTGAATCTGGCTATCACCTTTGTCATCTGGCTTCCTTTTGTCAAAGTGTATGACGCCCAGTGCCTGAAGGAAGAAGCGGAAGAAAAGGCACAGGAAGCATAGCATCTGACAGGAATCAACTTAAATTCTAAAAACGGAGAGGAGAATATTATGCCAATCGAAGAAATGAACGAACACGCTATGGAGATCATCATGCACGCCGGTGACGCGAGAACATTGTTGAATCAGGGGCTGGATAAACTGTATGAGTTTAACAGAGAAGAATATGATGCAAAATTAAAGGAAGCGCATAAGGAGCTGGTTGAGGCGCACCGCGCCCAGACAAAGATCCTCGAAAAGACCGTGCTGGATGAATCCGTGCGCCCCAGTATTCTTTTCACACATGCTCAGGATACTCTGATGACCATCATGAGTGAATACAATATTGCAAAACAGTTGGGCAGGGTTGTAAAACTGATCGAAGAGAAACTCTAAAGAGGAAAAAATATGGATAAGTTTTATTTTGGCGGCAGTATTGCCGCCCACCAATGTGAAGGGGCCTATGACGCGGATGGAAAGGGACTCGGCATCATGGATCTGGTTACTGTCGGGAGCGCTGAGCGCCCCCGAAAATTCCATGACGGTTTCCAGAAGGGAGAATTGTACCCTTCCCACTATGGAATTGATTTTTACCATCGCTATAAAGAAGATATCCGCCTGTTTGCCGAAGCCGGTTTCAGCGCCCTGCGCATATCCATCGACTGGTCGCGCATCTACCCGGGCGGAGATGACGAGATCCCTAATCAGAAAGGACTTGACCATTACAGGGATGTGATCGAGGAATTAAAAAAGAACGGTATCGAGCCGATCGTTACGCTTTACCATTTTGAGCTTCCCGTCAATATTGTGACAAAATACGGCTCCTGGGAAAATAGAAAGGTGATCGATCTTTATCTGAGGTTTGTCAGAACTGTCTTTACGGAATATAAAGATCTCGTAACTTACTGGGCGACCTTTAATGAAATGAATCATTTGGATGCCGACATGGAATTATCGGATTTCTTTACGTATATGAACACAGGGCTCTGTTATTCCAAATTGGAAAATCCTAAAGCAGTTATGGCTAAGTGCGCTTATCATATGACATTGGCAAGTTCCCTTGCCATCCGCGTGGGACATGAGATCAACCCTGATTTTAAGATCGGCTGTGTATTTGGGCTGACACCCGTTTACGCCTCTACCTGTAATCCGATGGATTCCATCGAAGCGCAGAAAATGATGGATAAAGACTGGTTCCAGATCGATGCCATGTGCAAAGGGGCATTCCCGGCATATAAGCTCAAAATGTATGAAAAGCGCGGCATTACACTGCAGATGGAACCGGAAGATCAGCAGGCTTTCGCGGACAGTCGCCTGGATTGGATCGGAATTAATTATTATGCCAGCGCTGTCGCATCGGAAGTGAAAAAAGAAAGCGCTAATTTCTTTGGCGGCCAGAACAATCCCTATTTGAAATTAAGCGACTGGGGATGGACGATCGATCCTCTGGGACTGCGCTACGTTCTGACACTTATCGACAGACGCTACAATCTGCCTGTCATGATAACGGAAAATGGATTGGGCGCCTATGACAAACTGGAAGGTGATGAAATCCATGATCCCTATCGTATTGACTATGTCCGCGATCATCTGGATGCGATCAAAACCGCTATTACAGAGGACGGCGTAAACTGTTTCGGTTATCTGATGTGGGGGCCTATTGATCTGATATCGGCGACAACCGGCGAAATGAGCAAGCGCTACGGCTTTATTTATGTAGATCAGGACGATGAAGGGAAGGGTTCTCTGAAGCGCTATAAAAAGGATTCTTTTTACTGGTTTAAAAATTATATTGAGGGATGGAGGTAGAAATACCTCTTTCCCTCTGATCATTTGGTGCCTATCATAAGTACTTATATCCATTCAGCAGAAAAGATATCTGCGAATTCTCCGTAATAACATTTTTGTATTCATATCTCACATATCCCACACATTTTCCATCAGAAGGATGTTTCGTTTTGCATTATGTGGAAACGATATGGTATTATAAATTTCTATAGATATTATGGCAGGCTGTAAGCTTATTATGTGAGGAGGAGCAGACATGAGTACCTATGTGATGTCAGATATACACGGCAACTACGACGCCTACAGGAAAATGCTGGAAAAAATACATTTTTCCGATGAGGATATGCTGTATGTTCTGGGGGATATCCTTGATCGGGGACCCCATCCGATCAGGATCGTTCTGGATCTGATGAAGCGGCCCAACGTGGTCTGCCTTGCAGGAAACCATGAATATATGGCGATGGAATGCCTGCAGTTTCTTTTAAAAGAAGTGAACGAGATGAATTTGGAGAATTTAGATGCGGGCATATTTGAGAAGCTCTCCAACTGGATGCTGAACGGATCGGCTTCCACCACGGATGAATTTCATAAACTGGATGTGCAGACGAGAAAAGAGGTGGTGGAGTTTCTATCGGAGTTTGATCTGTATGAGGAGGTCTGTGTGAATGATAAAGTATATCTGCTTGTCCACGCCGGGCTTGGGAATTTTACGCCTGAGCGGCCGATCTGGGATTACGAGCTTTATGAACTGGTGTGGGAGAGGCCGGATTATGAGGTTCCCTACTATCCGGACAAATATGTGATCACGGGGCATACCCCGACGGAGTGTATTCCGGGAAATCCCCGGCCGGGATATATTTACAGGAATAATCATCATATAGCGATCGACTGCGGGGCGGGATTCGGCGGAAGGCTGGCGTGTTTGTGTCTTGAGACGGAGGAGGAGTTTTATGTGGAGTGCGGTTTGTAAAATGGGTTCTATTGTTTTCAGGATTGAGCGACAGATATATTTATGCTACAATATGGGAACTACAGAAAAAATACATGTTTGACGGGAGGAGGCCGATATGGGGCTCTATATCAATCCGGGAAATGAGGCTTTTAAAATTTCTCTTCATGATGATATATATATTGATCAGTCAGGTATACTTGCCTTTACAAATAACCGGATCGGAAAGCGTAAAAGGTATCTCTGTGTCAGCAGACCGCGCCGTTTTGGAAAGTCTCTGACGGCGGAGATGCTGACGGCTTATTATGACAGAAGCTGTCATTCCGAGGCGCTGTTTCAGGGATTGGAAATTGCGAAGGATGAGACATATGAAAAAAATCTGAATCAGTATGATGTATTTTCTGTTAATGTTCAACAGTTTTTAAGAGGTGCAGGGAAACCGGAAAGGCTTGTGTCCTATATGGAGGAACAGCTTTTAGAAGAATTGCGGGAAATGTATGGAGCGCTTTATGAATTTCCAATGACGAATCTCCCCACAGCTCTTGCATCCCTGTTCGCAAAGGATGGGAGGGAAAAAAAAGGATTCATTTTTATTATTGATGAGTGGGATTGTATATTTCGCGAGGCACCGAAAAATAAACAGGCACAAAAAGTATATCTTGATTTTTTGCGTGATTTATTGAAAGACAGGACATATGTTAAACTGGCATATATGACAGGTATTTTGCCTGTAAAAAAATATGGAACACATTCGGCACTTAATATTTTTGATGAATTCTCCATGACAGAACCTAAAGGGTTGGCGAAGTATATAGGGTTTTCTGAAACAGATGTTATGCACTTGTGTGAGAAATATCATGCGGATTTTGACGAAGCAAAACGATGGTATGACGGATACGGATTTAAACAGACCGGCCATATTTATAATCCAAAATCCATTGTAGATGCCATGCTGGAGAATTCTTTTCAGAGCTATTGGGTAAGTACAGAAACTTATGAGGCATTGAGGGTCTATGTTGACATGAATTTTGACGGCCTGAAAGATGCGGTAATAGCGATGCTGGGCGGGCTGGGGTGTAAAGTCGATATAGGTACTTTTCAAAATGATATGACAAGTTTCAGTGGCAGGGATGATGTACTGACTTTGTTGGTCCATCTGGGGTATCTGGCTTATGATGAGGAGGATCATACCGTCCGCATTCCAAACGATGAAGTCCGTTCAGAGTTTCTTCGTGCAGTGAAGGTCAGCGGCTGGAATGAAGTGGCCGATGCGGTAAAAGCTTCTGAGTATCTGTTAGAGGCAACGTTAAATATGGATGTGGAGGCTGTTGCGGAGGGGATAGATGCTGTTCATTCAAGTTCCATGTCTATTCTTTCCTATAATGACGAAAATTCTCTCAGCTGTGTGATAACACTTGCGTATTACAGCGCAAAGAAAGATTACATGATGATTCGGGAAATGCCAGCGGGGAAGGGATTTGCTGATATAGTGTTTCTTCCGAGGAAACATTGTGATAAACCGGCGCTGCTGGTGGAATTAAAATGGAATCAATCTGTTAAAGGGGCAATTGATCAGATAAAAAGGGGGGAATATGCGCGGGCATTGAGTGGATATAAAGGGCGCCTGCTGTTAGTTGGAATCAATTATGATAAAAAGAGTAAGATTCATCAGTGTGCGATGGAGGAAATATTTCTGGAATAGGGGAGGAGTATTGGAGAACACAGGAAATGAAAGAAAATATTTCCATTCCTGCGAAAGTCTGATATAATGGAGCAATAAGAGGAAACATAGAAACGGAGGGTTTACAAATGGATTACAAAGAGCAGTATAATTTCTGGTTATCAGACGCTTACTTTGATGAGGCGACCAAGCAGGAGCTTCGTGACATCGCAGATAATGAGACTGAAATTGAGGAACGTTTTTACAAGGAACTGGAATTCGGCACGGGCGGCCTTCGCGGCGTGATCGGCGCAGGAACAAACCGTATGAATATTTATACGGTAAGAAAAGCAACGCAGGGCCTTGCCAACTACATTTTAAAACAGGGCGGCCAGGAAAAGGGCGTTGCGATCGCTTATGATTCCAGAAATATGTCCCCCGAGTTTGCGGATGAGGCGGCTTTATGTATGGCTGCGAACGGCATCAAGGCTTATGTGTTTGACGCGTTGCGGCCCACACCGGAGCTTTCCTTTGCGATCAGGGAACTGGGATGTATTTCCGGTATCGTGGTAACGGCAAGCCACAATCCGCCGGAGTACAATGGCTATAAGGCATACTGGGAGGACGGCGCGCAGGTGGCTGCACCCAGAGATAAAGAGATCATCGAGGAAGTGCGCGCGGTGACGGATTATAACGATGTAAAGACTATGGATAAGCAGGAAGCCATGGACAAAGGGCTGTATCAGGTGATCGGAAAAGAGATCGACGACAGATACATGGAAGAGCTGAAAAAGCAGATCATTCATCCCGAGGTGATCAAGGAGATGGCGGATGATATCAAGATCGTCTATACGCCCCTTCACGGGACAGGCAACGTTCCGGTGAGAAGAATCCTTTCCGAGCTGGGCTTCAAGCATGTCTATGTGGTGCCTGAGCAGGAGCTGCCCGATCCGAAGTTTACGACACTGGAATATCCGAATCCGGAAGATCCGAAGGCTTTTGCGCTGGCTCTTGCACTGGCGAAGGAGAAGGATGCGGATATCGTTCTGGCGACAGATCCGGATGCAGACAGACTGGGCATTTACGCGAAGGACAAAGCGACCGGCGAATACGTTTCCTTTACGGGGAATATGTCGGGTATGCTGATCGCGGAATATATCATGCGGGAGAGAGCTGCAACAGGTAAGATGCCTGAAAATCCGGCGATGGTAACAACCATTGTGACAACCAATATGACTCGTGCGATTGCGGAAGATTACAAGGCAAAATTCGTGGAGGTTCTGACTGGCTTTAAGTATATCGGCGAGCAGATCAAACTGTTTGAGCAGGATCATTCCTACAATTATGTATTCGGCCTGGAGGAGAGCTACGGCTGTCTGGCAGGAACCCACGCAAGGGATAAGGATGCTGTTGTCGCTGTTATGTGCCTGTGTGAAGTAGCTGCATGGTGCAAGAAGCAGGGCATTACCCTCTGGGATCAGATGATCAATCTGTATGAGAAGTACGGTTATTATAAAGAGACACAGTATGCGATCACGATGAAGGGTATCGACGGCTCCAGACAGATCGCGGCGATCATGGATAAGCTTCGCAGCAATCCGCCGAAGAACTTCGGGGATCTGCAGGTAGTGGAGATGCGCGACTATGATCTGGATCAGAAGACGGATATGGCGACCGGGGAAGTGACGTCCACCGGACTGCCGAAGTCCAATGTGCTGTATTTTGATCTGACCAACGATTCCTGGTGCTGTGCGCGTCCTTCCGGTACGGAGCCGAAGATCAAATTCTATATGGGCGTGAAGGGGAATGACCTGGAGGATGCCCAGAAGAAGGTGGAGGCGTTGACGGAGGCGGTTAAGGCGCTGCTGTAAATGCTCCGGACGCCGGGATGGAAATTAAATTCTCCGTCGCCACGCTCTCGCTTCGTGAAAAGCGTAGCGGACACTAAGCTCGAAAATACCTCGCTAAGTGCCGACGCTTTTCAAGAGGCTCCTTGAGAATTTAATTTCCATCCCGGCTGATTGTAGTATTAACTGAAAGAATTTGAGTGGGGATGAAGACATATATTCTCTGCAAATGGTTTTAATATGATACGTCAGAATATCAGTAAGACATTAAATTATATAAAACGTAATGGCATGAAAAAAGCGGTGGGCACGGTATATGAGCGGCTCACCGCTCGTTATGATGCGGATTATTTTTATGAGGCGCCGGCGGAGGAGGAACTGAAGAGGCAGAGAGAGACGGTTTTCGGGGATATGCCTCTGATCAGTATCGTGGTGCCGGCTTATGAGACGAAGGAAGCATTTTTGTCTGCGCTGATCGATTCTGTGACAGCGCAGAGCTATCCAAACTGGGAGCTGATCCTTGCGGATGCCAGTGAGAGCGGGCGGGTGAGGGAATGTGTGGAGAAGAAGCGCGCGGAGCTGGCGGAGAAACAGGCGGAATCGGGAGAACGTCGGAAGATAGCAGGGAAGAAGCGCGTGGAATCTGCAAAGAGGCAGGATGATATAGACACCGGAGAGGCGGAGAAAATAAAATATCATGCGTTATCTAAAAACGAGGGCATTTCCGGCAACAGCAATCAGGCGCTCCGGTATGCCTGCGGCGATTATATCGGGCTTTTAGATCACGACGACCTGCTTGCGCCGGATGCCCTGTTTGAGATGGTGAAGGCGGTAAATACCCTGGAAGAGCAGGAGGGTGTGGAGGCGAAGCTGCTGTATTCGGACGAGGATAAATGTGATGAGAGCGGCCTGTCCTACTATGAGCCGAATATCAAATCGAACTTTAATCTTGATTTTCTGCTGTCCAATAACTATATTTGCCATTTTCTGCTGATGAAGGCGGAACTGATGAAGGAACTGGGCTTTCGTCCGGATTATGACGGAGCGCAGGACTATGATCTGATCCTGCGGGCTGTGGGCAGGGTGCAGGAAAACGAGATCGTACATGTCGGAAAAGTGCTCTACCACTGGCGCTGCCATGATCTCTCCACGGCGGCGAATCCTGCAAGCAAGCTTTATGCTTATGAGGCAGGAAAGCGGGCGGTGCAGGATTTTCTGCAGGAAAAGGAGATCAGGGGGACGGTAGAAGATACGGAGCATGTCGGTTTTTATCGTATCGCCTATGAACCGGATATTTTAACAGCAAGAGCCGACGTGGGCATGCTGGGAGGCTCAGTGATAGACAGGGACAATAAAATAACAAGTGGTATTTTATTAAAAGAAGGACTTTGTCCGTTTGCAGGGCTCTACAGTTTTTTCTCAGGACCGGCGAATGTGGCGGCGGTGTGCAGGGATGCCTATGCGCTGGACGCCAGAACAGTGATCCTGCGGAAGGAGGATGTCCCGCTTTTTGAGGAGATCATGAAGGTACCTTATGTGGAAAAGGCTAAAGAGCGGGATGTGCGCTATTGTAATAAACTGGACGAAGGGATATGGAGACAGCGCAGTATGGCGCTCTGCGCCGTATTCAGAGAGCGGGGACAGCGCCTTGTCTGGGATCCGAAGATCCGGGTGAGGAGATAGCATGATAAGATCAACTATTGTAATTCCGAATTTCAACGGTATCATATATCTGGAAAAATGCCTTTCTTCTATTTTGGAGGACGCAGCGGAACATCCGGCCAGGATCCTTGTGATAGATAACGGTTCTACGGACGGGAGCTGTGAGCTGGCGGAGGGCACTGCGGATGTGGAAGTTGTCCGTATGGGAGAGAACAGGGGCTTCTGCGAGGCGGTGAACGCGGGTATCCGGGCGGCAGATACGCCATATGTTATATTATTGAACAATGACCTGACCATAGAAAAGGGCTTTATCCGGGCGATGGAGGAGGCGCTGGATAAGGACCCGAAGGCTTTTTCAGCAGGCGCCCAGATGCGTATGATGAAAGCGCCGGACCATATGGACAATGCGGGGGATTATTACTGCGCCCTCGGCTGGGCATATGACTACGGAAAAGGAAAGAAAGTTTCTGAAAAATATCAGAAGCCGAGAAAGGTCTTTGCCGCCTGCGGCGGCGCGGCGATCTACAGAAAGAGCATGCTGGATGAGATCGGGCTTTTTGATGAGAGGCATTTTGCTTATCTGGAGGATGTGGATATCGGCTATCGGGCACGGATCTGTGGGTACCGCAATCTGTATGAGCCGTCGGCCCTTGCCTATCATGCGGGAAGCAGCGTATCCGGTTCAAAATATAATGAATTTAAGACAAACCTTTCTTCCGCCAACAGCATCTATCTTATTGAAAAGAATATGCCGGTGCTGCAGGTGCTGATCAATCTGCCCCTGTTTCTGGCAGGTTTCGGGATAAAATTTTTGTTTTTCTGCAAAAAAGGGCTGGGGAAAACCTATCTGAAGGGCTTGATGCGCGGATTTCGGATATACTACAGAGAAGGTGGAAGAAAAAACCACATTCCTTTCCGGATGAAAAACCTCGGAAATTATATCCTGATCCAGTGGGAACTGTGGATAAATATCCTCAGAAGGCTTCTGGGATAAAACGGATTTTCATAAAAATATTGTAATTTCTGTAACATTATTGTAAAATATCAAAAGTGCGATAAAGGTAAGGCACTTTTTTTAACAGATATGGGTGTACTATGATAAAGAATAATCAGAAATACCTGAACGGGTTACATGTGATCATTGATGCAGTGATCATTGCGGGATCTTATATTCTGGCGTGGTGGCTGAAATTCGAAAGCCCGCTCAGCAATGTAAAACCGGGCGATTTTTATCTGCCGATGGCGACCTACTTCAGCGCTATTCCCTATATTGTGGCGGCGTATCTGGTTATTTACAGATTCTGTCATCTGTATACGGCGAAGCGGGGCACGGATTCGGGCGGAGAATTTCTCCGGATCATAGAGGCGAATATCATCGGTGCGGTGGGCATGACTTCCGTGCTGTTTGTGATCTGGCAGCAGCATTTCTCCCGTTCCATGATATTCCTGTTTGTGGTTCTGAATATCACGCTGACGGCCGCATTCCGGTTCAGTGTGCGGGAAATACTGGTCGTAGCCCGGCGTAAGGGCTACAACATGAAGCATGTGCTGCTGGTGGGATATTCCCGGGCGGCGGAGCAATACATTGACAGGGTAAAGGCGAATCCCCAGTGGGGCTATGTGATCCACGCGATACTGGACGATACGGTTACCCGGGGGACGCTGTATAAGGGCATCAAGGTGGTAGGCAGAATTGACAATCTGGAGATCATCCTGCCGGAGAACAAGCTGGATGAGATCGCGATCACGCTGCCGCTGTCCCAGTACGGCAGGCTGACGGATATCGTGGCGTTGTGTGAGAAATCCGGCGTGCATACGAAATTTATTCCGGATTATAACAGCATTATCCCGAGCAAGCCCTATACGGAAGATCTGATGGGGCTGCCGGTCATCAATATCAGAAATGTTCCTCTGACAAGAATGAGTAATAAGGCCTGCAAACGGGCGCTGGATCTGGCGGGGGCGACCATCGGACTGATCCTCAGTTCGCCTCTCCTTCTGATCATTGCGATCCTGGTCAAGACGACAAGCGAGGGGCCGGTCATCTTTATGCAGGAGCGAATCGGCCTGCACAATAAGCCTTTTCATATGTACAAGTTCCGCTCCATGCGCTTGCAGAGCGAGGCGGATGAAAAGAAGGGCTGGACCGTGAAGGACGATCCGCGGGTGACGAAGGTCGGAAAATTTATCAGGCGCACCAGTCTGGATGAGCTGCCGCAGCTGTTTAATATCCTGAAAGGGGATATGAGCCTCGTGGGACCGAGGCCTGAGCGGACACAGTTTGTTGAAAAGTTTAGGGAAGAGATCCCGCGATATATGATCAAGCATCAGGTGCGGCCGGGACTTACCGGCTGGGCACAGGTGAACGGTTTCCGGGGAGATACGTCCATCAGGAAACGGATTGACTGCGACTTATATTATATTGAAAACTGGACCTTGGGATTTGACATCAGGATCATCTTCCTGACCATATTCAAAGGTTTTGTAAATAAAAATGCATATTAAGAAAGTACAGATTGCGAAAGGATAAGAGAAGTATGGCACCAAGATATCAGGACGAAGACGATTGGGAATATGAAGCACCGAGAAAAAAATCTTCTTCCGGCGGGAAAAAGAAATCATCCGGTAAAAAGGCGCCGGCAAAGAGTGCTTCAGGCAAGAAGAAGGTTTCCGCCAAGGTAAAGGCGAAGAAGAAGAGGAAGAGAATCCTGCTGTTTATGGGTGAGATCGTGGTACTCGCCGTTATGCTGCTTGTGCTGTGGGTACTGACCAGAACAGAGAAAGTGGGACATCTGGAGATTCAGGATGAGGAGATCGTTGTCAACGAGAGCGTCAGCGAGGAGCAGCTCGAGGTGATGAAGGGTTACCGGAATGTGGCGCTCTTCGGCGTGGATTCCACGACGGGAGCACTGACAAAGAATACTCGAAGCGATTCCATTATGATCGCATCCATCAATCTGGATACCAAGGAGATCAGGCTGGTTTCGGTGTACAGGGATACCTTCATGAATCTGGGAAATGATAAATATAATAAGTGTAACGGCGCCTATGCGGCAGGCGGTCCCAAGCAGGCGATCAGTATGCTGAACGCCAACCTGGATATGAACATCAAGGATTTTGTGACGATCGGTTTTGCGGGACTTATCGACACGATCGATGCGCTGGGCGGTATTCCCCTGGATATCACAAATGAGGAGATCCATTACCTGAACGACTACCAGTATTGTATCGCGGAGGATTTAAAGAGACAGTACACACCTGTCAGCAATGCGGGCATGCAGGTGGTGGACGGTATGCAGGCAACCGGTTACTGCCGTATCCGTTATACGAAGGGTGATGACTTCAAGCGTGCGGAGCGCCAGAGAAATGTGTTGAAAGCGATCATGGATAAGTCAAAAGAGGCTTCCGTGACACAGCTTGTGGAGATCGCAAACGATGTGTTTGATGAAGTATATACATCATTCGGACTGACGGAGATCACAGAACTTCTGGGTGAGGCATCTCAGTACAGGGTTGTCGCGGACGACGGTTTCCCCACGGCGGATCAGCGGTGGACCGGTAATATCGGCTCTCCCGGAGACTGTATCGTACCGAATAATCTGGCGGACAATGTAAGCTGGCTGCATGAATTCCTGTTTGACGAGAGCGGTTATGTGCCCAGTAATGAAGTGCAGGGATACAGTGAATATATCACAAGTGCGACAAGTAAATACAAACCGAAGGGTGTGAACTGATAAAATAAGGACAAAGAAGTCAGACAGCGGGGCCTGCAAGAGTAAGGCTTTGCGGTCTGACTTTTTATGTGCAAAATGCTGAAGAGTATGGTATAATATCGCCAGATATTATATCAGCGCCGAGCGAAGCGAGTGTGCATCGCAAAGCGCATCATGTCCGGAGGACATGATATACTCTTTTAGAGACAGCTAATCGTTAACAAAACAGGAAAGACAGAATTATGCAGGAAGTAGACGTCATTATTCCGGTCTATAAGCCGGGAGCGGAATTTGTGGAACTGATCGACAGACTGGAGCACCAGAGCATACCGGTGCACCGGATCTTATTATTTAATACGGAACAGAAATACTGGGAGGCATTTCAGTATGACCACCCACGGCGGAAACGCTATGAAAATGTTAAGGTATGGCATATTTCCAAAATGGAATTTGATCATGGCAGGACAAGGCGGGATGCGGTAAAAAAATCGCAGGCTCCTGTTTTTGTGATGATGACGAACGACGCTATGCCGGCGGATGAATTTTTGCTGGAGCGCCTGATAGCGCCTCTTTCGGATCCGGGTATCGCGGTCTCCTATGGGAGGCAGCTTCCCCGGAAGGAAGCGGGGCCTGTGGAGCGTTTTACAAGGGAATTTAATTATCCGGCGGTGAGCAGAGTGAAATCGGAGGCGGATATAGCGGAACTGGGGATCAAAACTTTTTTCTGTTCCAACGTCTGTGCGGCATATCGGCGGGATATTTATGATAAGCAGGGCGGCTTTGTGAAGCGCGCGATCTTTAATGAGGATATGATCTATGCGGCGGGCTGTATCAGGGCGGGTTACCGGATCGCCTATGCGGCGGACGCGGAGGTGATCCATTCTCATCAGTATACAAATAAGGAGCAGTTCCGCAGAAATTTTGATCTGGGGGTTTCCCAGGCGGACCATCCGGAGGTGTTTGAGGGCGTTCCTTCTGAGTCGGAGGGGATTAAGCTGGTGAAGCGGACGGCGGAATATCTGAGGAAGGAAGGCGAGGGTAGATTGATACTGCCGATGTGTATTACCAGTGTTTATAAATTTTTAGGGTATAAATTGGGAAAAAATTATAAAAGGCTGTCATTCAGGCGGATTTTGAAATATACTATGAACAAGGGGTATTGGTATCAGAACAGGGGATAACAGCAAACTCCGGCTGTGGTATAGATCAGGATATCGGGAAAGGAATGTTATGTGTGGTATTGTCGGATATATAGGGAGTAAGCAGGCGGCGCCGGTGATTTTGGACGGATTGTCAAGACTGGAGTACAGAGGGTATGATTCGGCAGGGATCGCGGTTTTTGACGGAGAGAATATCAATTATAAAAAATCGATCGGCAGGCTGAAGGTGCTGGAGAATCTGACCAGAGGCGGTGTGGATATGCCGGGGCTTTGCGGGATCGGGCATACCAGATGGGCGACCCACGGGGTGCCCAGCAACGAGAATGCGCATCCCCATTTTAACCAGAAGGAGACCATATCGGTCGTTCATAACGGGATCATTGAAAATTATCTGCAGTTGAAGAAGTTTCTGGAAAAGAAGGGGTATGTGTTCGTGTCGGAGACGGACACGGAGGTGCTGGCGCATCTTCTGGATTACTATTATAAGGGAAATCCCATGGAGGCGATCTTCCGTATGCTGCGGCGTGTGGAGGGTTCTTATGCGCTGGGGATCCTGTTTGCCGAACATCCGGATACGTTGTTTGCGGCGAGGAAGGATAGTCCGCTGATAGTAGGGCAGAATGAAGAGGGGTGCTTTATCGCGTCGGATGTGCCGGCGATCTTGAAATATACCCGCCAGGTTACCTATGTGGACAATCAGGAGATCGTAAAGCTGCATGCGAGCCATATGCATTTTTACAATATCGATGAGGAGGAGATCCGGAAGGAGTCCGTTCTGATCGATTGGGATGCGGATGCGGCGGAGAAGGCGGGTTATGAGCATTTCATGTTAAAGGAAATGTACGAACAGCCGAAAACTGTCACGGATACGATCAGTCCCCGGATGAAAAAGGGAGATATTGAGATAGAAGAGCTGCACATGAGCGATGAGGAGCTCAGGGCGGTGAGGAAGATCCATATTGTGGCGTGCGGTTCCGCTTATCATGCCGGTGTGACCGGAAAGTATGTGATAGAAAATCTGGCGCGGATTCCGGTGGAGGTGGATCTGGCGTCGGAGTTCAGGTATCGGGACCCGATTCTGGAGGAGGGTGCCATGGTCATTGTGATCAGCCAGTCGGGGGAGACTGCTGATACTCTGGCGGCGCTCAGGGAAGCGAAAAAGCGGGGATTCCAGATCCTCGGCATTGTCAATGTGGTGGGCAGTTCCATAGCCAGAGAAGCGGATAATGTCATGTATACCTGGGCGGGCCCGGAGATCGCGGTGGCGACGACCAAGGCGTACAGCGCTCAGCTTGTGGCGCTCTACCTGCTGGCACTCAAGTTTGCGAAGGTGAAGGGATGCGTGGAGGAGAAAGAATTCGCGCATCTGCTGGGGTGTATGGAGAGGCTTCCGCATCAGATAGAGAGGCTGCTCAACACAAAGGAACAGATCCAGAAATTTGCAAACCGTTATCTGGCGGCAAAGGATATTTTCTTTATCGGCAGAGGCATCGATTATGCGATCTCACTGGAGGGGTCACTGAAACTGAAGGAGATTTCCTATATCCATTCGGAAGCCTATGCGGCGGGGGAGTTAAAGCATGGCACGATCTCCCTGATCGAGGACGGGACGCTGGTGACGGCGGTGTCCACCCAGCCGGAGCTGTATCAGAAGATGATCAGCAATATCGTGGAGGTCAAGGCGCGGGGAGCCTTTGTCATGGCGGTGACGGGAGAGGATAACCGGGAGATCGAAAGGGCGGCGGATTATGTGATCTATATTCCGGAGACGGCGCCGGTATTTGCGAATTCGCTGGCGATCATACCGCTGCAGCTGTTCGGGTACTATGTGGCTGTGGGGCGCGGATGCGATGTGGATAAGCCGAGGAATCTGGCGAAGTCGGTGACGGTAGAGTGAAAATGTGATATTTTATTATGTATTGGAGAGGCACAGTATGAGTAATAAAGAGAGAGTAATACAGCTGATAGAGGATATTCCGGAGCAAAAACTTATTTTTGTTATTGACGTATTGGAAAGTTTGAAAGCCTATGCGGGGGAAACGATAGAACCGGATGAATGGGATCTGCGGATGATAGCAGAGGCGGAAAAGGAAAATGATGGCCAGGGTATACGTATGGAGGCGCTTGCATCTGAGTTGGGGATAAAAATATGAAGTATAAAATCGTGTTTCAAAAGGCGGCTGTAAAGTTTTTGAGGAGGCAGGACAGAAAAACACAGGAAAGATTGTTGCTGGCGATAAATCAGCTTCCCGGGGGAACAGATATAAAAAAGATGCAGGGATATGATATG
Source organism: uncultured bacterium (assembly GCA_947647735.1). GTDB lineage: Bacteria > Bacillota > Clostridia > Lachnospirales > Lachnospiraceae > 1XD8-76. Next base: position 172,781 of record CANSLJ010000001.1, on the reverse strand, counting down.
TATCGCATGAGAGTTGGAAACATAAGGGTTTTGTATAGCATTGATGAAACGATCAGTATTATATCAATAGAAAACATTGACAATCGTGGGGATGTATATAAAAGATATTAAAAGGGAGTTACTGATCAGACTGAGGAAAGAAAATGAGTGAGAAGGAACAGAAAAAGAAAGACAAAGAATTAAAGAATGTGACGGATTCAACAGAACATTCAGGGGAAAAAGAACAAAACGCAGAGAATAGCGCTGAGGCGAGGCAGATGACAGGACAGCCGGGAGTGTCGGGGCAGCAGGCGCAGTCCGCTCATGGACAGCCGGGAATGCCGGATCCACGGAATCAGATGCCCGGACAACAAACGGGACAGGGATACTACGGCTATCAGAATCCTTATCAGAACAACTGGCAGAATCAGAGATATTACGGGAACGATCATAGCAGGAGGAACGGAAACAATTATAATAATTATCCGAACCAGAACTATGGAAATATGCAGCAGGGAAATCCCTATGGCTATCAGGGCGGTTATCAGCCGGGAGGTTATGGAACGCAGGGCAGTGCGGGCGGCGATAGCGGAGGAAAGAAGAATGGTTCAGGGAAAAAAGTATTGCTGACGGTCTGTATTGTGGCACTTCTGTCGCTCTGTGTCGGCGGGATCTACTTCGCGGCGAATCTATATGGCGGAAGGGAAGAGGAAGCCCAGCAGGCTGCGGCACAGCCTGAAAACCCGCAGATTTCCGAGGTGGATCTGGACGAGACGGCGGAGGCTTCAGAGGAGGCGATAAAACCTGCTTCCGGCAACCTGACGGATGTGTCAGATCTGGTGGAAAAGATCATGCCCACTGTGGTCAGCGTCAATGCGGTGTATACCTACAGCAGTTACTACTGGGATGATGAGAAATATGATGGCGGCGGGTCCGGTTTTATCATCGGAGAAAACGAGACGGAGTTACTGATTGCAACAAATGCACATGTCATAGCGGATTCGGAGGACCTGACGGTATCTTTTGTGGATGAGACTAAGACAGATGCCATGGTAAAGGGGTACGATAATGACCTTGATGTGGCGGTGATCGCGGTTCGGCTGGAGGATATCCCGGAGGAGACAAAAGGAGCGATCGCAGTTGCAAAGCTTGGAGATTCCACTTCGCTGCGGGCGGGCCAGGCGGTCATATCCATCGGAAACGCGCTGCTGCTCGGACAATCTGTGACGACAGGCATCATCAGTGCGACAAATATGCCGGTGGGCGGCGGATATGACGAGATGGGAAACCAGTACGGTTCTGACGATCGTGTCATGATTCAGACCACGGCGTTTATGAATCCAGGCTGTTCCGGCGGCGTGCTGATCAATGCCTCCGGTGAAGTTGTGGGCATTAATACAATGACGATCAGTTCGGTGGATGTGGAGGGCATGTGCTATGCGATTCCGATCTCTGATGCGATCCCTGTACTGGATAATCTGAAAAAGCGGGAGATCCGGGAGAGGCTGAGAGAGAGCGAGAGCGGATATCTGGGGATCAGCTGCTCGAATGTGGAGCGCAGACAGGCGGAAGAGTATGGTATTCCGGACGGCGTATATGTGAGGGATGTGAACGAAGAAGGCCCTGCAGATCAGGCAGGCATCAGGAAGGGCGATGTGATCGTATCCCTGAATGAGGTGCCTGTGGGGACGATGGATGAACTGTCGGAGATGCTGCGGTATTATCCGGTGGGTGAGATCGTGGATGTCGAGATCATGCGCTATGAGCAGGGAGAGTACCAGTCTCAGGTGATCGCGGTGAAGCTGGGGAGAAAATGAAATTTTGATAACAGCATGAGTCCGGACAGTGCACAGGAAAATTTGTCTTCTGGCATTTGTGTACTGTCCGGACTCATGCGGAACTAAGATAGGAGAACGTATGACGGAATACGATAATAAAAACGGAAATAATGACGGGCAGAACAGCTACGAGGATGTCTGCTTTATCTGCCACAGGCCGGAGAGCAAAGCGGGCAGGATGTTTAAGCTGCCGAATAATATCTGTGTCTGTGATGACTGCATGCATAAGACTATGGATTCCATGAGTCAGTTTAATTTTCAGGGGATGATGCCGCCTTTTTATGATTTCAGCGGTATGGCGGGCCAGGCAGGGAATACAAATTCTGCTGTGCAGGAAGAAAAGAAGCCTGAAAAAGCAGAAATTGTGGAAAATGAAGAAGAAACAGATAACCCGGAGAAGAAAGACGGAGATAAAGGGACAAAGGCACCGACTCACGGGTTCCCGAATATCAGTTTTATCAATCTGGCGGATCTGCAGAACATGGGCGGGATCCCTCAGAGGCAGAAGATCAAAAAGAAAAAAGAGGGAGAGAAGTCCAAGCCTGTGATCGATATCAAGGATATCCCGGCGCCCCACAAGATCAAGGCGCAGCTCGACGAGTATGTGGTCGGACAGGAACATGCAAAAAAAGTCATATCCGTGGCGGTCTATAACCATTATAAGCGGGTGGCGACAGGGACCATGGACGATATTGAGATTGAAAAATCCAATATGCTGATGATCGGGCCCACAGGCTGCGGGAAGACTTATCTGGTAAAGACGCTGGCGAGGCTTCTGGATGTGCCTCTTGCTATTGCGGATGCCACATCTTTGACGGAGGCGGGCTATATCGGAGACGATATCGAAAGCGTGGTCACAAAGCTTCTTGCGGCGGCGGATAATGATGTGGAGAAGGCGGAGAGCGGTATTGTCTTTATCGACGAGATCGATAAGATCGCCAAGAAAAAGAACACCAATTCCCGGGATGTCAGCGGGGAATCCGTGCAGCAGGGCCTGTTAAAGTTGCTGGAAGGTTCGGAGATAGAAGTGCCGGTGGGGGCGAACAGCAAAAATGCCATGGTGCCTCTTGCCACAGTGAACACAAGAAATATCCTCTTTATCTGCGGCGGAGCGTTTCCGGGACTGGAGGAGATCATCAAGCAACGCCTGTCAAAGCAGACCGGTATCGGTTATCAGGCGGAGTTGAAGGACAAGTTTGACAGAGATAAAAATATCCACAGCAAGGTGACGGTGGGGGATGTGCGCAAGTACGGCATGATCCCGGAGTTTATCGGGCGTCTGCCGATCCTGTTCACGCTGGACGGATTGTCGAAGGAATCTCTGGTAAAAATATTAAAGGAGCCGAAAAATGCTATTTTAAAGCAGTATCAGAAGCTTCTTGAGCTGGATGAGGTGAAGCTGGAGTTTGACGAAGGCTCCCTGGAGGCGATCGCGGAGAAGGCACTGAAAAAGGAGACCGGTGCGAGAGCGCTCAGGGCGTTGATCGAAGAGTTTATGCTGGATATCATGTATGAGATCCCGAAGGATGACAATATCGGCAGGGTGACGATCACAAGAGAGTATATCGAGGGGACAGGCGGTCCTGTTATTGATATTCGGAGCAATTCGGTGCAGCGGATCGAGGAACTGAATGAAGTGAAAGAATAGGAAGAGATGGAAATATGACAGGGCAGGCTGCATGGACAGCCTGCCTTTTTCGTAGGAAGGATGATTGGCAGAACAGGCGGCAGAATGCCCTGAAGGGATAGAAGATCATATTTTTGGAGCGTTTAGCGGCTGTAGCGGAGATGAAATCCTATAGATGCGCGGAAAAACGGGAATTGCAACCGCCAGGTGCGGAATTTCCAACCCGATTTGGTGGTCTGCGCCCGCAGATTCCGGTAGGATGAGGTTATTCCGATAGGGCGCTGAGGAAAATGAAAAATACAGAAAAGAGGATGAATATGATATTGGCAGAAAAGATTATAGCATTACGAAAAAGAATGGGATGGTCCCAGGAAGAACTGGCGGAGAAGCTGGATATTTCCAGGCAATCTGTTTCCAAGTGGGAAGTTGGTGCGACGATTCCTGATCTGGATAAGATTTTAAAGATGAGTGAGATCTTCGGCGTCAGTACAGATTATCTTTTAAAAGATGAGATAGAGGAGGCGGAACTTTCCGTCGGGAAGGATGTTCCCGAGGGGCGGATCGTATCGGCGGAGGAAGCGGATACTTTTATGAAGTTGTCACAGGAGGTTTCGGGTAAGCTTGCGCTGGCGGTCTCCCTCTTTATCTTAAGTCCTGTTGTGCTCTTGCAGATGCTGGCGTTTGCGGAGGGAAACGCTGTGTTGGAGGATCGGGCTTCCGGGCTCGGTATCGGAGTCGTACTGATCTTTGTAGCGGTGGGCGTGGCGGTCTGCATCTTTAACGGGATGAAACTGGATAAATTTAAATTTCTGGAAAGCGAACAGTTTTCATTGCAATACGGCGTGGAAGGTATTGTGGAGAAAAGAAAGAGCGATTTTGCAGGGCGGTTTCGGACCTCTGTCACAACAGGCGTGGTCTTCTGCATTATCGGCGCGCTTCCGCTGCTGGCGGCGGCAGCATTCTCCGAGGAAGATCTGGTACTGATAAGCTGTGTGAATGTGGTGCTTGTGTTTGTTTCCATTGGCGTGAATTTTATTGTGAAAGCCGGTGTGGTGCAGAAGAGTTTTGATAAGCTGCTACAGTGTGAGGAGTATACATCGGAGAATAAGGAGGTCAACAGGAGGTTGTCTTATTTTCCGGGCAGTTACTGGCTGATCGTGACGGCTTTTTATCTGGGATATAGTTTTTATACGGAGTCTTTTGGGAGAAGCTGGATCATCTGGCCTGTGGCGGGGGTGTTGTTTGCGGCGGTTTATGGGATTTTGAGAGGAGTGGCGGGGAGGAAGTAGAAAGAATAGATATAATGATTTTGAAAAGGGGATGCGGCAGCAGTGATAGGTGCGGCATCCCTTTTGGCTTTGATGATATCTTCTTTTAAAATGTTTTATATTGCGTGCCTTTTGTAAAATGCGTGTTTAGGTTAAAAAGGCATATTGTCCGGATCGGGCGCGCTGCGTTCTCCTGTCTCCAGTGCCTTGATGGCCGCCATATCTTCTTCGTCTAACTGGAAGTTGAAAATATCAAAGTTTTCTTCCATTCTGGAGACATTTACAGATTTTGGTATGACGATAATTCCTCTTTGATAGTTCCAGCGCAATGCAATTTGAGCAACGGATTTATGGTGCTTATCTGCGATCTCGGCAAGTTTCGGCACCTGGAACATTTTTCCTTCCATAAAAGGGGAATGGGCGGTGACAGCGATATTATGTTCTCTGCAGTATTGTATTGTTTCCTCCTGCTGTAAGTAGGGATGGCATTCAATCTGATTCATGACCGGCACGATCGGCTCACCCTTGATAAATTCCTCCATGTGATGAGGTTTAAAATTACTGATACCAATGGATCTTACCAGCTTTTCTTCGCAAAGCTGCTGCATCATTTGATAACAGTGCCTGGAATTGGGTTTTGGCCAGTGAATGAGGTAAAGGTCCAGATATTCTACACCCAGCTCCTGGATTGTCTTCCGGCAGGCTTCCAGGGGTTTTTCTCCATCCATATCTGTTACCCATACTTTACTGGTAATAAAGATATTTTCCCTGTTGATACCGCTTTCCTTGATGCCGCGGCCAACTGCTTCCTGATTATCATAAGCGGAAGCACAATCGATATGACGATAACCACAGGCGAGAGCATCAGCCACTGCTTTGGAAGCCATATTTTCAGGAATCTGGTAGGTGCCGAATCCAATGGCTGGAATCTGAGTGCCGTTGTTTAGAGTGATAGTTTCCTGCTGATAAGCATTCATGGTAAATCCTCCTTTAAAATATTTAAATAAAATTTAAAAGTTAAACATGCATGAAATGATTATAAACAAAATATGCAAAGTTGTAAATAATAAAAATAGACAATAAAGCAATAAAAAAATTATGAAAAATTACCATAATAAATAAGTTGACAACAAATAAAGTTTAGATTATCATTTAAAACAACAAAATTAATTTTGTATTAACTAAATAAAATTTAAAAACAAAAAAGGAGGAAAAGGAATGAAAAAGAAACTTTTAGCAGTGTTATTGGGAATGGCTATGACAGCTACATTGATAGCAGGCTGTGGTGATCAGAAGGAGGAGGCACCTGTAGTCCAGGAAGAGGAAGCAGGGGCTGCAGAAGCGGCGCAGGAGGAGGCACCCGCAGAAGAAGTGGAAGCAGAAGCAGAAACGGAAGGTGGTAAAGTGATCGGATTTTGTCCGCCGACTATGAATAATCCTTTCTTCTATTTTATCGAGCAGAATGTAAGGGAAGCTGTCGAAGCAAAAGGAGATACTCTGATCACAATGGATCCGCAGCTGGATTCCCAGAAACAGATCGAGCAGGTAGAGGATCTGCTGCTGCAGGATATTGATGCATTGCTTCTCTGTCCTTTTGATTCTACAGCAATTAAGCCGGCGCTTGTTGCGGCAGATGAAGCAGGTGTTCCTGTAATTGTGTTTGATACAAAGGTTGTTGATGATGAATATGCCGCAACAACAGTTGCGTCTGACAATATAAATGCGGGACGTGTGGTTGGTGAAGACCTGGCAACAAAACTGGAAAAAGGAAGTAAAATAGCAGTTATCTATTCCCCGGCAGGCGAGACGGACAGATACCGTCTTCAGGGATTTGAGGAAGGAATCGAAGGGATGGATTATGAAATTGTTGCTAAGCTTGACGGTAAGGGAGATACCGGTGTATCCATGCCTTTGGCAGAGGATATTTTACAGGCAAATGGGGATCTTGGAGCGTTCTTCTGTTGTAATGATCAGGCAGCGATCGGAGCAGTGCAGGCGATAGAATCTGCAGGAAAGACAGGAGAGGTTCTTGTTTATGGTGTTGATGGTTCTCCGGAGGGAAAAGCAGCAATAGCGGAAGGAACTATGACAGGTACCGGAGCGCAGTCTCCTGCTAATATCGGTTTAAAAGCGGTGGATGCGGCATATAGCATTCTGGCAGGTGAGACTGTGGAAAAGGATACAGTGGTAGAGACATTCCTGATCAATGCTGACAATGTAGAAGAGTATGGTACGGATGGCTGGCAGTAAGTACGTCATGGATCGGTGGGGCTTTAGCCTCGCTGATCTGTGAGTGTGTGTAATACCGGGGAAAGAGAGGAAGCGATCATTGGAAAACGGTATAGATCAAAAATCTGAGATTTTACTGAAAGCGGAACATATTGATAAAAAATTTCCCGGCGTACATGCTCTGAAAGATGTGTCATTGGAACTTTTAAAGGGGGAAGTACATGCACTGCTTGGGGAAAATGGCGCGGGAAAATCAACATTGATCAATGTTTTGGGAGGTGTTTTTCCACCCAATAGCGGAGAAATATTTATCGAGGGAAAAAAGACAACGATCAGAAATATTTCGGATGCGCAGAGGGAGGGAATTGCCGTAATACATCAGGAACTGGTGCTGGTTCCGTATATGAGCATTGCAGAAAATATTTATATGGGCAGAGAACCTAAAAGAAATCTGGTTGTGGATAAAACAGAAATGAACAGAGAAGCAGAAGCTGTCATGAAAAGAGTGGGACTGAACAGAGACCCTTCCACACCGGTCAGGGAACTCAGCATTGCACAACAGCAGATGGTGGAGATTGCCAAAGCGCTGTCATTGGATGCACGTATTCTGGTAATGGATGAACCGACTTCTTCGCTGACGGAAAATGAGGTAAATATTTTATTTTCCATCATTAGAAAATTGAAGGCTGACGGAGTGGGAATTATTTATGTATCGCACAGAATGTCAGAACTTTTTGAGATAACGGACAGAGTTACCGTGATGCGTGATGGCGCATATATTGCCACCAAAAATACGAAAGAAACCAATGCGGATGAACTGGTATATCTGATGGTCGGAAGAAAGGTGGAAAATTATTATACCAGAAATTTCAGGGAACCGGGCGAGGTAACATTAAAAGTAAAAAATTTATCAATGAAAGGACTTCTGGATAATATCTCTTTTGAGGCGAGAGCCGGAGAAGTGGTCGGATTTTCAGGGCTGATAGGGGCCGGCAGAAGTGAATTGATGCAGGCGCTTGTAGGGCTCAGGAAATATGAATCCGGAACGGTTGAAATCTGTGGACAGCTTCAAAATCACCAGAATTATCATAAAACGATAGAAAAAGGAATCGTATTGGTACCGGAGGACAGGAAAAAGCTGGGACTGGTGCTGATCAACCATGTGGCATTTAATACGACACTGGCGGTTTTAAAAGAATTTATGGTAAGAGGAACTGTAAACCGCAAGAAAGAAAATGAGATCATTGACAGGGCAGTGAAGACTTTGAGGATCAAGACTTCCGGAAATGAGCAGAAAGTCGGTACGCTGTCGGGAGGAAACCAGCAGAAGGTTCTGATCGGCAAATGGCTTGCAACGAATCCTGAGGTTTTGATCTTGGATGAACCGACCAGAGGAGTGGATGTTGGAGCAAAAGCAGATATTTATGAGATCATAGATAATCTGGTTCAGAAGGGAATCACTATTATCATGGTTTCTTCTGACTTGAATGAAGTGATAAATATGAGCGATAGGGTGATCGTTATGAAAGAAGGAAGAATTACCGGAACTTTGAAACATGAAGAGATTAACCAGGAAGCGGTTATGCACATGGCAACCTATGAAGGAGGCGGAAATGAATCTAATAAAGAAAACGCTGGATGAGCATTCTGCAAATCCGGTAGTAAAATATCTGAAGACAAACCTCGGTATACTGACTGCTTTTTTGATCATGTTTCTGTTTTTGACATTTGCATCAGATAAATTTCTGACGGTTCAGAACTGGATCAATGTGGCAAGACAGATATCCACGAATGCGGTAATTTCCATTGGGGTTATGTCGGCAATTCTGATTTCAGGAATTGATCTGACAGTCGGATCTGTTATTGCGCTGGCGGGATGCGTATCCGTAAAACTGATTGAAAACGGTACACCGATTCTGATGGGAATATTGACCGGCGTCGCAGTAGGTACTTTATCGGGGATTGTTACGGGCATGATCATAGCATATACCAAAATGCCGCCTTTTGTAGTAACACTGGCAATGCAGAATGTAGGGCGTGGTGCGGCCTACCTTGTGGCGAATGGAGCACCGATACGCTGTACAACAGAGGCATTTGAAAAGATGGGTACGGGTTATCTGGGACCTGTTCCAAATCCGGTGGTTTACACGGTCATCCTGATGGGGCTGACCTGGTTTATCCTAAATAAAACGCAATTGGGACGCCATATCTATGCGGTCGGCGGAAACCGGGAGGCAGCGGTCTTTTCGGGCATAAACATCAAGAAAGTTGAAATATTTGTTTATACATACAGTGGCAGCCTGGCAGCATTTGCGGGTGTAGTGCTTGCGGCGAGGATGGCATCCGGACAGCCCGCCGTAGGAATCGGTTATGAGACAGATGCTGTGGCTGCTTCCGTTTTAGGCGGCGCCAGTATGACCGGCGGTATCGGAAGTGTAGGCGGATTGATCATCGGCGCGCTGGTGATAGGAATTTTGAGCAATGGATTAAATCTGCTGGGAGTAAATTCATTCTGGCAGTATGTGGCAAAAGGCGTTGTGATCATTATAGCGGTCTACATTGATATGATAAGAAAAAATAAAGCATAAATAAAGAGGATAAAGAAGGAGGATAATTATGTTAGTACCTTTAGGAGGATTGTTGAAAGATGCAGAAAAGAACCGATACGCAGTGGGATCTTTTAATACGCCAAATCTGGAGACGCTACGTGCTGTTGTTATGGCAGCGGAGGAGACAAATACACCGGTGACTTTAAATCATGCTATGGCGCATAACCATGTGATCCCGGTGGAAGAGATTGCACCATTGATGCTGAAATACGCAAAAGAATCAAAAGTTCCTATGAGTGTACATATTGATCATGGCAAAACAGCAGAATTTGTACACAAAGCAATCCGCCTGGGCTTTACATCTATCATGTATGATTGTTCCGAACTGTCTTTTGAGGAAAATGCAAAACGGGTCAAGGAGTTTGTGGATCTTGTGCATCCTCTTGGGATCACGGTTGAAGCTGAGCTTGGAAATATGCTTCTGAGTGCAGGAGACGGCGGTGAGGCAGGGAAGAAAAAGGAGGATTATTATACAGATCCTGATGCGGCAGCCAGATTTTGTGAATTGACAGGAGTTGACTGTCTGGCGATCACTTTTGGCACAGAACATGGAATTGGCGATCAACCGCAGATACTTGATATTGACAGGTTGAGAGCGATTAAAGAAAAGGTGGGAGACAGAGCGGCGCTCGTTATGCATGGCGGTTCCGGTACTCCGGCAGAAGAAATAAAGAAAGCGGTTATGGGCGGTATCCGCAAAATAAATTATTTCTCTGCCATTGATGTTGCGGCGACAGAGGCAGTGGTAAAAGAGATTGAGGCGGGTGCCGGAAAACCTGTGCACTACTGCGAACTGGCGCTTACTGCAACAGAAATGTTAAAAAAGAAATGTGTGGAAGCTATTAATATGTTTAACAGTGCGAGGACGAATTAATAAATAAAATCAGTGTATTGTGATAAAAGCTGTTGCTGGGAATACTTGACAAATCTGGAAATAGTAGGCATCATAAAATAAAAAAGTCGGGTACAGGTATGAAAAACATTGAGATTGCAAAAAAACTGAATATATCTCCAGCAACAGTATCACTTGCGTTGAATAATCGGGAAGGAGTCAGCGAGGAGACGCGGCGAAGGGTAGTAGAGCTGAAAAATGACCTGCTGAAAAATGATCTGCGAAATATTTCCCAGCCGGAAGCCGGAGGGGAAATCGGGTTTATTATTTATAAGGAGACAGGGCGTGTTGTTTCCGAGACTCCTTTTTTTGTAACGCTTACAGAGATGATCTGCCATTATGCAAATAAAAATGGATATAGTGTTGAAATAAGATATTACACATTTCATGATGATCTGCAGAAGTTTTTGGCAGAGATCAACAGTTCTGCATGGGCAGGCTGTCTGATTCTTGCTACAGAGATTACACGGGCCAAAATGGAAGTAATAGCGAAAATGATGCAAAAACCATTTGTTGTTCTGGATGCGGCATATCCCGGAGTGGGGGTGGACAGTGTATATCTGGATAACAGGGGCGGCATTTTTAAGGCGATTCAGTATGCTGTGTCAATGGGACATAAAAAGATCGGGTATGTCACTTGTGATGAAAAGGTGAATAACTTTGTAGAACGGTTTGAGAGCTATAAATATTATCTGGGATATTTTGAGGTTGAATACAATCCGGACTATGTTTTTAAAGTGCCTTATACTTCCGAAAGGATTTGTATGGCGATGAAAGAGCAGATATGCGGTAAAAAGGAAATGCCGAGTGTGTTTATCACGGCAAATGATATGATAGCTTTCGGTGTTTTGAATGCTTTACTGGAAATGAGCATAAAAGTTCCGGAGGAAATTTCCGTCATTGGATTTGATGATATGCCGTCGGCAAAGTATGTAACGCCCAGACTGACGACAGTGTCCTTAAATAATAATATGATCGCTAAAAATGCTGTGTATCGCCTGGCGGAGTTGATCAGAAGAAAGGATTGGAAGCATGACCCGGTACATATGCAGACTGCTGTAAGCGTAGATTTGGTGATTCGTAATAGCGTGAATAAAAAATCGGGTGAGGTGTATGAGCAAAATCCTGTGCATAGGTAATGCTGTAGTGGACATTTTACTGGAAGGGCTGGATTTGAAAAAGGGAATCAGCAGGGATGAATTTTATAAGGATTCTCTGATGATCTCAGGAATTCAGGTTTCGACCGGTGGAGATGCGATGAATGAAGCGACGATATTAGGCAGACTTGGAGCTAATGTAGCGCTGGTTGCCGGAATTGGACGCGATAAAAGCGGTTTTATGATCGAGAATGCCGCAAAGAGTGCCGGAGTAGATACTTCCAAAATTGTCTGGAGCCAGACAGAGAAAACACAAAATATTGTTTTGGCTATACAGGAGGATAAAGAAAAATTATTTTTCAGGCAGCCACAAAGCGATTCAGGAAGATTTATACCAACAGAAGATATGTTTTATGGAGCCAGCATCGTTTCTATTGCAAGTTTATATAATGCGCCGTTTGATCGTCCGGAAATTGTAAAAAGGACAATAGAACTGGCAAAAAAGCAGAATGCTGTTATATGTGCGGATGTGATCTATGGAGTGGACCGTGAATTGAATGATGCCCAGATGAAGGAGGCGCTTCAGGGGATTGATTATATTTTTCCGAATGAAGAGGAGGCATATTTGATAACAGGCGAGAAAGAAATTGCTGATCAGGCACAGAAGCTTTTGGAGTGTGGTGTGAAAAATGTGATCATTAAACGCGGGGCAGAAGGCAGTTATTTTAGGAATATAAGTATGGAAAAAGTATATCCTGCATTCAAAGGAAATATGGTGGATGCTACAGGAGCCGGAGACAGTTTTTTGGCAGGGTTTTGCTATGGACTGTCTGGCGGAAGGTGCCTGGATGATTGTTTTGCCATAGCGGGGGCGGCAGGCTTGATCGCGGTGGAAAGTGTAGGCGCTACAGAGGGATTAAAAGATATCGATACATTGAGAGTTGTTTTGGAACAGCGTCAGATTACGTTGAAAGACGGTAAACTATAATGAAAAGAGGAGCTGAATATGGCGAATAAAGCGAAAGCGGTTTTTTGTAATCATCCTTTTACGGATGGTGTAAAAGATAAACCGATCTATATTGATAACAGTAATATCGGAAATTTTATTTATCCGGATTTTGGATTGGATTATAGCGATTTAAATTATATGTATTTGAGTACACCGAATCTTACAGTGTGCAGTATGGAAATCGGACCGGGTGGTTTTTTCAATCCTCCGGATTATCACCCCGGGGATGAAGCTTATTTTGTGCTGGAAGGAACAATTACGCAGTTTAATCCGGAAACAGGAGCGGCGATCGAGGTAAAAGAAAATGAGGCGTTGTTGATTCCCAAAGGCGCTCTGCATTCCGCGTATAATTTCGGAGATAACAAGGTAAAGGTGCTGGCTGTGATAGCGCCGAAGATTGTGGAGGAACAGTTATTTCCTACTGATACTGACAGTCCGAAAAAAATATATGATTATGATAAGACACTGATAACGCAGCGCACGGAGGCCTGGGATATGCCTCAACTGTATGGTTCAGTAGATCAGCTTGGCGTCTGGCCTGTAGAAGGAAATCTTCTCAGGGAAAAAAAGGTTATTTATCATATTACAGAAGATAAAAAATTGAGAGTCATTAATGGAGATACAAGGCCGATACTGATGAAATATGCAGTGAGTAATGATTTTATGGATCTTGGAGAGTACATCGTACCGTCCTGTGGCGTTGTGACCAGACACTCGGAAGTGATCGAACATCCTGCAGAATCCTTTATCTTCGGGATGGACGGAGAGATGACAGTCTATCTGACAGAGACAAGGGAGACTTATATCTTAAAGCGTTATGAGGGGTTATATCTTCCGCCGCATACGAAATATCAGCTTGTAAATTATGGAACTGCCTCGGCACGGTCGTTATTTATGGTGGCGAGATAGTAAATAAGATGGTAATATGGAGAAAACTGCCGCATTTTTATGCGGCAGTTTTTTATAAATAATATGCTGAAATAATATAACGAGCAGTGGTGTTTTTCATTTTGGTTTACTGTATGATGAAAGTAACTGATGTGCTCAAACAACGTTATTTTAAGTTATATGGAGGAAAACCTGTGGCTGGAAAAATTGGAATCGGTCTGCAAAGCTTTGAAAAAATTCGTACCGAAAATGCGATTATAGTGGAATGGAGTATGCCATAGCGAAGATCATTTCCAACTGCAGGAGGCATGGTTATCGGGTTACCGGGATGAGGCAGTATCCTTTTTCAGGGGATTTTTTAATGCGACATTTAAAACAGGGGTAAAGAACTGGTATGACGGTTTTACCTTTGGAAAGGTCAGGGATATTTACAATCCTTGGTCTATCACAAACTTTATTGACAGAAACGGTGAATATGACACGTACTGGGCGGACAGCAGCGGAAACGGGCTTGTGAATTCTTTGATACGACAGGGCAGTGCCGATATCAAGAAAACGACGGAACTGTTACTGCAGGGCAGAAGTTTTGAGGTGGAACTGGATGAGCAGATCATATTTGATCAGCTGGACGACAGAAAATACGGATTTGCCTTTGCAGGGAAAAAGTGTTTAATTGGATAATATATTTTTTATGTTTAAATACCAAAGCGGTGATGGAAAGCAGATTGAAAACATAAACGGATAAAAAATGGAAATATTAAAACAAAACGGTTAAAATAATAATATATTACGGTTGACATATGGGGATTTTTATCATATAGTGATAGAAGAAAGTATATTCTTTATGATAAAAAATATAGACTGGAGGCATCCATATGACAATTCAGGAAATGAAAAAGAAAAAGAGGGAAAAAGGCTATACCTACGCATTAATGTCGGAACTGTCCGGCGTACCGCTGGGAACGATCCAGAAAATTTTTTCCGGAGAAACAGTGAGCCCGCGTTACGATACGTTGCAGGCGCTGGAGGAATTATTCCGGGATTCCCCGAAAGTATGTGAGGAACCTGCCTACCAGGTAGATTCTCAGCATACTCAGGGGAGTTATACGATTGAGGATTACTACGCCCTGCCGGAAGAGCAGCGGGTGGAACTGATCGACGGATATTTTTACGATATGGCTGCACCCACATTCCTGCATCAGCGGATCGGCGGGGAAGTGTATCGGCAGATCGCTAATTTCATTATGGAGCGGGGCGGTTCCTGTATTCCGCTGATATCTCCGGTCGATATACAGCTGGACTGTGACGAGAGGACGATGGTTCAGCCGGACGTGGCAGTTTTATGCCGTAAAGACAAGGCGAAGGTGTGGGGTGTGTACGGCGCGCCGGATTTTATACTGGAAGTGATTTCCCCGTCCACCAGAAGGAAGGATTACACGAAAAAACTGTCTAAATATATGGCGGCAGGCGTGCGGGAATACTGGATCCTGGATCCCTATCAGCAGAAACTGCTGGTGTATTTCTTTGAAAGCGAGATATGCCCCGTGATCTATGGGATAAATGAGCCTGTGCCGGTGGGGATTTATGACGGGGAACTGGAGATCGTATTTTCCAATATCGGGAAATGGATTGAAGAGGATATGAAAAAGGACAGGAAATAAAAAGTATGTCAATGGCCTGCAGGAAATTCAAATCATGATTTTCAGGAAATATTTTCTTGTAAAAGCTGAAATTGAGTGTATACTATTTATAAGCATATGTGCTGAAAAAAAGACAGGAGGATATCAGAAGCTTATGAAAATAGCAGGAATGTTGGAGGGAAAAACAGCGATCGTTACAGGCGGAACCAGAGGGATCGGCTATGAGATCGTGAAAAAATTCGTGGAAGCAGGAGCAAAGGTGGCTCTTTTCGGTTCCAGACAGGAGACCGTGGATAAGGCTCTTGCCAAATTGAAAGAGGAAATGCCGGAAGCGGAAGTGATGGGACTGTGCCCGGCGCTGGATCGGTATGAGGAGGTTGTAAAGGCGATCAATACGGTGAAGGAAGCCTTCGGGCGGGTGGATATCCTTGCAAATAATGCGGGTATCTCAGCGAGGGAATCTCTTTATGACTATAAGCCGGAAGACTTTGAGAAGATCATGAGGCTCAATGTGAACGCCGTATTTTTCTGCACAAAGGCGGTGGCGCCTATTATGAAAGAGCAGGGCGGCGGTTCCGTGATCAACACCAGCTCTATGGTGAGCATTTACGGACAGGCGGCAGGCTGCGGTTATCCGGCGTCCAAATTTGCGGTAAACGGGCTGACGAAATCATTGGCAAGGGAACTGGGCAAAGATAATATCCGTGTCAATGCGGTGGCGCCGGGCGTGACCAGGACAGATATGGTGGCGGCGCTTCCTGATGAGATGGTGCAGAGAATCTCTGCGGGAATCCCTCTCGGCAGGGTAGGAGAGCCGGAGGAAGTGGCAAATGCAGTGCTGTTTCTGGCAAGCGACCTTGCAAGCTATGTGACGGGAGAGATCCTTTCCGTGGACGGTGCAACACAGGTATAAAGAACAGTTGGTTTTATAAAAAGCGATAGAAAAGCAGCCGGGGGATGGATAGATCCTCCGGCTGTTTAGCCGGAAAGGAAAGTATAATATTTTAACAGGTAAGTAGAAAAAATAGTTTTGTCTGTACATCAGAACTGCTGTATTTTTCAAAAAATAAAAATTCCCTCTTGCAAGAAATTCATGATAGTGCTATCATACTAACTACACAACGAAGCGGCGTGATATATTCCGCCGGATCTTTTATCAGATTACAAAAATCTATTTTATCTTTATCATCAATTTTATAAATCCAAAAAATCTTTTTTGAATCATTTTATCCGGTTTTCAGGGTGTTTTTGTGATGCGATTAGGGCTGTGTCTGTGCGTACCTGACATGGTTCCCGATATCGGTGGCGAATAGGCGGTGTATGATCTTTGTCAGTGCAGGAAATTTTGACAGTAAAAAAATGGATCGTATTATGGGGACTGTTCGTGCGGATATTGTAAAGCGGATTGTGCGCGGAAAGAGGGATAAAAATGAAGAAAGAATTTATAACCGGACACAGGCGGTTAAAAGCAGCCGTGGTGTTCTTGCTGTTGATGTTCCTGGGGCTTACAACAGGAGAGGTACAGGCAGAAGTTTCTGTACAGGCACCGACGGAAGAGACACAGGAGGCAGCTTCTGTACAGGAACCGGCGAAGGAGATGCAGGAGACAGCTTACGGACAGGTATCGGTGAAGGAAGTCAGGGAGGAGAAGCTGATACCGGGAAAAAGGCTGATGAAGACAGCCCCGCTGTATGCGGATACGGTGACGCAGATTCCCAGATATATTGTGGAGGGGGATACCCCGTATGTACTGGATGAATCTTCCATTGTGGTGGAAGAAACCGGCAGAAGCAGTTCGGAGGGGGCAGATGTTGTCACAACCGCCCGGAAGGTGGAGAAGCTGCCGGATAATGATCTGGAAAGGATTGAGAAATCTATCACCCATGAGGGGCTTTCCTGTGATCTGTTGTATGTTGTCTATCAGGTGACAAAGGAGGATGAGGACGGGATTCCTGAGGAGTACAGCGCTGTCTGTGAGTATGGCGGGCTGAAGAAATACAGTGAATCCTACCCTTCGGCGTGGCAGGCGACGTTCTGGTATGATGCATACGAGATAACGGAAGGAATGGAGGTCATAGTGGAGCGGGAAGAGTATGAGCATGTGGTTGATGGTACGACACGGAAAACGAGGGTAGTGAAAGGATGGAACAGGGCGGACAGGGAGGAGGAGCCGTTCCCGAAGCCGGAAGTAAAGCGGTTTATCCTGAAGAAGATCGTACCGGGCGAAAAGGATGAGGAAACGAAGGGGATGCTGGACTTTCTGTTGCCGGCCGCAGCGATCATATTGGGGGCAGGCGTGATATTTCTGCTTCCGTTCATCCTGTGGTTTTTCCTGCTGACAGCGCCGGTCTATGCGCTGGCGGAGAGGGATGAGTATCATTATATCGGGCGGATCAGGCTGAAAAAAGAAGAGGAAATATATGCGGCAGTTCTGACAAAACATCTGATCGAAAAGGCGGAGCTTCCTGTTTTTAAGATAAAGGTTCCAGAAAAA
Source organism: uncultured bacterium (assembly GCA_947647735.1). Classification (GTDB taxonomy): domain Bacteria; phylum Bacillota; class Clostridia; order Lachnospirales; family Lachnospiraceae; genus 1XD8-76. The sequence goes on along the minus strand of CANSLJ010000001.1, from coordinate 155,211 downwards.
GTCAGAAGAGAAACGAAAGCAGGGATATTGCAGATATATTGTCCGGACGGCAGACGGGCGGCATCGATCTGTGGAAAAGAGGTCAGGTTTACACTGGAAAGGGAATAGGATATGAAGAGTAAGATCAGAAAAAGAATCGGCAGTATATTATTGTGTGCGGCACTTGTGCTGGGAAGTATTTCCACAAATGTTTATGTGGAGGCGGGGACGACGGGAACACTGGCTGATCAGGAAGATGTTTCCGAGGATACGGGAGAGAAAAAAAGCGGCAGGAGAGAATCTGCTTCTGGAACAGAAGGATCATGCGCGGAAAGTGATACGGAAGCGGAAGAAGTGGTAAAAGGCACTTTGGAAACAAAAGAAAATACAAAAAAAGACAAATTGGAAGATGAGGAGATTTCCGAACAGGTTACAGGAGACGGATCGGAGGAAGGGAAAGCATCGGAGACAATATCCGGTAACGATCTGCAAAAAAGACAGCAGGAGGAACTTCCAGAAGAACAATATCATTTTGTGGAGGAAGATTTGTCGACCGTGAAAAAATGGCTGGATCTCTACTGTCCGAACGGTTTTGAGGATCTTCTGGCATATGATGCGGACTGGTGGGGGAATCTGCGTGACTATGAGAAGGAGTATGTGGAGTTTTTGCTGGGGTTGATCGTGGAGCTGGAGGAAGACGTCTATGAGGAACAGGAGCTTTCAGAATGTATTGAGGTTCTGGAGAGCGGAGTGGATGCGGAGGATTTTTTCAAGGGAACCGTCTTTCAGGAATTTACGTTGGAGGATCTGAAAGCGTTGGAAGAGTCTGGGGGTTCTCTGGAGGAACTTGCGGAAAAAGGCAGTGAAAAAAAGCGCGGCGCGAGAGCAATGTATGCGCTGGAAACCGGGAATATGGTGGCGAAGGTTCAGGTCTCACCCACAGGCTATTCCGGAAAAGGACATGGCACGATCTACAGGATCACATTGGGCGGCGTTCCGGCGATCTGTATCAGCTTCGGAAAGTCCTGCAGAAATTCCTATCTGTATCATGCCGATCCCGGCACTTATGTGAAAAGGGTGGGACATCTCGGGTATTTTGCAAGCCATGCAGATGTGACAGGGGCAACCTATGTGGCTTGCCAGATAGCGGCATGGCTGATGATCGAGAGTGAGAATTTAAATGAAGTCAATGTAAAAAGCAGGGCGCAGGCGATGCTGAACATTTCCTCGGAGGAATCCATGGAAAAGATGCTGATGTATGTCTGGAGTTTTTATTCTGCGGCGAGGAGTTCCAGTTATGCTTACTATGAGTATCGTTCGGATCATCCGAACGCTCAGCTCCTGATCGTTTATAAAGAAGCGGCCGCGGGAGTTTATGAAGCTCCTGTAAAACCGGTGGAACCGGAGAAACCGGATGTGCCGGATACGCCTGATCAGCCGAAAATCGAGACGATATCAAAGGAAGCGGAAGTATCCTACAGTATAGAAGTGAACAAGAGCGACTGGCAGACAGGCGTGGGACTTGCAGGCTGCGAAGTGGAAATATTTGAAAACGGCGATTACCTGACAACACTTACAACGGATGAAAACGGCCATGTGGAATATTCTGTAGAAAAGACAGCGGAGTTTTCCGCATCCTATGACGGCGTTACAGTGACAAAAGAGCAGGCGGAAAGTTCTCTGGCGGCACAGGAGGAAGAGTTTAAAGCCGCAACCTATACCTACAGTACCAGTGAGATAACAGCGCCCCACGGATATGTGTGGGAGGAAAACGAAAAAAGTGAAACGATTGCAGGAGGAGAAACAGCGGTTTTTGAACTGACGGATGAGAGAACCCTGGGTGCGGTGGAACTGATCAAATATGATACGGAGAGCGAGAGCGGTACCAGTCAGGGGGATGCGGCGCTGGACGGAGCGGTGTACGGTATTTATGCGGCGGAGGATATCCGGCATCAGGATAAAAAGACGGGCGTACTTTTTGCAAAGGACGAACTGGTAAAGACCGCCGTGATCGGAAAAAGCCCGAAAAGAAACGGGGACGGCTATATTTTGAATACGGATGGAAGCAGGCATATTGAAAATGCGGGCGGAGAGATCGCATATGAGGATACGCCGGGAAAAACGCTGTTCGGGGATATGGAACTGGGAAGTTATTATATCAAAGAGGTAGAGGCGGCGGAAGGCTATATGCTGGATGAGGCTGTCTATCCGGTTACCTTTACCTATAAATGGCAGATGGTGAAGATAGAAAACAGAAATGAAACGGCGGGGCAGGCGGATAACGAGCTGACAGCAGACGATGGCAGCACATCGAAATCCGTTTATTCCGGGGATCATGTGATCAAACAGGGCATTCAGTTTGTGAAGACTTCGGATAATACCTTTCAGACGGAGTTAAAGCCCATTGAGGGCGCCGGTTTTTCGGTCTATCTGATCAGTGAACTGTCCGGTGTGCGGGATGGCACCATAGCGCCGATGGGAGAGAGCTGGACGGCAGATGATATCATGAGCTTTTATGAGTATGACTTTACGAACGAAAAGACAGCGACGGTTTATAAGCGCACCGGCCATGAAGAGTGGACCGAGGGGGATAAGCTGTGGCTGGAGAAGGGAAGCAGGCCGAATGAATACTTTGTGAAGGAGATGTTCACGGATGCGGACGGACGCATTGTGACGCCGGAACTGCCTTATGGAACGTATGTGATCGCTGAGACGACAACGCCGGAGCATCATGTCTGTGCCAAACCGTTTATCGTCTATATCACGAGGGACGGCGGCGTTTTATATACAGATACAACAAAGCAGAAGATAGAGAAAACCTATACGCAGGAGGAAGGCATTCGCTACGGAGACCATAAAGGAACAAAGAACAGAGAGGGGAGGGAACTGCAAAAGCAGCGGATCATCAATAATACGATCACAAAGACATATCTGCGGGTTGTAAAGGCGGATAAAGAATTTACGGTAATTCCCGGTACTTATATAGAAGCGGAGGAATTTGTCAGGGGAACCGTGCTGAAGGAGGGAGCGGAGTACCGGTTGAAATGCATTACGCTGCCACTCAGCAGAGAGAGCCTGATCGCGTTGAACTGGAAATTTGATGCGGAAGGATATCTGAGTTATTATGATCCCAATGCGAAGGGAATGACCGGGACGGTGGAACATCCTTTCCGGACGGATTTCCTGAAGAAAAACGGTGTGATAAAGGACTGTTATATTACGCTGCCCCAGGAAGTGCCGATAGGGACTTATGAGCTCGAAGAGATAACGGCGCCGGGCGGTTATGTGGTAAACGGGAGCGAACAGTCTGTTGTGGATAACAGTGAGGGCCGGGTGAACGGATATGAGATCGTGGATACACCATTTCCCAGGGTGGTGTTTACGATCAACAATGGCGCTGTCTATCCGGACGGACAGATGGGAACCAATAAATATGCACTAATGGATGAATACGGAAATCTGACGGTGACCGTATTGCAGGAGAACCAGGAACAGAAGGGTATTATAGAGATCACAAAACACGGTGAGCAGCTTTCCGGCGCCCGGGAGGATACGGAGACTTTGCTGGATAAGCTGAAAGATGAGCCTTTCCGGGATATCAAAAAAGCTGAGGAAAGCCTGCATCGGGATCTTGTATTTGAATATGAGGATGCGCCGGTGGAAGGAGCGCAGTTTGATATTATCGCAGTGGAAGACATTTATACACAGGAACTGCAGAAAGATCTGTTTGATCAATATCATGTCAATACGGGCGAATATCTGCTCCACAAAAAAGGCGATATCGTGGCAACGATTACCACAGACAGGAGGGGCTGGGGCTATGCGGCCGGGTTATATATCGGGAAGTATAAAATTGTGGAAACTGTTGCGGGAGATGGCTTTGTGTTAAATACAAAGGAGACGGAATTCGAGATTACCCAGCAGGAACAGCATGTGAATTTTGATTTCCATACAGTAGATTATAAGAATGAACGGCAGAAACTGGAAATAACAACCCAAAAGCAGGACAAAGAGGACCGCAGGCCTCTTGCAGGAGCGGTATACGGTTTATATGCGGAGGAAGATATCATGATCCATATTTTGCAGGACGAAGATACCGGAGAGTGGATCCTGCGGGATGAGCCTTCAGTATTGTATCGGGCGGATACCCTGATCGCGACCTGTGTGACAGGAAAGGGTGGAAAAGGGATTTTTGACGAGGATCTTCCGCTGGGAAAATATTATGTGAGAGAATTGGAGGCACCGCGAGGATATCTGGCTGCACTGCATGGTGTTTCTGTAAACGGAAGTTACAACAGTGTAAAAGGCGGCCAGGATGCAGAAAAACAGGAATATGTGACGGCTTTTTATAACAGGAAAACACAGATGCTTGTGACAAAGCAGGATCTGATCAACAGGGAGGAGATTGAAGGCGCCACGCTGGAGATAAAGGAGATCGAGACGGACAAAGAGGGAAATCTGATAAAGGACGGAGCCGGAAACTATGCGGCAAAATCGGTTGTCTCATGGGTATCGAAGAAGGAGGAGATCCATTATTTTTATGAGGATACAAATGGATATCTGGTGGAAGTGGAGACGGAAAGCGGCGTGCCTGACGGAAAGGAGCTGATTACTAAGAAAGGACATCTGATCGAAGGACTGCAGATCGGAAGAGTCTATCTTTTATCGGAGTATGCGGCGCCTGACGGGTACGGTTATGCGGAGGATATTCTGTTTAAGCTGGTACAGGAAAAAGAGGAGGATGGCGGTGCCCTGACGGAGATAACGGGCTTATACTCCACGGATGGGGGCGTCTTTAACAGAATAGAGGATGGCGTGCTTGTCATGTATGATGAGAAGGAAGCACTGGAGATTGAAAAATCCACGATCAAAATGACACAGCAGAAAGATACTTATCAGTATACGGTGGATGAACTCAGGAATCTGACAGGAGAGAGCCTGGATGAGTTTACCATGACGGATCATCTTCCGGAGGTGCCCTATTTAACGGAACTCTGGACCGGCACTTACAATGAAAGCCTGCTTTATGATGCGGAATATATGACGAACAGGAGTGATGGCTGGGTGAGATGGGAAAGCGGATTATCCGCGGAGGAGAACCATCATCTGCTGATACCGGAAGAGCTGCAGACAAAGCAGGAGCATGTGACAAAATTCCGGCTGTGCTTTGGCACGGTGGGCGGAGACTTTGCAAAGGTGAAATCGCCTGTTTATATGACGACTGTCTCATCTGATGCGGTCGGGGTCATTATCAATGAGATAGAACTGACAGCAGAACATAACGGAAAAAAACTGCGGGATAAAGACAGGACGGAGACGATCCTCTATTTAAGAAGGTTGTCCGGATACAGGCCGGGAGGCGGAGGCAGTCCGCTGTATGAGATCGTGGAGACGGAGCCCGAAGTAACGGAACAGGAGATTTCTCTGATACGGAAGATCACGTCGAAGGAAACGCCGGAGGAGGAGATGGAAGAGGTAAGCGGGAATGATATACCTGAAGTGGAACCGAAACCGGTGAAGCAGACCGGCGTGCAGACAGGAGATGATACATCCGTTACGTTTCTGCTTATGTTGGCAGTATTTGGACTGACAGGACTTGTTATACTCTGGTGCTTTGGAAGAAAACGGAAAGGGTAGAGAAAAGAAGAACAAAAAAGCCTCCGGGCGCATAAGGTAAAAAAAGTGTGTTTGGAGGCTTTTTATGCCTTCTTGTGAAGAGAGAGTTTACAGCGAAGATTATTATAGTGTGTTACTGGACTTCTGGCCTGAGGGAGGACGGGTAGACAATGAGATGCAGGACTATTGTTATATGAAGATCAGCAGTATTGTCGGGGCGCTTGTCATGAACAAAAGGGAACTGACACCATTGTCATTTACGGATTATACCTATCGCTTTCTGCCAAAGCTCTATGCACCGATGCAGAATGTATCTTTCCCGTTATTGAAATCCGGTATCCTGCAGGTGCAGCAACCGCCGCTGGAGCTGACTGGGCGGAATGTGATCATCGGGATCGCGGATTCCGGCATTGACTTTACATTGCCGGCTTTTCGGAATGAGGATGGCACTACCCGCATTTTGGCAATCTGGGATCAGACGATTCCTTACGGAAGTATTTCCGCGGAGCAGGGGGAAGATGGGGAGAGCATCGCTGTGGATAGTGGAGAGAGAGTGAGGCGTTGGAATGACGACAGGATACTGGAGCGCACTTCCATGGATGTTCCTTTCGGGACGGTCTATACGCGTGCAGACATTAATGAAGCGCTGAGAAGTGAGAATCCTTTTATGAGAGTGCCGTCCAAAGATGAGTCCGGGCATGGCAGTGCTATCGCAGGGGCCGCCGGAGGAAGAGTGGGGGAAGAGATCTATGGAGGGGCTATTAATGCGGAATATGTCATTGTGAAATGCAAGCAGGCAAAAAGAGATATTCGACAGTTTTATTTTATTGCCGAGGGAGCGAGAGCATATAATGAAACGGATATTATGCTCGCCTATCGTTTTATTGACGGTTACTGTGAGATATTTGAGAGGCCGCTGGTGTATTGTCTGGGATTGGGCAGTAATATGGGTCCTCATGACGGGACGTCACTGTTCTCTGAGTTCTTGAATGATATTGCGTTGAAAAGAAGCCGGGCGATCGTGGTCTGCGGCGGAAATGAGGGAAATCAGGCAGGGCATTTCAGTGGAAGCGGAGATGAAGATGTGGAACTGCGGGTTGGAGAAGGCGTCGGGGGCTTTGCCATGGAGATATGGGGAGACATACCGGAAATTTTTTCCATTATCCTCGTATCGCCGGGAGGGGAGAGCACGACTGTCCTCAACAGTATCATAAAAGGAGAGAGGACGATCCATTTCATATTTGAGAGAACGATCATTTATGCGGAGGCGGAACTGGCGGAGCAGAGCTCCGGCAGGACATTTATGTCCCTTCGGTTTGAAAATCCGACTCCCGGTATCTGGCGTATCAAGATGCGGAATGCGGGAACGTTTCATATGTGGCTTCCGGTAAAGGGTTTTCTCAGTGGGGAGGTTCTTTTTCTGCAGTCTGATCCGGACGTTACCCTGACGGAACCCTCCTATGCACAGGAGGTTATTACAGTTTCGACTTATGCGGATGCCACGAATGCGTTCTGGAGCGAGAGCGGCAGAGGCTATTCTGCGGATGGGCAGGTTAAACCGGATCTGGCGGCACCGGGGGTGGATGTCCCGGTACCCGGAAGAGCGCCTATCGCCCTGCCGGGGCCAAATGGAGCGGAGCTGATGGATGAACTGGGGAGATTTACGATCACCGGCAGCAGTATGGCGGCAGGGATCACGGCGGGCGCGGTGGCGCAGTTTCTGGAATGGGCTATTGTGAGGAGAAATGATGCCTTTATTAAAGGGAGAGAGGTGAAAAGTTATCTACAGAGAGGGGCTTCTAAGGAGGCGGGTGTGGATTATCCGGATAGGAGATGGGGGTATGGAACGCTGAATCTGCAGAGGGTGTTTGAGTCGCTGAGGGTGTAGGGAGCGGTCTGTGTCAAAAATAGTATTCTTCTGTGAAAGAAAGTGGATTTTTAAGGCAATAGGCACTTTATTTTATGCTGTATGGCGTCGAATAAGGTGCTTATTATGTATCATTAAAATAAGTAGGCCGGTTTTTCATCGCAGTTATAAGAATAAAAGATATTATTGTACTTACAACTATAGATTTGTGATAGAATAAAAGCAGTAAAGAATGAAAAGAAAAGTTATTGATACGAAATAGCCTTTTAAGTAATAATGTAACGGGAGAGAATGCTATGACCATAGAAGAAGTGTTGGCATTTGAAGAAATGCAGATATTTGATCGGAAGAGTATTAATATTGACCCGAAAGCGTTAGCAATACCAATCATAGCATTTGCTAATGCTGATGGTGGAACAATTGCTATTGGAATATCCGATAAAATGCGTAGAATTGAGGGAGTAGATTATGATATTCGGAAAGTAAATGAACTTCTCCGAGTGCCGTTTGATTTTTGTGTTCCAACTGTAAAAACGGAAATAGAAAAAATACAGTGTGTAGATTTTAAGGGTAGAGAAAATCATGTGCTTTTGATGCATATAGAGCCAAGCATGGAAGTGCACGCAAATCAAGCAGATGAAGTCTTTATGCGTGTGGGAGATAAGTCCAAAAAACTTATGTTTGAAGAGCGGATGCAGCTGATGTATGACAAAGGGGAAAGGTTTTTTGAAGACAAGCCTGTTCCTGGAGCAGATATAGAAGATATTGATTTAGGATTTGTAAAAAATTACATTGATCAAATTGGGTACTCTAAGATGCCGATGGAATATTTGAGAGAAAACAAAGGATTTGTAAAAGAAAAGAATGGGAAGATGCAGATAAGTTCAGCTGCAATATTACTGTTCGGGAAAAATCCACAATTATATTTTCCGAGAGCCCGAGTACGCTTTATCCGCTATAATGGTACAGAAGAACGTGTTGGTACAGAGATGAATGTTATTAAGGATGTTATTTTTGAAGGAACCATATTGAAAATGATAACGGATGCTGTCGCATATCTGGATACACAAATTAAAGAAAAGACATATTTAGGGAAAGACGGAAGATTTGTAACAGAGGAGGAATATCCGAAATTTGTTCGTCAGGAAATCATTGTAAATGCTGTTACACATCGTGACTATAGTATTCGCGGAACGGATATTCAAATAAAGATGTTTGATGGAAGGATTGTTGTAGAAAGTCCCGGGAAATTGCCGGGACTTGTGAAAACAAATAATATCCGGAATACACATTTTTCAAGAAATCCTAAGATTGCGGAATTTTTGAAAGCATATAGTTTTGTAAAAGAATATGGTGAAGGTGTTGACCGGATGTGGAAAGAACTTGAGGCGATTGGCCTGCAGGGGCCAGAATATAGGATAAATGCTTTTATGCTGCAGACAATAATTAGAAATAATAATTTTCTTGAAAGGGAATCACGGTTTGAGAAAGAAAACCACGGTTTGGTCGCAGAAAAACCACGGTTTGAGAAAGAAAACCACGGTTTGGCTATAGAAGAACCACGGTTTGAAGCTAAAATATCACTGTTTCAGATTATTGATGATGCAGTACGCAGGAAAGAATTAACCCCCATCATTGCGGGAAATGTAAAAAAAATTATAGAGATATTTGATTTAAATCAGATTTTTGGTCGAAAGGAAATAAAAAAGGAATTAGGATATGGTGATTACAAAGCGGGGAAAGCGATTGAGGCGATGCAGTCGCTCAATATCGTAATTCCTGTAGAAGGAAAAGGCAAAGGAAAGTATATTTTAAAAGAAATATAATAATGACGTATTAGCATTGGCTTATAAATATATTGATACGACTGTTATAGAAATTCTTAAAATAATTTGGAGGTGAAATATATGACTTTACGTCAGGAGGCATATGCTATGATTGATTCCTTACCGGATGATGACAGTATTAAATTCTTTATAGATATGATTAGACGATTTAACGTAGTAACCAGAAAAACAGAAGAAATATCCGGGAAACAAAATTCGCTTTCAGAAAAGAGGCAGGCATTTTTACACATGGAGGAGATGAAAAGAAAGTATCCATTTCCAAAAGATTATGGCTATGAACAGGTGAGGAAGGAAGCCATGAGAGAGAAATATGGTTGCGTTGATTGACACGAATGTTATATTAAACTACATTACTGACCGGGAGGATAGGTTTCGGGATTCCTCAAAAGCAGTTATGGATTTATGTTCTCTGGGAAAAGTTGATGGATATTGACGGTTACGGGTGTTTCACATGAGCAGATTTTAGAGGCGATAGAAAACATACAGTTTAAAGATTTTGAGGATTGCCTGCAAGATGAATGTGCCGTGATGGCGAATGCAGACTGTTTGGTGACGTGTAATTTAAAAGATTTTAAGGAAGCTAAAACAAGAATTTATAGTCCGGATGAGTTTGTGGCATTATTAGAGTGATTTGTTGCTTTTTATGATTGAAGAACAGGCAGCAAAAGAAATTATGGAAGTGTATGAGCATGAATGGACAGATGAAAAAGTATGGGGAAAGTTTGAAAAATATGTCAGAGCCGATACTTTTAAGTCAATACCCTAAAATTCAGCTTGATTTGAGGGGGTTAATGCAGTATGCAAAAGAGAAGGGCGTAAAAGTCATAGAATTGACAGAAAGGGAAAAAGCAGCGTTTATAGGAGAGTGAAGGATTGATATGGGTGGAGAAAGAAGTTTGATGAGTATCAGATAGTGTGAAATAGTAAGGTACGAAAAATGTAATTTTATATTGAAATTATAAATCAGGAAAATGGTCTATATTTACATCATTTTCCTGATTTTTTTATAGTAACAGAAAAATTTAAGAGAGAAAAAGGGGCAGTATGAAAATAAATGACATAGCATCAGGGGCAGAAAAAGCAAAAGGACAAATGTCCCGCAAAATATAAAAAATGAGTAAAAGAAATGTCATAAACAAATAGCTGGAAGACATATGTCATGTACTTAAAAAAGTGAATTCGATATAATATTGTGTGTAAACAGGAAAGAGATTTATATAAAATTTGAAATATTTATCGTGAGAAAATGAGGAAAATATATGGATAAAAATTTACAGGAGCTTCTGGAACTGATCGAGAAAGATGATGTCATTTACAAAATATTCAGGCAGTGTCCGTATGAGATATTGAGGGAGGTCCGGATCAGACATTATGGAAGCCGTGAGTTTTGTCTTGACCAGGGGGCGATCATAGACGTTTTCCATATTATTATAGAAGGAAAAGCGGATATTTATGTCGATTCGGAGCGCGGAAAACGCTATACGATCACGACTTACAAAAAAGGCGACTATATCGGCGAATTTGAGATATTCAGGCAAATTCCTTATATCAGCGGTGTGGAATCCAGAGAGCCGATCAGCGTTCTGGAGATTGACAGGGATGTACTTTTAAAATGGGTCCAGCTGGATAAAAATTTCAGCGAGTATATGATTTATACACTGTGCGATACATGTTATGAGATGTGTAAAAATATGGGGGAAAGTACGCTGTATCCCCTGAAACAGAAGATCTGCCAGTATTTCATAGCCAATTCGGATGAAAAGGGCAATTTCCGGAGTCCGGTCTATACCAGGATGCTGGGGGCGCAGATGGCAGTCACACAGAGAAGTGCCAATCGTATTGTGAAACAGTTAAAGGATAAAGGGATCATAAATATAGTCAGAGGGGAGGTTGTAATAGAGGATTATGAGGCACTTCTAAGGGAAAAGGACATCAAGTAGTAAAGGAGGAAAGCAGTGAATGGATATGCAGCCACATATCAGATGCCGAAAAGAAGATGCGGCGAAATATGCGATTCTGCCGGGGGATCCGCAGCGTGTTGAGAGGGCAGAGAAGTATCTTGAGGATGTGAAAGAGATTGTATTTAACAGAGAATACAAAAGTATCACCGGATATTACAAGGGAATCAGGATACTGGTAATGTCCACCGGAATGGGAGGCGTTTCTGTCGGGATTGCCGTGGAGGAACTGAAGAATATTGGAGTGGAGACCATGATACGGATTGGAAGCTGCGGCGCTCTTCAAAAGGGTATCCGTCTGGGAGAGCTGATCATTGCAAACGGAGCAGTCCGCGACGAAGGGACAAGCAAAGCCTACGTGGAGAGCGTGTACCCTGCCATTCCTGATACGGAATTGCTGTTTGACATGATCGAAACAGCAAAAGAATGCGGGATAGCTTATCACGTGGGAAAAGTGAGAAGCCACGACACATTTTACACGGAGAGAGAGGAAGAGATCAGCCGTTACTGGTCGGATAAAGGGATACTTGGTGCTGATATGGAGACAGCGGCGCTTTTTGTTATCGGAGGTTTGCGCGGCGTGAAGACGGCCTCTATTCTCAACACGGTAAATGAGTATGACATGGATGTGGCGGAGAATATCAACAATTATGTGAACGGTGAAGAGCAGACGGCACAGGGGGAAAGGGATGAGATATTGATGGCTTTTGAAACCTGTGTAAGGATGGAACAGAAAGGTGATCAAAACAGATAAAGGAGAGAAGTCATGAAAAAGATGATGAAGAAAACAGTGACGGTATTATTGGCGGTAATGATGTTGACTATAGGAGTCATCGGATGTGGATCAGATACCGATGAAAGTGCAGAAGGAGAGAAGATTTACAAAATTGCGTTTGTAGTGCCCTATATAGGTGACCAGTCTTACTGGGATCTGGTAGACAGAGGGCGGCAGATCGTAGATGCATATGACAATGTGGAGACGACACTGATCGAGGCCGGGGAGGACACCAGTAAATGGACAAGCGTTATGACGGATGTATGCGAATCGGGGTATGATCTGATCGTATCAGGAAATGACACCTATGAGTACTATCTGTATGAGGCGGCGGAAAATTATCCGGATCAGTTGTTCTTTAACTTTGAATTCGGAACTGCGCAGGAGTATGACAATGTGTATGCGGTGAAATATAATACGGCGGAACTCGGCTATGTGGCGGGCCTGCTCTCCTGTGCTGTCACAACATCGGATATGGAGAAAGCGAATGACGACAAGGTGATCGGCGTGATAGTTGGTATGGAGAACGATGCAATGGATGATTTCATCGGTGGTTACTGTCAGGTGGCAAACTCCATGGGCGTGCAGGTTATCATCGGCTATCCGGAAAGCTGGACAGATGTGGCAAAGGCGAAGGAAATGACATTGAATATGATAAATTCAGGCGCTGACGTTATCTGGCAGGTTGCAGGCGGCGCGGGCAACGGTGTGTTTGAAGCCTGTGCAGAGGAGAATGTCTATGCACTTGGCGTGGATCAGGATCAGTATGAGCAGTTTATTGAATCGAAACCGGAGTATGCAAATGTGATTCTCACATCCTTTGTCAAAAACGCGCAGATTGGTATACAGACAGCGGTGGATAAGCTGATCGCAGGTGAATATCCCGGCGGAGTGATAGAGAATTTTGGTATTGCGCAGGACGGTGTAGGATTGATCGAAAATGATTACTATCTTGAGACGGTGCCGGAAGATGTCAGAAATCAGGTGGAGGAAGCACTGGAAGAGGTGAAAAACGGAAATGTGGAAGTGTTCAGTGTTCTGAACGGAGATTCTGCAGAATGGCAGAAGATCAAATCGGAAGCGCAGGAAGCAAAATAAGGAAGCAGTCCGGGAAGCGGCGGGAAAGCGGGTACAGATGCATTTCCCGCCGGAGTATAAACAAAGGAAGGAGCGGAGACTGTTGGGGGATTATATTCTTGAATTAAATCAGATCGATAAAGTATACGGCAACGGTGTGGTTGCAAACAGAGATATTAACATTTCCTTTCGGAAAGGAGAGATCCACTCTATTGTAGGCGAGAACGGCGCAGGAAAATCTACACTGATGAAAATTATCTTTGGGATTGAACAGCCGTCCAGCGGAACAATGAAATACAAGGGCAGAGAAGTTCGTTTTTCGGGTTCTCAGGAGGCAATTAATGCAGGGATTGGCATGGTGCATCAGCACTTTATGCTGATTCCGTCCTACACCGTGGCGGACAGCATTATTCTGGGAAACGAACCGAGAAAGATGAAGATCTTTACAGATTACAAGACGGCGGTAAAGCGGACACAGGAACTCTCGGATCAGTATCAGTTTGATATTGACGTGACAAAAAAGATATCGGAGTTGTCCGTCGGGGAGAAGCAGAAGGTGGAGATATTAAAAACACTCTATCGGAATGCGGAGATCATTATTCTGGATGAACCGACATCTGTGCTGACCCCACAGGAGACAGAGCTGTTGTTCCAGCAGTTGACTCATTTTAAGGAAACCGGGCACACGATACTGTTTATCTCTCATAAACTGAATGAGGTGAAGAGGATCAGTGACCGTGTGACGATCATGCGAAACGGCGTAGATAAAGGGACCTACGATGCGGATAAAATTTCTCTGGACGAGATGGCGCGTCTGATCGTCGGCAGGGAGGTTGTCGAAGATTACAGTCATCTGAGAAAAGAGGTATCTGAGAAGAAAAATATTCTGGAAGTGAAAGATATAAGCCTGGAACAGAACGGTGTGCAGATATTGGATAAAGTCTCTTTTGCGGTAAAGAGCGGAGAAATTCTGGGAATCGCAGGGGTGCAGGGAAACGGACAGTCGGAGCTTGTGCGCTGTATTACGGGACTGATCGATTACGGAACCGGGACGACTGCGGTGGACGGAAAAGACATTACATACTTGAATATATACGACAAGCGGAAAAGCGGTCTGGCCTATATTCCGGAGGACCGGATGGAGGATGGAACAGCGGGAGCTGCCAGCATAACCGATAATATGATATCCACATTCTATGAGCGGGAAGACCTGAACAAAGGACCGTTTTTACTTTTAAATAATGTGCAGAATGAGGTTGAGATGCTGATTGACAAGTTTTCTGTCAAAACAAAAAATGCGAAGCAGAGGATTGACAGTCTTTCCGGCGGAAATATTCAGAAGGTGGTTGTTGCGAGGGAGTACCGCACCGAGCCGAAATGTCTGATCGCAGAGCAGCCGGTTCACGGGATTGATATAGGAAGTGCGGAATTTATTCACACGCAGTTGATAGAACTCAGAAACCAGGGGGCGGGAATACTGCTTGTAAGCGCGGATATCAATGAGGTGATCAATCTGTGCGATCGTATTCTGGTCATGTACGAGGGGAAGATCGCGGGATGTTTTGATGATCCTTCAAAATTTGATGAAAAGGAACTGGGATTGTACATGCTTGGTGTAAAAAAGCAGGAAGAGGAGCAGGGGGGTGTGCATTGTGAGCAGGTTTAAAGCTTTAAAAGAACAATTATCCATCACAAATGAATTTGTGTTTAAGATCGTAAAGATTCTGATATCGATTCTGATCGCACTGGGTATCACATTTATCGTACTGGCGCTTGTCTCGGATCATCCGTTAGAGAACTTTATTACTATTTTGACTGCTCCGGTGAAAAAACTCAGGTATTTCGGGAATGTGATCGAGATGATGATACCAGTGGCCTTTGCCGGGCTGTCGGCGGCACTGCTGTTTAAGATGGGTGTGTTTAACCTGTTTGTGGAGGGGCTTTATTATATATGCGGTGTAGCCTGCGCCGCGGTGGCGATCCAGCAGATAGGAGGAGGCGCGCTGCATCCCCTGCTGTGTATTCTGGCGGCCTGCCTGTTGGGAAGTGTCCTGATGGGAGGCACGGGATTCCTGAAGGCGAAATACAATACAAATGAAGTGGTATCTACATTGATGCTCAATAGTATTGTGCTGGGTGTGGGACTGTTTTGTCTGAAGAGGACAGGACTGCAGGATGAGGAATTTGCAGCGATAGCTTCAAAAGTATTTCAGGACAGTGCAAAGCTTAATGTTATTTTCGGCGGGACAAGGATCACGATCAGTTTTATTTTCCTGATCCTGACAGCGATATTTGTCTATGTGTTGATGTACAGGACAAAACTCGGGTATTCCATACGGATCACCGGGATCAACAGCAAATTTGCCCATTATTCTGGAATTAATGTATTTGCGATGTATATGATCGTACATCTCATTTCGGGATGCATCGCAGGCCTCGGGGTATCTACAGAGCTATTAAGCCTTTATGACAGGTTCCAGTGGACCAATCTGCCAGGGCTCGGCTGGGACGGCATTTTGATGGCTACGCTGGCCGATAATCATCCGGTGGGAATTCTGATCGCTTCGTTCGGCATAGCCTACCTGAAAAAGGGAGCGGAGGTTGTGTCTCTGACAACGAATGTACCTGTGGAGATCATATCGATCGTACAGGCGATTCTTGTACTTCTGGTTTCCTCACAGCGCTTTTTAGTCAGATTCCGGGAAAAGAAATTATTGAAGGAGGGTATGAAACATGAGTTGGGCTGATTTTGTAAATTCGTTTTTTTCGGCTAATTTTCTTTATGTGGTGATCCGTGTATCGGTACCGTTGCTGCTTGCTTCTCTCAGCGCCTATATGGCTTCCCTGACAGGTGTCGGCAATATCGCGGTGGAAGGAATCATGCTGATGAGCTGCCTGATGGCGGTGCTTGGGAGCTATTGGACACAGAGCGCGGCGTTAGGACTTTTGATCGCGCTGGCCACGGGTATCGGTATGGCGCTCATGATCTATATGTTTTCTATGTCCTTGGGTGCGCAGCCACTGCTTGTAGGTATTGCGCTCAACACCTTTGCGTCCTCATTTACTGTATTTTTGCTCTACCAGTTTACAAACAGCAAAGGTTCCAGTGGGACACTGCCCTCCAAAGTGCTGCCTACGGTGGATATTCCTCTGATCAAAGATATTCCGTTTTTGGGGGAGATCGTCTCGGGACACTATCTGTTGACTTATGTGACAGTCATACTGCTTATACTGTTTTATATCATGTTATACAAGACACCGATGGGTATGCAGATGAAAGCCTGCGGGCTCAATGAACAGGCGGCGCGGTCGGTGGGAATTAACGTGACAAAAATGAAATTATTGTCCATGCTCTTTTCCGGATTGACGGCTGCCATAGGCGGCGCATATATGACAATGGGCTATGCCTCTATTTTCTCCAAAGATATGGTGGCAGGCAGAGGATGGATCGGCATCGCCGCCCAGGGAATCGCCGGCATCAATTATGTGGCGCTTTTGGTGGTCACAATGATATTCTCTGTTTTTCAGGCGATCACAAATGTATTTTTGCTGTATGATCTTCCCAGCGAGCTGATCAACACGATCCCCTATGTGGGCGTGCTTCTGGGCGTGATCTTTTACTCTGTGGCGGCGACGAAAAAACACAGGCAGGTGTAGTATAAATGTCGAAAAAACATGTTTAACTGTTGGATAGAGCGTCTGTAAAAGCAGAAGGATGGGTGAAAAAATGGTAGATGTAATTTTTGATGTGGATACGGGACATGACGATGCGATCGCGATCATGACGGCATTGACATATCCGGAAAAGATAAATATTCTCGGGATCACTACGGTGGCGGGGAATCAGACCGTGGAAAAGGTGACGGATAACACGCTGAAACTGCTGGATTATCTGGGATGTTTTATACCGGTGGCAGCCGGGCTGACAAGGCCCATCCGTTATCCGCTTGAGGTACAGCCGGAGGCGCATGGAGAGTCCGGGATGGACGGCCCTGTTCTGCCTCCGGCAAAGAGCAGGACTCTTGGGATACATGCGGTGGAGTTTTTGCGGAAAACGTTGGAGGAAAGCGATAGAAAGGTGACGGTCATTGCACTTGCACCGTTGACGAATCTGGCATTTTTTATCAGAATGTATCCGGAACTGATATCGAAGATCGAGAAGATCGAAATGATGGGCGGAAGTCTGTATGCCGGGAATATTACGGAGAAAGCGGAGTTTAATATCTATCATGATCCGGATGCTGCAAAAATAGTGTTTGAGAGCGGCATTCCGATCGTGATGAGCGGTTTGGAAGTCTGCCGTAAGGCGGCAATTCCTCATGATGCCATGGAACAGTTGAAGGGAAAAGGAAAGGTTTCACAACTTGTGTATGAGTTGTTATATTTTTACTGTCACTATTCCAGAGAGAGGGGCTGGGACAGTTCGGAAATTTTTGATATAACGCCGGTCTTCCATATTTTGTGGCCGGAACTGTTTGAGTCAAAGTATTACCACATCGGAATAGAAACCGAAAGTCCGGCGTACCGCGGCATGACTGCGGCCGATTTCAGAGGAGACCGCGACAGAACAAAAGACAGGACAGAGGTATTGCTGGATGTGAATCTGGAAAAATATCAGGAACGGTTTTTTGAGACAATTGCAAAGTTGGAAAAAATGTTGAAACAGGATTTGAGTCATTGAGGGTGTAGAAAGTAATAGTATGGAAACCGTTTCAAGCAGAGTCCGCGGACAAACTTGAAACGGTTTCCATACTATTTTTTCGCCCTGATGAGCAGCATCATAGGCCTGCGCATTTCGTCTTTCATCCCGGGAATATGCATCATTTCTGCAGGGGGCTGTGCCTCCTTGATATGTTCAAGGGTAAATCCGGCATTCAGGACGCCCATCAATATCTGTGTCATCGTATGATGCTGTTTTGAGACATGATGTCCCAGAAAAACGGTCTGCCGTTCGCCGGGATAAAAGTAGTTATCCACCGGCCATGCTTTCGGGGTGCCGTCTTTATGGTAGATCCAATCCTCGTTGATCCCGGCGGTAAAGACGGGATGCTCTATATTAAACAGAAAGATGCCGTCCTTTTTCAGTGTTTGAAATACTTTTTTGAAAACAGGATCCAGATCTGCGACATAATGTAAAACGAGATTGGAAACCACCAGGTCAAAACTGTTCTCAGGATATTCATATTCATCTATTCCGCAGACTCTGTAGGTAATATTGAAAGCAGCATTGCGCTCCCGGGCTTCTTCGATCATCCGGCTGCTCTGGTCCAGGCCCAAAACAGAATGTGCTCCCTGCCCGGCGGCATATTTGCAGTGCCAGCCATAGCCGCAGCCGAGGTCAAGAACAGATTTTTCCCTGAGAGGAGGAAAGAGCAGCTGAAGCTGATGCCATTCGCCTGCTGCCTTTAAACCGTCTTTGCTCCGCGCCATCTGCGCATAGGACTCGAAGAAATTTTTATCGTCGTAAAGGTTGTTCATAGTATGGTCCTTTCCCGTATTTCCCGATGATAGCATTCATATTGTTTACTTTACTGATTATACGGCGGCGGATATAATTTAGTCAATATTTTGAGAAAGCCGCCGTCCTGATCATTCCCGCTGGGATGCCAGCAGCTTATCACTCCAGTGCACCCGGAAAAACTGAATCAGCGGACCTGTACAAAATGCCGAGATCACTGTCCCGATGCCGACGATCTGCCACTGGATTCCCGTCTGTAAGCCGGTCAGAAACCCGATCGACACGCAGATCACATCACAGAAGATCCGCGCCGCCCGGAACTGCAGCCGTCCCTTTGTGAGCGTTTCCACGATATAGCCGACCGCATCATAAGGCGACATCCCCATATCCGCAGAAATGTAGAGCGCATCGCCGATACAGATCAGGAGCACCGCTGCCGCCAATACCGCTGCACGGACAGCCATCGTATCAAACGAGATGCTCCACGTATTCAAAAGCCGCATGACAAAATCTGCCGTATAACCGACAAAGATCATATTAAAAATCGTTCCAAATCCAATAAACTGTTTTTTATATAAAAAGACTAACATGAGCACAAGGCCATTTACGATGAGCTGAAGCGTACCGAACTGCATACCGATCCAGCCGCTGATCCCGGTATTCATCGCGGTAAATGGGTCTGCACCCAGCGCGGCCATCTTAAAAAATCCGACGGCGATACCAACCATAAAAATACCGATCACTACTGACAGACCGCGCACAAAATAATTTTTAACCTTTCGCTGTTCCATTGTACTTTCCTCATTTCATTGAAATCATTTTCGGGCCATGCTATACTTAATAAAAATTCCATCTGTGTGAGTGCGATTCACGGTATGCACCTTCAAATTCGCAGCCGCACAGACAAAAAATATGAAAGCAGGGCAGCCTATGGAAAATTCACTGTTTATGGAATTTCCCTCTATGGAGTCAGAGGATCTCCACATCAACAATTTCGGCTATTCCGTCACAAAACCCTGTCACAAATTCGGTCCCGCCGTCCGCAGTTTTTACCTTATCCATTACATTTTAGACGGCAAGGGCAAATTTTTCGCCAACAACAACTGCTATCCGCTGACAAAGGGACAGGGGTTTTTGATCGAGCCGGACTGCCAGACTGTATACCTGTCAGATGCCGATGAGCCGTGGACATACATCTGGGTCGGCTTTTCCGGCAAAAAATCAAAGGAGATCCTGCGCACCATCGGTATCTCCCAGTCATTTCCCATCTTTACGTGCACGCAGCAGCATCCTGAAAAATATGTCATGGATATGCTTGGCCATAACTCTGCGGCTCCCGGCGATCTCTACCGCCAGACGGCGATGCTCTACCTGTTTTTCTCCTGCCTTGCAGGCGCAAATAAGGACCATACTGACGTTTCCTCAGGGGATAACGTATACGTCACGCACGCCATCCGCTATATCCAGAACCATTACAGCGAGGCGGTGCGCATTGACGAGATTGCCCGCTATGTCGGTTTAAACCGCAGCTATCTGAGTACTCTGTTCAAAAAGCACACCGGACTTTCCCCGCTGAAATATTTGCAGAACTTCCGGCTCACCAAGGCCGCGCATCTGCTGTCCATGACACAGCTTTCCGTTGCCGGCATTGCCATTTCCTGCGGTTATCAGGAACCGGAATCCTTTTATAAGATTTTCCGGCAGACCACCGGCCTCTCCCCGACGCAGTACCGCATACAGGAACAGTCGAAAACCGATGCCAACCGCCGCAGATTTAATCCATTCGCGCAGTCCGATTGCGAACTGCCTTAGTATCGCTCAGCCGCTTTGCCAATGAACAAATATCCGGCATGATTTTACGGGATATGAGCGGCACCGTACACCGGCATCTCTTTTATGCATATAGGGTTCCAGACTGCCGGAGGTCAGATCACCGAACCGGCATCCCGCTGTTTTTCCGTGATCTCATACAAAACAGACAGAAAATCTTCACATCCGCCGCTTCCGTCAATGATCTGCCCTGACGACTTATCCTCTAAAATCAGCCCGTACTGCATCAGCTCATCGCCGTATGCATCGTAGGCGTTGTAGCGCCCTTGGATGTGATACTCCTTTTCTGCATACAGGCCGCGCAGCGGCAGCCGCCTGTATGGTCCGTTCGCCTCGCTTAGCATCCGCGTCACCGTCACAAGAGCCCGCGTCCCGTCCGGCGCCGCAATCTCCCACGCTGCGAAATTTCCCTCAAAGGGGCTGAGCAGCCGGTAGAAATCTCCTGTTGCGATCAGCCGTCTGTTTTTCTTATAGAAAGCGACCTGCTCCTTTACCGTTTCAAGTTCCGCGTCACTTAATCCGTTCAGATCCAGCTCATATCCGAATGCGCCAGTATACGCCACGTTCCCCCGTGTCTCAATCGGGGTAACACGCCCGACCTGACCGTTTGGACATGCTGAGACATGCGCGCCCATGCAGCTGAGCGGATAACAAAAGCTCGTTCCATATTGAATCTTCAGGCGCTCAATCGCGTCGGAATCATCCGAGGTCCAGCCCTGCGGCGCATAGTATAGCATTCCCGCATCAAAGCGCCCCCCGCCGCTCGCACACGATTCGATCAAAAGCTCCGGAAACGCACGCAAAAGCCGTTCGTGAAGATCGTACACACCCAGTATATAGCGGTGGAAAATCTCGCCCTGCCGGTCCGGTGGATAAGCAGCCGAATAGCATTCGCTGATTGAGCGGTTCATGTCCCACTTGATGTAGCTGATCTTTGCGTCACGCAAAATCACATACATCTGCTCGTAGATCGCATCCACCACCTCTTTTCGTGAAAAATCCAGCACAAACTGGTTCCTTCCGTGTGACTGGCTGCGTCCCGGTGTCTGTAGGATATAGTCGGGATGTGCGCGGAAAAAGTCGCTGTCCTTATTTACCATTTCCGGCTCAAACCAGAGTCCGAATTTCATCCCGAGCGCCTCAATATTTTCGGATAGGCCCTTGATGCCCTCCGGCAGTTTCGTGCGATTTGCCTTCCAGTCACCCAGCCCGCTCTTGTCGTTGCACCGCGAGCCAAACCACCCGTCATCCAGAACAAACATCTCGATACCGCACTCTTTTGCCTTCTCCGCAAAGCGCAGCAGATCCTCCTCCACATAGTCAAACAGCGTAGCCTCCCAATTGTTGATCAAAACGGGCCGCTCCCTGTCCCTCCAGAAGCCCCGCGCCAGCCTGCGGCGGTAGAGCCGGTGAAACTGACGACTCATCCCGTTTAAGCCGTCCGGCGAATAGACCATGACAGCCTCCGGGGTGACGAACGATTCCTGCGGCATAAGCTTCCACTGAAATCCAAACGGATTGATACCGAGCATCACACGCAGCACGCTGTGATTGTCAACTTCCGCCTGTGCCAGAAAATTCCCGCTGTAAATCAGACTGAATCCATAGGCATCACCGCTTTGCTCTGTCGTGTGCTTCCGCTTCAGGGCAAGGAATGGATTGTGATGGTGCGAGGAATTTCCGCGCGTGCTTGAAACAGCCGTGACCCCCGCGTCCAGCTCGCGCACCTTCACCGCGCGCTCCCGCGACCACGCGCCTGAGAGCTGTACGCTCTCGTAATCCGCGTCCGCGAAATCCACGCTCATGCTCATCGCCCGGTTCAAAAAAAAGGTTTCCTCTCCGAGGTTCACAAAGCGCACGCTCCGCGCAACAGCATCCACATCCCGAAAGATGCTGTAGGATAACACCACTTCCAGATTTCTCCATGTATCCTTTAATGTAATCTGTAGCGTCTGGGCCTCGTTTTCATCCTCCACATAGGTCGCCGGAAGCCCCGGCAGCGCCTGTTTGCCATTTCTGATCTCATAGCCCTGATACTGGATATTGCAAATGCGGCTTCCGTCCCCGCCTTGGATCTCCAGGGCGGGATAACGGTAGTCGGAAGTGCCGTAGCAGGGGTATTCCTGACGCAAATGCTCATAAGAGGTGTACAGATCCCCTTCCTTTATATAGGTGGTCATCGGGCGGTGCGCCTTTTCAACCATATGGGAATAATTTCCATTCGGGTTCAGCGCCTTTCCAAAATACAGATGCCCCAGCGCTCCGCTCTCCATCACATACAGCAGATAACTGATCCGTCCGTTACTCAGGTGAAAAACCATGTCTTTCTCATTTACCGTAACCATTGCTTCCTCTCCTTCTAAAAAAATAGTTGTCATTTGATCATCCCTCATCATGAAACCGGGAAGTTTGTTGGTAAGAGTCTATCATATCTCGGCATGATGACACATGTTGGATTTTTCATACTATCTGTCCATTTGTTAGTTTTGGAAAGAAATCCAATAAAAATTTTTTCGCGAAACATATTGACACAGTGTCAGAAAGAACTTACAATAAAGTAACTGACACGGCGTCAGAATATAGAAAAAAGAGCATACAGAGTGGATGTATATAATACGCCGAATTTTGAAAGTTTTATCTGTACGATTGATAATACTTATGTGGAGGAGGTGTATCTGAATGAGGACGGAAAGATCAACTACCGGACATTAAAGCCTGGGTTGTTTGAGTTTCCGACCTATGAGTATCTGAAAACAGGAGAAGTGATCGCACCATGCTTATCCTATGCAAAAGAGAGAAAAGAGGGAGAAAAATAAAATGCCGAAAGGATCACCGGAGCTGACGCAGGCCAGAAAAGATGAGATCATTGCCGCCTGCGAGCAGCTATATCGGACAATGAGTTTTAAGGAGATTACCTTAAAGGAGATCGGGGAGGTGACTTCTTTTA
Source organism: uncultured bacterium (assembly GCA_947647735.1). Classification (GTDB taxonomy): domain Bacteria; phylum Bacillota; class Clostridia; order Lachnospirales; family Lachnospiraceae; genus 1XD8-76. Next base: position 131,857 of record CANSLJ010000001.1, on the reverse strand, counting down.
CGAGGACTTCCATCTACAATTATTTCCATACGAAAGAGGAGATTTTTCTTGCCCTGCTCAAGAAAGAGTATGAGCTGTGGATTGAGGAACTGCAGATGATCATGGAGGGCAATGAAAAACTGAGCCGGACTGCTTTTGCGGAAAAGATTGCCATGAGCCTGGAGCATCGCCAGCAGCTTCTTAAGGTCATGTCCATGAACATGTATGACATGGAAGAAAACAGCAGGATGGAAAGGCTTGTGGAATTTAAGCGGGTTTATGGGAAATCGTTAAAGACATTTGCAGAGCTTGTCTCCAAGTTCTTTCCGGTCCTGAACGCGGAAGGACGCCAGACATTTGTTTATCAGTTTTTCCCGTTTATTTACGGGATCTATCCCTATACGTCTGTAACAGAGAAGCAGAAGCAGGCAATGAAGGAAGCGGATGTAGGCTTTGCCTATATGTCGGTTTATGAGATCACACTGAAATGTTTACTGAGGCTTTTGCCTGAAGAAGAATAATAATATGTTGAGGAGCAGAGATGAAGTATACAAATTTAGGAAAATCAGATCTGAAGGTATCCCGCATCTGTATGGGATGTATGGGGTTTGGTAATGCGGCAACCGGTCAGCATAGCTGGACAGTGGATGAAAGCCAGACGAGGGAGATCATTCGGCATGGCCTGGAGCTTGGCATCAATTTTTATGATACGGCTATTGCTTATCAGAATGGGACCAGTGAGCAGTTTGTGGGAAAGGCGCTCCGAGATTTTGCAAAACGTGATGAATATGTGATCGCTACAAAATTTACCCCGCGCACACAGGACGAGATCGATTCCGGTGTCAGCGGACAGAAGCACATTGAAGATTACATCAATAAGAGCCTTGAAAACCTCGGCATGGATTTTGTTGATTTATACATTTACCATATGTGGGATTACCATACCCCCATGGAGGAGATTATGGAAGGGCTTAATAATGTTGTGAAAGCAGGGAAAGCCCGGTATATCGGCATATCCAACTGTTTTGCATGGCAACTTGCCAAAGCGAACTATTACGCAAGGTCACAGGGGTTCCCGGAATTTGTGTCCATCCAGGGGCATTATAATCTGATCGCCCGTGAGGAAGAGAGGGAAATGGCGCCTTTCTGCTATTCAGAAAATATTGCCATGACGCCATACAGCGCACTGGCAAGCGGCAGGCTGTCCCGCCATCCGGGAGAAACTTCAAAGCGTCTAGAGCAGGATGCCTATGCAAGGTTCAAATATGACGCAACAGCGGAGGCCGATAGAAAAGTCATTGAGCGAGTGGAAGAGATTGCGGAAAAACGCGGCGTTTCCATGACGGAGGTTTCCCTTGCATGGCTCCTTGCGAAAGTAACCGCTCCTGTGGTGGGGGCAACGAAGTTTTCCCATGTGGATGGAGCAGTGAGGGCAGTGGATCTGGAATTGACGGGAGATGAGACCGGTTATCTGGAAGAACTGTATGTTCCTCATGCCCTCGCAGGCGTTATGGCGCAGAATGGTAAGCAAAAAGCGGGAAATGTTGTGTAAATATGTCAATGGCGGAGGAAGTGTGATGAAAAAATGGATACCTATGTTATTTTCAGTGGTTTTGTTGTTTTCCATGGCGGGCTGTGGACAAAGTGCGGGCAGGACAGAGGATCAGGAAAGCAGGTTTGATTCAGAGAATTCCGTTTCGTTAGAACAGGCGGCAGAGGATACAATAGGACAGGCGGAGCAGATTGCAGATGATACAGAAGGAAGCGGAGAAATGCCGTCTGTAGCGGAGGATACCAATATTGGCGGAGATGATGGCGCTCCCGTTGTGTATATGACCACGGATATAAGCCCGGAGGGGCTGATGGCAGTCTATGAGGCATTAGGAGCCGAACCGGATGGAAAAATTGCGGTGAAACTTTCCACGGGAGAAAACGGGAGCAATTATCTGCGTCCGGAACTGATCGGGGATTTGGTGCAAAAGCTGGATGCTGCCATTGTGGAATGTAACACGGCTTACGGCGGCCAGCGCGCGAATACGGCGATGCATTACCAGCTGGCAGAAGACCATGGATATATGGCAATCGCAGATGTGGACATTATGGATGAGAATGGTTCCATGACGCTGGAGGTCTCCGGGGGCGATAATCTGACAGAGAACTATGTGGGGGAGCATTTTGCCGATTATGATTATTATGTGATCCTATCTCATTTTAAGGGCCACGCCATGGCCGGATATGGCGGTGCGATCAAGAATATCTCCATAGGCATTGCATCGTCAGAAGGAAAAAGCCATATCCATACAGGCGGAAAGGGCGGCAGTATGTGGAGCTCGGATCAGGATTCTTTTCTGGAATCCATGGCGGAGGCCGGAAAATCGGTGACAGATTATCTGAACGGAAATATTCTGTATATCAATGTCATGAACCGGCTTTCTGTGGATTGTGATTGTGACGGGAATCCATCAGAACCCGATATGCATGATATAGGGATTCTGGCTTCTTTTGACCCGGTGGCAGTGGATCAGGCTTGTATTGATCTTGTATATAACGCTGAGGATGGAGCTTCTCTGATAAATCGAATTGAATCGAGAAACGGACTCCATACGTTAGAACAGGCGGAAAAGATCGGGCTTGGCAGCAGGGCGTATCAATTAGTTTCTATTGATGAATAGAGGAAAGGCGGCAGTATATGTTGGAGGTGCTGCACCGGGAATTCGTTTATATCTGGTACTATTTTAGTATCCAGTTTGAACAGATCTTCAGATACTGGATATTTGGAATGATGATCGGTTCCGTCATATCCGTTTTTGCGAAGGATAAAATACATAAACTGTTTGACGGTATGCGGGATAAAAAATGGGGCCTGTTTGGCATTATTCCTGCCTGCATATTGGGAATCCTTTCTCCTTTATGTATGTATGGGACGATTCCCATTGCCGCCTCTTTTTCAGAAAAAGGGATGCGGGATGACTGGCTGGCAGCTTTTATGATGGCTTCGATCCTCCTGAATCCGCAGCTTATGATCTACAGCGCGGCGCTTGGAGGGACGGCGCTTATCATACGCCTGGTATCCTGCTTTCTGTGCGGTGCGGCAGCGGGGCTTCTGGTGTTCTTCTGTTTTAGAGGAAAGCCGTTTTTCAATTTCTCCGGATTTGCCGCGCCCCATAGCCGGGACACTGACCCGAACCTGGCGATGCGTCTGTTAAAGAATTTCGGACGGAATGTAAAGGCAACCGGGCCAATGTTCCTGTTGGGTGTGCTGCTGTCGGCATTATTCCAGCGGTATGTTCCTGCTGGCACTTTTGCGGAATTTTTCGGAAAAAACAATGAAGGCTTTGGCGTGCTGATGGCGGCAACGATCGGTGTTCCACTTTATGCCTGCGGAGGGGGAACGATCCCTCTTCTTGGGCAGTGGCTTTCGGATGGGATGAGTATGGGAAGCGCAGCGGCATTTATGATTACTGGCCCGGCAACAAAGATCACAAATCTTGGTGCGGTGAAGATTGTCCTTGGCATGAAGCATTTTATCTTTTATATCGTTTTTGTCATGCTTTTTTCCCTGCTTGCCGGGATACTGGTAAATTTAATCCTATAAAAAATATAATTTCAGGAGGTTTTGTATCATGAAAAAATCAAACAAAATAATTGGACCTGTATGTATGGCGGCAATGCTGGTCTGTCTTACGGCCTGTGGTTCTTCCAGTGGGGATCAGGTAACAGATGGAACGGCTGATGTACCGGAAACTACCGTTTTACAGCAGGAGGAAACGGATGAAAGTCTGGGTACCGGGGAAACGGAGCAGACCGGGGAGCAGGATGCTGATGTGGCAGAACCGATGGATACAGAGAATGAGACGGAAGAAGAAAACAGTAGGGTGCTGGTGGCTTATTTCTCCGCAACAGGGACAACAAAGACATTGGCTGAGTATGCTGCAGATGCCATGGGAGCAGATCTGTATGAGATCGTGCCGGAAGAGCCGTATACAGATGACGATCTGAATTATAACGACCGTAATACAAGGGCAACGGTAGAGCAGGATGACAAAAATGTCCGGCCTGCGATTTCGGGCAGTGTGGAAAATATGGATCAGTATGAGATCGTGTTCCTTGCTTTCCCAATCTGGTGGGGAGAGGAACCCCGTATTATGGATACTTTTGTGGAAGCCTATGATTTCTCTGGAAAAACAGTGATCCCCTTTTGTACATCCGGCGGCAGCGGGATTGGCTCCAGTGGGAGAAATATGCAGAGCTTAAGTACGGGTGACGCTACATGGCTGGACGGTGAGCGTTTAAGCAGTTCCTCTTCCCGTGAGGATATGGTGGACTGGATCAATGGGCTTGGATTGGATGTGGAGGCAAAGTGAAGCGGAAAAAAATCATAAAGAGAATCGTTGATGCAGCAATGCTTTTTATGCTGCCTGTCCTCATGTCAGAGATACTGACAGGACAACAGGCGCATGAATGGCTTGGGGTTTGTATGGTACTGCTGTTTCTTATGCACCATATCCTCAACCTTGGCTGGATGCGGAATCTGTTTAAGGGAACGTATTCCCCGCTGCGGTGTGCGGGGACAGCCCTTAATCTCTTATTGCTTTTTGATTTTGTGGCCCTGGCATTCAGCGGCATCCGGATGAGCGGATATGTTTTTGTGTGGCTGCCCTTTTCGGGAGGGATGAGGATTGCCCGCACGTTACATCTGTTCGCTTCCTATTGGGGACTTATATTGATGTCCCTGCATACCGGGATGCATTGGAAACTGATTCTGGGTATGTGTAAAAGGAAATTGTCAGGGATAAAATCAGGGGATATTTTTCTCTGGCTGCTGCGTGGGACAGCTTTGGGCATCGTAATGCTTGGTATGTATGGATTTGTGCGGCAGAAAATGACAGATTATCTTTTCATGCGGACACATTTTGTCTTTTTTGATGAAACGAAATCTATGTTTGTGTTTTATATGGAAGTGGCTGCTATGATCGGTATGTTTATTGTGGCAGGACATTACTTTGGTGCAGTCTTACAAAAATGGAGATGTGGTGAAATGGGAAAAAGGATTGCAAAGGTTCTGGCATTTTGTATTCCGGTTGTTTTGATCGCCGTTGTGATCTTTGCCCTGAATCATGGCGGGAGCAAGCCGGGAAATGCATGGGGTGGCGGCTCTATTTCACAGGAAGAAAATGCGGAAAGCCGGAATCCTTCACAGGAAGAAACGGTACAGTCACAGCCGGAAAGTCCTGCGTTGCGGACAGATATAGAGGACGGGTTTATCCTGATTTCGGGTGGTACATTTGAAATGGGAAGTCCGGACGATGAAGCATGGCGGAGTGATGATGAAACGCTGCATACCGTAACGGTAAGCGATTTTTATATCAGTCCGTATGAGCTGACACAAAAAGAATATCAGGACATTTGTGGAGAAAATCCAAGCAATTTTACGGGCGATGACCTTCCGGTAGAAAATATCTCATGGATGGATGCAGTAGCTTACTGTAATGCAAGAAGTGAGAGGGATGGGCTGACCTCGGCATATGTAATAGAGGGGGAAAACGTGTCATGGGACCGCAGTGCGGACGGATACCGTCTGCCTACGGAGGCGGAATGGGAATATGCCTGCCGTGCGGGGACAGCGACCCCGTTCAATACGGAAACTTCCATTGGTGCGGATGAAGCAAACTATTATGGCCATTATCCCTATATGATTGAAGATAATTATTTTTCTCAGGAAAATCTGGATACAAAGCCTGGTGAATACCGGCAGACAACGGTGGAAGTGGATAGTTTTTTCCCGAATGGATACGGGCTTTATAATATGCATGGGAATGTTGGCGAATGGGTATGGGATACCTATGGTAGTTATGATACAGATGGAGAAACAGACCCCACTGGGGCCAAAAGCGGAAACCGGAAGGTATACCGGGGCGGTGGCTGGAATGATTTTGCGAAGAACATGCGCTCTGCTTATCGGGCCACATTAGAGGCGGATGCAGCCAGCTTCAATTTAGGGTTGCGCCTGGTGCGTGGGGCCGTTGCCGGGGAACATGGGACGGTACAGTCGGGGCAGTCAGATAAGAGGACCGAAGGCGGCGGCAGGGTTTTAATCGCATACTTTTCATGGGGAGGCAATACAAGGGGTGTCGCAGAGGAAATACAGGCACAGACAGGAGCGGATCTGTTTGAGATCACCTGTGTGGAACCGTACTCGAATGATTACAACACGGTGCTTGAGGAAGCGCAGCGTGACCAGAATGCACAGGCTCGTCCGGAGCTTGCCGACCATGTGGAGAATATGGATGAGTACAACATTGTGATGATCGGTTACCCTATATACAAAAAGGTCAACTAATGATACAATACTCACATAGGAGGTATTGTATATGAGAGTAGCAATATATGCAAGGCAATCAGTTGACAAACAAGACAGTGTTTCAATCGACACACAAATTGACGAATGCAAAAGATTGATTCGTACTAATGATGTAACAGAGATTTACAGCGATCAAGGTTTCAGTGGCAAGAACACAGAACGACCAGATTTTAAGAGAATGTTGGACGATATTGAGTATGGTATTATTGACAAAGTGATAGTTTACAAATTAGACAGGCTTTCTCGTAATATCGTAGATTTTTACAATGTCTATGACTTTATGAAAAAGCACAAATGTAGTTTTGAATCTGCTTTGGAAAAATTTGACACATCATCAGAAACAGGTGAATTTTTACTTAATATTTTAGCCAGTTTCGCGCACATGGAGCGCCAAAGCATTGCCCAGCGAGTTAAAGACAGTTATTACTATCGTGCAAAGACTGATGGCCGTTGGTTGGGTGGTAAAGAACCTTTTGGCTTTACCAGATGCAAGATAAACAATTTAAGTTCATTACAGCCTAATGAAAACATAAATCTTGTAATTGAATTGTATTCAAAATATTCAGAAGATACTAATACTTCACTACATCAATTGGTTAAATATGCCCTTGATTATTATTCAGTTAAAATGTCTGCAACTCAAATAAAGAACATATTATCAAATCCACTGTATGTAAAAGCGGATAAAAAACTATATGATTATTACAAGCTACAGAAAGTTCAATTCGTTAATGATGAATCAGAATTTGACGGTTCACGGGCATTGCAGATAGTTAACAAAACAGACCAAAGCAATAAAAAAAAAGTATTTAATGATACATCATTATGGGTTGCCTATTTAGCGAGTTGGAAAGGTGTTGTTGACTCAAGAACCTTTATAGTTGTGCAGGAACGATTGAGCCAAAACAAATCCTATGCTACAAGCAATAAGCCAACTAATAAAATGCTTGAATTGTCTGGTTTAATCAAGTGTGCCAAATGTGGGCATACCGTCAAAATGAAAGGTAAATATGGATCTCTTAGTTGTATCGGCAGAAGTGAATATAGAGGTTATTGTAATGCTTCATTTAAGGGAGTTAAACTTGCTAATATACAAGAGTTAGTTGCGGTTGAAATGCAACACTATTTCGATACTTTTTATTCAAAGGTACAAGCGGAAGAACAAGCTAAAGAAACCATTAGACAACAAATAAATACCATCAAAAAAGAGATTGATTTATTGCTAGATTTTTCACTCAAAGATGAATTGCTAAGGGATGCTACACTTGATAAAATTCGCTTAAAACAAGAGGAATTAACTAAACTTCAGTTGGAATGGGCAAATGGTGTTTTCGATACCGACAAGATTGAAAACAGAGTGTTGCACAGCTCCGTTAAATTCGATGGAGAGGTTCAATATAATGAGCTATCAACGGAACAAAAGCAATCCCTATTGCGAATATTAGTTAAAAGAATTTTGCTAAATGAAGATGGTTCGATTCAAATTGAAATGAATTAAAGGCATAATTAAGGGGAATTGATAGAAGTGCATTATCAATCCCCTTTTTCCATTTTTTTGTAGCCGTCAAGCCCCGAACAGTCAAGGGTCAAGATGAACGGCGAGCGTAAGCTCGCCGCCCTTGACAGTTCTACTGTTTTGAAAGAAGTTATACAATTTTACAATCCGAGTTCATCTTCCCAATCGGAATATTGTTGCACATTTTCAGGTTCTCCATACAAATCATTCCAAACACCGTCTAACCATTCAGGGTCAATATTTTCCTCAATGTAATGTCTTAAATCAATACATTCAGACATATATTGATTGTCTTTCAAGTATTGCTCTAATCGCTCTATTTTGCCTTCTATTTCCTCCAATTCAACCCCCTTTTGAATTATGCTATTATTAAGAGTTTGGAGCCAAATATCAGTCTTCTCAGCCCTATCATTTAAGGCATTGAGTTTTTCTTTTGCGGTCTTAATATCCTTATTTACTTTTGCCTGCTGTTCAAATGTTAGCATGATACTTGTAAAAGCATCTTCTTGTTGTTCATTTGCTAATTTAACAGCACTGTTAAGTTGATTGATTTTTTCTTGTTTTGCTTTGTAAACAGCAATAGTGTCACTGCTTTGTTGGCGGTCTCTTGGATCGTCAGCAACAACAATATATTCATGGTGTCCGAATGCCTTGTCAATGGCAGCTTGCATAGTAGGGTGCAGGATTTTCAACTTGTCACGGTTCATCAGGGTTTTGGCGGACAGTTTGAGTGTACCGTTGACTTCCACGGCAGGCACAAAAGTGTAGTGTAAATGCCCAAAATGCTCGTCCATGTGAACCCATGCCCCAACTTCATTTTCCTTGCCTCCAGTAAGCTCCTGCAACTCCTTGTGTGCAGTTCTGAAGAACTGCTCCATATCTGCAGGCCTTATGTTTTTAGGTGCCGTGATGATTATGCTTTCCATACGGACATTATTCTTTTGCTTGCGGTATGAACACTCACTAAGCCTATCCTTAAATCGCTGCAGTGAAGTCCTGCCGTCTGGTTCTGTTAAGTTGTAGTTCAGATGAGACTTGCTTGTATCTATATTTGTGTTTGAATGATGAGACATGCTTCTACTGTCATGTTGCAGTATCTGAGACTCTGCCCCATTTGCAATCTTGCTCAAGTGCATATATATTCCCCCTTTCATATCTATTCAAAATATGAGATATTTGGCTGTTCGAGAGTGTAGCCCGTTATACTCTCGCATACGAGAGACGGGCTCTCCGAGGGCCATTGCATGGAGCTTAAGAAAAATAAAGTGTTGCGGACGCAACACTTTATTTTTAAAAGGGAAGTGTGGGATCAATAGGTACTGTTTTTCCGTAATCCTTAAACATTTCTAATAATTCCTCATCAGTATATGTTTGATTATTCTTTGCTAACAACTCATTATGCTTTTCAACGACTGGTTGCATAAATTGAGTTTCAATTTTTCTTTGTATGGGAAAATTATTTCCGCAGGCTTGTGCTATTTTTTGAAAATTTCCGACAAGTTGTGAGTACTGAATATATTCCGTAAAGTCTTCTATACTATCCTCAAATACCCCTTTATTTAACAGAACTGAAATATCGTCCTGCCTTAAAAGAGTAATGATTGGAAATCGTCTATATGATTGGCTTTTGTCCTCTGCCTTATAGTCATTATATTCACCTGCTAAACCGTTTAAAAATTCTTGATATGATTGCACCGAATTAACGATATTAACTGTATTGATTAAATTGATTGAACTGTATTTTACATTCTGTCTAATCGCTTGCGGATGAATGTCGAATACATTAAATATATTCCCTCTGCTGCCTAAAAGACTGAACAATTCAAATGATCGGCAGTCATTCCATATAATGACAGGCTGGCCGTCATAACCCTCGAATGTTGCTTTGCCGTCACCAATGCAAAAGAAAATATCATCATCCTTTTCTAAGTCTGGATAAAGAGAGCGAGCGATTGCCCTGCTTGCCAGACCTTTGCCAACACCACCTTTGCCCTCGATGTAATAATTGATTCTCATTGTTGGAGGATTACATTGTTGTATATATTTTAGCCTTGCACTATCAACCTTTTTATAGCTGTTCATGTAAAAGATTTTATCCTCATCAATCACTTGTCTGATTGTTTTACCGCCGTACATTACATCATATAGTATTTGTTGTTCGTGGTCTAAATCTCGACCATACTTTAGCTTGTTTTCGTCCCTTTTGGTTAATTCGGCTCTAAAGTCAAAATTGCTATGTATTTCTTCATCTGGGTACAAAAATTTACCCATTTTTTGCTGTTTATCATCTTCATGTGTAAGATACTGAACATTGTCTAAAAATGCCCCTTTACCTTTTGGAATCTCTATTTGTTGAGGTGGCACACCTAACCATTTTGCTATAACTTCCACATCAATAGCCACATCTGTCTTTAAAATCACATGCCAATGATCATTTTTGGGATCGCCTATTTTGCGACCGTACAACTCTTTATCATCTTTTGAATATACATCTTTATCATGCCTAACATATGCATATTTCTTGATTGATTTATGAGCCAAACAATTTATAATATTACTTTCATTAAATTGAAAATCGGTTCCATCTTTAGGACTAAATTCGTATTGCACACAATGAAATACTCTGCTTTTCATCTGTATAAACCTCTCTTTCATTTCGTTAAATTTAAAATGAAAGATTTATACAGATAAATTTAAAAATATTTAAAAAAATGTGTATAAATTTTTTCTTTCTTATTTTTTTGATATTTTGCACTGTTTCACAGTGCGGAAGAATGTCTCCGCTCAACTGTATAAACAGGTTGTTTCGATTATTTTATACACTTAATTTTTAAAGTCATGGAAAAAATGTGCATAATTTATACAGTTTATACAGTTGGCTTTTCGCCCCACCACAAGCCCATGGTGGGGCGGAAAGTATTGATTTTAAGGGATTTTAAAGGAAAAGTTTTAAAAATATACAGTTTATACACATATATTTTTAAAACTTTTTAGAGCATTTAAATAATAGAAAATATGTATCTTTTAATGAATAATATCAAGACAAACTGAAATCTATCAGTCAATTTTATTAAAAATAATAGTTTGTTCTTTCATAGATATTTTTCCGACCTGATAGCCATATTCCGTAAGTTCCTTTTTGTATTTTAGAAAAGAATGGTCTACTGGTATCCCTGCAATATTCTGAATTTCTTTAAATGTTAGACGAAGAGATGGACTTCCATTACTCTGTATATATTCCCATAAAGAACTATATTTGCTCATTGTGTTTTTCTCCCTTTAAACTCCGATTTGTTGGTTTAATTATACTCTATTTTGTTTTATCATACAATATAAATATTAGATTAAAATTGATTGACTTTTTTAAATTTAGGATATCCAAACTGGTGGGCCTCGATCCCTATGCCGATTGCATCCTTTTTGGAAGAATATGATTTTTCCGGGAAATTGATCCTGCCTTTTTGCAGTCACGGCGGCGGACGTTTTGGACAGAGCCTTACGGCCATAGCGAAGCTGGCGCCGGATGCTGAGCTTGGCGAGGGGTTGTCCGTACATTATTCCGGTGGAAGTGAACTGCCGGGAGATGTGGAAAAATGGCTGAAAGAAAATAATATTATACAATAGAGTTATTATCAGCAACTGTATTTAATCCCTGAAAGTTATGGCGCAGATGTAAAGATGCTGCATCTGAAAGCAGAAAAAGGACGTTTATGCTTTATACATAAACTAGATTTTCTTTACCAATGTTTTTTCTAAATAAGATATGATATAATTCGTTAAAAAAAATAAACCGAAGGAGTGTTATATCATGGATTTTTTAGAAATCATGAAGGCGCGCCATAGTGTGCGGCAGTACAGCGAAAAGAAGATTGAGAGCGGGAAGAGGGAAACGCTTACTTCGCTTGTAAAAGAATGTAACAAAGAAAGCGGTATGAACATTCAGATCATTTTCGATGAACCCAAATGCTTTGACAGTATGATGGCGCATTACGGAAAATTCAGCGGTGTAGAAAACTACATTGCGCTTGTGGGCAAAAAGGATGCCGGTCTGGATGAAAAAGCAGGGTATTATGGGGAGAAGCTTGTGTTAAAAGCACAGGAACTTGGGCTGAATACCTGCTGGGTTGCAATGACCCATGGAAAGAGCACAGCACAGATCAGGAGAGGGGAAAAGCTGGCTTGTATCATTGCGCTGGGTTATGGAACCACACAGGGAACTGCGCATAAAAATAAACCTATGGAGCAGCTTTGTAATTGCGCATCGGGCATGCCGGACTGGTTTTCAAAGGGAATGGAAGCGGCTTTGCTGGCACCTACTGCGATGAACCAGCAGAAGTTCTACGTGACACTTGAAAACGGGGAGGCATCTGCCAAAGCTGGAAAAGGATTCTATACGAAGATGGATCTTGGTATTATAAAGTACCATTTTGAAGCTGTTACAGGACGTAAAGTGAAATGAGACATCGGCGATTCTGGCATATGTGTGAATTACATTTTTAAGAAAAGGCAAGCTTCCACAACAGCGGATAATTTTGTAAAAAACGATGACTTTGCAGGAAAGACTGTGATCCCGTTCTGTATTTCCTCTTCCTTAGGACTGGCTGGGCCTGATCTCTGAAAGGATAGAATGAAGGCAGCAATGGAGACATATATGCGTTCCGCCATGGCAGATATACCAAAATAAAATTTTTCAAAAACATATTGATTTTTTTCGAAATGAGTGTATACTAACATTAAATCGAAAAAAATGAATTTGAAAAATATATCGAAAAATATCGAAGTAATAAATTTTAGAAAGGAGAATAAATGATGAGCGGCAGAAAAGGATTCTTTGGCAGTCTGTTTTCCGGAAAACAATCCGAAGGATGCTGTAACCTGGAGATTACAGAAGATTCAGTGAAAAAAGAAACAGATGCTCCTATAGAGACTTCGTCCAGTTCCATTATCGTTTTGGGGACAGGGTGTGCAAACTGTAAAATACTGCAGGCAAATGTGGAAGCGGCGGTCGCAAAACTGGGGCTTGATATGGAAGTGAGACATATTTCTGATATTCAGAAGATTATGGAATATGGCGTGATGAGTGTTCCGGCATTGGTTCTGGATCAAAAAGTTGTTTCTGTTGGAAAGGTTCTGAAAACAGACGACATTATAAAATTGTTGGAAGAAATTTTTTAATGCCTTACATATCGAAAAAATGCGATTTGACAAGCATATATGTGTGAAAAAGAAGTGCATAAATGGCATAGCAGGTTTTAAGGAAGGTGGTTTATGACACATACATCAGAGATAACATATGATGTCGCTGTTCTTGGAGGAGGCCCGGCCGGATACGTGGCGGCAATCCGGGCATCCCAGATGGGGGCAAGGGTAGTCTTGATTGAGAAACAGGCGCTTGGAGGAGTCTGCATGAATGCGGGATGTATTCCTGCAAAGGCATTGCTGAGGACATCAGAACTTATTTCCTCTGCGAAAGGGGCGAAAGAATTCGGCGTTGAAAGCAGAGTAGAAAATATCCGCTGGGATATGGCAGGGCTCCGGAAAGACAGGATTGTAAAAAATCTGAGGATAGGCATTGAGCAGCTTATGAAAGGAAATCAGATTGATGTCATCTATGGGAGAGGAACTGTACGGTCGGCACACACACTGGAAGTTGAAACAACAGACGGAAAGAGAATCGTTTCCTGCGGGAAGCTGATCCTGGCTACAGGTTCAAAGCCTATGATCCCGTCTTTTATAAAAGGGGCAGATCTGGACGGAGTCCTTACCAGTACAGACATGTTAGAAATTACAAAGGTTCCGGAGACGCTGGCTGTTATTGGCGGGGGAGTGATAGGCGTTGAGTTTGCAGCTATGTTCGCTGCGGCCGGTACAAAGGTTACGGTATTGGAGTTAAAAGACCGGATCGTATCGACAGAAGATTACGAGGTCGCTGCGGAATTGGCAAAGATTCTGAAACGGCAGGGGATCGTGATCAAAACATCTGTAAAAGTGAAAGAGATAAGAAAGGAATCCGACGGTTTTACTGTCGTTTATGAGGATAAGGGGAAAGACCAGGAGCTTGCGTGTGAAAATGTCCTGCTTTCCATAGGAAGAGAATTGGAGACGGAAGCTGTGGGGGCGTTGGGACTTGAAATGGCAGAAGGCGGCAGGATCGTGGTGGATGAGTATATGCAGACTTCGGTTCCGGATGTTTATGCGGCCGGGGATGTGACCGGAGGAAAACTTCTGGCACATCTGGCGTTTATGGAAGGCCGCATTGCGGCGGAAAATGCGATGGGAATGAAGAATACGTTAAACTACAGGGCCGTTCCTGCCTGCATTTATACTTCGCCGGAGAGTGCGTCGGTCGGCATGACGGAGGAAGAAGCAGAGCGGAAAGGAATTCATCCGCAGGTAGGGAAATTTTATATGCGCCATAATGGGCGTGTACTGACACTTGGAGAAAGAGAAGGTTTTGTAAAAGTAGTGGCGGATGAGAAGGGAGTTATTCTTGGAGGCCAGATTTTAGGGGCGGACGCTTCTGAGATGATTTCAGAACTGACTCTGGCTGTTACGGTTGGGGCAACGGCAGAAATGCTCGCAGATATGATACATCCCCATCCCAGTGTCAGTGAAGCGGTATGGGAAGCGTGTGGAGAGATTGCCGGGAAAGCGATACATAAAATTTAACCTGCATTACCCCCTTACAGGGTAACAAATAAAAGAATAAGATGGAGGCAGTGAAATATGGAAGAACAGCGTTATGGTTTTCTTATGTGTGTATGCACCGGGAAATGTCCGGGGTTCCAGGCAATGGATATCTGGGATTTCATTAATCAGGTAAGGGTAGAGCTTCCCGTGGAATATGGTTTTATTCATCCGCAGCTCTGCGAGGAGGACGGGGACCGTTTTCTGGCGGATTTCCTGAAAGCGAACCGGAAAGTGATCATTGGAGCCTGTGCACCGAATATGCAGAAAAAAATGTTCCGGGCAGCGTTTAAGGAGGCAGGCCTGGATGTTGAGAAGGACTGTGTGATGTTAGACATCCGTGATATGACGAATGACCAGGCTTTTGAGAAAGTAAGGAAGGCACTGGAAGAACTTGGCTTTGAGGAGGTATAGGAAATGAGCGGAGAAACATTTATGGGGGTGCCCCGTGAAAAGATCGACTGGTCCCCGCGGATTGATTACAATAAATGTAATGATTGTATGGAGTGCGTAAAATTCTGTCCACATAAGGTATATGAGGTCAGGGAAGAGGGCGGGCAGCGTCTGGTGGTAAAGAATCCGGAAAACTGTGTGGTATTCTGCCGGGCCTGCGGGAAAGCATGTGGCGTAGATGCCATTTCCTTCCCAAACAAATCCGAAACAACTGCCCATATCAAACAAGTCAGGAAGGAGATGGAAGCAAATGAGTAAAGAATATGCCATACTGCCCTGTAATGGTTTAGACAAGTGTGCCGGATGTGCGGCGGGGGAGCTTGCGATCCGGTTATCAGAGGAGACTGGGAGCGAGATCATCTGCCCGGTTTTCTATCGTGTGGCGGATACCCGGTATAACAGGATTGCCAAGGAAAAGCCTCTGCTGGTGATTGATGGATGTGCCTCCCGGTGTGCCAGTAAACTTGCAGCGGAAAAGGGACTTAAAATTGTGAAGAAAGTCAATATCAGCGAGGAGGCAAAGAGCGCAGGCATTGCATTGAAAACAGATTCCCTGCGTTTGGGGGAAACAGAAAAACTTTTGATTGGGAACCTGGCTGACCGCCTAAAGACAGAGGAAGATACAGCGGAAAGTGGTCAGGAAACGTCTTTTTTCCCGGCACAGCTTACCTATGATACTTACCAGAAGGATAAATTTATGTTCCGTATTCCAGAGGAAGAAGCCTTTTTCTTTAATGAGAATGATGTCTGGGCATATGTATCCGGAGGTAAGGCACGGATCGGGGTTACGGATTATGTACAGCAGAGCCTGTCTGATATCATGTTTTTTACTGCACCGAATGTAGGCGCTGAGATTTCCCAGTTTGATGAGGTTGGCTCCCTGGAATCCGGCAAAGCTGTATTTGAAATTGTAAGCCCTGTGAGCGGCACCGTTACAAGAGTGAATGAGGACCTGCTGAATGAACCGGAGCGTATCAATCAGAACCCTTATGAACAGGGATGGATTGCAGAAATAGAACTGGCAGATTTTGAAGAAGATAAAGGACTGCTTTACGATTTTAACGGATATTTTCCGATTATGAAAAGAAAGGTGGATGAATTTCATGTCTAAAGTGAAGGTGGCTGCGTGCAGCGGGATTGGAAAGGTGTTTGGGCTGTTGTCAAGGGAGGCAGGACTCAAAGTAACAGAGGAACTGTGTCCGGAACTTTGTGAGGCGGTCTGTCTTGCCCGTGTTATGACAGCGGATGAAGATGCAAAGGAAAGTATTGAAGGTAAAACCTGTATTGCCGTGGACGGTTGCCCGAAGATGTGTGCCGCAAAGACACTGGAGGCGGCAGGAGGAAATGTGAAAGCGGCATTCCGGGCTGTTGATACGATGCGGGCACACCGGGGTGAGGATGCCGGGACAGGAACCTATCTGACAGAGGCGGGCTGGAATATGGCAGGTGAACTGGCAGAACAGGTATCTGAAAAAGTAAAAGAACTTGCAAAGGAGGAAGCGTAACATGGCGGATATCAATATTGGGGCATTCAAGATGCAGATCGGAGTCATCTCCTGCAGCGGGGAGGAAATGCTTGGCGGTACGCTTACCAGGATGGCGACCAGAAAGGTCATGGAGGAGCTGCGGCCGGGGCAGGCAATCTCGCTTTGTCTGCCACTCTTTTTAGCAGGAGGGGAAGAAGAACGCAATTTTGCAAAAAACTTTCCTGTCATTTCGGTAGATGCCTGTGAAAAGCATTGTGCGAGGAAGTCCACCGAAAAATATTCCGGCCGGGTAAGAGATTGTGTGGTGCTTACAGATTTCCTGGACCCGGAAGTTATCTTTTCAAAAACGGTATCTATGAAGGACCTGACCGAAGAACACTACCACATGGTGGACAAAATAGCAGAAGAAATATGTAAAAAAATAGATGCGGCTTCTGCCGGATCATAAAAGACAGGTGAGGAGAAAATTATTGCAGCAGATCATAAACCCGTCAACAGATCCGGCATTTAATCTGGCAGTTGAGGAGTATTTCATGAAAAGGACAGATCTAAAGGATGATCTGTTCATGCTATGGCGAAATGAACCGGCGGTTGTAATAGGAAAAAACCAGAATATTTACCGGGAGCTAAATTTAGATTATGTGAGGGAGCATGGCATTTGGACAGTCAGGCGCTTATCGGGCGGCGGTGCGGTATATCATGACCTTGGAAACCTGAATTTTACAATGATAAGATCAGAGGATTCTTTCCGGAAAAATGATTTTTCCTGTTTTCTGGAACCTGTGATAAAAGCGCTGCGGGATATAGGAGTTCCGGCAGATTTCAGCGGGAGGAATGACCTGACAGCGGGAGGGAAGAAGATTTCAGGCAATGCACAGTATTTCTGGAGAAACCGGATACTGCATCATGGAACACTGTTGTTTGACAGTGATCTGGCGGTTCTTTCACGGGCGCTGATGCCCGGGCCGGTGAAATTTACATCGAAAGGAGTGACATCTGTCAGGAGCCGTGTAGGGAACATTGCATCTTTTCTTCCAAAAGAGATGGATATCGGCCGGTTTCAGGAACTTGTGGAACATGCGTATCAAAGAGAATACTGCAGAGAGCTCAGGCGGCGCGGGATTTTAGCGGAGGAGAGGGATGAAATAGAAAAACTGGCGGAGAAAAAGTATCGCACATGGGAATGGACTTATGGGGCGTCGCCGGAGATGGACTTATGGAATGAAATGAAATTTGAAAGCGGCATGATTTCTTTATATGTAAAGATAAAGGATGCAGTCATTGAGGACATTTGTCTGCAGGGGGATTTTTTTGAGTTGAAGCCGGTTTCGGAGCTTGAGGGCCAGTTTTTGGGAATTCCGTGGAGAAAAGAAACAGTGGCCGGAAAGGTTCAGGAGATAGAATGCGAGAAATATATCAGGCAGCTTACCAGTCGGGATCTGCAGAGGTTATTTGCTGATGTACCGCTATGACAGAAGAACAGGAGGTTTTTGATCATGCAGGAGTCTGTGGAAGGAAAAAAGAAACTTATTATAAAAATCGTTGTAACGATTTTGGCCGTCTGTGCAGTTGGAGGCGTATGGTTCGTAAAAAACGGGCAGGAACCGGTCGCGGAAGGGATGTCAGCAGATGATCTGAAAATGCGGCAGGAAAAAGAAGCGGTGGAAGGGTATTTTCCGCTGCATGTGACAGAAGAGATAGACCTTGAGGGATTGAAGTCCTATGGGCTGCCAATTGTGATTGATTTTGGCGCAGATTCCTGTGCGCCGTGTAAAGCGATGGCTCCTGTGCTGGAAACCCTGAATGAAGAAATGGCAGGGGAAGCGATTGTTTTGTTTGTTGATGTCTGGAAATATAATGATCTGGCATCCGATTTCCCGATAGAGGTAATACCAACACAGGTTTTTATCGATTCTGAGGGAAACCCATATGCCCCGGATGAAAATGAAGAAATCCAGTTTTTACAGTATAGTTACAGGGATACAGGGGAAATCGCATTTACCGTGCATCAGGGCGGAATTACAGAAGAGCAGTTAAGAAATGTAATTGCAGAAATGGAGGCGGGAAATGATTGAACAGTGGCTTGAGGCCTTATCGAGAGAAATCATGGGAAACTTATGGATCGCTCCGTTTTTGGCGCTGTCTGCAGGTGTGTTGACCTCTGTTACGCCCTGTGCCTTATCCAGTGTCCCGTTAATTATCGGGTACGTTGGGGGAACAGGTGGAAATAATACGAAGAAAGCATTCAGGCTGTCCCTGACATTTGCCGGAGGAATGGCGATTACATTTACGGTGCTTGGAACGGCTGCGTCATTAGCAGGTAAGCTGATGGGAACGTCAGGTAGATGGTGGTATCTTATTCTGGGGGTTCTGATGGTTCTCATGGCCTTGCAGACATGGGATGTCTACCAGTTTATTCCTTCTGTTCAGCTGAATGCCAAAAATTCAAAGAAGGGATATATCGGTGCTCTGGCGGCGGGAATTATGGGCGGGATATTTTCTTCTCCCTGTGCCACCCCTGTACTGATTGTATTGCTTGGCCTGGTGGCAAGAGGCGGGAATGTTTTATGGGGCATTCTGTTATTGCTCCTTTATTCTGCTGGGCATAGCGTCCTGGTAGTTATTGCAGGCACTTCTGTTGGATTTGTGCAGAAAATTACGGCGAGCCGGAAGTATGGCGTTTTCAGTAAGGTTTTAAAAATTGCGATGGGAGCAGCTATTATGGCGATCGCATTGTACATGTTCTATTTAGGATTTTGATGCTCATAAAAAATTTGCAAAATACATTGACATTTTTCGATTCGGTGAATATAATGTTAATAAATCGAAAAAAATAAATGTGAGGTGATGCAATGAGAGACCATGCTGCTGATGCAAGGGTGTTCAAAGCCTTTTGTGATGAAAACCGTCTGCAGATTTTAGAGATGCTCCGCGGCGGTGAGAAATGTGCCTGCGTATTATTGGAAAATTTACAGATCAGTCAGTCAACGCTGTCGCACCATATGAAAATTTTATGTGATTCCGGCATCGTTGAAAGCCGGAAGGAGGGCAAATGGACACACTATTCCATAAGCGAGGCAGGAAGCAGGAAGGCAGCAGAGCTGCTAGGAGTGCTGACCGCTTCCGGATATAGTACGGGATCCGTTTCATGCAGCTGCAGTGATAACAGGCAGCAGATGATGGGGGATTCATTGTGCTGATACCTCACGGAACATTCATAATTCAATAAATATGCGATAAGGCCACGTTGGAACGCGTGGCTTTACTGAAAAACAATACATCGAAAAAAATCGAACTATTTGTCCGATGTAAAGAAGAAAATATAAAAATTTATTTATCAGGAGGGAACGATTATGTTCACAACAGAAACATGGATTCATGCAGGGAAGACCTTTTTGATGCTGTTTGGCGAGTTGTTTGGTCTGTTCATCGGTATCAGCTTTGTGGTTGCTCTGCTGCAGATTTATATCTCACAGGACCGCATTAAGCGTATCCTGACCACGCCGAAAAAAGGGCTTAACAGTGTTCTCGGAGCAGCGCTTGGGGCAGTTACGCCATTTTGTTCCTGCTCTACCATTCCGGTTCTGGTCGGCCTGTTTAAGAGCGGGGCACCTTTTTGCGGGGCAATTTCATTTCTGCTGACATCCCCGATACTGAATCCGGCGATTGTTACGCTGATGCTGGCGTTCTTTGGGGTGAAAGCCACAATTGTTTATTCGGTCTTTACTTTTGTATTTGCTGTTGTTATGGGGCTGATCCTGGATGCGGCAGGATTTGAAAAAGAGATAAAGAATGTCACGGTGAAAGGAGGACATCAGGACGGTGTGAGCTGGGAAACACTGCAGGGAACATTCTGGCAGAAACAGCTTCAGGCATTTAAACTTTCCTTGAAGGATGCATTTGGGCTGTTTAAGGGAGTTGTGCTTTTCCTGCTTCTGGGTGCGGGCATCGGTGCATTTATTTATGAATTTGTACCGACAGACCTTCTGGCAAACTTTGCAGGCGCATCCAACCTTTGGGCGGTTCCTCTGGCTGCGGTTGTCGGCATCCCGATGTATATACGCACCGAAACGATGATTCCGATTGCCAGCATTCTGATTTCCAAAGGTGTTTCCCCTGGCGTTATGATCGCATTGATCTTAGGCGGTGCGGGAGCCAGCATCCCGGAAGTGTCTCTGCTCAGTTCCATTTTCAAAAAGAAGATGGTAATCGCTTTTGTGCTTTGTATCTTTGCCGTAGCGGTGATCACCGGTTATGTATTTAATTTCATTCTTTAAAGGAGGAAAATAAGATGAGTGAAAAGAAAGGGTTATTCGCAAGTTTGTTTGGAGGGAATAAGTCAGGCGGCTGCTGTAACATGGAGATCGTGGAGGAGCCGGAGAAAAAAGGCGGCTGTTGTGATATGGAGATTATAGAGGAGGGCTCGCAGCAGGACACTGAATCAGGGAGAAAGTCTGGAAAGTGAGGAAAAACCTATGAAAACCACAGTGGCATATGGATTATTTACAGGTGACAGAGCCTGGTTCCCTCCTGCTGACAGGAAGATGAAAGCAGGGATATCGTATTATGGATCATTGGGTTGAAAAAGCGGTCATGAATCACCGGTCCGGTTATAACTGCAGTCAGGCTGTTGCCTGTGCTTTCTGTGACAGAGTTGGAATAAGTGAAGAACAGATGTACCAGATGGTGGAAGGCTATGGGTTTGGCATGGGATGTATGGAAGGTGTATGCGGTGCATTGTCTGGCGCAATTGCCATTGCAAGCATGAAAGTAAGCCAGACAAATCCGTCTGCCGGAAACCGCCGGAGAGAAATTTACCGTGTGAGTAAAGAAATCATTAAGGGATTTCAGGAAAAAAATAAATCTATTATTTGCAAGGAATTGAAGGGAGCAGGCTCCGGAAAGGTTCTTAGGGAGTGCCCGGGGTGTGTTGCTGATGCGGCGACGCTCCTGGTGTCTGTGGTATTTGAGTCGGATTGAGTAAAATATATTTGGAGGTAGTTATTATGCAGATTACAGATGCAGCAAAAAAAATTATCATCGAGGCGCTTAAAGCAGAGCAATGTGACGGTTTGCGTCTGCATACAACACGTTCCTGTTGTGGAAAGTCATTAAATTTTGAATTGGTAAAAACAGGAGCGAATGAAAAACCGGATATGATAAATGGGATTCCGGTCTTGATGGATGATGATACCCGCCAGTGGACGGGAACGGTTATTATTGATGCGGAGGAAGAAAAACTGACACTGAATGACAGTGCATCCTGTTGTTCTTAATAGAAAGGTAGGACGTGGATGCTTAAAAAGCATCCACGCTCATTTTTTGATTATATTGAATTTGTAAGCAGATCCGGAGTGAGGGAAAATGAAAAAACCGGTGATCGGTATAACAGGAAATCTGTTGATTATGGAAAATGGTATGTTTCCGGGGCTTTATCGGGATTATGTGAATCATGATTATATAGATACTATTATAAAGGCTGGTGGAGTTCCCGTGATCCTTCCGGTAATGGATAAGGAAAAAGAGTGCGGGCTGTTACTGGAGCGGATAGATGGGATTTTGCTTTCCGGAGGGTATGATATTGCGCCAAAGTTCTATGGGGAGGAGCCTGGAAATTCAATGGGGTTTTCGATGGAAATAGTAGATCAGTTTTATATGAATATTATTAGGCTGGGATATCAAAGGAAGAAACCAATATTGGGAATCTGTAAAGGAATTCAGGCGATCAATGTGGCGTTTCATGGGAACTTACTGCAGGATGTAAGGGAAAAAGGGGAAGTGTTGAAACACATGCAGTCAGCTCCCAGAGAGTGCCCGACTCACATGATTGAAATAAAGCCGGACAGCAGATTGAATAGAGTATTAGGCGGGAAGATCAGGGTAAACAGTTTTCATCATCAGGCGATCAAATGTGTTTCCGATGATTTTTTGATTACAGCACAGGCAGGTGACGGAATTGTAGAGGCGATTGAAATGAAGGGAAACGATTATGTAGTAGGTGTGCAATGGCATCCGGAAATGATGATCAGCGGGGGGGACGTTACGATGCTTCCTTTGGTAACTGATTTTATAGAACAATGCAAAAGAAAAGACAGATAGGATAAAGCAAGGAGAAACAGAGATATTCAAAAAGTTATATAAGGAGTGTGTGATATGCAAAAAAATGTTCAGAAAAAAAGCCAGGGTATCAGCGGTTTTCAAAAATACCTTACACTTTGGGTACTGTTATGTATGATTTTGGGTATTTTGATCGGGAAATTTCTTCCTTCTGTTCCAATATTTCTCAATCGTTTTGAATATGCGAAAGTATCTATTCCAATGGCGGTACTTATCTGGCTTATGATCTACCCGATGATGATGCGGATAGATTTTCAGAGTATAAAAAATGTGGGAAAGAATCCAAAAGGGCTATTTGTCACCTGGGTTGTAAACTGGCTGATCAAGCCTTTTTCTATGTATGGTATAGCAAGCTTGTTTTTCTTTATAATATTCAAGTCTTTTATTACACCAGACCTTGCAACCGAATATCTTGCGGGAGCAGTTCTGCTTGGTGCGGCACCATGTACGGCAATGGTGTTTGTATGGAGTAATTTAACAAAAGGTGATCCTGCTTATACAGTCGTACAGGTTGCAACGAATGATTTGATCATACTTGTGGCATTTGTGCCGATTGTAAAGTTTTTGCTTGGTGTTTCCAATGTTACTGTACCGTGGGATACACTGATCCTCTCAGTAGTGCTGTTTGTTGTGATACCGCTTGTCGGCGGAATGCTGACTCGTTCAATGGTTATTAAGAAAAAAGGGACAGACTATTTTGAAAATATTTTTATTCATAAATTTGATAATATAACCAGTATTGGCCTGCTGCTTACACTTGTGATGATTTTTTCATTTCAAGGAAATATTATTTTAGACAATCCGCTGCATATTATTTTGATCGCAATACCTTTGACATTGCAGACATTTTTGATTTTTGCAATTGCATATATTGCCTGCCGGATTCTGAAACTGCCGCATAAAGTTGCGGCTCCTGCAGGGATGATCGGCGCATCGAATTTTTTTGAATTGTCGGTTGCAGTTGCTATTGCGTTATTCGGAACGACTTCTCCGGCAGCATTAGCTACCACAGTTGGCGTATTGACTGAAGTGCCGGTTATGCTTTTTCTGGTTCATATTGCAAATAAAACAAAGAAATGGTTTGGTGTATGAGAAGTCGAAAGAGGTATTTATCCGCAGCTTTAATTTTTACCGAAGTCAGACAGCATGGTCCTGGTAATGGAAAAATATGGTTGATTGTCAGGATATGATGATAACTGTACAAGCTTGGATTTCATAAGTTGTCAAATATTGAGCTGGATAGAACTCAGTCGAAAAGCCGCATCTGCCTGTCTATCCAGCTTTTCTGCTCTGCAATATGTATCACATCGCCGGGCATGCTGCCACCGAGTAAAAACGGGGATGCAGGATCATGTTTTTTTCTGTTTTCCCTGACGAGTGCGGCGTTTGTATTGGCATAACAGTATCTGCATAAATGTCCGCAGGTATCATAGGCGCCGATATCTGCGCCGAGCAGGCAGGCGCACTCGCCGTGGCGCTGATTGTTTTTTCGCTTTGGCACATCGAGATGGCATTGGAGAGCTTTTTCAAAAGTGCTCACTGTCATACAGCCGGAGCAGTCGGCGCCGTAGGGTTCCAGTTCATTTCCCTCGGCACAGGGTTTGATCGTCATGCCGTACTGCCCGCCGATCTTGATAAAAGCTCTGCCGAGTTTCAGCCGATCTTCTCTTGAGACAACTCTTATTTCCGGAAAATTGCGCTCCACTTTTTTATAAATATCAATAAAGCTGATCACGCAGGTACTGGTATATCCCGACAGCGTTTCAGCCATTTTTTCAAATTCTTCCAGATGCCGTTCTATGGGGTAATCCCTGCTGATAAAAACAGGATCATATCGCCATCCGACCGAATCTATGCCAACGATCTCAGAAAGCTTCCTGAAACACTCCATCACTTTTTCTTTATCCGGAACATGGGGCTCGATCTCTTTTCCATAGGGCGTAATGGTAACGAACCAGTATTGTCCATAAGGCTGTAAGGCATCCATGTGTGAAAGCATGGGCTCAGGATTCTTTGTGCAAAATACGATCAGATCCACCACGTCAGGAGATAAGCTGTATTTTGTCACGCTGATCGGATTATAGGGATTGCGGACAAGTACGAAGCCTTCTTCTATTCTGTTTAAAAGCCATTTATGGTAAAATGCCGGGATGTCCGTGCGCATGCCTGTCTGTATGATCATTTTGCTTTCGCTTTTCTGTGTCTGATGGTTTTCGGGTGATGAAAATATCCTTTTATATCAGTATAACATAGTTTGTAAACATTCAGAGCAGGAATGTAAACCCGCATTGCTTTATCTTTTTCATGGTAGTAGGATAGAATGAGAGCACGGAAGGAGCGAGCGTATGGAATTGGGAAAAAAGATTTATCAGTTGAGAAAATTATCCGGTATGACACAGGAGCAGCTGGCAGAGAAGCTGAATATTTCAAGACAGACTCTGTCTAAATGGGAAAATGGGACCAGTATGCCGGATGTGGAAAGCGTTGTCAGGCTTTCGGCTCTGTTCCAGACTTCTCTGGAAGAATTATTATTGGAGGAGGATGGCCATGTGGAAGAGAAGAGAACACAGATCACACTGGATGATATGATGCGGATCAATGCCCATAACAGGAGGATGAATCTGCTGCTTTGCGGCGGGCTGGTATTTCTGGCGATCGGCATCATGATCGCGGCGTTTGGGAAGATGCTGGAAACTGTTATGGAACAACTTCACTATGTATTGTACAGATATATGGTGGCAGAGCAGTATGTGGCGGCACCGGTAAATTATGATCTTCTGATGATTCCGGCTGTTTTGGCGGGAGTGTTGGGAGTCGCTTTGTGTCTGGGCTATTTCGTAAAAAGTAGAGGAGAGAAAGGATAAAAATATGAGAAAATACAGATGGGTTTATATGGTGCTGGCATTATGTGCTTTTATGCTGGCAGGATGCGGAAAGAAACAGGATACGGAAAGTGAGGCGCTATGCGGCCAGATCATAGCGGAACTGGGAGATGAGGAACAGTTTTCCTGGCGGGATATCGGGGAGGAGAACTTTGTTCTTTTTACAACGGACAGGACTTATGACGACGGGAACGGGCATAACGCAGCGGTTTACTGTGATGTGTATTATGCGGTTGACGGGGAAGTATATCCCCTTGGCAGGATTGAGAGCATGGGGACTGCCTATCCTGTCAGTCATGGGGATAAGTGCATTTATACGGCGTCGGAGCATAGTGTTGAGGTTTATGAGTTCGACGGGAAGAGGAAGGAGTGGGTTACCTCACGGTATGAGGAAGTTTTTGATGAGAATGGGGAGGCCTCTTATCGGTGTACAAGAGAGGAGGAAACGGAGGAGATTTCCGAAAAGGATTATCTGAAGGTTGTGGAAGAGTACGGGGGAGGGACCGTAGTTAATTTCGGGTATGGAGCCAGCGATAATCCATTTTAAAAAAGGAGGCGGCATTTACTTTGGGGCTTATACAGAACAGGGGAGATGCCGCTTGTTAAATGTGAGGAAAATGTTGTAGAATATAGGGAATGTGATAGAGAGGATAGTGGACAATTTAAGGATCGAGGGACAAAACTATGCGTTATATTTTAACAATACTGACCATTTTTACAGGAGAACTTTTCTGGAAGGAGCACGTGGAGAAGGAGAGCCCGGAAAACAGCGGCAGGAAGGCTCTGCATGATACGATCATCCTGACAAAACACCATAACCGGGGCGTGGCGCTGAATGCAGGGGAGAAAAAGCCGAAGATCGTGAAATGGATCTCCGTGGTATTGACGGCAGTGGCAACGATACTTTTTCTGTGCAGTTTCGGAATGGCGGGAAAGGGGCTCATGAGATGGGGGCTGTCCCTCCTGCTGGGCGGCGCGTTCAGCAATACTTACGACAGATTGAGAAGAGGTTATGTGGTGGATTATTTCCGGTTGAATGTCCCGGTGAAAAGGGTTCGGAATCTAATTTTTAACGTGTCCGATTTCTGCATTATGATAGGGGCGCTGCTGATCGTGCTGGGGGAGTAGGCGGCAGCATATTTTTGGATAAATTTGTGACATGCTCTCGACAAAGTAAGAGAAGTATATTATAATTAGAATAATTCTAAGTTTGAGGCGGTGGATAGATGACCAGATATGCAAAACAGATCCTGGAATTAGTCAATTGGTCCAATGAGCATATGACGGCGGAGCAGCTTTTTCTGGAACTGAAGAAAACAGAACCGAAAGTCGTTCAGGCAACCGTATACAATAACCTGAATGCGCTGTGTCAGGAAGGGTTGATACGGAGATTGTCGCTGGAGGGTTCTCCTGATCGTTATGATAAGATCAAAAAACATGATCATCTTGTATGTAAACAGTGCGGGGCGTTGTCGGACATCACTTTTGGAGATATCACGGGGGATCTGGAGAGGCAGCTCGGGGAGGGGATCATATCTTATGACCTGAAGGTATTTTATCTTTGTCCCAAATGCAGAGGAAAAAAGAAATAGGAGGTACTTATGATGGTCTACAGATGCAGTATCTGCGGGTACGTGTATGACGAGGAAAAAGAGGGAAAGCCTTTTTCCGGGTTGACACAGTGCCCTGTCTGTAAGCAGCCGCCGGAAAAGTTTAAAGAGGTGGAGAGCGAAAAGCCTGCCGCCCTGCCGGAAGCAGAGAAGATTCCCGTCTCCGCGGATGCGGGGGTTCAGGATCTGAGTTATCCGAAAGAGACCCGAAAAACGGACAGTGACTACCGGTATATGAAGGAAATTCATGAGATGGCGCTCACCGGGAGATCGGCTATCGAGGCGATGGGCACACGGATGAAAATGCCGGACTGGGACGATGTGCTTGTGCTCGGAGCACAGTTAAATCCGATGCCTTTGGAGGAGCATGCGGAGGTGTCCCTGAAAACGGTCATCGGGAAGCATGCGGAAAAACCGATGGTGCTGGATATGCCGGTTTACATTTCCCATATGTCCTTCGGCGCCCTCTCGAAAGAGACGAAGATCGCCATGGCAAGAGGAAGCGCGGCGGCGGGTACGGCGATGTGCAGCGGCGAGGGCGGTATCCTTCCGGAGGAGAAAGCGGCAGCATATAAATATATCTTTGAGTATGTGCCCAATCTGTACAGCGTGACGGATGAGAATCTGAAAACTTCCGACGCCATCGAGATCAAGATCGGGCAGGGAACAAAACCGGGGATGGGAGGACATCTGCCGGGAGGCAAGGTGACGCCGGAGATCGCGAAGATCAGGAATAAACCGCTGGGGGAGGACGTTATCAGTCCATCCAGATTCCCGGGGATCGACAATGCGCAGGATCTGAAAAAACTGGTGAGCGAGCTGCGCAGGCGGAGTGAGGGCAGGCCGATCGGCATCAAGATCGCGGCGGGGCGCATCGAGAGAGATCTGGAGTACTGCGTCTATGCGGAGCCCGATTTTATTACGATCGACGGACGGGGCGGCGCGACGGGGGCATCTCCCGCCATCATAAGGGATTCCACCAGTGTGCCGACGATCTATGCGCTCTATCGTGCCAGAAAATATCTTGATGCGGTCGGCTCGGATATCGATCTGGTCATCACAGGCGGTTTCAGGGTATCTTCCGATTTTGCAAAAGCGATCGCCATGGGTGCGGACGCTGTTGCGATTGCCTCTGCCGCCATGGTGGCGGCGGCCTGCCAGCAGTATCGTATCTGCGGCACGGGAATGTGCCCGGTGGGGGTGGCCACGCAGGATGAAAAACTGCGGGAGAGGCTGCATATCGATGCCGCCGCAAAACGGGTGGAGAATTACCTGAAATGCTCCGCGGAGGAGTTAAAAACTTTTGCAAGGATCACCGGCAATGAGGATATTCACGGATTATCCGTTAGCGACCTTTGTACGATCAGTGAGGAAATATCGGAACATACCAATATTGCGCATGCGGGCGAGGCATCCATGCCGCCGGCGGGCGCGCCATTTCATACCATGAAGGAGGAAATCATGAAAACAACAAAGTATACGGGAACACAGACAGAGAAAAATCTGGAGGCGGCATTCGCAGGGGAGTCACAGGCGAGGAATAAGTACACTTACTTTGCTTCGGTGGCAAAGAAGGAGGGCTATGAACAGATCGCGGGCTTGTTTTTAAAGACGGCGGATAACGAGAAAGAGCATGCCAAGATGTGGTTTAAGGAGCTGAACGGCATCGGTAAGACAGAGGAAAATCTTGCGGCTGCGGCAGACGGCGAAAACTATGAATGGACGGATATGTATGAGAATTTTGCAAAGACGGCGGAGGAGGAAGGGTTCCCCGAACTGGCGGCGAAATTCAGGCTTGTGGGCGAGATCGAAAAGCATCATGAGGAGAGATACCGCGCGCTGTTGAAGAATGTGGAGACTGCGGCTGTATTTGAAAAGAGTGAAGTGAAGGTATGGGAGTGCCGGAACTGCGGACATATCATCGTGGGAACAAAGGCACCTGAGGTCTGCCCGACCTGCAATCATCCGCAGAGCTATTTCGAAGTGCATGCGGAGAATTATTAATATATATTTTATGGCAGAATGTATGAAAAACAACAGGCAGGGGAGTAAGTTTCCTCTGCCTGTTTATTATTACTATCATGAATCTGCGATTCGTGATTGACATTTGCCGCTCGCTGAATGGGCAAGCTTATTCTTCTTGCCGATACTCATGATGCTATGCGACGATCACGGTGCCTGCCTTGCCCCGGATCGCATCCTTTACGAGATTCATGGAAGTGATGATCGCTTTTCCCGCCGGATTGGTTTCCAGATAGGAGATCGCGGCCTCGATCTTCGGGAGCATGGTGGTTTCCTCAAACTCTCCGTCTTTGATAAAGGCTTTCGCCTGTTCCACATTCATCTGCGGGATGGCTGCCTGTTCCTTGGTGTGGAAACCGGTATAGACGGAGGGCACACCGGTCAGGATCAGCAGGATGTCCGCCTGTAATTCGGAGGCGAGTTTTCCGGCGATGGCATCTTTTTCGATGACGGCGGAGGCACCTTTCAGGTTGTGGTTCTGCTGGATGACGGGTATACCGCCGCCGCCGCAGGCGATAACGACCTGATCGGCATCGGCGAGCGTTTTGATGGCGTCGATCTCCACGATATCGATAGGCTTCGGAGCGGCAATCACGCGCAGAAATCCTTTGCCCGGCTCTTCCGCCACATAGTTTCCTTTTTTGATCTCGATATCCGCATCGTCCCGGGACATATAGCGTCCGATCTTTTTCGTGGGCGCATAGAAAGCTTCATCGTAAGGATCCACCGTAACCTGTGTCAGGATCGTGCTGACGGGTTTGGAGATGCCTCTGTTAAGGAGCTCCGAGCGGAGGGCATTCTGAATATCGTAGCCCACATACCCCTGGCTCATGGCTGAGCAGACGCTCATGGGAGCCGGTGTATAGTCGATATAGACACGGCGCAGCTCTGTCATGGCTTTATGGATCATGCTGACCTGAGGGCCGTTACTGTGGGTGATCGTAAGCTGGCAGTCGGCTTCCACCAGATCCGCCAGTGCCTTTGCTGTTACTTTTACGGCGTCAAGCTGTTCTGATGTGGTGTAACCAAGCGCTTTGTGGCCGAGGGAAACGACAACTTTTTTCTTGTTCATAAATATACCTCATCCTGAAAGATTTTATTGCTGCCCTATACGGATAATCTGCAAATCCTGTTGTCTGCCGGCAGCGTGGGGACAGCTCACAGAGCGTGCTGTCCGTTGGCTGACTAACTGCAATGATAAGGCTAAGTATAGCAGAAATGGAGTATTTTGTATAGTCTGCGATGCATGCATTGACAAACTTTTTGTAACCATGTATTGTTAAAAGGATGGATTTATAGCCTGGGCTGTTATGAGCGGCGGAACGGAGAAAATATGTACGAAGAACCTATGATTTTAGTAAAAGATGTGAGCAAGAGCTTTGAGACAAAGGATGCGGTCGTCAATGCGCTGGATCACGTCAATCTGGAGATCCACAAAGGAGAGATATACGGCATTATCGGTATGAGCGGTGCCGGCAAGAGCACGCTGGTGCGCTGCCTTAACTTTCTGGAGCGTCCCACCACGGGGACGGTCTGTATCGAACAGCATGATCTGTCGAAGATGAGCGAGGAAGAGCTGAGGAAACTGCGGACGAAGATCGCCATGATCTTTCAGCATTTCAATCTGCTGATGCAGAGGACGGTGCTGGATAATATCTGCTTTCCGCTGGAGATCGTGGGAGTGCCGAAGAAGAAGGCGAGGGAAAAGGCGGCGGAGCTGTTAAAGATCGTGGATCTGGAGGAGAAGGCGAAGGCTTATCCGTCCCAGCTTTCCGGCGGGCAGAAGCAGCGTGTGGCGATCGCAAGGGCGCTGGCGATGGACCCGAAGATCCTGCTCTGCGACGAGGCTACCAGCGCGCTGGATCCGACCACAACGAAGTCCATTCTGGCGCTTTTGAAGGACATTAATCAGAGATTCGGGATCACGATCGTCATCATCACCCATGAGATGGCGGTGGTGCAGGAGGTCTGCACCCATGTGGCGATCATCGATCAGGGAAGCCTTGCGGAGACCGGGACGGTGGAGGAGGTATTTTCCCATCCGAAGACAAAGGCGGGCAAAAAGCTGATCTATCAGGGAAGCGGAAAAGATTACAGTCTGATGCACGGAAAGAAGTGCATCCGTATCGTCTTTTCGGAGAATTCCTCCTTTGAGCCGGTGATCGGCAATATGGTTCTGGAATGCAAGGCTCCTGTCAATATTCTGCTGGCGGATACCAAGGACATTGGCGGTATCGCCCACGGACAGATGATCCTGCAGCTGCCGGAGGAGGAGATGATCGCAAACCGCATGATCGAATATCTGCGGGAGAGAAAACTGGGAGTGGAGGTACTGGAAGATTATGTTTAATGCACAGACGCTTTCCATGCTGGCAAAGGAAACATGGACTACAATTTATATGACGCTTTCCTCAACGTTTCTGGCGTATGCCATCGGGCTGCCGATGGGGATCGCGCTGGTATTGACTGCAAGGGACGGGCTGAAGCCGAATCCGGTGGTCTACAAGGTGCTGGATTTTATTGTCAATATTGTCAGGAGCGTACCGTTTCTGATCCTGCTCATCATGCTGATGCCTTTTACAAAGCTGATCGTGGGAAAGAGCTACGGCGCTACGGCGACTATCGTACCGCTGACCATTGCGGCGGCTCCTTTTATCGCAAGGCTTGTGGAATCATCGCTCCTGGAAGTGGATAAGGGTGTGGTGGAAGCCGCCCAGAGTATGGGGGCGAGCACCTGGCACATCGTATGGAAGGTACTGCTGGCGGAGGCGAGGGTATCGCTGATCGTGGGCGGGACGATCGCCCTCGCAACGATCCTGGGGTATTCCGCGATGTCCGGTACGGTAGGCGGCGGCGGCCTTGGCGATGTTGCGATCCGGTATGGATATCACCGGTATCAGGTGGATATCATGATGGTTACGGTGGTGCTGCTGGTGGTGCTGGTGCAGATCATGCAGTTTGTCGGTACGAAGATATCGAAGAAGATGGACAAGAGAAACCGATAGGGTAAAGCCGGCAGTGTTTATGGATTGCCGGCTTTCTTAAAAGCAAATAAAACGCCCCGGCTCACTCGCCAGGGCGTTTTATTTGCTTTTAAAACAAGGGGGAGATATGAAAAGTGTAATAGATGCAGGAACCGTTCCGAAGTCTTCGTAAAGAAGGTGGGGTAATATCGGTAGGTTTGTGCCCTGCTCTATGTTTATAATAATAAATGGAAAATGTGTCAAAAGTGTGGCAGGAATCTAAAAGAAAAATTTTTTTTATTAAGAAAATCTAAACGAAAATAAAAGAAATTTTAAATGGGACCATTTTGTGCGGTATTTTCCTCTGGACATGTTTTGACGTTGAACGTATACTGGTATTGTAGCATGTCGGAAGGGAATAAACCGCGGACATAGAGAGTGTCGGATTTTCGGGTTATGAAACGGAAGAAACCGGGACGCGGATGAAACAGGGGTTTAGCAAATGGGAAAGACGGTTACCATATGTTTTTGTAATAATAAAGGGGGGAGTGGGAAGAGCACATCCTGTTCCAACATCGGATATGCGATGGCGCTTCTGGGATATAAGGTGCTGCTCTTAGACGGCGATATGCAGCTCAATCTTTCTCTTTCCTTTTTTGAGGAGGAGAAAGTGTTGGAGATGGCGAAGGGGGAGAAGAATCTGTATACCGCGATCAAAAACCAGCGGGATCTGCAGGACTTTATCATACCGACGGGCTATGAGGGTCTGGATATCATTCCCTCTTCCACACTGATGAGTTCTATCGAGTATGAGCTGTTTGCGAAGTGGCAGCGGGAGTTTATCTTAAAGAAGGCGCTGAAGAGCATCAAGGCGTCGGAACATTATGATTTTATCCTGATCGATGCGCCGCCCACGCTGGGAGGCTGGGTGATGAATATCCTCTGTGCTTCGGATAAAATGATCATTCCGGTGGAGTCCAGTCCCTGGGGATTGTTCGGGCTGGCAAATATGTTTGAGTTTTTGGGCAGTGCGGAGGAGATCGCACCGGATCTGGAACTGTTGGGAATCGCGATCACAAAGGTGGATGAGCGGAAAAATTATTTCCGTCAGACGCTGGAGACTTTGCAGGAGCTCGAAGGCGTAAAGGTTTTTGAAAACTATATTCACGTGGACAGCACGATCGAGTGGGCACAGGATGATTCCAGTCCTGTTCTTGTGTATAAAAAAAGCTGCAGAAGCGCAAAAGAATATTATGAATTAGCGAAGGAGGTTATTCAGTTATGTCAGTAGGAAAGGGAAGTATTCAGAGGGCGGCGGAGAGCGTA
Source organism: uncultured bacterium (assembly GCA_947647735.1). Classification (GTDB taxonomy): domain Bacteria; phylum Bacillota; class Clostridia; order Lachnospirales; family Lachnospiraceae; genus 1XD8-76. The sequence goes on along the minus strand of CANSLJ010000001.1, from coordinate 98,454 downwards.
CCAAACAGCGGTGAGCCGAAGAAAAAAGCGGCGCCGGCAAAAAAGGCAGTGAAAAAGCCGGCGGAGAAGAAGGAGACGGTAGTGGCGGCTTCCGTTATCTCGTCGGATGATATCCATGAGAAGAAGTTCGAGGCGGTAAGCCGGATTTACTGCGAACTGCCGACTTATCTTCTGTAGGAATGTGATATTGGAGAGATATAAGATTCAGAAGCCTTTTCTGCGGTGTGTGCAGGATTCAGGCTTCTGATTTTTTGCGGTTAACGAACAGTATTGATTATAAAGGCGGGAGTATTATGAGAAAGATTGTGTTTTTTGATGCGGATGGAACGATACTGGATATCAAAAAGGGGGTTCCCCAGAGTGCGAAGGAAGCGGTCAGGAAGCTGACGGAGAACGGGCATGATGCGTTTCTCTGTACAGGGCGGGCGTTTTCCTTTGTGCCGGAGGAGGTGAAACAGATGGCTTTTACCGGCATGATCGCCAACTGTGGAGCCTATATAGAGTATAAGGGAAAAGTGCTTCTGGATAAGGAGATGACTGTGGAGGAGGCAGGGCTTTCCGCCGGGATACTCCGCAGCTGCGGGCTGATCCCGGTGATGGAGGGGACGCATTTCATGTACTATGATCAGGATGAGTATACAAATGAGGTGGACTGGTTTGCGGAACTGATCACGAAACAGCTCGGGGAAAAATGGAGGCCGATCAGGGGAAATGAAAACGATATGCATATTGCGAAGATCAGCGCGAAGATACGTCCGGGCTGTGATGAGCGGAGGGCTTATGCGGAGCTGGCGCCCTATTATGACTATGTGAAACATGAAGAAGGAATGGCGGGCGGTACGATCGAATTTGTGAAAAAGGGATTTTCCAAGGGCTTTGCCATCGCGCTGGTGTGCGGCGTTCTGGGCTATGAAAAAGAAGACACGGTCTGTTTCGGGGACAGCAACAATGATATTTCCATGTTTGAAGTGACAAAGACCGGCGTGGCGATGGGGAATGCGTCCCCAGAGATCATAAAGAGGGCGGCGCTGGTGACGGAGGATATGTTTCATGACGGGATTTATCTGGGGCTGGAGAGGCTGGGACTGATATGAGGGACGTGTAATTCCGGATTGCGGCAGAGTCATTGCGACTGCATGAAAGCACAGATGATGATGGCGGAAAGACAGATCGGAAAATAGGAGCCGGAGGGTATATTATAGAAGACGCAGCATTAAAGGGGGCATAATGAATACAATTTTTGAGTTTACAGATAGAATCAGACTTTATAGCAGATGTATATATGCTTCTGTCTGCCATATTGTAATGGCTGGAAAATATCCGTTATTGTCAGATGAAATTTCCTGGGATGGAATGAACTTTTTATTTCAGAATACAGAAGGAACCAGAGGTGTTATATCCTTTTCTGAAAAGGATTTTTTGTGCGGGATACAGAATGAAAGAAATTGTGTAATAGGAGAGAATGGTATAGAAAATATATTGTTAGAGGATGCCGGATCAGATGTGATCCGTAGAGCAAGAGAAGAAATATTTCCGTATCTGCTTGTAGAAAACAATGGAGATAGTGTTCCGGCTGTATCTGCTGTTTTTTGGGGAGAAGAAAAAATATATTCCAGCATGGCTGAAAGGGAATTTATGTATAATAGTGATAATATTTTATTGCCGTATCTTTATGATGAGAGAGATATGAAAAAATATTGGAGAGATTACTATGAAATGAATAGGGAGCAGGAGCAGATGGTAGAAGAACTGTATCTTAAAAAAATGGCAGATAAGTTAATTGACTAAACTAAAAATGGTGGATATTAATATGCTGATAAATTTATCTGATCATGTTCTGTTAAAGGAATTTTGCAAAATAATTACAGATGGATATGAGGAAGACATAGACTGCCGGATAAGCACGTGCACTCGGCGATCTTTCTGAAAACGTAAAGTACGAAGAGGAGAAAAATGAACAGCGGGATCTTAAAGCCCGCATCGAAGAGGTAGAGAAAATCTTACAGCAGGCTGTCATTGAGGAGGAGCCTGTCGAGGACGAATCTGCTGAAGATGACAGACCGAACACGGTATCGGAAAGAAAATGAAGTTAGGAAGCTGAAAGCAGAACAAACAGCATGGGCAAAAACACAGACTGGGAATCTAAGACCAGGTTATATGTCATTATATGCGGATGAATAACTCGCTGGCGGAAAGAGGAGAGAAAGTCACGATCTTGTTATGTTGCTGGTTTGGTCGGCTGATTATAAAGAAGGCAGGGGAGTATTGTCTGGCGCAGGCAGGTAATGATTATGGAAAATATTAGAGTATTTGAAAGTGTGGTAAACGATGCAATAGTTAATAAAATGGAAGATGCACAGTGGTGCACGGATTTAGTGCAGTATGCGGCATATAAATGTAAAATAGACGGTCTGATTGCTTCAGCATATCTGTTTTGTCCTCAGATCATACAAATAAAAGATTATATATTTATTAAGCAATTCTGGAATCATAGTGTTGAAGATTCGATGGATTATATTTCTGTACTGGAAAAACAATATCATTATGATAAAAAAGCTATTGAAATGAGTGTTAATACCTGGAGCCTTGGGGATTTTTTTGTTGGTGATTCGGGGAAGCTGATGGATGATGATGAAATAGTGTTTCAATTTGGTAATGCGATAGTATATTTTTGGAAAAACAGAGTCAAAAATTTATTCCCCGATAGAAAAATTATAGTTGAACTTGGTGACAGTTTGATGGGAGAATTGGGGATATGTGTAACGATGTATGAAGAATTTTGAGGAGGGAAAATATTACAGGTACAATTGAAATATTCGAAGATATAAAAGAAGGTTATGGGATTACAGTAAAAGAAGAAATCAGCGGTATACTATTTGAAAATTTGAAATGGTCTGCTCCCAGAGATGTTCTGATGTTTAAGAAAAAGAGGATGCTGTAAGATTAACAGAGCTGCCTGGAATTCAAGCAGCTCTATTGCATATCTTCCATTAGAAAAGACACATATACTTACAATTTCTGGCAGATCTCAACGATTTCCCGGCTGGGGCCGATGACAGAGAAGTATTTAATACCGTTGTCCCAGAAAGGCAGGGAACTCATATCATCAAAAAGGGTGAGGCCAAGTTCCTTGCAGGCGGCGTAGGACGCATCAATATCGGTGCTGTTTAAAGCGATATGGTCGATGGCGCCGGATTCTCCTTTGATAATGCGGTTGCCGTAAAGTTCAAGAACAAGGCCGCCCAGCTCCATAAAAGCTACATGGTCGTCTCCGTTGTCTGTTTCGTAGATATTGGTGAAGCCCAGCGCTGCATAAAAGTCTATGGACTTTTGGATGTCCGCTGAAGGGATGCCGATGTGCTGGAGACCGGTGACAGAATCTGATAATTTCATAAGAAAACTCCTTTCGTCTTGTGGTGGATTTATGGATAAGATTGTATCATGTTTTGGACAGGAAGGGAATAGCGGGAGATGTGTTTTGGGGGTATAATTGATATTTATTGATTGATAGTAATTAAGAAAAAATTTATTGCCAATAGAACGGTCTTTTGGTAAAATAATTAAGAATCGTACTAGTTTCAAAGGTACAATAGTTTTATTCACATTAACAATTCTTGCTTTATTCTAGCATTCAGGCAAGTATTCCAACATTAAAATTTTAATTAGAAGGTGTGGGATAAATTCGGTGTTTTGCCGGCGGGTACTTCTTGGTATTTTCTTTGTGCATCACTGCTGTTTATGCCATGCCGGAAAGGATGGTATTTTATGGCGAAGGAAAAAGGCGGCGCAAGGTTTCGGGACAGCTCAGGGAAGATTATTTTTGAAGATCCGATACTGTGTTCCCAGTTTTTGAGGAATTATGTGGATATTCCGATGTTGAAGGATGTAAGGCCGGAAGATATCGAGGATGTGACGGAGCGGTATGTGCATCTGTTTACGGAAGAGAGAAACTCTGATGTAGTAAAGAAAGTACACCTTGAAAATAATTCATTTTATTTGGTTTCTCTTATTGAACATAAGTCAGATGTTGATTATAATGTAACCATGCAGGTGTTTCGTTATATTACATTTATCTGGGAAGATTATGAGAAAGAACAGGAAAAACTGCACGCCGGGATCAGTAAGACAAAGGGCTTTAAGTATCCGCCGGTATTGCCGGTCGTGTTTTATGACGGTGCAGATAAATGGACGGCAGCAAACAGTCTGCATGACAGGGTATTGTTTAGCGATATATTAGGAAAATATATACCGGACTATCGATGTATCCTGATACAGTTACATGATTACAGCAATGCGGAACTGATAGAGAAGAAGGATGAATTGTCTATTCTTATGATGATAGACAAGCTGAAAAACATGGAGGATTATGAGAGACTCAGCAGAGAGGTAGACGAGGCATTTTTAAAAGAGGTGACAAAGGGGTCGCCGGAATATCTGTTGAAAATGATGGTGCAGATCATAGGGATGTTTTTAGCAAAACTGAATGTGCCACAGGAAGAAGTGGATATATTTACAGATCAGGTGAAGGAGCGCAAAATGGGAGAATTGTTTAAACATTTTCAGGGCTGGGATGTGCAGGCAATCAGGAAAGAGGCGAGAGAGGAAGCGAGAAAAGAAGTAAGGGAGGAAATAAAAGAAGAAGTAAGGGAGGAGTTAAAGGTAGAAGTAAAAGAGGAAGTAAAAGAAGAGGTAAGAAAGGAATTAAAAGTAGAAGTACAGAAAGAAATGCAAAAAGAAGTATGGGAAGAGGGAATTCAAAAATTCCTGGGTGCTGTAAAAAAATGTGGTATCATCAGAAAGGACGCGGCCGCACATCTTATGGAAGAGTATCAGTTAAGTGCGGATGAGGCGGAAGAGAAATTGAAGTTATACTGGTAAAAGGATAGATTGCGGGTTGGGGCAGTCTTGACAAAGAAGAAATGTTTCTATAAAATTTTGAGAGAAAAGCAGTTAGTATATACAGAGGAGAGGGAGAGATATGGCAGCAGAAGAGAAAGAAGTACAGGTAATGCCGGTAACATTTTTAAATACGGCGGATAAGATCATGGAGAACTATGAAAATGGTTCCTATAATAAATTGAAGAAGTCTCCTGTTGAGATCATGGTGGCGGCGGTGCTGGCGGGAATGTTTATTGCGTTTGGTGCGAGCAGCAGTAATGTGGCGGCTTTCGGCATCGAGGATGTGGGGCTGGCGAGAACGTTGACGGGGTGTATCTTCCCGGTTGGACTGATGCTGATCGTGCTGGTCGGCGGCGAGCTGTTTACCGGGGATTGCCTGATGTTTGCGGGATTTCTGGATAGAAGATATAAGGCGATACAGATGGTGAAGATATTACTGTTTGTTTATCTGGGAAATATAGTGGGTTCCGTGATCGTGGCGGCGCTTATCTCTTTTTCAGGACAGTGGAATTACGGCGGCGGTGCACTGGCGGCTTATACGATAAAGATTGCTTACGGAAAAGTAAACCTTGCCTTTGGCAGTGCGTTTGTTTCCGGTATTTTGTGTAATATACTTGTCTGTTTCGCGGTACTGACGGCGGGGGCATCCAAAGATGTGAGCGGTAAGATCTGGGGCTGTTTTTTCCCGATCCTGGCATTTGTGCTGGCGGGTTATGAGCACTGTGTGGCAAATATGTATTATATTACAGCGGGGATCATCGCGGCATCCAATCCGGAATATGCGGCGAAAGCGATGGAATTGTATGGCTATACGGCACAGGATCTGGCGAGCCTGAACGTGGGCAATATGTTTCTTGTCAATCTGCTGCCGGTTACGATCGGAAATATAGTCGGCGGGATGGTCTTTGTGGCAATGCCCATGTATTATCTGACGAAGAAAAAAGCGGCGAAGAAGTGAGGTTCACAGTGGAGTACGGGTTTGGACAAATTGGGTATGACGGGGATTGAAATGGAAAGGTTACATATTTTAAAAGGGAATATGGTAAAATATTATGCAAAAGATCCGGCAAGGATTCATCACTTTCTGAAGGTTCACAGTTTTGCAAAGTGGATCGGTGAGGAGGAGAAGCTGGATGCCGGTACGCTGGAAATTCTGGAAGCTGCAGCATTTGTGCATGATATCGGTATTAAGATCGCGGAGGAAAAGTATGGCAGCGATGCAGGTCCTTTGCAGGAAAAGGAGGGACCGGCAGCGGCAAGGGAGATGCTGGAGAAGTCCGGTTATGCAGGAGAACCGGTGGACAGAGTTTGTTTTCTGGTGGGACATCACCATACTTATACAGATATTGACGGAGCCGACTATCAGATTCTTGTGGAGGCGGATTTCCTTGTGAATCTCTATGAGGGAAAGGAAAGCAGGGAAGCGGTAGAGCGTGCATACAGACAGATTTTCAGGACGGAGGCGGGAAAGCTGATGTGCCGGGAAGTGTATGGGCTGTAGCGGGAAATGGAAATTGTTGTGTGGAGAGGAACCTGATCGTGATAAATCAAAAGTTTATGGCGGTCAGGCTTTATTTATGGAGAGGAAGAGTAAAAAGATGAAAAAATGGCGGATGATGTTATGTGGTTTTGGTATGGCGGTTGTGTTGGCGGCATGCGGGAGCGATGAAGAGGATATACAGATCGTGGAGCAGGAAGAGATTGCGGATGTATCTCAGGATGCGTTTCAGGACACATCTCAGGCTGAGGATGAAAAAACGGCAGAGCCTGAGAGGGCGGAAGCATCGGAGGGAGAAGAAGCGCCGGAAGGGACTGGAGAAAGTCCGGAAAGTGAGCAGGGAGCGGTTTTTGAGGGAAAAGCGGCGGTTGTCAATATTGAGACGGAAGATCAGGAGTATAAAGAGGGGGAAACAGTGGTCATGACCACTTCCAGTGATCGTGTGACGGTTGTGATAGAGGGGAATGAGGAGGCTGCCGGATCGATCATGGAGGAGTTTGAGAGGAGGGAGAAGACTTTTGAAGAGAATGCGATAGAGACTCTGGAATGGGCAAAGGAGAGTCCGATCGTGGATGACAGTATGTGTTATAGTCTGGAACAGGGGTATACGGTGACAAGAAATGACGGCAGGATATTGGCCTTTTCAACCATGTCGAGCGGATATGAGGGCGGTGCTCACGGTTATTATATGGAGTACGGTGTGAATTTTGATATGCGGACAGGGAAGCTTTTATCGATCGCGGATATTGCAGAGGATGAAGCGGCTTTTCAGGAGATCTGTGTGCAGGAGATGATGAGACAGTATGAAGAGCTGGAAGAGCAGGGGATACTTTTTGACAGGGAGATGCTTGTTCCGGGCCTGGAGGGTATTTTGGAGGGCAAGATGGAGGGCAGCGAGTGGTATTTTACAGAGGATGGGATCCGGTTTATTTCCAATATTTATGAGATCGCTCCCTATGCGGTGGGAAAGATTACGTTTGATGTGCCGTATGAGATGGTGGAGGGGGCTTTAAAGGAAGTGTATAAAAAGTAGTGGTGCCGGACGCACAGATTAAAATATCTGCGGGATATTTTAATCTGTGCTGTGTGTTGGCAAGGACTGGCTTGCCCATTAGTTAAAGGTGGTAATGGGTTAGTTGGTTGTATCAGTTGCCGGAGTATAATGGCTTTGGACGGCTTCGGGCAGTTCGTTGTATTGGGCTTCGCTCCATTCGAGGACGCCGCGTATGGGCATTACGGTGAGGCGGACAAAGGCGCCTTCTTTCAGTTCACGGGAGGCGCCGAAGGTGATCTCTTTTTCATTGCCGTTTTCGTTGTATGCGGGCAGGGTGTAGGTATAAGCCAGTCCGCCGTTGCCCTGGAGGTTTATCACTCCTTCATCGGAATCTGACTGTTGCAATCTGCTGTTGTCGATCCGGGCGTAGTAAGCGCTGCCGCTGCCCAGGATAAGCCATCCGCAAAGGCAGAGGAAGCCTGCGATGGTCAGTGTTGCGGCTGCAGTGAAAATTTTTTTCTTCATGGTGAGAACTCCTTTCTTGTTCCTGCGGAAGTTTCCGGTGTTTTAGAGACCGGCTGTTCCACAGGGGATATCTGTTTTTTCATTAGTCTGATTCTAGCACTTTCACCTTACGGGAACCTTATAAGAAGCTTGCGGGAACCTTACTTTTGGGGGAGGAGTGATGTTCTGGCAAGTCGGTTGTATTTATTGCCGCATTGTCGGAGGTGATTAAAATTCTATAAACCTATTGCAATAGTAGGATAATTGGTTTAAAATGAATTTCGACAGCAAGGTTGGAGAGATAGAAAGATCTGTTTTATGGTGAGCAGAGAGAGGAGATTTTATATGCAGATATATGCGGATAATGCGGCGACAACAAAGATAGCAAAGCCTGTGATAGATGCGATGGCGGCCTGTATGGAGGAGGTATATGGAAATCCTTCCAGTCTTCACAGCGAGGGGCAGCGTGCGGCGGAAGTCCTTGCGGGGGCGAGGGAGATCACAGCGCGTTCTCTGGGGGCTGAGCCGAAGGAGATTATCTTTACTTCCGGAGGCAGTGAGGCGGATAATCAGGCGATAAGGTCAGCGGCTTTATGGGGAAAGAAGCAGGGGAAGATTCATTTGATCTCCACGGCTTTTGAGCATCATGCGGTACTTCATACGCTGGAGCAGCTGGAGCGGGAGGGGTTTACGGTGACGCTTCTGCCGGTGTATGAGGATGGCATTGTCAGAGCGGAGGATGTAAGGAGGGCGCTGCGGGAGGATACGGCGCTTGTGAGTGTGATGTTTGCCAATAATGAGATCGGGACATTGCAACCGATAAAGGAGATCGGTGCCGTCTGCAGGGAGGCAGGGGTTATTTTCCATACGGATGCGGTACAGGCGGCGGGGCATGTGAAGATAGATGTGAGGGAGATGAACATTGATATGCTTTCCCTTTCGGCGCATAAATTTTATGGACCGAAAGGCGTGGGGGCATTGTATGTGAGGAAGGGGATTCCGTTGTTTTCCCTGATAGAAGGCGGAGCACAGGAGAGAGGGAAACGCGCGGGGACAGAAAATGTTCCGGGAATCGTCGGCATGGCAAAGGCGCTTTCGCTTGCGGCGGAAAAACTGGAGGAAAACGGAGCTTATGAGGTGAAGCTCCGGGATGCGCTGATAGAGGGGCTTTCAGGGATTTCTCATGCCAGATTGAACGGAGACAGGGAGAGGCGGTTGCCGGGGAATGTAAACTTTTGTTTTGAAGGGATAGAGGGAGAATCCCTTCTCCTGCTGCTGGATGCAAAGGGAATCGAGGCTTCCTCCGGCTCTGCCTGCACTTCCGGTTCGCTGGATCCGAGTCATGTGCTGCTGGCGATCGGGCTGCCTCATGAGGTGGCGCACGGTTCTCTGCGGCTGACGCTGTCCCCGGAGAATACGATGGAGGAAGTGGAATATATGGTAAAGGAGATCACGGGTGTGGTGGAATATCTGCGCGGGATGTCCCCGGTGTGGGAGGATCTGGAGAAAGGAGCGAGAAAACATGTTATATAGTGAGAAAGTGATGGATCATTTTCAAAATCCCAGAAATTTAGGGAAGATGGAGGATGCGGATGGCATCGGTGAGGTGGGAAACGCGAAATGCGGCGATATTATGAAAATGTATATTAAAGTGGAGAATGATATTATCACGGATGTGTCATTCAATACTTTCGGCTGCGGTTCCGCCATTGCCAGCAGTTCCATGGCGACGGAGATGATCAAGGGAAAGCCCATCAGCGAGGCGCTGGAATTGACCAACAAGGCCGTGGCGGAGGCGCTTGACGGGCTTCCGGCTCATAAGATGCACTGCTCCGTGCTGGCGGAGGAGGCTGTCAGGACGGCGGTGAAGGATTATTATGAAAAAAACACCTTATAAAGGTGTTTTTAAAAATATCATTTTAGATATGGTCGGAGTACTGCGGTCTGACCGGCAGATTCTGCAGTTTTGCTTATCAATTGCATCTGTGGTGTCTGCCGCCTCTGTATCCGTGATGGCGGCCATGATGTCCGCCGTAGTAATAAGTGGTATCGTTATCCGGTGCAGGCTGAATGGAAGGGGAGGGCTGGACTGGTTTTCCATGGTCATGGCAGTGGTCACAGATCCCATCCTCGTCTGCGTCAATAAAATAATCGCAGATCCCGTCTGCGTTTACATCCAGATAGCAGTGGTAATCACAGATACCATTGCCGTCTGTATCGACAAAATAGTGGTTTCCGCAAATACCGTCACAGTCTGTATCCATAAAGCATTCTCCCAGAGGACATCCGCTGATGTGGCAGGTGGCTGGTATTTCTTCGGCTTTCACATGAACAGTTACCGTCAGTGCCATTGCACACACAAGACCGGCAGCTAATATTTTCTTCATAATACAAATACCTCCTGAAAGTAAGAAAGTCTGTTGTTTTTAAATATAACATATCCTGTGTGTGTTTTCAACCTCGTTTCTGGTATTTGAACAGTTTGTGTATCATAAAAACCAAAATTAATCTTTAAAAGAGAAAAAATTTTAATATGCTGAAACTTTAATTTGTGATTGCGCGGGAGTGACAGGCTGTTTATACTGATATTAAGAAGATTTTTGAACTGATACGGAAACAGGAGAAGTGCAGGGAAGAAACTTTGAATTTTATGGATGAGGAAGGTTTCCAATGATTACAAGCGGGAGAGATATGAATTTATCGAAGGAAAATGGGCAGGCAAAGGCGTTGATCGCCATGAGCGGCGGGGTGGATTCTTCGGTGGCGGCGGCGCTGATGCAGGGGCAGGGATATGATTGCATCGGCGCGATGATGAAATTATATCAGGGTGAGGATGAGGCGGATCAGGGCGGCAAAACCTGCTGCACGGCGGATGATGCGGAGGATGCGGCGCTGGTGGCGCGAAAGCTCGGCATGCCTTTTTATGTGTTTCGCTTTACGGAGGAATTTCGCTGTCAGGTGATGGACAGGTTTGTAAACAGTTATTTAAAAGGTGAGACGCCCAATCCCTGTATTGACTGTAACCGCTATATGAAGTTTGAAAAGCTGTATGAGCGGGCGCTTCTTCTGGGCTGTGATAAGATCGTGACAGGACATTATGCAAGGACCAGCAGAGATGAGGCCGGCGGCAGGTGGCAGATGAGAAAGGCGCTGGATCAGACAAAGGATCAGAGTTATGTGCTTTATTGCCTGACGCAGGAGCAGCTTTCCCATGTCTGCTTTCCGCTGGGGGAACTGACAAAGGACAAGGTGCGGGAGCTGGCACAGGAGTATGGTTTTTATAACGCGGATAAGCAGGACAGTCAGGATATCTGTTTTGTGTCGGACGGACATTATGAAAGATTCATTGAAAAGTATACCGGGGAGAAGGTGCCGGAAGGTGATTTTGTGACGGAAGACGGGGAGATCATCGGAAGACATAAGGGCATCATCCATTATACGGTGGGACAGCGCAGGGGGCTTGGGATCGCGGCGGCATCTCCCTGGTATGTGAAGGAGATCAGGCCGGAGAGCAACGAGGTTGTGCTGTGTTCCAATGAAGAACTGTTTCAGCGGACGCTCATTGCCGGGGAGGTCAACTGGGTGTCGATAGCGGAACCTGCCGGGAAGATCCGGGTGGAGGCAAAGATCCGTTACCGCCATCGCCCTGCGGCGGCTGTGGCGGAGATGACAGAGGATGGTCTGCTGAAAGTGACCTTTGATGAGCCTCAGCGGGCGATCACAAAGGGGCAGTCCGTGGTACTTTATGACGGGGATCTGGTGCTGGGCGGCGGGAAGATCATTCATTCCCCAGCAGATCCGCCAGCGTGATATGATCAAAATAGTCTCTTACCAGCTGATCGAGCCCTTTCCACATGCCGAGTGTCCTGCAGGCATGGGCTCTTTGGCAGGGCTCCGCGTCTTTTTGAAGGCAGCTGACGGGAGCGAGGGTTTCCTCTGTCAGTTCCAGAATACTGGTTATGGTATATTCCTCAGGGGCTTTATTTAAGCGGTAGCCGCCGCCTTTGCCCCGAAGCCCGGTCAGGACTTTTCCTTTTACCAGAAGTTTTAAAATGCTCTCCAGATACTTTTCTGATATTTCCTGTCTCGCGGCAATTTCTTTCAGGGGGACATAGCTGTCTGTTTTCTGTTCGGCAAGGTCGATCATAACGCGAAGGGCATAGCGGCCTCTGGTGGATATCATCATGGTTTGGTACACTCCGTTTTCTTTTTTGTTCCTGCAGGGATCAGGCAGTCATAGCTGCTCATTCTGTAAACCCTGCATTTTTATAATGTTATCGTATCATATAAGAAAATAATTATCTATATTTTTGTACGGAAATTGCGATGTTGAACCGGGGCGGTACGGCAGGAAAATGAGGCAGCGATAATGTTTTCGGGAAAAGAGCAGATTGATATTGACAAACTGACAGAAAATGGATATGATTATATAAACCTACTAAATGAGTAGGAATTAAAAAAGCACAGGCTCCTGTGCGTATCCGGCTGAAAAACAGGATATCAGAAAAGAAACGGCAGGACCGGAATGGAGGAAAAAATTTATCATGGCGATCTATAAGAGTGTAACGGAACTGGTTGGAAGGACACCTCTGCTGGAGGCGGGGAATTTTGGAAAGAAGTATGCGCCGGGGGCGACGATCCTGGCGAAGCTGGAATATTTTAATCCGGCGGGCAGTGTGAAGGACAGAGTGGCGAAAGCCATTATATTTGATGCGCTGGAAAAGGGAACGCTGACAAAGGATTCTGTGATCATCGAGCCCACCAGCGGCAATACGGGTATCGGGCTCTCCGCGATCGCGGCGTCCCTCGGCATCCGTATCATCATCACGATGCCCGATACGATGAGCGTGGAGCGGCGCAATCTGATGAAAGCCTACGGCGCGGAGCTTGTTCTGACGGAAGGGGCAAAGGGGATGAAGGGTGCAATCGCCAAAGCGGAGGAACTGGCGGCGGAGATACCGAACAGTCTGATCGCGGGACAGTTTGTGAATCCGGTAAACCCGAAGGCGCATCGGGAGACGACAGGACCGGAGATCTGGGAGGACACGGAAGGGAAAGTGGACATTTTTGTGGCGGGCGTGGGAACCGGCGGAACTATCAGCGGCGTCGGGGAATATCTGAAGGAGAAAAACCCGGCGGTGAAGATCGTTGCGGTGGAGCCGTCGGGTTCGCCTGTACTGTCTGAAGGAAAGTCCGGCGCTCATAAGATACAGGGAATCGGAGCGGGCTTTGTGCCGGATACATTGAATACAAAAATCTATGACGAGATCATCAAAGTGGAGAATGAGGACGCCTTTGCGACGGGCAGGGAATTTGCGAGATCGGAGGGCATTCTGGTCGGCATTTCCTCCGGGGCGGCGCTCTGGGCGGCGGCAGAGCTTGCGAAGAGAGCGGAGAATGCCGGAAAGGTTATCGTGGCATTACTTCCGGATACGGGAGACCGGTATCTGTCCACGGCGATGTTTGCGGAAGAGAAGTAGTGGAATATCTTCAGGATAAACGGTGTAGCGCTGGCTATGCCGTTTTTTTGAGTGGAAAAAAATTTTTGGAGACAGATGAGACACCTGAACGGGGAGGATCGTATTTATTGTAAAAGTACATAAAAACAAATGTGTACTGACAGGACGCGCGGTACTGGAATATCAACAGATGGAAAGGCATCTGAGAACAGGAGGTGGGGACGATGGCTTCTTCGTTATATTCAGAGGAAGACGTTACAGAAATTTATTATCGTCATGTGGAGACGGTGTATCGTGTCTGTTTTTCCTTTATGAAGAATGCGGCGGATACGGAAGACCTTGTGCAGGAGACGTTTTTAAAGCTGATAGCATGTAAAAAGAGATTTCAATCGGAAAACCATGAAAAAGCGTGGCTGATCGTGACGGCATCGAATGCATGCAAAGATGCGCTGCGGCGGTGGGGACATACGGCGGGAAATGTGGAGGATTATCAGCTTGGGGCGGAGGAAGCGGGATTTCCGGAGGACAATCCTGTGCTGGAGGCGATCCTGGAACTGCCTGAAAAGTATAGAATGGTGGTTTATCTGTACTATTACGAGGGATACAATACAGCGGAGATCGCAAAGATGCTGAAATGCAGCAGCTCCACTGTGCGGAACAGACTGACAAGAGCCAGGAAACGGTTAAAAAAGTATATGGAATAGGTGGTGGCGATGATGCAGAGACAGGACATTTTTGAGGCATATGAAAGAGTAAAACCGGATAGAGCCGCAAAAGAAAGGATGCTGGAAAACATATGGGCACTGGCGGAGGACGAGGATCTGATGAAAAGAGAGAGGAAGGAAAATATCATGAAAAAACAGGAAAAGAGGAGAGCGAAAAAGGTTTATTACGGAGCTGCGGCAGCGGCGGTATTGATGCTTGTGCCGATCACGGCGGCGGCTGGGCATCTGCTGGGGCTCTGGAATCTGGGGATCGGAAAACAGAAAGTTGATATACCGGTAAAGACAGTGGAGGGAGAGGATATTTTAACGCCGGAGGGGAATGTTCAATTACAGGAACAGGAGGTGGATATGATCTCACTTCAGGGAATGGCAGGAAGCCCGGAACATATGGCGGCTATGGAGTGGCAGGAATTTCTGGAAAACTATGACACGGACGGGAAGATACTTCAGGAGGTCGGAAATGCAGCCACAGGATTTGAGGAAGAATACGGCGAGTATCTATGCTATACACAGGAGATGGCGGATAAGATCGATGAGATCTGTGAAAAATATCAGCTGACAAAATTAAACGGTTTTGCGGAGTCGGACAGTTATGAGGATCTCTGTGCCAAAACAGGAAGCGGGGATTTCTTCGGATCGTCGGAAAACATATTTGTCACTTACGGGAATGCATTCTATTATGCGGACGGCACATTTCTGCTGGAAGGGACGGCGGCGGTCACGGGGGAGAATGCCTGTGTGACGGATTGTCAGATCAGCCGCGACAGGAAAGGGACGTTCAACGGGACGATGCTGAATGTCGGGGATATGGATGACTATAGACAGTGGGAATATGAGACGAAAAACGGCGTGACGGTGCTTTTGGCAAACAGCGATCATAAGGGGCTTATCATTGCGGAGACGGAAAAATCTTTTGTGGTGGTAAATCTCCTGGGGGATATTTCGGGAAATTCCTACGATGTGAGTGATGAGGCGCTGGAGATGCTGGCGGATACATTTGATCTTTCAGAGACCTGACAGATGGCTGCTGCTTTTACATCTGCAAAAATGCTTGACATCTCTGAAAAAAGCCAGCAGAATAAGGGCATAAACGGAAAGAGAGCAAGATATGAAGGGGTGTTTTCAGGAGATGTCCGGTAAGGGAAGCAGGAATAGAAAAATACTGCAGGGAATATTGGGGGCGGTGTTTCTGATATTGGCGGCCTGCGGCATAATGGAGTATCATCAGGGGGCGGGTACACGAACCTGTACCAGAGAGCTCTTTGCCATGGATACCGTGATGAGTTTTACGGCTTACGGGAGAAATGCGGAGGCGGCTGTGGAAGCGGCTGTGGAGGAGGTAAAGCGGCTGGATGCGCTGCTGTCTACGGGCAGTGCGTCCAGTGAGGTTTCCATGTTAAACAGGGAAGGCACCGGAACGGTATCGGAGGATACGGCGGTGCTTTTTCGGCGTGGAATGGATATTTACGGGCAGACGGGAGGACTGTTTGATCTCACGGTCTATCCGCTGATGCGCCTCTGGGGATTTCCGACAAAGGAGTATCATGTACCGTCGGAAGCGGAATTACAGGAGGTACTGTCTCTGGTGGATGCATCAAGGATTTTTGCGGAGGGAAATGAGATACGTCTTGGCGCGGGACAGCAGGTCGATCTGGGCGGGATCGCCAAGGGATATACTTCCGGGCGGATCATGGAAATCTATGAGGAGTACGGGATCTCTTCCGGGATGGTATCCCTCGGCGGAAATGTACAGGTGCTTGGCGAAAAGCCGGACGGGATGCTCTGGCGGATCGGCATCAAGGACCCGTCGGGGGAACAGGAACTGGCGGCGGTGGTGAGCGTGGAGAATTGTGCTGTGGTGACTTCCGGCGGCTATGAGCGGTATTTCGAGGAGGACGGGAACACTTATATCCATATCCTGGATCCGCGGACGGGGTATCCGGCATCAGGGGATCTGGCTTCTGTCACGGTGGTTTCGGCGGACGGGACGCTGGCGGATGCGCTTTCCACGTCGCTTTATATTATGGGGGTTGAGGATGCGGTTTCGTACTGGCGGATGCACGGGGAGGATTTTGAGATGGTGCTGATCACTGACGGGGGAGTGATCTATGCGACGGAAGGGATCAGCGGGGGATTGGAGAGCGAGAGGGAGATTGTTGTGATCTCGGCGGATGACAGGTAAGATATGGAAAGTTTTTGTATTGGAGTACAAAAAGTATCGATATTTTACAACTTTTTGCATTTAATAATAAAAAATGTATTCAGTAGCCGAAAACTGCATTTTCCTTGACAAGGAGCAGTAATAAATCTACAATAAGACGATAGGTTTTTATAAGAACGAGAGGAGTAAACTGTTATGGCAAACGAAAAAATTCCATATAAAATTTATCTGTCAGAGGAGGAGATGCCGAGAGACTGGTATAATGTGCGGGCGGACATGAAGACGAAACCGGCGCCGCTTTTAAATCCGGGGACCGGCGAACCCATGCGTTTTGAGGATCTGCAGCCTGTTTTCTGCGATGAACTGATCAGGCAGGAGCTGGATAATGATAACAGAAATATTCCGATCCCTCAGGAGATCAGGGATTTTTATAAGATGTACCGTCCCTCTCCGCTGGTGCGCGCCTACTGTCTGGAGGAAAAGCTTCAGACGCCGGCGAAGATATACTATAAGTTTGAGGGAAATAATACTTCCGGTTCCCATAAATTAAACAGCGCCATCGCCCAGGCATACTATGCAAAAAAGCAGGGATTAAAGGGCGTGACAACGGAGACCGGCGCGGGACAGTGGGGAACTGCGCTCTCCATGGCGTGTGCTTATCTGGATCTGGACTGCAAGGTATATATGGTGAAAGTGAGCTATGAGCAGAAACCTTTCCGGCGGGAGGTGATGCGGACTTACGGCGCATCGGTGACACCGTCCCCGTCCATGGAAACCGAGATCGGGAAAAAGATTCTCGCGGAACATCCGGGTACTACAGGCTCTCTGGGGTGTGCGATCTCCGAGGCGGTGGAAGTGGCGACAGGCACGGAAGGCTATCGCTATGTGCTGGGCAGTGTACTCAATCAGGTGCTTCTGCATCAGTCCGTGATCGGCCTGGAGGCAAAGGCGGCGATGGACAAATATGGTATCGTGCCGGATGTGATCATCGGCTGCGCAGGCGGCGGCAGTAATCTGGGCGGTCTGATCTCACCGTTTATGGGCGAGAAGTTGAGAGGAGAGAAAGATTATCGTTTTATTGCCGTGGAACCGGCTTCCTGTCCCAGCTTTACGAGAGGGCGTTTTGCCTATGATTTCTGCGATACAGGTATGGTATGTCCGCTGGCGAAAATGTACACGCTGGGCAGCGGTTTTATTCCGTCTGCGAACCATGCGGGCGGGCTCCGCTATCACGGTATGAGCAGCACCCTGTCTCAGCTTTATCATGACGGCTATATGGAGGCGACATCCGTGGAGCAGACAAAGGTCTTCGAGGCGGCGGAGCAGTTTGCGAGAGTGGAAGGCATCCTTCCCGCACCGGAGAGCAGCCATGCGATCCGTGTGGCGATCGATGAGGCGCTGAAGTGCAAGGAGACCGGTGAGGAGAAGACGATCCTCTTCGGGCTTACCGGGACGGGTTATTTTGACATGGTGGCTTATGAGAAGTTCCATAACGGCGAGATGACGGACTATGTTCCCACGGATGCGGAGCTGGAGGAGAGTTTTGCGAAATTGCCGAAGGTGAATGAGTGAGCGTGGGGGATCGCGCTGAAGATGCGAGGTTAAAAAATATCGCAGCAGGATAAAGATAAACAGGAAAAACAAGATATAAGCTCCGGAGTCATTCCGGAGCTGTTTTATGTTTAATATTGACGATATCCGTGGGATTTACGCCAGCTGTTCCAGCACCCACTCCACATCGTTGGTAGTCTTGAGTGTTTCCAGCCTTGCCTCATCCTCCAGCATCGTACAGATATTTGCCAGCAGATCCAAGTGTTCATCGCCCACGCCGGCAATGCCGAATACGAGCTGTGCTTTTTCCTCACCAAAGTCAACGCCTTCGGGGTACTGAAGGAATACGATGCCGCTCTTTTTCACGGTGCCCTTCGCCTGGGTGGTGCCGTGGGGGATGGCAACGCCCATACCCATGTAGGTGGAGACAAGCTTCTCCCGCTCCTGCATGGCGTCCACATAGGAACTGTCTACATAGCCCAGCTGCGCCAGCAGTTCGCCTGCTGCCTGGATCGCTTCCTCTTTGGTCACCGGTTTCTGGCCGAGCCTGATGCCCTCTTTTATGAAGATACTCTTTTTGATCGGCACGTCGGGGATCACGATATCCGTATTTTCCCCTGCCGGTGCCGCCGGCTGGTCGCCGGTTGTGAGCTGGACATACAGCGCATCCAGCGCAGGATCCGCCAGGAAATTGCCGAGCGTGATGAGCTGTGCCTGAGGTGCGGACTTTCTCGCGCGGTCAGCCAGTGTGGTCTGTACGACTGCGATGTCGCAGTCTCCGGGAATATTGTCCACGGAGGTGTTGATCACCGTGATATCCGGGCGGTTTCCTTTGATACGGTTGCGGAATTTGGTCGCGCCCATTGCGGAGGAACCCATGCCCGCATCGCAGGCAAAGACGATCTTCTTCACGGCAGACGCATTTTCCACGGTTCCGGGCACCACATTCTGTCCTTTGGCTTCCGCTTTCATAGCCGCCATTTCACTCTGGGCTTCCGCCAGGCTCTTGCTGCCTGCCATCTTGACGATGGGGGAGGCGATCACAAAGGAAACTCCGGCTCCGATCAACACGCCGACAATGACTTTCACCATATCCGGGCCCGGCGTCATCATCAGATAGGCGATGATGGAACCCGGTGAAGCAGGGCCTACCAGACCGCAGTCCGTGATGCTGTACCAGAGGATCGCAGCCATATTGCCGACGATGGGAGCGATGATCACCAGAGGATTCATCAGGATATACGGGAAATAGATCTCATGGATACCGCCCAGCAGATGGATGACTACCGCGCCCGGCGCGGAATCTTTTGTTGTTTTATCCCTGCAGAAGAACATATAGGCGAGAAGTACGCCGAGTCCCGGACCGGGATTGGCCTCCAGCATATACATAATGGATTTCCCGGCATCCGCCGCCTGCAGTGTGGCGATCGGCGTAAAAACCCCGTGGTTGATCGCGTTGTTTAAAAACAGTACCTTTGCGGGTTCAATGAAGACCGCCGCCAACGGGAGCAGATTGTTATTGACCAGAACGCTTACCCCGGAGGAGAGCACTGCCAGAATACCGCTCATGACCGGTCCGATCACTATGTACCCGAGCATTGCCAGCAGCATGCCCATGATGCCTGCTGAGAAGTTGTTGATCAGCATTTCAAAGCCGGCAGGCATATGTCCGTCCATAAGCTGGTCGAATTTTTTGACGCACCAGCCTGCCAGGGGCCCCATGACCATGGCAGCCATCAGCATGGTGATATCCGTGTTGCTGAGGATAGCGCCGATGACGGCGATGGCGCCCACAACACGCCCTCTGTCGCCGCCGATCATACGGCCGCCTGTGGAGGCGATCAGGATCGGAATCAGATAGGTCAGCATGGGACCGACCATACTGTTGAACCCTTTGTGGGGAATCCAGCCTGTGTCTATGAACAGCGCGGCAAGAAAGCCGAAGGCGATCAGCGCACCGATATTCGGCATTACCATAGCCGATAAAAATTTACCAAAACGTTGTACTTTATTTTTCATATCGTTCTCCTATTCCAGTTCCGCAGATGCTCCTGCAGGGCATCTGCCGCTTTATGATATGATATATGGAACAGGATTCACGCAGATATTATAAAACCTCCACCTGATGTTTTTCGCATTCTCTCAGAAAGGATTCCGGAAGTTCCCCATCGGAGACCAGGATATCCACAGCGTCCAGTGAACAGATGTTAAAGCTGCATTTGAGCCCGATCTTACTGGAGTCCATCAGTACAATCACCTGATCCGACTGACGGATGGCTGTCTGCTTTAAGAGCGCCTCATCCCGGATGCCGCAGCTGAAACCCGAGTCCGGATGATATCCGGTGATACCGAGGAAAGCCTGATGAAAATTTACGCCCTCCAGTTCCTTGATGGCGGAAAAACCGAAAACACTCTGACTGTAGCGGTTTAAGGTTCCGCCTGGCAGCATGACCGTGGGTGCGGACAGGCCTGCCAGCTCTGTGGCACAGCTGAGTCCCGTTGTGTAGATCAGGTTGGACTGATCCGGCATCTGGCGGGCAAGTACCGTGGCGGTGCTGCCGGAGTCCAGAAAAACAGTGGTATCCGGGCGGAGCAGTGTCAGCGCTTTTTCAGCGATCTTCTGCTTCTGCGGTATATTGCGGACAGATTTCCGGTTCAGGAAATCGTCTGTGCCGATCAGTACCTGAACGGATTTTGCGCCGCCGTGGATCCTCAGGATCCGTCTGGTTTCATCAAGAATCTTCAGATCGGTTCGAAGCGTCATCTCCGATACGTTGGGAAAGGCATCCTTCAGCTGGGAAAAGCTGACGGTTCCGCTTTCGTTGATCAGATCCACAATAGCATTTCTGCGTGTTTCCATTGTATCCATATAAATTCCTCCGTTTCGGACCGGACGGCTCACGAAACGGAGCATCCGGTTGTTATTTGTCTATAAAGTTTGCTATTAAATATTCTTCCGCCTCAGGGCACCAGAGTCCCTGATGTGCATCCACGATATCCGCCAGAGCCGTAAAGCGTGCATCATTCTCCGCCTCGCCCTTTGCGCGCAGGTCGGTCAGGGCGGTGAGGGGCATGGACAGATGGGTGTAGATCAGTTTCTTTCCGCCCGGGATCTTCGGCAGGTTCAGGGTGGTATCTGCCGCGGAGTCAAGGCCGCCCACATGGGTCACCATAACCGCCGGATTGATGCGTCCCGCCGCCGTGAGCTTTAAGGATTCCACCATATCGTCGGTATTGCCGCCGGTGGTGCCGATCACATGGGTGGAGTTGTAGTGCACATCATAAAAGTTGATGGAAGCGCTGAACTGGTTGTCGGTAGGGCCGGCAAAGAAGTTGAGGCACCCGTCCCGCCCGAGGATATCGCTGGACTGCTTGATGACGGAAGCCACCGGCGCATAGCAGAGAACGTCGTCAAAGCCTGTTCCGCCTGAGATCTCGCGGAGCTTTGCCACGGGATCCTCGTGATCGTTCATGTTGATAAAATACAGTTCAATGCCGTCCTTTTTTGCCTCCTCCACCGGAAACAGTTCTTCCGCGCGGGCAAGGCGGTCTGCGTTGATATCCGTCACGACGATCATGGAAGGACGGACGTCCCGGTGCAGGGCATAGGTGAGCGCGCCAAGCCCCATAGGGCCTGCACCCGCCATGATAGCGAGTTTACCGTTTTCTCTGATGCCCATGTCATGGGTATATACACCCATATGAGTATGGTAAGCTGCATTGAAGGCGCCGATGCTGCAGGACATGGGTTCTGCCAGTGATGCTTCATAGTAGGCTTTTCCGGTGTATTCCAAAAGACAGTTCAGTTCCATCACTTCTGCCGGAATAATGCAGTAGGTGGCGTCTCCGCCGAAAAATTCGTAGGAGTAACCCGGGCTCCACATGGTTCCCTTGTAGTTCAGGGCGGGCTGCAGTGTGAACTTCATACCCGGTTTGAATTTCTCCTGATGGTTTTTACCGACCTTTACGATGTCCCCCGCGAATTCATGTCCCATGATAGCGGGATGGTCAGCCACATCCTCATGGACGCGCTTGTGGCCTTCACCCAAAATAGCGCATTTGTAGGTGGACATACAGATGCTGTCGGTCACGACCTTGACGAGAATCTCGTCGTCGGTGATCTCCGGGAGTTCAAACTCGTCCAGTCTTAAATCGTTTGCTCCGTGCAGTCTTACGGCTTTTGCTTTCATAATAAAAGTTCCTTTCTTCATCTTATTGGATTATAGTTGTTTTTGCAACAATTAAGTTCGTGTTACAGTTTGTGAAATACGACTTTGGGCATCAGTTCCTCGATCACTTCGTATTCCGCCGCCTGTGTTCCGCTGCACATCACATTGGCAGCGCCGCAGGCGGTGGAAAGGCGGACGGTATCTTCCAGGCTTTTTCCGGATTCCTCGGATACGGCAAGGGCGGCGACGACACTGTCCCCCGCGCCTACCGTGCTCTTTACCGGAACCTTCAGGCCTTCCGCGTAGATCGTTTCCTCCGCTGTCACGTACAGGGCGCCGGCGCCTCCCATGGAGACGACGATCTTTGCGATGCCGTACTGTGCCATCAGGCGGCGGGCGGCTTTTTCAAGTTCTTCCGGCGTCTCCAGCGTTTCGCCCATCAGTCCGGAGAGCTCGTGATGGTTGGGTTTGATCAGGTAGGGGGCGGCGGAAAGGCCGTTTAGGAGCAGTTCTCCATCCGCGTCCAGAATGACCTTTGCCCCTGCCTTTTTGCAGGCGTCCGTCCAGGTGTGGTAGGTATCCTTCGGGGAGCCTTTCGGCAGGCTGCCGGAGAGAACGACGATATCCCCGTTCTTTACTTTTGGCAGCAGTTCTTCCAGCAGTCCGTTCAGGATCTCCCCGGATACGGTGATGCCCGGTTCATTGAGGTCGGTGTTCGTGTGATTTACCGGGTCGATGACCTTCAGGTTGGTCCGTGTTTCCCCCTCCACGAACCGGAAAGCGGCGGGGATCTTCATATCCTCCACGGCATTGCGGATAGCGCGGCCGGTGTTTCCCCCGAGAATACCGACAGCAATGCTCTCTCCGCCGAGTTTCAGGATCACCTTGGATACGTTGATGCCTTTTCCTCCGGGATCGGTGCGCATGGTGGTGATGCGGTTGACACTGTCCACGGTCAGGGACGGGATTTCTACTGTCTTATCCAGAGCCGGGTTCAGCGTGACGGTGTAGATCATGGTGTAACCTCCTTGTGTGATACATTATAGTGTGGATTATTGAAACAACAACATATGAATTGTTGGAATAAAAGCTATTAAGCATATAATATCATAGTTTCAACAATTGTCAACTGTTATTTCAAAAGTTTTGAAGATATTTCTGTTAGAAAATTGGTGGAGATATAAAATGAATGTGAACATTGTGACAGGAACAACAAAAAAAGGAGACAAAAGACAAAAAGATGTATAGAAGAAGCAAAAGGGTATCAGATGAGAGAACAGGGCTGTCCGGATCATTTCCGAAGCAGCCCTGTTCTCTCCGCACTTTCCGAAAGGTTTTGTTTCATTATTTCCGAAAAGTTTTTTTGCCGTAGAATGCCCATGACGCAGGCGCCCACAACAGGTTCATACTTTGCATTGGAAATGATGGCTTTCGGTGCCGCATTGTGAACCTGCTCTGTCAGATATTTTACCAGAGGATTGTGAATACCCTTGAAGACGCTGCCGGTCAGGATCAAAGGAACGGATTTTTCCAGAAGTCCGGCATTTTTTAAGCCGGCGCGGATATAAATGCCGAGTTCTTCTGCAAATTCACGGAAAAGCCGGTCAATGTCCTGATCTCCGGAGATGGCAAGCTCCATCATTTCAGGGACGATCAGCCGCATACGGGATTGAAAATCCTTATCCTGCATATACAGGCGGAGCAGTTCCCCGACAGTGTCCACGCCGGAAAACCGCAGAAACAGTTCCGTCAGTTTTTCGGCGTGCCGGATGCCGAGCTTTGTGTCAAAGACAGCTCTTATGCCGCGATGGGCGATAGCGGAGCCGCCCTGCAATTCTTCTCCGAGGTAATCTCCGAATACAAAGTATTCGTTTTTCTTCTGGCAGATCGCCATGTTCAATCCGGTGCCGGCGCAGACCACGAGGCCGTAATCCTCCAGCGTACCGCTGTACAGGGCGATCACGGCGTCATTGTAAACATGGATATCTTTTATGCTGTCAGCGGCAAAGGACTGCTTCAAGGCGGTACGGATGATGGCATCATCGCCGGGATAGTCAACACCGGTAATGCCCGCGATGATGTGGTGAACGTCATGGATCGTAAGCCGGGCCTGTGCGAGCGCCGCATTTACGGCGAACTTTATCTCGGAGACAGCCAGTTCCGGGGACTGTGCCGGAAAATAGGCGCCTTTAGCGTAACCGATACCGGACAGATTTCCGGTTTCGTCTATAATGGCTGCCGCGGTTTTTGTACCGCCCTGATCGATTCCTAATATATAGCTCAATGTGACTCCCCGCTTTCTTCCTGAGTGATAAACAGACGGTCTGCCTGCGTTTCAGATGTGTCATGGATGATAGAAAGATCATGCCGTATCATACATTTATATGAGGATAGCAGAGAATAGAAAAAGTGTCAATCAGCCCGGATCTCATTGACGATAAAGATACCATCCGTTACAATACAGGGGATGGATCAAAAATATATTGCGGGGGAAAAGAAAGGGGTTATCATGACAGAGAAAGGATTGAAGATCGCGACGATAGGAGGCGGCTCCAGCTATACACCGGAGCTGATCGAGGGATTTATCAAAAGATATGAGGAACTGCCGGTGAAGGATATTTATCTGGTGGATATCGAGGAGGGGAAAGAGAAGCTTTCCATTGTTTCCGCGCTGGCACAGCGCATGGTGGATAAAAGCGGCTGTGATATCCGCATTCATTCGACGCTGGATCGGGAGGAGGCGCTGCGGGACGCGGATTTTGTGACGACCCAGTTTCGGATCGGGCAGCTGGAGGCGCGTATCCGGGATGAGAAGATACCGCTGCGCTATCATGCCATCGGACAGGAGACCACCGGAGCAGGCGGGTTTGCCAATGCGCTCCGCACGGTGCCGGCCATTCTGGATATCTGTAAGGATATCGAGCGGCTGTGCCCGGATGCGTGGCTGATCAATTTCAGCAACCCTTCAGGCCTGGTGACGGAGGCGGTGCTGAACCATACGAAGGTGAAAGCCATCGGTTTATGCAATGCTCCCATCGGGGTGCAGAATGATGTGGCAAAGCTGTTCGGCTGCGATGCGGAGGATGTGTACTGTGACTTTGTGGGAATCAATCATCTGTTCTGGGTGCAGAAGGTGATGATAAAGGGCAAAGATGTGACGGAGGAGACGATCGGGCGGATCGTGAAAGAAGGGAAAGCCGGAAAACTGGCAAATATTCCCGATATTGATTTTCCGGGAAGTTTTATCCGCTCGCTGGGTATGCTGCCGATCAGCTATCTGAAATATTATTATCTGGCGGATCAGATGCTGGAGGAGTGTATCGAGGCTGCCGGGACAAAAGGAACCAGAGGAGAGGTCGTCAGGAAGGTGGAGGAGGAGCTGTTTGAACTCTATAAAGATGAAAATCTGGCGGTGAAACCGCCGCAGCTTGCGAGCCGGGGCGGGGCGCATTATTCCGATGCCGCCTGTTCTCTGATCAATTCCATCTATAATAATAAGGGGGATATCCAGACGGTGAATGTCTTAAATCGGGGGACAAACCTTGACCTGCCGGAGGATGCGGTGATCGAGCGGAACTGTGTGATAGACAAAGCGGGTGCTCATCCGATCCATCTCGGACATACGCCGGAAAAGGCAAGGGGGCTCTTGCAGATCGTGAAAAACTATGAGCAGCTTACGATAAAGGCGGCGATCACAGGGGACTATGACCTTGCGCTGCAGGCGCTGACGATCCATCCGCTGGTGCCCTCGGCTACGGCAGCGGAGAAGATGCTGGATGATATCATCAGGGAGAATGCGGCGTATCTGCCGGCGTTTGCGGAGAGAAAATAAGTTGTTCTGCCTTCGGATAAGAGAAAGCAGTCGGAGATTACGAAAGATTTGCGGCGAAAATATAACAGCGGGCTGTGAGCAGGCCAGGAAAGCATCTGGAGATATGGATCCGGATGCTTTCTTATTTCATGGGAAAGTGGTTCGGAATTTGCGAGTTCGCGAAGCAAATCTCGCAATATGGGCTTTGTTCGCTATTTTATGTACAGGAAAGTGGTTCGTCTTGTTTCCTGCGCATTTTCGGGTAGGGGAAATGGCATGGATTGACACGACTACAATTATATAGTACAATATTTGAAGATGAAAAGGAGGATGTGTATGCTTAGTTTAAGTCCGACAGAAAAGGAGATCATGGAGGTATTGTGGAAATCGGAGGGGATGACGAACAACGAGATTATCCTGTATTTCAAGGAGCGCGGGAGGGAGTGGAAAAGGCAGACGACGAATACGTTTCTGACAAGGCTGGCTGATAAGGGGCTTGTCACGAAGACGGGCCATAAGTATAAGGCGGCTTATACAAAGCAGGAATTTGAAACATTGCGGACAAAGGAAATCCTGGACAGTATGTATGGCGGTTCTCTGACAAACTTTATCTCTGCGTTAAACGGAGGAAGACAGATCACGGAACGCGAGGCTGAGGAACTGGAAAGACTGGCAGGCCTGAGGGAGCAGGGATGAAGATGATGTTTTTGCTGTCTCTCTCCGGAAGCCTTGCGCTGATATGCGGTGTTGTTTTCCGGAAAGTGACAGAGCGGTTTTCTTCCTGCCGGTGGCAGGAGATGTGGCATTGGATGACGCTCGCCTGTTTTCTGATATCCGGTTTTGCGGCGATGGGCATAAAGTATGTGATGAGGGAGCTGCGCTTCAGGGGAGAGGCGGAGCGGGAGATCAGAATTTTCATATCGCCGAAGAGCCCCGGTATATTATGGTCTCACGAAAGAGTCGGTATAACCCGGGCGTTTATCCTGTATGGCGTTGTTCTGGCTGTTATGGCGGTGATCGCATGCTGTTTACTGGTTAAAAAAATAGTTGAGTACAGAAATGTTAAAAAGATGATCCTGTCGGGAGTGGTTTACAGGGAGGCGGATATTTCGGGGGAAGAGATTGAAAGAATGAAAGGCGTGATTGGCCTGAAGAAAGACGTCAGCGTATATCTGACGGACCTGCCGACGGGCGCGTTTACGATAGGATATCTCCATCCGGTTATCGTACTTCAGGATGAGCCGGTGCGGGAGAAGAGAGAAGTCGTATTGCTGCATGAGATGTGCCACATAAAAAGAAGGGATACATTACTCAAGTTTATCGGTATGGCAACGGTCTGCATACACTGGTTTAATCCGCTTGTATACTGGCTGCCGGGAATGATCAACAGAAGCTGTGAACTGAATTGTGACAACATGGTGATCAGTCACCTGACACCGGAGCAAAGAAAGATCTATGTGCAGGAAATTATTGAACAGTCGAAATCTGTTCCTAAAGACAGAAATATCTTTACGCGGTTTGGCGGAAATAAAAATCTGACAAAAGATAGAGTGATAAATATCGTCCAGGAGAGAAAAAAGGGCGGGAGGAAAGGTGTGACATGTCTGGCGGTGATCCTGACAGTTATGATGTTAGTGGTTTCGTCTGTGCCGGCCTTTGCCTATGACGGAGTGAATGTGCTTATTTTGGGCGACGATGACGCATGGGTGGAGCGGCAATATGAGTATTTTTCAGACAGTGAATACCTGTTCACGACAGGAGATGATCTGATCTATGAAGATATGAATTTGGAGGTTAGATTTGCCCGGCAGTTTACGGATGAGGATGGGAATGTTTATGAGGTCGATCCGGATCAGAGAGAGGATGCGGGATGTGCGCATTCCACGGTGATTCCCGGTACCTATCAGAGCCATGTAAAGGACAGCACTGGCAAGTGTGTGACGGAAAGCTATACTGCGGGCCGGTGCGCGGAGTGTGGAGAAATATTTCAGGAGAAGCTTGATTTTGAAAGTACATATATGAATTGTGCTCATCTGTCGGGGGAGTGAAATTTTACTGATAGATGATATATATTAATGAAAAAGTGATACTGCGCAAACGGAATTGCGGTAAATTTTCAAAGGAATGGAGGTATTTTAGTATGCTGATCAAAGGAATCGGTGTAAACCCTGCGGACATGATGCCGGCAGTAGAGCAGGGCATCCCGGAAAATGCAGAGCAGGTACAGCCGGAAGAGAACATGTTTGGGCCGGAGTACGAGGTTACGATCTCAGAGGAGGGAAGAAACTTAAGCAGGCAGCAGGCGGCTCAGCCGGGAGCGGACGTTCAGGGCGCACAGAGTGACAAGATGGCGGAAGTGATGCTCCGTCAGCTGGAAGAAGCCCAGTTTGATGCCAGGACGAGAAAAGGATATTATGACGAACTGGAGGAGCTCGAGAAGCAGATAAAGGTTATGAACGCCGCCTATGGCAGGATGAGAAGCGACAAGTCGTACAATGATCCGTTAATGAAAGAGCTTGTTGAACAGCAGAGGCAGCTGCAGGAACAGATGCAGGAGAATAAGGACTTTCAGGAGGAGGAAGCGCTGAGGAGGTTGAAGGAGGCGCAGCAGATCGCGGCAATGAAGTCTGCTCAGGGCAAGGAGGAAGTCGATGAAAATAACCGAGATCTGGTGGCTCTGCTGAAGACGATGGAAGAGGCGAAAAAGGCGGCGGAGGAACTGGAGAACGGTGCTTCGGAGGAGGATGGCGATACATCCGGGAAAGAGAATTCAGCCGCCGATGCGATACATAATTCGGCAGCCGGTGTTATGACGTCCTCCTTAAATCATGAGAAGGGCGTGGAGGAACTGTCAAACAAGGTGGGGGATTTCGGACACTGGTTTCTTTCCCAGGCGGATTCCATTGCGCAGGATCTTCTCAGACAAAACAGGTTTCTCAAGGAAGCTCTCAAGGATAAGTCTTTTACGACAGGGCAGTTAGGTGAGATGATGCAGAGTTATCGGCGTGAGGTGAGCGTAAAGAGCGAGGAGGCTTATATCTTCGGAAGCTTTGGAACACAGGTTCTGCGGGATATGCGGGACGTTAAGCTGCAGCGCATCTCCGATAATCCTCTGCAGAGCATGCAGTTAACAAAAGACGGTATGATGCAGGCGGCGGTTGATGCGGCTCTTGGAGAGGCGCGGCAGAGCAGTCTCGATGAAACGTCCAGGGAACTTGCCGATGAGGTGGAGAGACTGATCGACGAGCGCAATCATGTGGACAGGATTCCGCAGAACAAGAAGGATGGCGAAGAGTACAGGACGCAGGAGAAACTGTTGCAGCCGGAAGTGCAGGAATCATAGGAGAAGGATACTGAGAGATGAAAGACAGATGCCGGGGGCAGAGGTATTAGATTTTGATATACAACTTCCGGTATCAGTTTTTTCACGGTTTCATATTCCGCCGCCTGTGTCCCACTGCACATCACGTTGGCGGCTCCGCAGGCGATGGAAAGGCGGACTGTGTCCTGTAAATTTTTACCGGATTCTTCTGATATGGCGAGGGCGGCGACAACGCTGTCGCCGGTACCCACTGTACTTTTCACCGGGACTTTTAACCCTTCCGCATAGATGGTTTCATCCGGCGTCACAAAAAGAGCGCCGGCACCGCCCATAGAAACTATGATTTTGGCAATGCTGTATTGTGACATCAGGGTTCGGGCGGCTTTTTTCAGTTCATTCGGCTTTTCCAGCTTTTTTCCCATCAGTTCAGAGATTTCATGATGGTTGGGCTTGATCAGATACGGAGATGATGTCAGGCCATTTTTGAGCAGTTCTCCGTCTGCGTCAAGGATTACCTTTGCGCCTGCTTTTTTGCAGGCGTTCCCCCATACAGAGTAGGTATCTTCCGGGGAACCTTTGGGCAGGCTGCCGGATAAGACAACGATATCGTTTTCCTGTATCCGGGACAGTAACTCCGAGAGCAGTTCATTCAGGACGTCTTCGGATATGGTGATGCCCGGTTCATTCAGGTCGGTGTTAGTGTGATTTATCGGATCGATCACTTTCAGGTTGGTGCGGGTTTCCCCGTTTACAAATCTGAAAGCAGTTTTGATTCCAATATTTTCCACGGCGGCGCAGATGGCACGTCCTGTATTCCCTGCCAGAATACCAACGGCAATGCTTTCTCCGCCCAGCTTTCGGATCACTTTGGAGACATTGATGCCCTTTCCGCCGGGATCGGTGCGCAGTGTGGTGATGCGGTTGACGCTGTCTATGGTCAGAGAGGGGATTTCTACAGTTTTATCCAGTGCGGGATTTAAGGTGATGGTGTAGATCATGGGAAGAGTTACCTCGGCTTAATGGTCTTTTTTTAATTGTTCCAGTTCCTGGCGGAGTTTATGGAGTTCATTTGTTAAGGTGGCGGTGAGGAGATCTTTGTCTTCAAGCTGCTTCTGGATTTCTTTTATTTGAGATTCGTATTCTTGCTGCTTCTTTTCAGCTTCCTCGAGCATAGTCTGCCTACGTTTCATCTGAAATTCGTATTCTTCAAGTTGTTCCTGCCTGCGTTTCATTTGAAATTCGTACTCTTGCTGCTTTTTTTCAGCTTCCTCCAGCATAGCCTGCCTGCGTTTCATCTGAAATTCATATTCTTCACGAGCCTGACAGGCATACCTGATCTGCTCATCAGAATTGGATTTATACAGTTCCTGTGCAACTTTATCAAAAACAGAATTTTCATGAGCCAACATCTTGATCTCCTCCCAGGTGACTGCTTTAAAAAGTGAAGCCCAGTGTGTCAGACCACAGTTTTTATCTTTTTCAGTTGCCAGATCGGCATGGTTTAATTGTAACACACGGAGCTCAAATTTGTCATTATATATTTGCTTATTTTTTACATTCATAAGTTTATAAGAAGAATAGAATTCCGGGTGGGCGGGAAAGATGTTGAAATCAAGAATGCCTATATGCAGCACAGACTTTGTGGAAGCATAGTTTTCACCGTGATAGAGCTGATCGAAGGAGCGGCAGAGATAACTTAAGGAACGGTCAAACCAGTCTCCCAGATTGTTGACCTGCATTTCTATATTGATAAAAGCGTTGCTATTTAAGAAAATATTGATATCCAGAATAAAGGTTTTTTCGAGGGCGGTGTCGCCGGACAGGAGTGGATTTTTGATCTCGATGGAGGAAATCTGTTTTTTGTCAAGATCCAACAGGGAGCAGAGCAGCTCTGCGAGAATATCCACATTGCGAAAAATAATATTAAACATGTAGTCGTTGGTCATGGTGTATCTTATCTTTCCGGTGGCGTTCAGATAAGAGCAGGGTACGGCGCCGGGACAGGCAGATACGTTTGTCTGAAAATCTGTTTTAGAATTTTGCATCATAGAAACTCCTTTTGTGATGTGGTGATGGATCTTAAAGAATCCGTGAGATTTGAGATGATTAAGAATTTAATATTGATATCAGAGGAAAAAATTTATGTGTTACTGCAGAATTTTTTGAATATGATATAGTTGCTGAAATCAGAGAATATGGCAGACGATAAATAAAATATAACGGATAAAAATATGAAAAATATAGTGAACAGGATAATATGGCACAGAGTTGCAAATAAAATGATATACAGAATATATAACTGAGTGGATTTATTATAAGGGAAAATTAAAAGATACGCAAGTATTAATTTTTTGATATTTTTGTTGTCTGTGGCGAATACCGGCAGGAAATTTTCATTGCAGCATTTATGTTTTGGCAGAAAGGGTATTTTGTTATATAATAAATGTTGGCAGGAAAAAAGTGATTTGAATGATGTTTCAGGCTGATATAAAAATTTAACAGAATGAAGTTGATGGAACATATAGGATAGATAGAGCGCGAAACGGGCAGGAGTATATGAAAAAAATTACGATTGGCAGCAGAGACAGTGCATTGGCGCTGGTGCAGGCGAAGATGGTACAGGCATATATCAGAGATAACTGTCCGGATCTTTCGGCGGAAATTCTGGCTATGAAGACCACCGGCGATAAGATATTGGAAAAAAGGCTGGAGGAGATTGGCGGGAAGGGATTATTTGTGAAGGAGCTGGATCGGGCGCTTCTGGATAACAGAACACAGCTTTCGGTGCATTCTCTGAAAGATATGCCGATGGAAACCGGTGATGAACTGCCGATCCTGGGATTTTCACGCCGGGAGGATCCGCGGGATGTACTGGTTTTGCCGGAGAATGTGACAAAGCTGGATCCGGCGCTTCCGATTGGCACTTCCAGTCTGCGGCGGGAGCTGCAGATCAAAAAAATATATCCGGAAATGCAGGTGGAGATGATCCGGGGAAATCTCCTCACCAGGCTTAGGAAGCTGGAAGAGGGGAAATACAGCGCTCTGGTGCTTGCGGCGGCAGGGTTGAAGCGCCTTGGACTGGAACACAGGATCTTTCGTTATTTTTCCTGCGGGGAGATGCTGCCTGCGGCGGGGCAGGGGATTCTTGCGGTGCAGGGGAGAAAAGGTACGGATTACAGTTTTTTATCCGGCTTTTTTGATGATGAGGCGAGAGATGCGGCGCTTGCGGAGCGGGCATTTGTGAGATGGCTGGACGGCGGGTGCTCCTCGCCGGTGGCGGCTTATGCGGCGATAGAGGGAGAGGAGCTTGTGCTGACGGGGCTGTATTACCGGGAAAATGGGGAGATGGCTTCCAGGGAAACTGGCGGCAGGCAGGCGATGGATGGAGGTTACTGTCTGAAAACGATCCGGGGAAAGCGGACAGAGGCGGTGGAACTGGGGCGGAAGCTGGCGGAAGAGATGGCAACGATTTCGGAAGAAAACAGGGCGTAGTTAAGGGACAAAGGTTTGACAAAATCGGATGTAGGGTGTTGAGAGCGCGGATTTGTGAGTATATGGCAGAGTAATTTCCGGAAAAGATAGCCTATCTTGCGTGTGGCGGAACGGAATCAGACAGGCAGTGAAAAATATTGCAGATATGGAAAGGGTGTTAAGAATGACAGGGAAAGTCTGGCTGGTGGGTGCGGGACCATCGGGTGCGGAACTCTTGACGATAAAAGGAAAACAGGTGATCGAACAGGCGGACGTGGTGGTGTATGATGCGCTGGCGGGGGCTTCCGTGCTTGCGCTGATCCCGGAATCTGCAGAGAAGATCTATGTGGGCAAGCGGGCAGGATGCCATACAATGCCGCAGGAGCAGATCAACAGGCTGTTGCTTTCTCTGGCACAGCAGGGAAAAAGGGTCGTGCGGTTAAAAGGAGGAGATCCTTTTTTGTTCGGGCGGGGCGCGGAGGAACTGGAACTGTTGGTGGAACACCGGATTCCCTTTGAGATCGTGCCCGGTGTGACTTCGGCGATATCCGTGCCCGCCTGTTTCGGGATTCCGGTAACCCATCGGGATCTGGCATCCTCGGTACATATCATTACCGGACACCACAGGAGGAATGAGCCGCTTTCCATCAATTTCCGGGCATTAAAGGAAGCGGGCGGAACGTTGGTATTTCTGATGGGGATATCCTGTCTGCATTCCATTTTGTCGGGGTTGCTGGAGGCGGGAATGGAACCGGTGACACCGGCGGCGATCCTGCAGCAGGGAGCGGGAAGCAGACAGAAAAAGATAACCGCTACGCTCGCCACACTGGAGCAGGAGGCGGAAAGACAGGGCGTTGCTACGCCGGCGATCATTATCGTGGGGGAAGTAGTGCGGCTTGGCGAGAAATTTGCATGGTTTGATAAACTGCCTCTGTCAGGCAAAAGATTTCTTGTCACAAGATCGAAGGAGCGTGGCAAAGATCTCTCAGAACGGCTTCGGGAACTGGGGGCGGAAGCCGTGGAATGCCCGACGATCACGATAGAAGGGATTCATCCCAATCCGCCTTTGCGCGAGGAAATCTTTCGTCTGCAGGAGTATCGTTTTCTGGTGTTTACCTCTCCGGCGGGCGTGGCGGAATTTATGCGGGAACTGCTGGATATGGGGAAGGATGTGCGGCATTTGAACGTTGTGTCCATCGCGGCCATCGGGAGCGGTACGGCGAAAGCGCTGAGGCAGTACGGGATTCTGGCGGATGTGGTGCCGGAGGTTTACAGCGGGAAGGCTCTGGGAGCGCTTCTAAACGTACAGTGTGAGGACGGGGATAAGGTGCTTCTTGCCCGTTCCGCGATCGGGAATCCGGAACTGACCACTGAACTGCAAAAAGGGAAAGATATCACGGTCAGGGATATTGCGGCATATGTCACAGGAGAAGGAGATGTGCGGGTCGGAGAGCCGGACGGGGGATCAGGATTGAAAAGTACGGTACAGATCTGCGATATCAATGATATGGACGGCGTGTTCTTTACAAGCAGCTCCACGGTCAGAGGCTTTGTGTCCATGTTCCCCGACACGGATTTTACAAAAGTGCAGGCGTTGTGTATCGGCGAAATGACTGCCCGTGAGGCGTTAAAGTACGGGATGCAGATACGGATCGCGAAGGAGGCGACGGTGGAGAGTCTTGTGGAACTGGGATTTATGGTGTAGCAGAATCTTATACCGGTCCGGGGCGGGCGTGTGCTACGGATGAGAAAAAAGTTGACCGAGAGTAAAAGAATGAATATAACGAAAGAAAAACAGTTTTTCAATATCAGGGAACTGACGGCGGGCGGCCTGTTTGCGGCGCTGATCGCCGTCGGGGCGTTTGTCAGGATAACGCTGCCGACAGCGCCGGTTTCCATGCATTTTACGCTGCAATGGTTTTTCGTGCTGCTTGCGGGACTGCTGCTCGATAAACGCCTTGCGGGAGCCAGCGTGGGGGTATATCTTCTGGCAGGGCTGATGGGAATGCCTGTATTTGCCGGGGGAGGAGGGCCGTCCTATGTGCTGCGTCCGACCTTCGGGTATTTACTTGGATTTTGTGCGGCCTCCTATATGATGGCGTGGTTGTGCGGGCGGTTTCGGACGATTGGTTTTAGGAGGTTGTTAGGGATCTCTGTCTGCGGGTTGTTTGTATATTACAGCGTCGGTATGGTTTACTATTTTGCCCTATGCCGTTTTCTGATCTTTCAGGAGGTTACATGGAGGATACTGCTTGTGAACGGCTTTTTGCTGACTGTGTGGGCGGATCTCATTCTCTGTGTGCTGGCGGCGGGGACGGCGGTACGGCTGAGAAGTGTGATCAGAGATTGTCTTTACGGATGATAATACAGAAAAATAAGTTCCCTGGCTTTGAACACAGACAGGAAACAGTATCGGATATAGCATAAATCAGTAAAACAGTGAGGAAGAAAAATGGCGGTTATCGGAATCGATCTTGGAACAACAAACTCTCTGGCATGTGTCTGGCTGGAGGGAAAAACAGTCCTGATCCCCAATCGGCTGGGACAGTTTCTGACACCCAGCGCAGTCAGCGTGGAGGAGGACGGCAGCATCTGCGTGGGGGCGGTGGCAAGGGAGAGGCTGGTATCCCATCCGGAGGCTTCGGCGGCATCCTTCAAACGTTTTATGGGGACAGACCATGTCTTTGAGCTGGCGGGACAAAACTTTACACCGCAGGAACTCTCCTCCTTTGTATTGCGCCAGTTAAAAGCGGACGCGGAGTACTTTCTGGGGGAGGAAGTGACGGAGGCGGTGATCAGTGTTCCGGCATATTTCAACGACAATCAGCGGTATGCCACAAAACAGGCGGGGGCATTAGCCGGCATACGGGTGGAACGGCTGATCAATGAACCTTCCGCCGCGGCGCTGGCGGCAAGCCGGATCAGTCGGGAGGAAGAGGGAAGCTATCTGGTGTTTGATTTCGGCGGCGGAACACTGGATGTGTCCATTGTGGATTTTTTTGACAATGTGATAGAGATCAGGGCTGTCAGCGGGGATAATCATCTGGGCGGCGACGATTTTGACGAGGTCATCGCGCGCCGGTTCTGTGAAGTGAACGATATGGATTATGAGGGACTGGCATCGCAGGAGCAGGCGTCTCTCCTTCGGGCGGCGGAGAAGTGCAAACGGGAGCTGACTATGCAGAAGCAGGCGGAGCTTGTGTTCGGGGAGGAGAAAAAGACGCTGGCACTGACGGGGATAGACCTGGCGGAGCTGTGCGGAGATATTTTCGGACGGATCGGGGAAGTAGTCAAAAGGGTTCTGCAGGACAGCGAGAGCAGCATGGAGGATATCAATGAAGTGGTACTGGTGGGCGGTTCCTCCAGAATGCCGGTGGTCGCTTTCTGGCTGCAGGCTTTTCTGGAAAAAGCGCCCTGCGTGATCGGGCCGCCGGACGAGGTGGTGGCGATGGGGGCAGGGCTCTATGCCGGCATCAAGGAGCGGAAGGAAGAGATAAAGGATCTGGTGTTGACGGACATCTGTCCCTTTACGCTGGGGACAAGTGTGGTCAATTATATGGACACGAGCCGGCCGATCATGTCGCCGGTGATCGAGAGAAACAGCGTCCTTCCCAACGCCAGAACAGGATTTTACACGAACGCTTTCGACGGGCAGAACCATATTTCTGTGGGCGTCTATCAGGGGGAATCCTACTACTGTGATGAAAATATAAAGCTGGGAGATATCGAGATGGACATTCTTCCCTGCCGCAAGGGAGAGGCGGGTTTTCATATCTGTTTTACCTATGATATCAACGGTATTCTGGAGGTGGAGGTGACGGATCTTCAGCAGAAGAAAAAATACCAGCAGGTCTTTACCACCGGGAGTTTCCGCATGTCCGGGGAGGAGATGGAGCGGAGGGTGCGGGAACTGCAGGCGTATAAGCTGATGCCGCAGGGCGGTATCCGGACAAAGCTTCTTTTAGCCAGAGGGGAGCGGTTGTTTACGCAGTTTACCGGGGAAAAGCGGAGGATCGTGTCGGAGATCATGCGGGAGATCCAGGCACAGGCGGCCGGGAAAGATGAGCGGCAGATGACGGAGAGCCTGAGAAAAGCGGAAGCACTGTTTGATGAGCTGGAACAAATGGAACGATAAAAACACGGGAGAAGGACAAAGACATGACGATCTGGGATGTACTTGGAATAGAACCTACGACCGACAAAAAGATCATAAAGAGAGCCTATGCCGCCAGATCGAAGGTGATCCATCCGGAGGAAAGACCGGAGGAGTTTCAGATGCTTTATCGCGCCTATCAGGCGGCTCTGCAGCAGGCGAAAAATTCTGAAAAGGGGGGAAGCATCCGGGAGTTTGCCGCGAAGGAAAAGAGGGAGGAACCTGTGCCGGAGGAAGGCGCAGGGGAGATTTTTGAGAGAGAAGATGGCGGAAGGAAAAGCGCCGGGGAAGAGGTTGTCGGGGAGAGATCCTTTGAGTGGGAAAACACTGAGAAGGAAGAACTTCTGCATTACTTTGAGGAGCAGAATCGGCTGGAGGAGGAAAGGATTGCTGCGGCTCTGGAATATCTGAAGGAACTGTGGAAAAAGTTTCGGGAGCAGGAGGAGAAAGAGAATCTGCCGGAGTATTTTCGCTCGGCGGCATTTCGGAGCATACAGTGGCATCCGCAGGTGGTGCGCCTTCTTGCGGAGGAGTTTTCAAAGTTGTCATATGCCCGGGACAATGAGGCCTGGCAGTTATTGTGGGATTTATATGGTTTTCAGGAGGAGCGGAAGCCGGAAAACGGGGAGGAAGTAAAAAGGCTTTGGGGGGTACTGGATTCCAGCCGAAAACAGTGGGAAAAAGATCAGGCATATCAGGTGCTTCGTGAGAAGAACAGACGGGCCAGGATGAAATGGGATAAGCTGGAGAGAAGGATACGGCGGGGATTTTATACTTTTCTGGCGGGGCTCCTGCTCTTTTTTATCTGGAGCTATGTTACGAACGATCAGCGCTATATAGTGGAGGCGATGGCAAAAAAATATCAGGGTGTTGAATTTTCAAAACCGAAGTGGACAGAGTTTACCACAGGATATTATCACTTTACATCTTCTGACCGCCCGGATATGGAGATCACGGCATTTGTAACAAACTGGGTGCATAATGGAGGGCGGCGCATTTTGATAGAGGATTATGGCGTGCAGGTTCTGGGAGGCTGTGCAGAGCGGTATGGTTTGAAGGCAGGGATGGCGAAGGGGATATCCCGGTGGGATCTTGTATATGAAAACTCCGGGATTTTATACTATCCGGCAGATGGTTTGGAAGAACTGGCAGAGTTCTGTAGAAGGGCACATCAGATGTTTCAGGAGCAGGAGGAACTGCAGGTGTTGCGTTCTGTCGGCTTTTGCATGGAGGGAGCGCTCTATGAGGAAATGATGCTGACAGGGGGGAAGACAATGGTCACGGTCTCGGAACCGCAGTTTTTCAACCCCCGGGAAATGACAGCGGAGGAACTGACGCAGAAGGTTCAGGAGGCGTATATCGAATATAGGTTTAATTATGAGCCCTGGAAGCTGACTCTGCAGGATTACAGGGAACTGGGACCGGAGTATGAAAAACTATGCGGTAGTCTGGAGGGCAGGGACAGGTGGTATGAGCTGTATGTTTCCGGGGAGTGGGTCTGCGGCCTGCGTATCAGAAATCTTCCGCACAGTAATTACAGCCGGGGATATGAAATGTCGGTGGGAAATGTGTATTATTATCTGCTGCAGCAGGGAGCACAGATCTCTGTTTCAGAGGACGGAACAGGTTTTGATGTGTTGAATATGTCTGCTTTGGAGGAGGAAAACGGTTTTGACGGGGAAGGTGAAGAGGGATGGATTCATTTTGGGGAGGAACCCTATCTGGAGGTGGATGAACTGAAAGAGCTGCTGCCGGCATTTGACTGGAAAGAAGAGAGCATTTCTGAGTTTGAAATTTATGAGCAGCAGTGCGCTGTGGGATCGGATGCGGGGTGAAATATTTCAGGCTATATGAAAGGGTTTTCAGAACGAGATTACAGGGTTTGACGGATACGCCGGTATCATGTAAAATAAAGCAGGCTGTGGGCTGAGAGAAAAGATCAGACGACAGCCTGCTTTACTGATTAAAATAGAATGATATTGATGGAGTATATTGAAAGATGAACAGGATAAGATCAGTATATTGCAGAGTATACCAGACGGTATTTCGTGTCGCCCTCCCTTTTTTACCTTATCGAAACCCGGTGATCCTGCACAGTGTGGATGGAATTCCGGGTGTGCTGACAGAGAAGGGATTAAAAAAGCCTCTTCTTGTGACGGACGCTTCGATCAGAGGATTGGGATTGACAAAGCATCTGGAGGAAATATTGGAGGAGAGCGGGGAGCCCGCCTTTGTCTATGATAAAACAGAGCAGAACCCCACGACGAAGATGGTGATGGAAGCGCTGCAGGTTTATCGCGATAATGGCTGCGACTGTATCATTTCCTTTGGAGGCGGTTCTCCGATGGACTGTGCGAAAGCGGTAGGAGCCTGTGTGGCGCGCCCGAAAAAGCCTCTGCGGAAGATGGCGGGCATTTTGAAAGTGGGAAGAAAGCTGCCTCTTCTGATCGCTGTGCCCACCACGGCGGGCACGGGAAGCGAGACCACACTGGCGGCGGTGATCGTGGACAGTGATACAAGACATAAGTACGTGATTAATGATTTTCCGCTGATTCCGTCCTATGCGGTGCTTGATCCGGCGGTCATCAGTACATTACCGTATTCCGTTGCCGCGTCAACCGGTATGGATGCCCTGACTCATGCGGTGGAGGCCTATATCGGCCGTTCCACAACAAGATATACCAGACGGGATGCGAAAAAGGCTGTGAGAGCGATCTTCCACGATGTGGAAGCGGCGGCGGCCCACAAGAGCCTGCGGGCGGAAAAGGGGATGCTGATTGCGGCGCACCGTGCAGGACGGGCTTTCACCCGGTCCTATGTGGGGTATATCCATGCGGTTTCCCACTCTTTGAGCGGAAAGTATAACATGCCCCACGGAAAGACCAATGCGATTTTGCTTCCCATTGTACTGGAGATGTACGGACCGGCGGTTTATAAAAAACTGGCGGAACTTGCGATCTGCGCAGGGCTTGGAAAAGCGGCGGAGGGGAAAGAGACACTTGCGAAAAAGTTTATCGCAGCGGTTTATGAGCTCAATGAAAAGCTGGGGATTCCCGGGAAGATAGAGGGCATTGCGGAGGAAGACATCGATCAGCTTGCCGCCTATGCGGATAAAGAGGCAAATCCGCTTTATCCGGTTCCGGTGCTCTGGGATAAAGAGGCTTTAAAGGAAGTTTACAGAAAGGCGCGCAGTTAAACATGGAAAAGCAGGAAATACAGGAGATCATAAGAAGGCAGCGGGAATATTTTGAAACCGGCGCAACGCTGCCTGTCAGTGCCAGAAAGGCGGCGCTTCGAAAGTTGTATGCGGCAATAGGTGAAAAAGAAAAACTGCTCTGTGCCGCGCTGAAAAAGGATCTGGGGAAAAGCAGTTCGGAAAGTTATATGAGTGAGATCGGGCTTGTGAAAAGCGAGATCACTTATATGCTGCGCCATGTGGGCAGGTTTGTGAGGGAAAAAAGAGTGCCGACGCCCCTTGCACAGTATGTGTCCCGGAGTTTTGAAAAGCCATCGCCCTATGGCTGTGTACTGATCATGAGCCCCTGGAATTATCCCTTTCTTCTGACCGTCGAACCGTTGGTGGATGCGATCGCTGCAGGGAATACCGTTGTTTTGAAGCCGAGCGCCTATGCGCCCTATACGGCGAAGGCGATGACGGAACTGGTGGAATCCTGTTTTGAGCCGGAGTTTGTGGCAGTGGTAAATGGCGGACGGGCAGAAAATACCAGTCTTCTGGAAATGAAGTTTGACTATATTTTCTTTACCGGAGGAAAAGTCGTAGGCAGGGAAGTGATGCGCCGGGCAGCGGAGCATCTGACGCCGGTGACGCTGGAACTGGGGGGGAAAAGTCCCTGTATTGTGGACAAAACAGCAAATATTCCTCTGGCGGCGAAGCGGATCGTTTTCGGAAAGTTTTTAAACTGCGGGCAGACCTGTGTGGCGCCGGATTATATTTACTGTGACGAGGCGGTGAGAGAGAAACTGTTACAGGAGATCGGGAGGCAGATCCGGGTTCAGTATGGTGAAAAGCCTCTGGATAATGAGGATTACGGGAAGATCATTAACCGGAAACATTTTGACCGTATCTGCGGGCTGATCGACAGGGAGAAGACAGTGATCGGCGGTGAAAGAGACGAGGAGGCACAGAGGATAGCCCCGACTGTGATGGATCGCGTAACCTGGGAAGATGCGGTGATGGGTGAGGAGATCTTCGGACCGGTACTGCCGGTGCTGACATACAGTTCCCTGGAGGAGGCGGTGAAGAAAATACGCTCTATGCCCTGTCCCCTTGCTTTATATATGTTCTCCTCCGATAAAAGAAATATAAGCTATGTGAAGGAGAGGGTTTCTTTCGGAGGGGGCTGTATCAATGATACGCTGATCCATCTTGCCACCAGTGCTATGGGATTCGGCGGCGTAGGGGAGAGCGGTATGGGATCTTACCACGGGAGGCATGGGTTTGAGACCTTTACCCATAGAAAGAGCATGGTAGATAAAAAGACGTTTCTGGATCTGCCGATGCGCTATCAGCCTTATACGGGCTGGAAGGATAAAATGATTCAGATATTTGTGAGATAAGGGAAAATGAGAGAGGAGACGAGAATGGAACAGTCATATGTAATTTTTTCAGATATTTCGGCGGATATTCCCGCTTCTTATGCGAAGGAGCATGGTATCCGGTTTCTGGCAATGCGGTATTCCCTGGGGGAAGAGGACAGAGTCTGCGAGGAGATAGAGCAGGAGGAGGTTTTAAAAAAGTTTTATGACGGACAGCGAAACGGGGATCTGACGAGGACTTCCCAGATAGCGCCCCAGAATTATGTGGATGTTTTTCAGCCGGTTTTGCAGGAGGGGAAGGACATTCTGTATCTGGCGCTCTCCAGCGGGCTTTCCAGCACATATCAGTCTTCCTGTCTTGCGGCGACGGAGTTGAAGGAAAAATTTCCGGAGAGGGAGATCGTCTGCGTGGATTCCCTTGCGGCAACGGGCGGTATGGGACTTTTGCTGGAAGCTGCGGTGCAGAACCGGGAGAAGGGAATGGCACCTGCGGAAAACGGCCGGTGGCTGGAGGAGAACAGGCTGAGAGTCTGCCACTGGTTTATGGTGGAGGATCTGATGTATTTAAAGAGAGGCGGAAGAGTGTCCGCGGCGACGGCTGTGGTGGGCTCCGCGTTAAACATCAGGCCGATCCTGAAGATCGAGGAGGACGGCACACTGAAAAACTTTGCGAAGGCAAGGGGCAGTAAGAGGGCGCTGAACAATCTGGTGGAATATTATGAGGCTGCCAGCGACAAGGAGGCAGGGGAGAGCATTTATATCATGCATGCGGACAGCGAGGAGAATGCGGCATATCTGGAGGAGAAAGTAAAGGCGATCAATCCTGCGTGCAGCGTGACAAAGATGATGCTGAGCCCGATCATCGGCGCGCATACAGGCCCCGGGATGTGTGCGATCGTGCACTGGGGGAGGAGATAACAGAGAGGTGGAAGATCTGGACAGGATGGAAAGGCCGGAATGTTTCACTGCATCGGAATGCAGGTATTTCCCTCTTTTTATTTCTTTACGGGATAAACGGATTCTGATAGCAGGTGCAGGGAAGATCGCGGCAAGGCGCGCGGGAATATTGTACTCCTTTGGCGCCGGGATCGTGATAACAGCGCCGGAGTGTTCCGCAGAGATGGCGGAATTGTTAAAAAAGCAGGAAAAGGAAAGCGGCGGAAATTTTGTTTACCGGAAAAAACGCTTTGAGGAAAGTGACCTGAGCGGAGCGGATCTTGTGCTTGCGGCAACGGATGACGATGCTCTCAACCACAGGATAGTGCAGCTTTGCAGAGAAAGAAAACTGCCGGTCAACAATGCCTCCTGCAAGGGGGACTGCGATTTTTTCTTTCCCGCGATCCTGCAGGAGGACGGGCTGACGATCGGCGTCAGTTCCGGCGGGAGCGATCACAAAAAGGTGGCGGAGGTCTGTGCAAAATTAAGGCGCTTTTTCAGAAACGGCGTTCACGATGAGGAAGGATAATCCGTTTCCGGCATCCACAGTCTCTGTCACTTCCAGAGAAACGCCCGGATAGTTTTCGGCGTAAAAGTCTTCCAGATAGCCGTAGCCGGTTTCCTCCGTATTCATAAAGACGGCGTGGACGGAAGGGTTTTCGTACAGGGCGGAAGCGGGATCCAAAATGCCTTTCTGCTTCAATTTTTTGTCATACCAGGGGCTTTTTGCCGCCCAGCCGCCCATAAAGAGGTAGTTGCTGTCTGCGGGCTGTTCCGGTGAGAGAGCGTCTTCCGTAAAGTAGGCGAAAGAGTTTGTATCAAGATAGTAAAAATGATCCGGGTGATCATGAAAATAATCCTTCATAAAGGTAAACGATTCGGAAAACGTAAGGCGGGCGGCAGATTCTTCTGCTGCCGCTTTTGCGTTGGGGATACCCGAGCGGATGCAGGTAAACAGGATGAGAAGGATGGATATTCCCCATACTGCATAGCTGCATCTGACTTTTTTGCCATTCTGACCGGACTGCTCCCACGATTGCCAGAATCTGTATCTGAAGGCGACGGCAAACAAAACCGCCAGTTCCGCCAGATAAACCGACTGGGAGATGCGGACCGGAAGCCTGCCGTTAAAGACCAGCCAGGACCAGACGACCATGCGGGCGGACAGCGCAAACAGAATGTCCCGGATCGCCCTCCATTTTCGGGAGAAAAGGGCGCAGAGGATAAACAGGAGATAACAGCGGTAGACCAGGAGATTCAGCGGTTTATCGGCGTCGGAGCGGTGCCGCTCTAAAAAAAATGCTGTCATTTCTTTCAGTTTTTGCGGAAATTCTGCAGGGGAGATAGTCCTTTTCTGACTGGAGATTTCCTCCAGAACTTCCATGCTGTGCTGATCGATGGCGGGCTCCAGCATCAGGCTGTAGCGGTGAGCGGCGGCTTCGTAGGAGGAGCGGGTGATGCCCAGTTCCTGATAGGTATCCTGCCAGGTATCGTAGTCGGGATAGCCTTCGTAGTCGTAGACCGATGCGCGGGCATCGCTGTAGGAGCGGAAAGAGCGCCAGTCACTGCTGTGGTAGGCGGTCTTTTCGATGAAAAGGAAGGATGCCAGCATAGCGAGGAAAAGGAAACCGAGCAGCAGGAGGTTTTTCTGCTGTCTGTTTTTATGGTGCAGGAAATTGCGCCGGGATTTACGGGATCCGTCCGCTGTTTTGGATGGAACAGAACGGGTGTTATTTTGGTTTGGCAGGGGATCTTCCGGCAGTTTACGCATATCCAGATATTTCCCCAGCCCGATCATACCGAGAAAAGGAAGGCACATAAACAGCACCTGATTGCGGATGCAGAAGGCGTAAGCGGAAAGAAGCAAAAAACAGGCGTTGTTTTTCAGCGTCTCCCGGAAGGAGGCGGAAGGGGCGGAGAGGGAGAACAGAAACAGTGCGCCCGCCGCGGCGATACCTGCCGAGGTG
This sequence comes from uncultured bacterium, assembly GCA_947647735.1. GTDB lineage: Bacteria > Bacillota > Clostridia > Lachnospirales > Lachnospiraceae > 1XD8-76. The sequence goes on along the minus strand of CANSLJ010000001.1, from coordinate 54,277 downwards.
GTGAACTGGAGCGATGCGATATGCACAAATAAAAAGCTGTAACTGAGCATGCAGAACAGCAAGACCGTGAGGCATCGGGCGGACAGTGTTTTTTCACGGCGCAGAAGGGCGTAGAGCACTAAAACCAATGTCAGGCAGAAGGAGGCGCATAAAAACAGTCCGTACCAGGGGAGCGACGGCAGTGATCTGTAGAGGAGGGAGAGCAGCAGTCCTGCGGGGTAGGATATAAAATGCAGGCGGGATTCCGGTTCCCCGCTCATCTCCCCGGAGGCGATCATTCTCAGAAACAGATCATCATTTGTCTGGTAGACAAAAGGAGCCAGCCTGCGGAAAAAGCAGAGCAGGAAAAAAACAGCGAAAACAGAGCAGGCAGCCAGAAGATAAGGCTCCTGTCTGCGAAGCGGATATGCCTGCCGGTTTGAATGACTGTCTTGTTCTTTATGATAAGGAAAGTTTGTTTTTCTGTTCATTTCGGAATGCGCCTCGAATCTGTTTGTAGTTTTCCCGGGACATATATGTCCCTGGCATATATGCCCCGGATAGGCATGTTTTTGGACAAGCATATCCCCGGACAGGCAGGTGACCGGACTGTCTATTTCTGTGCGGAAGTCCCCTGCAGGATCAGAAACTGCAGGTCGTTTGAGACGTCCACGGTATCTGTGACCGCAAAAGAGACGCCGGGATGGTTTTCCGCGTAAAAGTCTGTCAGGTAATCATAGCTGATACCCTCCGTATTCATAAAAACGATATAGACGTTCGGATCTTCATAGAGGGCTGCGGCGGGATCGGAGATCTCGGCTAGCTCAAACTTCACGTCATACCAGGGACTGTGGGGGATCCAGCTTCCCATATAGAGAAAATTGTCATATCCGTTTGACGGATCCTGCAGGGCATCCTCTGTAAAAGAACCGAAGGAGTCCATATCCAGATAGTAAAGATTGTCCGGATGCGCCTTGAAGTAATTTTTGATATCCACAAAGGACTGCGAAAACTGCAGGCGGGAAGAGGCTTCCCATGCGGCGGCTTTTGCCTTTGGAAAACCGAAACGCAGGCAGACAAAAGTGAGAAAAATGACGGATATGATCCAAAAAATCGAGCAGATCTGACTTTTTAAAACATTTTTTGCAGGAATTGGGTCATTTTCTCCTTTGGATTTATGATCATGAAATGCCCAGAGCCGGTTTCCGAAAGCGATGGCGAGCAGAACTGCCAGTTCCGCCAGATAGACGGACTGGGAGACTCTCGAAGGAAGCCTGCCGTAAAAAACCAGATAGATCCAGATGACCATCCGGGCGATGCCGAGGAACAGGATATCCCGCATGGCGCTTCTTTTGCCGGATAAAAGGGCGGCAAAAAAGAACAGGATATAACAGCAGTAGACCAGCAGGTTTAAGGGCCTGTCCGTGTAGGAGAGGTGCCTGTCGATAAAAAAGGCGGCCATCTCCTGAAATTTTCCCGGCAGTTCAGACGGGGAAAGGGCACGCTCCTGTTCCACGATAGCCGCCAGGGTTTCCATGGTCTTTTGGTTGATGCCCGCCTCCAGGGTGATGCAGTAATGATGGGCGGCGGCTTCAAGGGAAGAGCGGCTGATGCCCAGTTCCCGATAGGTATCCTCGTGGGAATCATAATCCGGGTACCCTTCATAGTCGTAAACGGTTTCGCTGGCCTCGGTGTAGGCGGAAAAGGTTTTCCAGTCCCCCCGCTGATAGGCGAGTTTCTCCAACAGGAACAGAGAACCGATGACGGCGATAAAGACACCCGCAAGAGCAAAAAGGTTTTTCCTTTTGCTGTTCATATGAAAAAGGGAGACAGCAGGAGATCTTCCCGCATCCAGATATTTTCCAAGGCCGATCATGCCGATCACGGGCAGGAACATTAAAAACGCCTGTCCACGGATACAGAAAGCCCAGGCGGAGAGCAGCAAAAACCCCCGGTTGCTTTTTAAAGTTTCTCTCAGAGAATCCGCAGGGGAGGAGAGCATAAAGAGGAAGAGCGCTCCGCATCCCGCCATAGCCGTCACCGTCGTAAACTGCAGTTCGGCGATATGCAGAAACAGAAAACCATAGCTGAACAGGGCAAACAGTAAAACCGTGAGCAGACGAACAGGCAGGCTTTTTTCCGCCTTTAGAAGAGAATAGAGCACGATGCTCATGGTCATGCCGATCGTCAGACAGAAAAACAACCCGTACCAGGGAGCCTGCGGAAACAGCTTATACAGGATGGAAAGCAGCACTCCCGCCGGATAGGAGATATAAAACATCCGGGAATCCGGCGTGCCGGTCATCTCGCCGGAAACGATCATTTTCAGAAAAAGGTCGTCGTTTGTCTGGTAGATAAAAGGGGAGAGCCTGCGAAAATAACAGAATAATAAAAATACAACGAGGACAGAAAGGATTCCGGACAGGTGAGGCCCGAAGGATCTGTGCGGATCGTTCTTTGTTGTTTTTGCGTTGTACTGTTTTAAGGTGGAAATTGCCATGCGTTTTCTCCTGATATAATATGATATAAAATTTACTTTCTCCGGATTTTCTGTACGAGCAGGTGCATGCCGTATCCCGCATAGGGCAGCATAAAAACAGCGTAGGGCAGGATGTATCTGCCGCTGGCTTCCCAGGCGAGAAAAAGAAGGGCACCGCCGAAGGCTGTGAGCGGAAACAGATAGAGGAATACATCTCCGTCTCTTTTTGTGCGGAATAATGCAAAGGTGCATATGGCTGACAAAAGATAAAGGACCATCTGGTAATTTGTCATGTAATCCTTCAGAACGCCGTAGAGGGGGCCGGAAAAACAGCTCTCTATGACAGGCAGCCTTTCCCCGAAGGAGACATAGATGGAATCGAAGATGGACCAACCGGTGTTAAGCCATTCCATGCAGAATTTTCTGCCGAAAAACTGCAGGCTGTAACCCGGGTGGGAGGCAAAATAGGAGAGCCGTTCCCGGTAATCGTTCCATCCGATCTCGGAGGCAAGGGCCGCGTCATAGTCAGCGTCGACCGTGAAGGTGTCAAAATTATAGCCGCTGTAATGTCCGGGGCCGGCTTCCGCTTCCATCAGGCCCATGGCGAGATAGGTGCTGGAGGGGATCCCGGGGTTGATCTCCTGGGAGGAGCGCCTTTCGTAAAGGTTCTGTACCATCGGGATAACGCTGATAGAGAGAGCAAACAGGAGAACAAAACAGGTAACATAACAGATGTTTTTTTTGAGAGAAAATTTCCTGTGGTTCTTCAGCAGCCACAGAAACAGTATGATCCCGAGAGCGATCATAAAAACAAGGGAGTTTTTTCGCACCAGCACGCAGCAGGTGAGGGATAATAAAGCCAAAATCCCGCAGACTGCTTTTTTGACGGCATTTTTCCTGAAGGGTGCGCCTGAGATTTCTGCGTCGGAGGAGACAGGCACAGAATGTTCGTCCGGCAGAGTAGCGGCGGACGCCGGTTCCTCCAGAAAAAGCAGCAGCATCCATGTCCCGAAAAGGAGGAACGCGAAGGACGGGATCTCCCCGTAAATATAGGAACCATACATGATAAAGGGCAGACAGAGGGCTGTCAGAAGCAGGGTATATATCTGTGCTGTTTTTTCCTTAAAAAACCGTCCGCAGAGATGATACTGGGAAATCACACAGAGCACAAGGCACAGTGCGTTGACACCCTGTAAAATATGGAAGTTGTCGTTATGAGCAAAACGGAAAATAAGTTCATAAAAAAAAGCAAGCCCAAGCTGAAAGGGGTATACGGAAAAGTAGGAATCCCGGTAGGAGATGGCACTGAAATCATCTACGGCAAATCTTTTTGCGGCATAGTAGACGGAGCCGCAGTCGGAGGCGGGGCCGCTCTTGGAGAGGTAAGTCCAGAGGAGCGATGCGCCGAACACCCAGAGGCAGGTCAGGACGAGCAGAGTTAAGGAGCCGTGCCTCATCCGCGAAAAAAGCTGTCCGACGCCCCAAAGAAGCCCGAGAAAACAGCACAAAAACAAAAGGTTGAGCAAAGGGTTGTCCCAGCCTAACCGAATCACGATCTCATAGGCGTTCTCCACATAGGCGGTTCTCAAAAAAGCGGATACCGCCAGAATGCCAAACAGGATGAGTGCCGTGATCTGTATAAAACGAATGCAGAAAGTATAAAATCGCTGCATAAAGTTCCTTTCCGTTCAGATTTCTTACCGTTCATTGTACCATAATAGTGGAAAGAAAGCAGTAAATTTTTCATCTAAAAAGGAAAAACAGCCTAATTATCCGGAAAAATATTCCGATATAATATTTGAGAGACCGTCATTTCGGAAGATGGCGGATGTAAACGGATTTACAAAGAGAGCTATGGAGGGCAGAGCGATGAACAAAGTCGGAAGTTACGATGCTTATGTGAACAATTATCAGAATTATGCAGGGCAGTCTAAAAGTGCGAATGCGAAAAGCACCGGCAAGGTAAGCGAGGCGGGAAATACAAAGCCGGTGGAACTGAGCAAGGATGCTAAAAATATGTTGAAGGAACTGCAGCAGAAGTACGGCAATATGGATGTCATTGTCGGAGATTTCGAGACGGAGGATGAGGCTGCGGCATATCTTGCCCGGGGAACGAAGGAGTACAGCGTTCTGATCGGCGCGGAAGAACTGGAAGAGATGGCAAAAGACAAGTCCGTGAAGGAAGATTACATGGGCAAGATCGAAAGTGCCAGAAATGAACTCGCCTATATGAGAACGCAGCTCGGCGAGGAAGGCGATAACGTAAAGAAAATGGGCGTCACCTTCGGCAAGGACGGCTCCACCACTCTGTTCGCATCTCTGGAAAAGATGAGTGAACAGCGGAAGGAGCAGGCGGAAGCGGCGAAGGAAGCAAAGCGTGCGGAGAAGGCTTCGGATACCGGTTATAATAAGGTAAAGAGAACTACCGTTAAGGCGAATACGATGGAAGAACTGTTGGAAAAGATCCGGGATGTGAACTGGGACAAAGTGGAAGAGGAGAAAGTGCCGGTGGCAGGCAGCAGATTTGATACGACAGGCTGAGGCAAGAACACGAAAAAGCAGATGATGAATAAAAGCCATATCAGGACATAACAGCAGAAAAACTGCTTCGGAATGTCTGATATGGCTTTTTCATGTACTGTATGGATGAGATCAGGGTAGACGAAAGGGAAACCCGAATGAGAAGAAAGGGTAGGGAGAGAAAGGATCTGGAAAAGCATCAGCAGGGGGAGATGGTGCAAGAGGAAAATAAATGTATACAAATACCGGCTAAAAGAGGTATGATGATTATGGAAACAGACAGGAAAAAATAATCAGATAAAGGGAAGCGTGAAAGGCTTATGATGATAAATGATCCGATCATAGAAATAGATGTCCACGGGTTAAAAGTGGAGGAAGCCATAAAAGCGGTACGGAAAAAAGTGGAACAGGCGGGAGGCGGCACATACAGGGTGCGGATCATTCATGGCTATCACGGAGGTGTCCGCATCCGCACAGCGGTCAGGGAAGAGTTCAGTTACGGCAGGGAACCGAAAGTAAAACGGATCGTGATGGGGGATAATGAGGGGATAACCGAGCTGATATTGAAAGAATTATATTAGATAAGAGGCTGGAAACACTTATAGAAAGTATTTTAAATAACAGGGTTTTGTGATGAAGGAGTACAAAGAGATATGCCGCCTATCTATGAGGTAACAGTATTTTCGGAAAAGGATGACAGAGAAATATATCATGAGAAAGTGATGGCTGTAGATGAAGATACAGCGATAGATCAAGTGACGGATGAGATGGACAAAAAAGGCGTGCCTTACGGGATGCGCATGGCTGAGGAGATATGATCATAACGGACGATAGAGAAAATATGTATAGAAACTTAACAGGATTTACAGATATGATCTTAGAAGCAGAAGAGAAGGAAGGGCAGTGCGGATGGACATTAAATTGCAGGGAGTAAGGAACATCAGAGATTTTTTAGAGTATGGCTTTCCGGAGCATATCCGCTCGGCGCATCTGCATGATATGACGGAAGGCGATGCGGAAGTTTTATCAAAGCAGTATCATTTGAAAACAGTCATTGACCTGCGGACTGCCATAGAGAGGAAGGAACAGCCGGACCGCGTTATAGAAGGTGTGGAATATGTGCATATTCCGCTGTTCGAAGAATCAAGGATAGGCATATCCCACGAAAGAAGCACGCGGGAGATGGGTATGATGATCCCGGATATGCCAGATTTATACAGGAATATTGTGACAGACGAATTTTCCACGGCTCAGATAAAAAAAGTTATGGGGATACTGAACGATAATGGCAGGGACGGGGCAGTTTTATGGCACTGTACGGAAGGAAAGGACCGGTGCGGGATTATCTCAGCACTGTTTTTGTTATCAAAGGGGATAGATAAAGATACAGTTATGCTGGATTATCTGAAGACAAATGAAACATCTGAAAAAAGAGCGGAATATTATTACAGCATAGCATTTGAGAAAAGCGGGAGCAGGGCAATAGCAGAAAAGGTAAGAGACGCATTTCTGGCAAAAAGAGAGTATATGGAGCCTGTTATTGAGATTATGACATCGCAAAAAAGCATATAACAAAGCGCCATATCAGAACAACGGAGCAGGAAAACTGCTTCGGAATGTCTGATATGGCTTTTTCATATACTGTAAAGATAAACAGGGGATAAAGGATGGGAAAGCCCAATTGAGAAAAATAGGGAGGGAAAGAAAAAATCTGTACAGTCTGTTGATGCGGGCCGGCGTGATAGCAGAGCTGGCGGCGCTGATCTGTCTGGCGGGTACGGGGCTTGTTTCCGGGAACAGGCCGGACGCAAAGACATCAAAGCAGGCGAATGCGGAAGGGATCTGGGAGGTTCTGGAAAAGCATCAGCAGGGAGAGATGGTGGAAACCACATCCGGGGATTATATTAAATGGGTGGATTTTACGGTGCCGGCGGAGGCGATGAGCAAAGCTTACCAGTATGATGTTGACAGTTACGGGCAGGAGGTTCATATGAACTGGATCGAGCTGCTTGCCTATGCGGCTGCCCGTCAGGGCGGTGAATTCGGGAAGGCGGCTCTGAAAAATATTGATGACTGCACGGCAGAGCTGCAAAAGGGGGAGAGTATGGAAAAGCTGACGGAGAAGCTGAAATACTATCCTTATTATCTGGAAGCCTACACGGCGGTGCTGGGCGGTTTTGTGGGAGAGTACGAGGCGGAGGGGGAGACACGTTATGGCTTGAAGGCTTTTTCCCCTATCGCGAAGGATTTTCCCTATACGGATTATGATGATTTCGGGGCATCCAGAAGCTATGGCTACGCAAGGCCGCATCTTGGGGAATATGTTAAAATATTGCCAAGTTAGTAAGAAGCCAGCAAAATAAAGGGTTTCCACTGATTTAGTCCAATGAAAAAATGGCTGCAAAAACAGCAAAATCGGACTAAAATGAGCTCATTTTTAACCGAAAAACCGAAAAAGAAGGCAAATTGACACTAATATAACATATCGTTTTTAGGATATGTTGGGTCGAAGTGTGCCATTGGGAAGGAGGGTAACTGAATATTTAGCAGTTAGCGTATTAACAGGACTATATCAGCGGTTAAAGTGGACAAGTGTCACTGAGGTATAGCTGAATAGTCCTGTTTTTATGAATATGTGAATGATACAGAAAGGTTAAAGATGAAACAGAAAATAAGTACGAAGACGCTACGGTTATTGTGCGCGAAAGGGGACATAAAGATATGGCAATAGTTTATGCGGTATGTAATCAGAAAGGCGGCTGTGCAAAAACAGTGACGTCCGTAAATTTGGGAATTGGTCTTGCCCGTGAGGGTAAACGGGTACTTCTGGTTGATGTAGACAGCCAGGGTTCGCTGACAGCGAGTTTGGGATGGCAGCATCCGGATCAGATGGAGACAACACTTGCAACAATATTAGGAATGATGATAAATGAAAAGCCGGTTTCACCTGATGCGGGGATTCTCCATCATGAGGAAGGGGTTGATCTGCTTCCGGCAAATATTGAACTTGCCGGACTGGAGGTGGCGTTAGTAAATACCATGAGCAGGGAATCTATTCTGCGCCAATATCTGAATATGGTGCGTGATAAATACGATGTGGTTATTCTGGATTGTATGCCGTCGCTTGGCATGCTGACAATCAATGCTCTTGCAGCGGCGGACAAGGTATTGATACCGGTGCAGGCGCAGTATCTGTCAATCAAAGGAATGGAGCAGCTTTTCCGCACGATTGCAAAGGTAAAACGGCAGATTAACCAGAATCTTTCTATTGCCGGGATTGTGATCACAATGGCGGATATGCGGACTAATTATGCGAAGGACATTGTTGAACTTTTACACGCAAACTATGACGGGAGCGTGCGGATTTTTGACAGCATTATCCCGTTATCCGTGAGGGCGGCTGAAACCAGTGCAGAGGGTAAAAGTATTTATCTGCATGACCCGGCAGGCAAAGTATCAGCGGCGTATTCGGCACTTACAAAGGAGGTAATGGCGGGATGAAGGGGAGAAGTGCGGATAAGATTCAAATGTCTTCTTTTGATGATTTGTTTCAGGTAGGGGAGGATACGGCCACAGGGACAAGCGAAAAGATACGGGAGATTGCTGTGTGTGAATTGTATTCTTTTAAAAATCACCCGTTTAAAGTGTCTGATGATGAAAAAATGGAGGACATGATACAGAGTGTTCAGGAATACGGTGTATTAAATCCATTATTGGTACGTCCGAGGAAGACAGGCGGTTATGAACTGATATCAGGACACCGCAGGAAACATGCCTGTGAGAAAGCTGGGATAAAGACGGTTCCGTGTATCGTGCGGGAATTGAGTGATGAAGAGGCAGTAATTCTTATGGTGGATTCCAATATCCAGCGGGAAGAGCTGCTTTTCAGTGAAAAAGCGTTTGCTTATAAGATGAAACTGGAGGCTATGAGCCGACAGGGGATGCGGACAGATATAACTTCGTGCCAAGTTGGCACAAAGTCGGGAAACCGTTCAGATGGCGAACTGGCTGACAAAAGCGGAGAGAGTGCAAGGCAGATACACCGTTATATCCGGCTTACAGAACTTTCAAAAAAACTTCTGGATAAGGTGGATAATAAACAGCTTCCTTTCGGCGTTGGTGTGGAGATATCCTATCTGGATTTAACAGAGCAGGAGCTGTTGTTGAAAGTTATGGAGAAGCTGGCAGCAGTACCGAACCTGGCACAAGCCGTTAAGATGAAACAGTTAAGCAAAGAGAAAAAACTGGATGAGACCGGCATGGAACTGATACTATCACAGGAAAAACCGCTGTCAGGTGCATTCAAGCTGGAGAGGAAGAAACTGAATGAGTATTTTCCAAAGGATTATACGGAAGAGCAGAAAACACAGATTATTTATGAATTGTTGAAAAAGTGGAGTTATGAGAACAATATTGAATAAATGAAGAAGCAATCGAAAGGAGAAACTGTGATTACAGATACAAACGAAAATCAGATTATAATTGAAAAAACAGGGGATTCTCTATATAATATTTTTAACAGTAACGGGGGGAGGTGATACCGTTTGGCGAAGCAGGATATTTCAGCAAAAGTGATGCTGTACCACAATGATGTATTTTCGGATGTTATAAACACTTTGATATTTGAAAAGCCTTACATTGATGAAAACAGATTAAAAGATGTGATACCCGAATCAGCGTATGAAGATTTTGACGGCAATCTCCGTTCTATGGAGCGTGACCTGTTAAAGGAGTATGGAGAGGGTGATGAGGCAAATTATTTTGCGATAGCAGAGTTTGGAATCGGCAATCAGACTACAGTTGACCCGACCATTCCTGTCCGGGTAATGGGGTATGATTATACCGTGTATAAGCATCAGCTTGATGAATATAATAACAAAAAGAGAAATTTGTACCGGCTGTTGAGAGATGCACAGGAAATTGGAAGTGCAGAGTTAGTAAAGAGAGTGAAGAGGGATATTGAAAAACTTGGGGATTTCAGGCTTGTGCCAGTGATTACGGTTATCCTGAACTTTTCCCGGACAAGGTGGAAGAAGGCAAAGTCACTGAAAGAGCTTGTGCCTGCCGGACATCCGGATATTACGGATCACATGAAAGATTATGATGTGGAGATATTTGATGTACTGTATCTGGACGAGGCAGTCAGGAACAGATTTACCAGTGATTTCAGGGATGTGGCGACAGTGCTTGCGGAGGGAGCGATTGATAAAAAGCATGACTTTCAGCAGTTGAAATATCCCGTGGATGCTCTGGATATGCTTTATGCATACACAAAGGATGAACACTACCTGAATATCAGAAACCAGATAATAAAAAAGGATCAGAAAGGAGAGGTGATTAGGATGGGCGACTTTTTTGACCAGGTTGAAAAAAATAAGGTTATTGAGACGGCTGGAAGTATTTATAGAGGGACAAGGAATAAAGATACAGCAATTCAGGTGATTGAATACGGATTAAAGATTTCAACAAAGGAAGCTCAGGAAATTTTTGAAACGGAGATTTTGGGTGTGGCTTTAGCGTAAAAAATCCCAGCAAATTTCACAAGTCAGAGTTAAAGACCATTTTACTGAAAAATTTTTTGGTAAAATGGTCTTTTTGTATAAAAACGCGGGCACCCAGCGAATTGAAAGTACCTGTTATTGTTTTAGGGGACAGGAAAAGCGGATGGCTATAACTTTGTACTAAGTTAGTACAAAGTCGCGAGACCGTTTTGCTTTTTATTTTGTGAAATATAAAGATAATAGGCATATTTGGTTTTGGATGAAGGGGGAACCTTATTGATGAGAGAGAAAAGCAATGATCTGTTCAGAAAGAAACAGGCGAATATAAAGAAAGATATGAAGAGGCGGGAATCCAGGCTGATACCTGTATTGAAAGCATTGGAAGAAGAGAGGGTGATCTTGACAGTGGAACTGGCGGGAGAGGAGCGGCATGGAGAAGAATAAGAATAAGCTGGAAAATGTGGTAATCCGTATGGTGAAAGCTCCTCCGCTATACAGCGATGAAAAAATTGAAAGCCCCAAAGATGTGGTGCGTGTTTTGGGAAAAGAACTGGAGGATTATGACAGGGAAGTGCTGTGCGTGGTGAATTTCCGGGGAGACGGCAAGCCTGTCAACATGAATATCGTCAGCATGGGCACTGTCAATAACACCATCGTGGAAGCAAGGGAAGTCTTTAAAACATCTATCCTTTCCAACGCAGCACAGATTATGCTGGTACACAACCACCCCAGCGGAAACGTAATGCCGTCCAGGGATGACCTGAAAGTGACAGAACGGATTTTTATGGCTGCGGAGATTATGGGAATCCCCTTGATGGACCATGTTATTATAGGGCAGAAAGGAACGTACTATTCTTTTTTGGAACATGGTGGGATACCGAATAGGGAGAGGACCGGGAACATGGCGGCAGAAAAGAAAGACAGCATTATGGATGCAATCAGCCGGCATAAAAAAGAGCATACAGGGCAGCAGCCGGAATATACTGAAAAAGTCCATGTGCCTAAAGTGGAAAATATGGAGCGATAGATTATCAGAGCAGAAGAGAGGGAATCACATGGAACTGAATGGAATGGAAAAAAGGATACTATTTCAGGCGGAGGGAGACTGCAGGACAGAAATTCTGCACGAACTTTTGATGACAGCACAGTATGCAAAGGGCCCGGTACGGAGAAAAACAGCAGACGGCCTTATGGAAAAATTGAGCCTTCAGCCGGATAAGCAGTGCATGGAACTGGTACGGGATATACAGAAAAATTACCAGCTTCCGAAAGAGGGACGTACTATCGGCGAAATGATTGCCGAAGCCAGACAGAAATCCGGTGCGGAGAAATTAAAAGGACATGATATTATGGCGCTGGAACGCTACGACCCGGAGGTGAAGCACATGATTATATTTGATGTGCTGTCCGGTGATTCCCCTGTCGGGGATAAAGGAGACAGAATGCGCCTGTTTCTCACGGAGACTGGTTACAGTGAGTTTCTGGATAGCCAGAAACGGGGTGAAGTCAGACTGAAAAAGCATGCATCGGTTTCGGAAGGTTATCTGCGTTACGACTGTAAAGAACACACTCTGTAATTGAATATGTAAAAAAGGAAAAATAGAAGCCGTCCGGCGACCTGACTGATCAGTTGCCGAGCGGCTTTTTTGCGTTCTGTAGCCTGTTTCGGTAAGCAGCAAGGCAGGAGGGCGAGGAATAACATATTTGCAGATTTGGTTTTAAAAAGAAAAAAGGAGGCGAAAATTATGCCGTTGGAACTGAATTACTATTATGGAAATGAAGCGGAGCAGTACAGCTTTTACCGTATTCCAAAGGTGCTTTTTACAGACAGGCGTTTTCAGGGCATCACAGTGGAAGCGAAAGTACTGTACGGCCTGCTGCTTGACCGGATGGCGCTGTCCGTGAAAAACAACTGGCTGGATGCGGAGGGCAGGGTATATATCATTTTTACAATCGCCGATGTAATGGAAACGCTTGGATGCGCTGAACAGAAAGCAAATAAACTGCTGAATGAACTGGACAGTATGAAAGGCATCGGCCTGATTGAACGTGTAAGACGCGGGCTGGGAAAGCCTAATATCATTTATGTGAAAAACTTTACAGGCAGGAACCGTCCGGAATCACAAATCAGGAATTGTGAAAATCACAAATCAGGAACTGTGATTTTCAGGGAACCGGAATTGCGAAAATCACAAACAAATAATACTGATATCAATAATACTGACTTTAGTGATACTAATCTATCCATCTATCATGCCGGGGAGGAACCTGTCTCATTCGCGGACAGGAGTGAGACTGACAGGACAGAGAGGATGGATGAGATGGATTGTTACCGCCGCCGGATAAAAGAAAACATAGAGTATGACATTCTTGTGCAGGATGAACCTTATAACAGGGAGCGTCTTGACGGCTTTGTGGAGCTGATGGCAGAAGTTTATGCCAGCAGGCGGGAAAGCATACGCATCAACCAGGAGAATGTGCGGACAGATATTGTGAAAAGCCGTTTCCGGAAACTTGACAGCGGGCACATCCGGTATGTGCTGGACTGCCTTGACAAAAACACGACAGCTATAGGGAATATCAGGGCATACATGCTGTCAGCCCTGTTTAATGCTCCCGTGACAATGAAACAGTATTATGCGAGCCTTGTCCGGCATGACATGGCCGAAAGGTATGGCGAAAGGGATGGAGGCGGATAGATTTTCTTTTTCCGCTGGTAACGGTTATCATGGCAAAACATTGAGGGTACATAAAACAAATTAAAAGGCTTATACAGGCCGGTATATAAAATGAAAAGGAGGACATCATATTATGAGTACAGTGAAAGACATGGAAATTTTGATTGTGGAGCCGGGGAAAGCGCCGCGCCCTGCCGTTATCAGGAATACGCTGGAAGCGGTAGAAAAAGTATTGTGCGGATCGGTGCAGATAGGGTGTTTTCTGCCGCAGAAAGTGCTGTTAATCAGCAGGGAAGATATGGACGGACTGCCGCCGAACCGCTGCCTGCCGGGAAAAAAGAGCAGCATAAACGGCATATTCCTGTTATGCGGCATACCGGAAGAGGGGGACGGTTTTGCTTCGCTTACGCCCGGGCAGCAAAAAGATTTTCAGGATGTTTTTGAAAAGCCCGGGGAATTTATGATGGTCGGGGGAAAAACTTATGCAGACCCCGATGATGTGGCAGATACCATTTACGGGCTGTGGGATACCCTTCGGGACGGCGAAACGGTGGTTCTCACAAAATGGGGAGGTACAGACAGGAGAGTGACTGCGTGAGGGGCGAAGAAAAGAAAGAACAACAAAGGAAATGACCAGGGTGTAAATGCTTCTGGTTTTTTTGATGGGAGAAAGGGGGCGCTATGCAGGATGAAGTAAGGGAAAAGTCGGTTGCGCTTGTGATCCGGTCGGGTAAGGAGGCTTTCAAACTGACAGAGCAGATGCTGAAAAGGGCAATACGGGATTATCTGAAACACATAAATGAGCCGCCCCGCGGGAAACAGAGCGTAAAAAGCCTGCTGAAACAGGATGCCGGGGCACAGAGCATTGAGATAACAGACAAAAATATCAAATCATTTGACCGTGTCGCAAGGAAATACGGCGTAGATTATTCGCTGAAAAAAGTCCCGTCGGAGGGGAAATATATGGTGTTCTTTAAAGCCCGTGATGCGGATGTGCTGAACGCGGCTTTCTCTGAGTATACGGCAAAAATGCTGAACTGGCAGAAGGAAAAGCCGTCACTGCTGAAGCAGTTATCACAGTTTAAGCAGAAAGTCCGGGATATGAGTATGGATAAGGAAAAGACAAGGGGAAAAGGAGGGATTGAACATTGAACGGCATTGATATGAAAAAATATGTGATGCCGAACCAGCCTTATGTATTTGTATTTTGGTTCTTTTCAAAAGCGGCGGAAAGCTACCGTCTCTCCGCTGGTCAGGATATGGTAACGAAAAGCATGGAGGCATTGTCAGGGCTGGGGGCTGTTATTACGGAAAATCCCTTGCCCTGTTTTAATCTGCATGATTTTCTGTTTGGCATTGCGGCGGCGGTAACAATCCGGATTGCAGTTTATTTCAGAGGGAAAAATGCAAAAAAATACCGTCATGGCACTGAGTATGGCAGTGCAAGGTGGGGAAACACAAATGACATTAAACCGTTTATTGACCCTAAATTCCAGAACAATATACTGCTGACACAGACAGAGCGAATTATGATCGGGAGAAATAAGATACCAAAGTACAACATCAATAAAAATGTGCTGATTATCGGCGGAAGCGGCTCCGGCAAAACCCGTTTCCATGTCAAGCCCAATCTGATGCAGATGAATGCAAGCTATTGTGTCACTGATCCAAAAGGTACAATCGTTCAGGAATGTGGAAAGATGCTTGAACGTGGCGGATATAGGATAAAAATCCTGAACACCATAAACTTTAAGGAATCCATGCATTACAATCCGTTCTGCTATATCCGCTCCGAGAATGACATTCTGAAACTGGTCAACTGCATCATGGAAAACACAAAAGGGGAGGGCAGCAAGGGCGGGGAAGACTTCTGGGCAAAAGCGGAGGCGCTGTATTACCAGGCGCTGATTGCCTATATCTGGTATGAAGCTCCAAAGGAAGAGAAAAACTTAAATACTCTGCTGGAGATGCTGAATGCTTCCGAAGTACGGGAGGATGATGAGAATTTCAAAAATGCAGTGGACATGATGTTTGAGCGCCTGGAACAACGCAACCCGGGGCATTTCGCTGTCCGCCAGTATAAAAAATACAAAATGGCGGCGGGAAAAACCGCAAAAAGTATTTTAATTAGCTGCGGCGCGCGGATGGCTCCTTTTGATATAAAAGAAGTCCGGGATATGATGATGGACGATGAGCTGGAATTGGATAAATTGGGGGATCGCAAGACAGCTTTATTCTGTATTGTGTCAGATACGGACACGACATTTAACTTTATTGCGTCTATGGTTTACACACAGATGTTCAATACGCTCTGTGACAAGGCACTGGAAAACGGCGGCGCATTAAAAACACATGTTACCTGTCTTTTTGATGAATTTGCAAACCAGAAAATACCCAACTTTGAACATTTGATTTCTGTAATCAGAAGCAGGGAAATATCGGCACATGTGATTGTCCAGACGCAGAGCCAGTTAAAAGCGGTCTATAAAGACCATGCGGAGACTATCATCGGGAACTGTTCCTGTGTCCTGTTTCTTGGCGGAAAGGAGCAGAGCACGCTGAAAGAGATTTCATCCATGCTGGGCAAGGAAACGATAGATACTTACAATACGTCGGACACACGGGGCAGCCAGAGAAGTTACGGACTGAATTATCAGAAATTGGGAAAGGAGCTTATGACGCCCGATGAGCTTGCAGTCATGGATAACAGCAAATGCATCCTGCAGGTTCAGGGTATCAGGCCGTTTTTCTCGGACAAGTATGATATTACGAAACATCCGCAGTACAAATACCTGTCAGACGCTGATGAAAGGAATACGTTTCATGTGGCAGACTTTTTGAAGCACCGTTTAAAGGTAAAGCCGGATGATAAGTTTGAAGTTTATGAAATGAAAGCATAGCAGAACATAACAGCTAACAGGAACAAAAAGGCAGGAACAGAAAGGAGAGGAAGTTGAAAAAGAAAAGTATGAATATAAAAAGGGAATGTAAAAAATTATTGATGGGATTCTTGTGCATGATGCTTCTGGCATCGAATGCGGTCAGTGCATTGGCAGAAAGTACGGATACCGGCGTTCCGGCAGTTTCCGGGAATGATGTTTCCGGGAACAGTATCGAGTGCGGGCATGAGTATCACTATATGCCGGGGAATGACAGGACACATATCTTCACCTGCATAAACTGCGGTCTGGAAGATGCGGAGGATTGTATCTTTACAAAAAAAGAGGAAGGTTTGCAGGTGTGTGAAAAGTGCGGATTTGTGGAAAAAGCAGAAGAAATGGAAGAAACTCTGGAGACGGAAGATGAAGAGGCAGAAAACGAAGAGCAGTTTCTCTCATTAGAATCGGGCAGTTATGATATATCAGCAGCAGATCGAATTTATGCAGCCGGGGAGAATATCACGGCATATTATTTTGAGACGGAAGGGACACTGGTCTTTGAGGGTACGGGAGAAATGTTTGACTGGACTGACGCTGCCGATAGTCCGTGGGATACGGATACAATAGTGACAGCTATTATAGGGGAAGGGATTACCACTTTAGGGGATAATGCACTCTGTCGCCATGAGGAACTTGCAGATGTGATTTTGCCAGGTACACTGAAAGAAATCGGGGACTATGCTGTTATGGTAGGCTATCCCATTTATAGCAGTGTGAGAGGAGTCCTACGGCATATAGAGATACCGGAGGGTGTTGAAAGAATCGGCGAGAATGCGTTTCAGGGAAATGCACTGGAGGAGATCATTATACCGGACAGTGTAACAGATATTGGAGAGTATGCTTTCGCAGAATGCCGTAATGCAGAGAACATTTCCATAGGGAGCGGAATATCTGAGATTAAAGAGAGGACATTTGAAGAAATTTACGGCGTAAAAACCATAACAATCCCCGGAAATGTGGAGACGATCAGAAAGATGGCCTTCCGCAAAACGGGGGCTGTGGAGATCATCATTTCAGACGGGGTTAAGACGATAGAGCGGGAGGCTTTTGAATCCTGTAAAAATGCGGAAAGTATAACGCTTGGCAACAGTGTGGAGGTGATTGGAAGCCGCTCTTTTTTTGAATGTATAAAGCTGAAATCTTTAATAATCCCTGACAGTGTTGTGACAATAGAATCAAGTGCTTTTGAATCTTGCAACAGCCTGTCAGACCTTGTTCTTGGAAGCGGGTTGCTGACAATACTGAATCATGCTTTTGACGGAGCGCATGTATTAGAGCGT
Organism: uncultured bacterium; assembly: GCA_947647735.1. Classification (GTDB taxonomy): domain Bacteria; phylum Bacillota; class Clostridia; order Lachnospirales; family Lachnospiraceae; genus 1XD8-76. The sequence continues at coordinate 36,901 of CANSLJ010000001.1, read as the reverse complement.
CTTGAGATTCCGGATAATGTAACGCAGATAGCGAGTAGCGCTTTTTATGACAGCAGGGCGCTGAAAGATATTTCAATCGGGAAAGGCGTTACAAGGTTCGGAGCTAAGGTGTTTTTTGTAGAAGACATGACACAGACAAATGTAGAGACTGATAATAAGAATGCAATAAATTATGAATGGGCGGATGACGGAAGAGAAGTCACGTTCAGGTCGAAAGTAATATTTAAAGATCATGCAGGAAACAGTATAAGAGAGCTGGTCCTTGAACATGGGGAAACCATTCTGGATAAGGCTCTTGTCATGGGTGAATATGAAGATGGCGGTGATACTTATGTTTTTACCGGATGGGAGCCGGAAATCACAGGAGATACAAAGGTGACGGGCGGAGCCGAATATACGCCGAAATATTCCATACCCGGAAAAGGTACGGTGACGTTTAAAAATTATAACGGAACAGTATTGAAAGAAGTGCTGCTTTCTTATGGTGAGACTATTTTAGATAAAGCCCCGCCCGCGTTCAGAGAAGCAGAGGGAAGAAATACATATATGTTTTCAGGCTGGTTCCCGGCGCTGAACGAAACAGATGAACTGACAGGGGATGCTGTTTATACTGCAAAATATAAAAGAAAAGTGCAGACAAGCATTCAGGTCAGCTATGACAACAACATTCCGGAGGGAAGCAGTATCAGTGATACGAATATCATAGTATATCCTGTTTATAAAGTATATGATGAGAACGGCAAGCTGATTGATCTGATACAGGATGACGAGGCAGTTATTGGTGAGGATGATATCCGGTTTTCCAAAGACAGGATTGAGCGGGGGAGTAATGAGGTCGTAGTAGAACAGATCAGCACAGGTCTTACCACTACGGCAGAAATATTCGGCAGTTATATTGACGGTATTGCTGTCTGGAAACCGCCTGTGGAGATGGAAGCCGGTACGGAACTGAAAGAACTTGAGGTATACTTTACCCGCACCATAGAGGATAAAGCGGGGTATATAGAAAACGGTCTGATAGATTTCACAAAAGAAGTTGAGGAATATGAACTGAATGGAGAAGATTCCGTGACAATAGAGGAAGGAGAAAATGAAATACGTGTTACGGAAAAGGAGACCGGAGATGAGCATGAATGTACGGTACATATAAAAGGAATACCCAAACCGTCGGACGGAAAGGATGACGTATCGGGAAACAATCCCTCTGATGGGAAAGATGACGTATCGGGGAATAATCCTCCCGGCGGAAAAGATGATGTATCGGAGAATAATCCGTCCAATGATAAGAAAGATGATGTATCAGGAAAAGAAGATACAAGCGAAAATAATAAGAAGCCGGGGAAAGAAGATATAGGAAAGGATTCCTCAAATTCCATAAAAATCAATAACAATACAAATAATACGGGTGACAGTTTTAACGTTATATTGCCGGATGCGGAGATGGAACATAAGGAGAAAGAAATGGAGCCTGTTATCCAGACAGGGCGTGTATCACCTGTGTATGGTTTTGCTGTTTTAGGGGTATGCAGCATATTGTTCATAGGAGCAGCCTGTTTGTTTGAAAAAAGAAAGCGGGCAGAAAAATCGTTATAGTTGTTTTTAAAATGCGGCAGGGGTGTGTGTGTCCCTGCTTTTTGAATGCAGATGAAAATATCAGGCAGGGAGAAAACAATATGGAGAAAGTGAAACATGACGGAAGAAGGAAAGATTTCAGAAAAATTCCGACCGTTTTACTTGGCGGGATATTCGTAGTGATTTCCGCAATAGGTATCTGCATCTGTTGTTGCCAATCAAAAAGGGAAACTTTGGCGTATCAGGAAATAGCAGAAGTCTGTAAAACAGGGCAGATACAAGAGGACAGACAGTTGCCGGAAGATGAGGAAGAAAAGGAGGAGACTGCAGATATAGAAAAAGAGGCGGCAAAAGCAGAAAAGGAGGCAAAGACAGAAAGCATTCCGGGAGGAAAACAAAAACCGGAACCCAGGCTCTATTATGATTGGGGTGAACTTCTTGGCATAAACAAGAATGTTTCAGGATGGCTTTGTATACCAAACAGCCTGATTGATTTTCCAGTTGTGGCAGCGGAGGACAACAGTTTTTATTTATCACATGATCTTTCAGGGAAGGAAAGCAGGAGCGGCTGTCTTTTTATGGATAAAGATACGGAATTGTATGATTTTAACCGTGTCATTTACGGCCATAACATGGGCAAAGGTTCAGAGGCTATGTTTTCTACCCTTTTGTATTTTAAAGATAAGGATTATTTTGAGAAGAACTGTTATTTCTGTTTTACGGAAACCGGCAAAAAGGTTTCTGTATATAAGATTATTGCCGTAATGAAATATGATGTAAAGGATGTGGAGGAATGGGATTTCAGGGTACGGAATCATGACACGGAAGAAGATTGTCTGGCATTCATGAAAGAGATTGAGAAAAGGGCCCTTTACTACAGAGGAGAGCCGGGGGTGCCGGAAAGACTGATGATACTGGCTACCTGTGACCGGAGTGAGTACGGGAAAAATGGAAGGCTTCTGGTTATCGGGGTGCCCTATTAGAAGAGGGAAATTGCAAGAAAGGAGGAAGGTTATACATGGAAACGGTCAGGGTCAGGTCGCCCACCTGAAAAAAGATGACAACTGAATATGGAAAAAAGAAAGGGCTACAAAAAACACCCGATGCAGTGAGTCGGCAAACTACAGAGCACCGGATGCAGCATGAAATGCTTATAAGAATTATAGCATGGAAAAGTTTTTTGCAAAAGCCCTGTTTTTATGCCTGGAAAGCCTGTGTCAGCAGCTAAAAAATAATGAAGGAGGATAAACTGGCGCTGGGGATTCGGAAACAGGAAAATCCGAATGAATGATATAAGGCTTTCTGGTGGCTGGAAGAAAATAAATAAAATCCCTGAAAATAAAAGCGCCGGTTTTAAAATGAGTATGGCATTTTTTACGAGTGCGATTGATACGTTGAAAGTTCTTGTGATTGCATTAGGGTCAGGGCTTGGCGTATGGGGTGTAATCAATCTTTTAGAAGGATATGGCAATGACAACCCTGGTGCAAAAAGTCAGGGCATTAAACAGCTTATGGCAGGCGGAGGTGTTGCGCTGATAGGTATGAAGCTTATTCCTCTGCTGGCGACACTGTTTAGTTAAGGAAGGTGGACGCCTATGCTGAATATCCTCGATCAGATTGAGCAGTGGATAAAAGGGTTTCTGATTGAGTGCATCACAGGAAACCTTTCCGGGCTGTTCGATCAGGTAAACGAAGCGGTCGGGGGCGTAGCGGCGGACGTAGGGAAAACACCCCAGGATTGGAATGCCGGGGTGTTTTCCATGATCCGTGCTCTGTCTGATAATGTGATCGTCCCCATAGCCGGAATTATTTTAACATTCGTCCTGTGTTATGAGCTGATCAGTATGATTACTGAGAAGAACAACATGCATGATTTTGATACTTTTAACATTTTTAAATGGATTTTCAAAGTGTTCGTTGCAACATATTTTGTCACGCATACTTTTGACATTACAATGGCGATTTTTGAGCTGTCGCAGAGCGTAGTGCGCCAGAGTACCGGGGTAATTACCGGGAATACGAACATTCAGTTTGATGCTGTCATGGGGAGCCTGACTGCACAGCTTGAGACAATGGAGAACGGGGAACTGTTCGGCCTGCTGGTGGAAACCATGCTGATACGGATTACAACCCCGATACTGTCTGTCTGCGTCATGCTGGTACTGGTGGGGCGCATGGTGGAAATTTATATTTACTGTTCTGTAGGTGCAATCCCTTTTGCCACTATGACCAACCGGGAATGGGGGCAGATGGGGAATAACTACCTGCGGGGGCTTGTGGCTCTTGGATTGCAGGGCTTTTTTATCATGGTGTGCATAGCAATCTATTCTGTTCTTGTATCAAATATCGGGAGTGCGGTGAATATCCACGGCGCAATCTGGAGCTGTGCCGGGTACACGCTGCTTCTATGCTTTTCGCTTTTTAAGACAAGTTCAATCTCACGCTCAATCTTTAACGCACATTAAGGAAACAAATATGGAAGAAAAAAGGGTGCTCATGCCCTTAGACATGAAACAGAAGGAAAGGAAGAGAATGGAAAACATGCAGGTTTATAAACTTTTCCCGGCGGAAGCAAAAGCCAGAGGAGAAATTGATATTTTTCGGGCATCACGCAAACTGAACATTGCCTGCAAAGAGGCAATCGAGGCGGCGATACGGGAAAACTTTGACGGGATGCACCTGAAAGAGGAGTGCATCAGGCCGGTTATGGAGGAATATGGTTCTGACCGTATGGATTGGGTGCTGGCAAATACTGTCCGGTATCTGAATTATGACGGGAGATTTTCCCATAGCAATAAAAAGTGGGCAGATAGTTATCTCAGCCAGGAGGGTGGAATACAAAATTATGACACGGTATGTGATTATATTGTGGGGAGCCATCCGGCTGTGCTGGACGGGTTTATCAGCCTGATGCGGCGCGATAGGGAAGCGGCAAAATCGCAGTCCGAAAAGCCGTCAATCAGAGAGCAGCTTGCCGCACCGCCCGTCCCCGGAGAAAAACACGATCACAAAACAAATGACAGGGAGGTGAGGTAAGATGCCGTTTGTGCCTGTGCCGAAGGACCTGACAAAAGTAAAGACAAAGGTGGCGTTTAACCTGACAAAGCGGCAGCTTGTCACCTTCGGGCTGGGCGGCTTTGTGGGAATCCCTGTATATCTTTTTACCCGCGGCAGCATTGGGAATGAATCGGCTGCTCTTTTGATGATCGGCCTGATGCTCCCCTTTTTTGCATTTGGGATATATGAGAAGGACGGGCAGCCCCTTGAAAAAGTGCTGAAAAATTTTATCAGCGTTTCTTTTATACGGCCGTCGGCAAGACCGTACCGTACAGACAATGGCTATGCCGCACTTATGCGGCAGGCGAATTTTGATAAGGAGGCAGAGCAAATTGAAAACAAGGAAGCAGACAAGGCAGGAAAGAAACCTGCAAGCCGCAAAAAACCAGTATAAAAAGGATAAGGAGGATTTAAAGGCGATAAGGCTCATGCCGGAGGGGAAACTCAGGAAGCAGGAAAAAAAGAGGCTTGTCATCGCTGTGAAGAAAGCAAAGCGGGACGGGAAAATTCCGAAGTCCGCGCAGGAGACGATTCCTTACCGGGAGATGCACCGTGATGGTATATGTGACGTGGATGGGCATTACTTTACAAAGCAGATTGAGTTTTTCGATATCAATTATCAGCTTGCACAGAACGAGGATAAGAATATTATTTTTGAGAACTGGTGCGATTTTCTCAACTATTTTGATTCCTCTATCCATTTCCAGCTTTCCTTTTTGAACCAGAGGGCAGATATGGAGCGTTTCCGGAAGTCTATTGATATACCGGAGCAGGAGGACGCCTTTAACCAGATCAGGCGTGAATATGTCGGAATGCTGCGGGGACAGCTTTCCCGCGGCAACAACGGACTGACAAAGACAAAATATATTACCTTCGGTGTGGAAGCCGAAAACCTGAAAGCCGCAAAGACACGGCTTGAGCGGATTGAAGCCGACATAATGGCTAATTTTAAGGTGCTTGGGGTAAAGGCGAAAGCTCTGGACGGTTATGAGCGACTCTCCATCTTACATCAGATACTCCACCCTGCTAGGGAGAGAAAATTTCATTTTTCGTGGGATGCACTCTGGCAGACAGGGCTTTCCAGTAAAGATTTTATTGCGCCGGACAGTTTCACTTTTCAGAACGGGCAGTATTTTAAGATAGGACAGACTTACGGCGCAGCGTCCTTTATCCAGATTTTAGCGCCGGAACTGACGGACCGGATGCTGGCGGATTTCCTCGACCTAGAGAATGGCATGGTGGTGACACTGCATATCCGGTCCATCGACCAGAGAGCGGCAATCAAGACCATCAAACGCAAGCTGACAGACATTGACAAGATGAAAATTGAGGAACAAAAGAAAGCAGTGCGTGCGGGGTACGATATGGATATCATCCCGTCCGACCTGGCAACCTACGGCAATGAGGCGAAGACGCTGTTAGAAGATTTGCAGAGTCGGAATGAGCGCATGTTTTTAGTGACAATACTTGTGATGAACCTGGCGGATAAACGGCAGAAGCTGGAAAACAATGTGTTTCAGACAGCGGGGATTGCGCAGAAATACAACTGTGCCTTGAGGCGTCTTTCCTATCAGCAGGAGCAGGGGTTTGTATCCACGCTCCCGCTTGGCGTGAACCAGGTGGAGATACAGAGGGGTCTTACCACAAGCAGCACGGCAATCTTCGTACCGTTTACAACACAGGAACTGTTCCAGAGCGGGGAAGCCCTTTATTACGGGGTAAATGCGCTCAGTAATAATCTCATCATGTGTGACAGGAAGAAACTGAAAAACCCGAACGGGTTGATACTTGGCACTCCCGGTGCGGGCAAGTCTTTTTCTGCAAAGAGGGAGATCACCAACTCTTTCCTGATTACGACGGACGATATAGCGATTATTGACCCGGAGGCGGAGTATTCACCTCTTGTGACAGCGCTGGGAGGACAGGTGATTAAGATTTCTCCCACATCCTCACAGTACATTAACCCGATGGATATCAATCTGAATTACAGTGAGGACGATGATCCGTTGATTTTAAAAAGTGACTTTATTTTGTCACTGATGGAGTTGATGATGGGAAAGGTGGAACCGGATGAAAGGAGTATCATTGACCAGTGTCTGCGCAGGGTTTACCACCGCTTTTTTGATGACCCGTGTCCGGAGAAAATGCCTGTTTTACAGGATTTGTATGAGGAAATCATAAAGTACGGAGGAGATAAGGCACGGCATGTGGTGGACTGTATGGCAATCTATGTCACAGGTTCTTTGAATGTCTTTAACCATCGGACAAATGTGGATATACAGTCGCGTATTGTCTGTTATGACATTAAGGAATTGGGAAAACAGCTTAAAAAGCTGGGGATGCTGGTGGTGCAGGACCAGGTCTGGGGCCGTGTCACAGTGAACAGAGAAGCACATAAATCCACACGGCTTTACATTGATGAATTCCACCTCCTTTTGAAAGAAGAGCAGACAGCGGCATACAGCGTGGAAATCTGGAAACGGTTCAGGAAGTGGGGCGGCATACCGACGGGCATCACCCAGAACGTAAAAGATTTGCTTTCCTCGCGGGAGATAGAGAACATTTTTGAGAACAGTGATTTTATCTACATGCTTAATCAGGCTGCGGGAGACCGGCAGATTTTGGCAAAGCAACTGAATATTTCCCCTCACCAGCTTTCTTATGTTACAAATTCCAATGCCGGTGAGGGACTTTTGTTTTACGGGAATGTGATTATTCCTTTTATTGACCATTTCCCGAAGGATACCCATTTGTACCGCCTGCTTACAACAAGGCCGGAGGATTTGGCGGAGGATGGGAAATGAACAGTTTTATGAAATGGGTAGGCGGGAAGTATCTGCTGCGGCACCGGATTTTAGAAGAATTTCCGCAGACAGTGGACAGTTATGTTGAAGTATTCGGAGGTGCGGCCTGGGTGCTGTTTGCAAGGCAGAAAAACAGCAGCATGGAAGTTTACAATGATATCAACCATGATCTTGTCAATCTGTTTCGGTGTGTCAAGTATCATGCAGAGGAACTGCAAAAAGAATTGCAATGGTGTCTTATTTCAAGAGAGGAATTTATGAAAGCGAAGGAGGAACTGCACAGTCCATACCTGACAGATATCCAGAGGGCAGCCAGATTTTTTATGGTGGCAAGGTGCAGTTTTGGCGCTAAAATGGAAACTTTTAACGGGAAAAGGGTATCTCTGGGAAATGTTGTAAAAGATTTGGGGATGTTCAGTGAGCGCCTGCGGGCAACAGTAATCGAGCAGTTGGATTTTGAAAAACTGATTCCTTTATATGATGCAAAAGGTACTCTCTTTTATGCAGATCCGCCGTATTTTGATGCCGAAGGATATTATACAGGGGATTTTGGACGGGAGGATCATCTGCGGTTAAAAGCCAGCCTGGAGAAAGCAGAGGGAAAATTTATTCTGACATATAACGACTGTCCATATATCCGTAATTTATATGGAGATTACCGGGTGATTCCGTTGGAACGCCAGAATAATATGACTTCGTGCTCTACAAAAAGATGCTATAAGGAGATCATAATCAAAAATTTTTAGGAATATTTAAAGGCATGAGAAAGCTGGAGATAAGAATGGATATTTATATCTGCCAGAGCATTGCCGCAGATAAATTCTATTTGCTGATGGAGGTGAAAAACTGGATATAAAAAAAGAGACAGAAACCGTATGTATAACAGAAAAAGTCCTGTTATACCATGCTGATTTTTTGAAGATTGCATCTTGCATGGATGACAATAGCGTTGATATGGTTTTTACCGATCCGCCTTTTGAACTGGTGAGTGGCGGAATGAAAAACGGAAAGCTGAATTATGCAGGAGGGGAAGTATTCAGAAATTACGGTTTCAGTACAAAAAATATTGCTTTTTCCGAATGGATACCGGAAATATACAGGATATTAAAAAGTGAACGGTATTTTTATGTAATGACAAATGACAGGAATATTTTTTCTATTCACAAAATCTGTATAGATTGTAAATTTCACTTTTGTGAATTACTGGTTTTAGATAAAAAAATGACAGTGCCATCTACATATTATCCTAAGAGAGCTGAGTTTATCCTTATGTATAGAAAAGGAAACTACAGAAAGGCCCATTTTTCAGGTTCGACGGTCATAGAACAAAGGATGCCGAGAGGAAAAGAAAAACGGCATCCGACTGAAAAACCGGTATCTATGATAGAGCATCTGGTCGCATGTTCCACGCAGGAGAACGAAGTATGCTTTGACCCGTTTATGGGGAGCGGCTCGACGGGAGAAGCATGCATCAGGACAAACCGCAGATTTATAGGAGTGGAAATAGAAAATAAATGGTTCATGGTTTCAAAAAACAGGATTATGCAGTTATGAGACTTCTTACAAAAACGAGGCAGCCCGTTTAAGAGCTGTTCGGGAAGAAAGTAACTAATCAATTATGGTATTTAGGGGAGGCGTATTTTCGGATACGCCTTTTTGACATGGAAAGGGGGAGAATGGCATGAACGATCAGGATATGCAGATAGGGAAGCTTTTGGAAAATGAAGCGGTCAGACAGTTTTTACAACTCCTTGCGGAAAACAGTCCTGATAAAAGACAGGATTATTCCATGATGCTCTGGCAGGCGGACAATATGGCAGGAAAACTTAACAGGGCACTGGCTGAACTACACGAAGTCCGGGGGCAGCTTGCAGAAATGAAGGAGAACCCTTCAAGGCATTTAGTGTCGCGTATGACGGATGTGGTGGAGGGCAGGCTCTATGCAATACGGGAACAGCTTGCAACGATGAAGGCGCATATTGTGGAGAGAGCAAAGGAGGCCGTGGAAAGGTTCAGACGTACCGGCATTAAGGCGTTGGATCATGCAGTTTCCGCACTTGGTATCAGGAAAGCGTTGGAGAGTATGCAGAAGAGAGTCGGCGACTCCATAGCGGATGTGAAAAAGTCTATAGAAAAGGTGGAGAATCTGGGGCATGAAATCAGGAGCGCAGGAGGACATATCAAAAATGCGGGACGCACCATCATGGGGAAAGAACGGCAGGAGATAGACGGCGGAAGCGAAGGACGTATCCAGGCGGCTGTCCTTTCTCCTTTGCGGATGGAAAAAACACTCTTAAACCAGCTTAATAATATGATCATTGCTGCGATTGGAAGCGTAGAGCGTCTGGAACAGGCGGCAGGGCAAACAAAAGAGGAAGCAGCTTCGGAAACAGGACAGGAGAGGGCGGAAACATTTGAGGCGATGAATGGACAGGGGAATTTGAAGCCGTCTGTGGATAACAGGAAAGAAAAGCTATCCGTATTAAAGGATTTACAGGAAAAGAAAATGCTTGCCACCATCCGGTCGATGCCTGTGCCAGATAAAGGGATAAAGAGCCGGGAGGCGGCATTATGAGAGGACAGGAATTTCGGGCGCGGGATAAAAAGATTCAGAAAATGACCCGTGACGGATTGACAGAGAAAAATCTGACATCTGGTACGGAGCAGCGAATCAGCAGCAGGCTTGCGGATGCATCTTTCGGGCGTGAAAAGGCGGAAGATACGGCGGCAGGGCACCGTGCGGAAAACAGTAAACAGAAAAATATGCGCGGAACGGATGCCCCTGTGTGCTGTACCCGCAAAGTACCGGAGGACAGAAAACGGTCTAAGGCGGTACAGCACAGTCTGATGAGGGAGAAAATCACAGGAGAAATATTATACGGGGAAGTGGCAACGCCGAGGGATGAAAAATCCGCTACAGAGAAAAGGACTGTAACACCGCACCCGAAAAGACAGTATGAAAAGGCACAGGGGTGCATGGAAAAGGAGAAAACGAAACCGGAAAAAGTCAGAGAAAGGCCAACGACCAACAAGCACATACGTCAGCAAAAATCCTGTGACACCGAATCCGGAAAGGTGAGGAATCGTCTGTGTTTTGAAAAAGAGATGATACCGGAGAAAGAAAAACTTCTGCTTTCAAACAGGGCAGGCCGCGCGGCGGGATATGCAGTGTCCACAGCGGCGGTCCTGAAAGCACACCGGAAAATCAGTGAGGCAGAATCGGATAACGTTGGTGTGGAAGCATCGCATAAGGCGGAATTTACAGTGGAGCGGGGCGCAGGGTGGGCGGTACGGAAAAAGAGGCAACGTCTCCAGGAAAGGTCCTGCCGTGAAGGGAGGAGAGCGGAAAAGAGACACACACAGAAAAATGCAGATACAGCATACAGGAAACTTTTTGCTGACAACCCGGAACCGGAGAAAAAAGTTTTTGCAAAGTGGATACAGAAACAAAAGCTGAAACGCAAATATGCGGCTGCGGTAAGGGAAGCGGAAAAAGAGATAAAGCACACCACAAACATGCTGAACGCTGCCGGACAGGTGGTACGGGCGATGGCGCAGGCCCTGGCTTCCCATAAGACTGTTTTGGGTATTGTGGGGATTGGCGTACTGATTGCGGCTATGTGCAGCTCCCTGATTTCTGCCTGTTCCGCTATGCTTTCCGGCGTACAGTCCGCAGTTATCTCTACCTGTTATGTGGCGGAGGATGCGGAAATCAACCAGAGTGAACTGCGGTATACCGAACTGGAAACAGACTTGCAGATGGGGATTGACCAGACGGAGGAAGATTATCCGGGATATGATGAATACCGCTATAACATCGGGGAGATTGGGCACAGTCCTTATGAACTGATGGGCTATCTTTCAGCAGCCTACAATGATTTTACTTATGCACAGGTGGAGACAGAGATAAACCGCCTGTTCGGGGAGCAGTATCAGTTTACACGGGAGGAAATTACGGAGACACGCACCTATACGGATGACGAAGGGGAAGAACACGAATATGAATGGTATGTGCTGAAAACTACGCTGTCTGTACGTCCTCTTGGAGATGTTATCGCGGGAAGCCTTACGCCGGGCGATGTGTCTGACCGGTACGGGATATACATGCAGACCTGCGGCAACCGCCAGTGCTATGGCAATCCCTTTGACTTTGACTGGATCAGCAATGTTACCAGTCCTTATGGGTACAGAATCCATCCTGTCAGCGGGGAAAAGAATCTGCACAGGGGCGTTGATATCGGCATAGCGGAAGGAACCCCTGTTAAGGCGGCACAGGACGGCATTGTAGTTTCGGCAGGGAATGCCGGGGATTACGGGCTGTGCGTGGTGATTGAGGGAGAGGGCGCCTATCAGTCCAGATATGCCCATTGTTCTTCCATTTTGGTAGGAACAGGGCAGAAGGTAAAGCGCGGGGATGTGATTGCCGCCGTGGGAAGCACCGGAAACAGTACAGGACCGCATCTGCATCTGGAAGTCACTCATAACGGTGAATATCTAAACCCTTATTATTACGTGGCGGGAGGCGGTGCAGGCTATCTTCCGGGTGGCGGAGTGACAGGCGGCCCAGATTTTACGGAAGACCCCGGTGAGGCTATGGGGGACGGGAGTTTTTCTGCCATGTTGGAGGAAGCAGAGAAATATCTGGGATTTCCTTATGTATGGGGAGGCTCGTCGCCGTCTACATCTTTTGACTGCTCCGGCTTTGTGTCCTGGGTAATCAACCATTCCGGTGTGGGGAGCGTGGGCAGACAGACCGCACAGGGGCTGTATAATCTGTGTATCCCTGTTCCCAAAGAAAATATACAGCCGGGAGATTTGATTTTCTTTACAGGAACAAGTTCTTCAGCAAACCCTGTCACCCACGTAGGTATTTATATTGGAAACGGGAAAATGCTACACTGCGGCGACCCGATCTCTTACGCAGACATAAACAGCCAGTATTGGTCAGGACATTTTTACAGCGGCGGCAGGCTTCCGTGATAAACGGGGGTTAAGCGATAAGTAGGATTGATAATATGACAGAAATGATTGGTAATTTATAACTAAGCGTGATAAAATTATTTTATCGGACAAAAGTGACAAATAACACTATAATATACGACACAATTTACATTTATATTTGATATAAAGGTGTTCGAGGTATTAGAAGGAGGTGATTTTTTGAATGTTTTGTCTACGATGAAAAATACAGTATCTTCTGGAACGATGAGCGTGACAGCTAAAGATTTTTACCACAATATTCTTGATGTTCTTAGTTTGGACCCAGTAGCAGCTTTGGAACTTGTTAAAAACGTAAAGAATCTTCCGTCAACGATAAGAGATGGGATATTTTTTGAATGTTTTGAGGCTTACATCTTAAATCTGAATAAATATGATCATAAAAAGAAAGTATTTATTGAGGATAATCTAAAGAAGATGGCAATTTTATTAGCAGAAGTAAGCCCGAATGATGAAGCAGATTATGTAGGTGATCCTAAAAAGATTCATGAATACTCAAAGCGAATTGTAAAGCTGATTGATGACTGCGGAACTATCCAGAAAGCAGTGTATTTAGCAAATATTTCCAGAGCGTTTGCAAAACATGACATTGATAGAAGGCTATTTTTTAAACTTGGTCAGTGTATCAGAATGCTTACCGAAGAGGACCTTTTATTTCTAAAGGAAAATGTTAAAGAGGGAACAATTAGTGGAGAGAGTGATTATATAGATGATTTCAGAGGATTAGGACTGATGTATGAGGTGGATGGGGGATTTTCCTATTCGTGGAGAGCCTTTAAACTTTTAGAATATGCCTTAGATTATGAAGGGAAAGTGCGTGTTCCAGAGAAGTTCCCTCAAAGGAATGTTTTGACAGTGGCTACAGATGATGATATTGAAGCATTGTTTAACTAAATTTTGTGAGAAAAATTAAAAAATGCTATCTGAATAGGAGGATATCAGATTATGAAAATTGAATCCATAAAGATAAAGAACTTTAGAAGCTATAAAGATGAGACAGTAATCGATTTTGACAATCTTACTGTATTAGTTGGTAGAAATGACATCGGTAAATCTACAATTCTTGAAGCATTGGATATTTTCTTTAATGATGGGAATGGGGTAATTAAGATGGATAAAACTGATCTTAACACTCAGGCGTCAAGGAATGGTGATAATGAAACTGTTATTTCTGCATGTTTTTCGGAACTGCCAGAGTCAATTATTATAGATTCAGCAGTGCAGACCACGCTTGCCAGTGAATATATGTTGAATTCTAATGGTTTTCTGGAAATAGTGAAGAAGTATAAAAGTGGTGGAAAAGCTTCTGTATTTATTCGTGCAAAACATCCGACAAATGCGGAGTGTAAAGATTTACTTCTTAAGAAAAATGCAGAGCTTAAACGAGTTATCACAGGGAAAGGCATAGAATGTGAAAATCAGAGCATCAATACAATAATGAGACGGTCAATCTGGGAGCATTATGCCGATGACCTCAATCTGCAGGATATCGAGATTGATGTTTCAAAAGAAGACGCAAAGAAAATATGGGATAAGTTATCTTCTTATATGCCAGTGTATTCCCTGTTTCAGTCAGACCGTAAAAACAGTGATGGGGACAGCGAGGTTCAGGATCCTTTAAAAGAGGCAGTAAAACAGATCATCAATGATGAAGAATTACAGAAAACTTTGGCATCGGTAGCAGAGATTGTAGAAACAAAGCTGAAAGAAGTTTCAAGTAGGACATTGGAGAAGTTGCGGGAAATGGATCCTGCTGTCGCAAACAGTCTGAATCCAATTATTCCTACTGCTGACAAACTAAAGTGGGCAGATGTATTTAAGGCGGTGTCAATTTCGGGCGATGAGGACATCCCTATCAATAAAAGAGGAAGTGGTGTCAAGAGACTTGTTTTATTAAATTTTTTCAGAGCAGAGGCTGAACGGAGAGCCGCAGAGGGTGATAATACTGGAATTATTTATGCGATTGAAGAGCCAGAAACTTCTCAGCATTCCAATAACCAGAGAGTATTGATAAAAGCGTTAAAGGAATTGGCTCAAGTGGCTAATACACAGATTTTGCTTACAACCCATAGCTCTGTTATTGTGAAAGAACTTAATTTTGAAAATCTTCGTTTGATTTATGAAGATGAATATGGAAAACATGTACTTTCAGTGGAACCTGCAGTTCTACAATATCCATCGCTAAATGAGGTGAATTATGCAGCTTATGGTGAGATTACCGAAGAATACCACAATGAACTGTATGGTTTTTTAGTGTTTCAGCAGTGGATTGATGATTATAAAATAGGAAGACCGCAAAAACCATACCAGCGAATACTGAGAAACGGAAGTGTGAGAGACGAGAGCCAGGAAATATCTACATATATTAGGCATCAGATTCATCATCCAGAAAATCAAAACAATACACATTTTACTATGGAAGAATTGAAACAGTCCATTGAAGATATGAGGACATATATTCGAAACCGTGCGGAAATGGAAGGAATCTGGGAGCCTATTTCCGAAGATGAATAATGTTATGTCAGAGATAGTACAAGTTAATAAAGAGTAGTTTATTTATAGTTAGGGGTGCATAAGCAATGAAAGCAGATGCATCCTTTTTGTGTCTAAAATAGATTGGAGATGAGGCCCTTGATTGTAGTACACAAGTATTATCAAACATAATTGTAAAAGAATAATGGTAAAAGCCATATTTTATTATGAAAAAATAGGAGGGAAATGCAGCTAAATGAAACTTGAAAGATTAAAGGCGGAACTGGAAAAGGCGAAACAGAAGGCTGCGGAGTGGCAGGCGCGCATAAAGGATATTGAGCATCAGATTACGGAACAGGAGAACCTGGAAATCATTCAGGCTGTGCGGAGCATCACTGCGTCTCCGGAGGAACTGAAAACAATCCTGGGGATGATACAGTCCATGAGGGAACTGCCCCAGAACGAACTGAAAGCGAAGGAGGAAACAGAGAGGAATGAATAAGAATAGCATACGGTATGCATTAACGGCGCTTGTGATGTGCATGGGCGCTTTTTTAATGCCTGTGACGGCATACGCACAGGGAGACGGTGATATTGCACCGCCGTTGGTCAGTGCGGAACTGTTCGGAGATACGCCCCATATAGAAACAGGCGATGAGGATTCCGGTGTGGATGCAGAGCAGAACCCGTTTACATCGGCGAGGCAGGCTTCCGTTCTGGATAACGCCGTCGATGGAGATGGCAAGGAATTTTATACCTTCATCACACCGGAGGAAAATGTATTTTATCTTGTGATAGATAACCAGAGAGATTCTGAAAACGTGTATTTCTTAAACGCTGTTACGGAAGAGGACCTGATGGCCCTTGCAGAGAAAGGGGAAAAGAGCGGGAAAGAGAGTGAGAATGCCGTGCCGGAGATTATTATATGCACCTGCACAGATAAATGTGAGGCCGGAATGGTAAACACATCCTGCCCGGTGTGTAAAAATGCCCTGTCTGCCTGTATCGGAAAAGAGCAGACGCCGCCTGAAACAGAAGAACCGGTGAAAGAGGGAACAAAGGAGGGAAGCAGCGGTGCTTTCCTTTTTGTTCTGTTAGCAGCTCTGGCTGTCGGCGGAAGCGGATATTATTTCAAGATTTACAAGCCGAAGCACGATCTGGATGATGCGGAGGATTTGGACGAACTTCTGGAGGATGATGCGGAGGTCAATGAGGATATGGAAACATCAGATATGCCGGCAGACGCAGGGACGGGGAAAGATATGGATACTTCTGTCTATGACGATTACCCGGACGATGACTATCAGGAAGAGGAGCCGGAACAGGAGGGGATGGAAGATTGACGCAGTTTACAGATTCCCCTTATGAGCACCTGATGAAGCAGAAACCTTATGCGGGGAAGGAAAGGATTTCGGAGCCGTCCCGTCCGCCCGGAAGCGGGTGTTCGGGCTGTCCCTACGGGAGCAGACAGTTATGCATTGGCACATGTATGAAGAAAGTGCTTTCTCCGGTGAAAAAACAAAGGGAGGAAGAGCAGACGACGGACAGTATGAAAGGAGGATCATGCACATGGCAGTGTTAGTTTTGACGGAAAAGCCGAGCGTAGCCCAGGCGATTGCTGCTGCGCTTGGCATCAAAGGGAAAAAGGACGGGTACATAGAGGGGGACGGGTATATCATTTCGTGGTGCGTGGGGCATCTGGTGGAACTTGCCAACGCTGACTGCTATGATGCGCGCTATTCTAAATGGACAAAGGGAGATCTGCCAATTCTGCCTGCCCCGTGGAAGTTTACCGTGTCCCCCGGAACAAAAAAGCAGTTTGGAATTATCAAGTCGCTGATGGAACGGAGTGACGTTTCGGAACTGATAGAAGCGACAGATGCCGGAAGAGAAGGGGAACTGATTTTCCGCCTGGTTTATCAGGAGGCAGGCTGTAAGAAACCCTTTAAACGGCTCTGGATTTCCTCGATGGAGGATTCTGCTATCCGCGCGGGATTTGAAAATCTGATTCCCGGTGAAAAGTACGATGTTCTTTATGAGGCCGCTCTGTGCCGCGCCAAAGCGGACTGGCTTGTGGGAATCAACGGGACACGGCTGTTCAGCACAATCTACAGAGGACCAACGATGAATGTGGGGCGGGTTATGACGCCCACACTGGCGATGATTGTGGAGAGGGAAAAAGCGATAACAGAATTTCAGAAAGAAAAATTTTATGTTTTAGAGCTGGATTGCGGCAGTTTTAAAGCAGCGGGCAGGAAATTTTCGGGAAAAACAGAAGCGGAGAAAGCGCGGAAATCCTGTTTTGGCAGAGCGGTAACAGTAAAGTCCGTAAGCAGACAGGAGAAAACGGAAAAGCCGCCGAAGCTGTATGATTTAACGACATTGCAGAGGGAGGCAAACAGGCTGTACGGGTATACGGCACAGCAGACATTAGACTATGTGCAGAGCCTGTACGAAAAGAAACTGGCGACCTATCCCCGGACGGATTCCCGTTATCTGACGAAAGACATGGCAGCGGGGCTTCCCGGACTGTGCGGGAGCATTTCAGGCGTGTTTCCCTTTATGGAAAAGTTTTCGGGAGCGGTAGATGCATTACAGGTAGTCGATGACAGCAGGGTGAGCGACCATCATGCTGTTATTCCTACGAAGGAGATATCAAGGGATAAAGTTTCTGGGCTGCCAACAGGAGAGCGGAATGTGCTTTCCATGATCTCTGTGAGGCTTTTATGTGCTGTCTGCCCGGAAAAGTTTGTTTATGCGGATACGGCAGCAACGCTTATCTGCGGAACGGAAGAATTTACGGCAAAAGGGCGTGTGGAGCTGGCGGAAGGGTGGAAAGCATTGGAAAGGGCTTTCCTGAAAACATTAAAGGAGAAGCAGAAGAGGGAGGCTGCGGTACCTCTGCCGAATCTGGAGGAAGGAAAGGGAGCGGGCGTAAAGGAAATCTGCCTGCGGGAAGGGGCCACATCCGCTCCCTCGCGTTTTACGGAAGATTCTTTGCTTTCGGCTATGGAAAATGCGGATGCAGAAGGGTTTGCACGGATAGAGGACGCAGAGCACAAAGGATTAGGAACGCCTGCCACAAGGGCCGGAATTATTGAAAAGCTGGTGCGGTGCGGTTTTGCAGAGCGGAATAAAAAACAGCTTATTCCCACAAAGCGGGGGATGGAACTCATAAAAGTCCTGCCGGATAAAGTAAAATCAGCAAAGCTGACGGCGGAATGGGAGGCTGCCCTGAAGGAAGTCGAGCGGGGAGAATGTTCGGCGGAGAACTTCATGAATGACATTACTGATATGGTGCGGGAGCTTGTGAAAGAGTATGAAAATGTGGAACCGGATGCGAATTTCTTTGGAGACGCACGGGAAGAAATCGGGAAATGCCCCCGGTGCGGCAGGCCCGTCTATGAAGGGAAAAAGAATTTTTACTGTTCCGGCTATAAAGGCAATCCTGCCTGCGGCTTTGTACTTTGGAAGGAGAACCCGTATTTCAAGAGCAAGAGGAAAGAGCTGACAAAGGCGGTGGCAAAAGCATTTCTGAAAGACGGGAAAGCAGGCATGAAGGGGCTTTATTCGGAAAAGAAGGGAAAAACGTATGATGCCACAATCGTGATGGAAGATACAGGCGAAAAGTATGTGAAGTTTAAACTGGAATTTCCGCAGAAGAAACAACCAAAAGAAAAAATGGAATAGAAAAAAGAAAAAGGCGCACAGGCGTATAGCGGTCTGTGCGTTTTTTTGAAAGCGGGGTGATGATTGCTGGGCAGGATGGTTTATAACGTGGTGTCTTTCTCAGGAGGGAAGGACAGTACGGCGATGCTACTGAAAATGATAGAGGAAAAAATGCCGATTGACTGTGTGCTGTTCTGTGATACGGGGCTTGAGTTTCCGGAAATGTATAAGCATATAGACAGAGTAGAGCGGGAGACGGGAGTACATATTACCCGCGTGAAAGCAGAGAAATCTTTTGAACATTGGATGTTTGAGAAGCAGATAAACAGGAAGCCGGATTCCAAGATTGCCATCCAATACGGAAGGAATCAGAAAGGGTATGGCTGGCCGGGACCTAAGATGCGCTGGTGCACGAAAAGCCTGAAGAACGAACCGAGGGCGAGATTTTTCAATGCCTTTAAGGACAGCTATGAAATCAGGGAGTATGTCGGCATAGCGGCTGACGAACAGTACAGGCTGGAACGGAAGTGTAACCAGAAAGCAAACCATGTGCATCCTCTTGTGGAGTGGGGCATGACGGAGGCTGACTGCCTGGAATACTGTTACCGGAAAGGATACGATTGGGGCGGCCTGTATGAATATTTTAAAAGGGTATCATGCTGGTGCTGCCCATTGCAGTCTCTGGAGGAACTCAGGAAGCTGAGACAGCATTTTCCGGAACTGTGGGAACAGTTAAGGGAATGGGATGATAGAAATTTCAGGCAGTTCAAGCCGCAGTACAGCGTCAGAGAGCTGGATATCCGGTTTAGGTTTGAGGAGGAATGTATCCGCCGGGGAAAACCGGTAAAAGGGAAGAAATTTATGGAAGCGTTAAGAAAGCAGTTTGAGAAAGAGAGGGAAGAGAATGCAGTTTCATGAGGAGTTGTCAATGGCAAAAGAGATGGATCATATTTTTCCAATGATTTGTTCGGCGGAGAAAAACGGGGAACGTCTTTTGCGGATACCGCATACGGTTGTGGAGGATATGGCGGTGCTTTATTATGTGACAGGAGAAAAAGCGGCGGAAGGAGAGGAAGAAGCTGCGATAATGCCTGTCACGGCGAATTTGCTGGAAAAGTACGGCATGGATGTAGAAGAACTTCATGCCATAGCTGTCAAAAATATAGGGAACATGGAAAATATTTTGTTCAAAAATATGCTTGATATGTATATGGAGATGGTGACCGGACTGTTTGGACTGGAGATAGATGGGGAAGGAATAAAAGTGGTTCTTCCGGAAGAAAAGAAGAAGCAGTATACTGTCGGGCTTAAATGCGGGAAGTATGGGGCTGCGGTTATTCTGAATGATGGTGTGCGCCAGATGATTGCCGGGACAGTGGGGGAAGAATACTACATACTGCCGTCGTCAGTCAGTGAAGTGATTGTGGTATCAAAAGGGGAAGGCGTTGTGCCGGAAGAATTGGAGGCAATAGTGAGGGATATGAATTCTGAACTGCCGCCGGATATGGTATTAACGGACAGTGTGTATGAATACAATGCGGAGACACATGTCTTTCAGCGGGTAACAGAATCTATGGAAGAAACAGTGTGATTATTTTGCGGCTGATGCTATAATGTTAATGAAGCATGGCATACGGGAAACCCATAAGTGTCGGGCAGTCAAAGAGAAATTTCGGTTTTCGGAGGTGCAGGGAATGAAGAAGATACTTGTTGTTCAGGGCGGCGGAAGGATACATGGGAACACAGAGCAGTTAGCGGATTCCTTTATAAAAGGTGCAAAAGAGGCAGGACATGCGGTGGAGAAAGTGTCGCTGAACAGGACGGAAGTAAAAGGCTGTATTGGCTGTAATGCCTGCCGGTATGGGAAACCCTGTATACAAAAGGACGGTTTTAATGAACTTGTGCCGGAAATCAGAGAGGCGGACCTGCTTGTATTTGCATCGCCGCTGTTGTTCTGGACAATTTCATCAAAGCTGAAAGCATTTATAGAAAGGTTTTACTGTATTGCAGAGAAAGATGAAAATCCGCCTTATGGAAGGTATGAGAAGTATCCGGTAAAAGATGCGGCGCTGCTTATGACGTCTGCGGACGATTTTTTCTGGACGTATGAGCAGGCAGTATCTTATTATAAGTTCGCTGTCATTCAGTACATAGGATTCCATGACAGGGGCATGCTGTTAGCGGGGGGCTGCGGCGATACGAACGGGAAGCCGCAGATTGACAGAACAGACTGGCTTCGGAAAGCATACGGGTTTGGACTTCATATTTATGATTGAGGAAACAGAAAGCAGGAGGATTTTACAGGATGCACTATATAGGCGTCATATCTGATACACATGGATTGCTGAGGGAGGAAGTGAGAGAGAAATTAAGAGGCTGTGATGCAATCCTGCACGGCGGGGATATCCATAGAGAGAGGGTTATAGAGGAATTAAAAGAGATTGCCCCTGTGTATGCGGTGCGCGGCAATGCAGACAAGGAGGAGTGGGCCGAAAGCCTGCCGGGGAT
This sequence comes from uncultured bacterium, assembly GCA_947647735.1. Lineage (GTDB taxonomy): Bacteria > Bacillota > Clostridia > Lachnospirales > Lachnospiraceae > 1XD8-76. The sequence goes on along the minus strand of CANSLJ010000001.1, from coordinate 15,821 downwards.
GCTGGATACAGAACTTTTCAGCATCCGGATAAAAATGATCCACAACAGGAAAGAACTTCCGGCAGATATAGAGAATACGGATTTGGTGGTATTCGGGCATTCTCATAAGTATATGGACAGGGAGGAAAACGGTATCTGTTTTCTGAATCCGGGGAGCTGCGGGCCGAGGCGTTTTCACCAGTCTGTTACTATGGCGCTGATTGAAGTGTCCGGGAATGGAAAGTATGAGGTGAAAAGAATTGATATTCCTCATGAGGAGACAGGCCGAGGCGTGAAAATGCCGGAAAAAGAACCGGATATACGGAGAATCACAGAAGCGGTCATAAAGAGGGTGGATAAAGGGCAGAGCGCGGAAAAGATTGCGGAAGACCTGAAAATCGCCCCGGAACTGGCAGAGCAGATCTGCCGGATGTATCTGACGCATCCAGGAGTAGACATTGACGGCATATTGAACAGGATATATGGAAGATAGGCGGGAAAACGGCGCTTAAAAAGTAATTGAAAAGCTGCTCATATATAATTATTAAAAAATATTGATAGCGTCAAGTGGGAACTGTTATAGGCTGTATAGTCTTATAACAGTTTTTTTATGCGCAAATTTTATAAAACAACAGGAGCAGAAAAGGAGGAAAAAAGAGAACAGTATGGCAAAAAAATATATGGAAGTTTCGGAACTGGCAAACCGTACCGCCCGTGATATCACAGGGAGCACAGGCAGATGGAAACAATACCTTGACACTGCTTCTCGGATTTATAAATACAAGTTTGATGAGCAGCTCCTGATCTATGCGCAGCGCCCTGACGCTACGGCCTGCGCAGAGATGGAACTGTGGAATGAAAAAATGTACCGGTGGGTAAAAAGAGGTTCTAAAGGAATTGCCCTGATACGCGGTACGGAAACCGGCAGACCCCATCTGGAATACGTTTTTGATGTGGCGGACACACGGCCCGTGCGAGGTGCAAGAGAGCCATACCTGTGGGAGATGAGGGAGGAACACCATGCGCCCATTCTTAGTGCATTGGAGAGGCGGTACGGAGTAGGAAAAGAGAAGGAATTTGTGAGCAGGCTGATGGAGATTGCGGCAAAAGCCGTGAGAGAGGTTTATCCGGAATATCTGAAAGAACTGGCTTACGATGCGGAGGGAAGTTTTCTGGAAGAATTTGACCGGTTAAACCTTGAAGTGTGTTTCCGGAATACGCTGACGGCGAGCGTCCAGTATACCATTCTTACCCGCTGTGGCTTCACACCTTCTGATTATCTGGACGACGGGGAACTGGCTGGCATTACGGAGTTTTCCACGCCTTCCGTTCTGCACCATCTTGGAAATGCGGCAAGCACCCTGTCTATGGGAATATTGCAGGAGATTGGAAAAGTAATCAGGAATTATGACCGGGAGATGATGGCAGAGAGGCAGAAAAATATCCGTAAAATGCCTGAAAAATCTCTTGCAAAATCTACAGGCACAGAGTATACTGAATCTACAGAACGGTTTAACACTTTAAAGCATGAAAGCGAAAAAGGGGGTATAGAAAATGACAGAACTGATATACAGGAAGAACGGGGATTATCAGATACCGGAGCTGATACTGGACGGGGAGGAAGAACTGGAGAAAATGCCTATCGGGAAGTATGGGATGCTGCGTCAGACATTCCTTATGGAGCATCATCAGGGGACGTACACATCGATGCTGCTGACGGGGCGGCTGATGCCCCACTTGCGGCAGATAGACGAACAGGCACAGGAACAGGTAGACCAGACAGTGGCAAAGATGATGAAAGCAAGGGGAGTGGACGAGAATCTGAAAGCGCGCGACCAGATGGCATGGGTGCAGGCAGTAAACGGTCTGACAGAGCAAGCGGAGGAAACGGTGCTTCAGGAAATCGTATACCGGTAGAACAAAAGAGAGAGAAAGAACAGGAAACGGGGGGTGATGAGCCCGCCGTTTCTGCGCCCGCCTATTTCCAGATGTCCCTTTTTCCGACGATGGAGGAACAGGTAGAGCGTATTGTCCGGGCAAGGGAAGAGGAGAGAAGGACGGGATTCCCTGCGAGTGGCAGAATCTTGGTGACAGAAGTGGAAAGGGAGGTGATAGGGCGGGCACTTACCAGCGGTGGTAATGAAAAGGGAAGCACCCAGCGGATTATTGCCTTTTATCAAAAATCTCCTTCTATGAAAGATGCTGCCACTTTTCTGCAAAAAGAATACGGCACAGGCGGAAAGGGGTTTACAATTGCCGGGGAAAAGTATGCCTTATGGTTTGACAAAGAAGGGATAAAGATTGCGCCTGGACGCACCGCAAATATCCCCGGCGCTACCCTTGTATCTTGGGAAGAGGCGGCAGAGCAGGTTTCGGAACTTTTAGAGGACGGCATCTATGCAGCGCAGGAGATATTAGATACCGCACGGGCAAATGAATATCAGGAGCTGGCATCCAGACTTTGGTATCTGCGACAGAATTTGAGTGATGAAGCGGTAGAGAGAGGTTTCCTGCCGCATGTATCTAAACTGTACGGGGGATTCCCGGACAGCACAGAGGAAATAGCAGGGCTTTTGGAGAAAAGTGCAGGCCGCGACGTTTTTATTTTTGAGCTTGCAGAATTTGCCCGTGCTTATGAGGAAGACCGCGAGCTCATGCGTTTCCATTTCCATAATCCGGAGATTATTTTAAACAGGTTATTAAATCTCGATATAGAGCCGAAGCAGTTCCACGCTTTGGAAGGCTTTGAGCCGGCAAAAGGAAGCTTTATCACTGAAGATGAGATTGACAGGATGTTTTTGCGTGGAAGCGGCATTTCCGAGGGGAAAATGCGGATTTATTCGTACTTTATGCAAGGGCATGACGCTAAGGAGCGGGCGGATTTCCTGAAAGATGAATATGGGACTGGCGGCAGAGGAGACATTGGATATGATGAATGGCATGATGCCAAAGGGATAAAATTTACCCGCTCCGATGAGGCTTCCGGTTTTAAAGAATATGACACAATAAAAATGAACTGGAATCAGGTGCAGAAACGGCTTGGGGAACTGATTGATACCGGGAGATACCTGAATCCGGAAGAAATGGCGTATACCTCCGAGTATGAAAAGCTACAGCTTGCGCGGAGCATATACGCTTTTTATTATTACTGTCCTAATACGCCCAATCCCGGCAAGTCTGTTTTGTGGGATGTGGACGCGGCAGAACGGGATTTTAAGCCCATGCTGGATGATGTGAAGCTCAGTGCGGCATTGTATGAGGATATGGTGGAATCTTTTGCTGCCGTAGTGCCGGAAGAAAGCCGCAGTTACGGCATTATGCAGAGAGCTGTCGAAGATATGGGCGCATATCAGAGGGGAGAATATTTTCTGTTCACACCGCTTCCGGAGAAAACTCTGCGAGCGGAGAGACAGAAACAGGAGCTGGAAAAGAAAGAGGCAAAAGAGAAACAAAACGCGCCCCAAAAGGTAACAGAACCTGCAGGGGAACTGGAAGCCGCTGCCCGCGCCCTTGCAAAAAAACAGCGAGGAAAGGTAAAAGAGCAGTCGGACGGGCAGCTTGCTTTTGATTTTGCGGCTGTGAATGCGGAAACATCAGAACAGGCTGACGGTGCAGATTTGGAGGAAGCGAAACGCCTGATTGAAGATTTCTGTCTTGCAGAATATGGCGGGGACAGTGTGGACTTTTTTGATCTGGAGAAAGTAGGGCTTGCTTATGGTGTTACGGAAAACGGCGGCTTTGAAGTCCAGGTAAACGTAGATTTGCTCCACTTTTCCCTCAGTCAGTTTGTGGACGGGAAATGCGTGGAGAAACGGCAGTATGACAGTCTGCGGGAATTGATTGATGTGGAACTTTCTTTTCTGGACTATGACCAGCTTATCTATCTGGAACCCGGTATAGAGGAACGGCTGGAAGCGGATTTAAATGAAAAAATCTGGCAGGAAGAAATGCAGGGGGCAAGGGAAGGCGTTATTCCGACAGAATGGGAAACTATCGGCAGGGAGGAAGAAGAATCCCCGGATATGGTGGAGATCGAGGGCGGGGAGATTGTCATGGAAGGCCCGGCAGAAGGATACAGCACAGGGCTTCCTTACGATATTGTTATAGATAAACTCCATTTCGGCCCTGACCGGCATAACTTCCATATCACGGACGATGCGCTGGGAACCGGTGGACGGAAATCAAAATATCAGGATAACCTTGCCGCAATCCGGACACTAACGCAGATTGAGGCGGAAAATCGTCTCGCCACAGAGCAGGAACAGGAAGTTTTATCAAGATATGCAGGATGGGGCGGACTTCATCAGGCATTTGACGCAGATAATGAAAAGTGGGGGAAGGAATATGTGGAACTAAAAGAACTTCTGAACCCGGCAGAGTACGAATCGGCGCGAAGCACGGTCTTAAATGCCTACTATACCAGTCCTGTTGTCATCAAAGCAATGTATGAAGCAGTGAAACGCATGGATTTCACGCCAGGGAACATTTTGGAGCCGTCCTGCGGCATCGGAAACTTTTTCGGGCTTGTGCCGGAGGAATTTGAAAAATCCAACCTTTACGGCGTCGAACTGGATTCCCTGACCGGGCGTATCGCAAAGCAGCTTTACCAGAAGGCAGATATTACTGTTGGCGGTTTTGAGATGACGGAATACCCAAACGACTTTTTTGACCTTGCGGTGGGGAATGTACCTTTCGGGGAATATAAGGTGCATGACAAACAGTATGACAAACAGAATCTTTTGATACACGATTACTTTCTCACAAAAACACTGGATAAGGTGCGTCCGGGCGGTGTGGTGGCTTTCATCACTTCAAAGGGGACAATGGATAAGGCAAACGGCAGGGTGCGGGAGGCGCTGGCACAGAAAGCAGACCTTTTGGGTGCGGTGAGGCTGCCGAACAATGCTTTCAAAGCCAACGCAGGCACGGATGTGACGGCGGACATCCTGTTTTTTCAGAAACGGGGCAGTGCACCGGAAAAGCTGCCGAATTGGGTAAACGTAGGGCAGACAGAGGACGGTGTACCGTTAAACAATTATTTTTTGCACAATCCCGATATGGTGCTGGGCAAAATGGCTTTCTGGGAGAATATGTATGGGAATGCCACGGAAACGGCATGTATACCGTTTGAAGGGGCTGACTTAGAAGAGCAGCTTGCGGAGGCAGTTACACATATCAAAACACCGGATAGAGAGCTATTGCACATGGACGCACCGGAACAGGCAGAAGATGAAAAGGCGGAAACCATACCGGCAGACCCCCATGTGCGCAATTTCAGCTTTACTGAAAAAGGCGGGAAACTCTATTTCCGCGAAAACTCCCGCATGAAACAGATAGAAGCGGGGAAAATACCTGCCGCCCGTATCCGGGGCATGATAGCTATCCGGGACAGTGCAAGGCGGCTCATTGATTTACAGCTTAGCGGCGCGGGGGATGCAGAAGTCGGGAAGGAGCAGGCAAAGCTCAATACACTCTATGATGAATTTCAGAAAATGTACGGACTGCTAAACAGTGCCGGGAACCGTCTTGCATTCCGGCAGGATTCTTCATACCCCTTGCTGTGCTCTCTGGAGGTGCTGGACGAAGAAGGGAACCTGCAACGCAAGGCAGATATGTTTACAAAGCGTACAATTAAACATCATCAGCCGGTGACAAGCGTGGATACGGCGGTGGAGGCGTTAGGGGTTTCCATCGGGGAGAGGGCGTGTGTGGATTTGGGATTTATGGCATCCCTGATGGGAGGCGGGGATAAGATACCCCAGATCATTTCCGACTTAAAGGGTATTATCTTCAAAGACCCGGACAGCGGCCCGGCAGTTATTTCGGAGGAAAACACAGACTGGCATAAAGGCTGGAAGACTGCGGACGAGTATCTTTCCGGGGATGTGCGGGAAAAACTGGAAAAAGCGAAGAAAGCGGCGAAGGAATACCCTGAGTTTTCCGCAAACGTGGAAGCGCTCCTTGCAGTACAGCCAAAAGACCTGACTGCACCGGAAATCAGCGTCCGCATCGGCGCTCCCTGGATAGACACAAAATATTATAAGCAGTTTTTATTTGAACTGCTCCAGACACCGGGGTGGCTCCGGAACGGGAGGATAGATGTGCTGTATTCGGATGTCACGGGCGAATGGCGGTTAAAGGGAAAATCGGCGGACAGCATCACGAACGCCCGTGTCCACACTACCTACGGCACAAAGCGGATCAACGCTTATGAGATTTTCGAGGCCAGCTTAAACCAGCGGAGCATCCAGATTTTTGACGCGCGCATAGACGCTGAGGGGAAAGAGACCCGCGTCCTGAATGAGAAGGAGACAGCCATCGCGCAGCAGAAGCAGGACGCTATGAAAGAGGCTTTCCAGGACTGGATTTTTAAAGAACCGGAGCGGCGCACGGATTTATGCGCTGTTTACAACAGGATGTTCAACTCCACCCGTCCCCGTGAATATGACGGGAGACATATCAACTTTATCGGGATGAACCCGGAGATTAAACTGGAGCCGCACCAGAGGAACGCTGTCGCGCGCATCCTTTACGGCGGGAACACCCTGCTTGCCCATGTGGTGGGCGCAGGCAAGACCTACGAGATGATAGCGGCGGCGATGGAGAGTAAGCGGCTGGGGCTGTGTAAAAAGTCCATTATGGTCGTGCCAAACCACCTGACAGAGCAGTGGGGCGGCGATTTTTTAACCCTTTATCCGGGAGCGAAGGTGCTGATGGCAACAAAAAAAGATTTTGAACCAAAGAACCGCAGGCGTTTCTGCGCGCGGATTGCCACAGGAGACTACGATGCTGTGATTATCGGCCACAGCCAGTTTGAGAAAATCCCCATTTCGCCGGAGCGCCAGATGGCTATTATTCAGGATCAGATTAACGAGATTGTGTCTGCTATTGCGGAAGCAAAGGCGAACAGGGAAGAAAAATTTACGGTCAAGCAGATGGAGAAAACGAAGAAGAACCTGGAAGCGAAGATTAAGAAACTCTATGATAAGAAAAAAGATGATACGGTCACATTCGAGGAATTGGGTGTTGACCGTCTTTTTGTGGACGAGGCGCACAGTTTTAAAAACCTTTACATGCATACGAAAATGCGTAATGTGGCAGGCATCAGCCAGACGGACGCACAGAAGTCCAGCGATATGTTTGCGAAGTGCCGCTATATGGATGAAATCACCGGAGGGCGCGGTGTGGTATTTGCCACCGGAACCCCGGTAAGTAACTCGATGGTGGAATTATATACCATGATGCGCTATCTCCAGTATGACATGCTGGAGGAAGGCTACCGGGACAGCACGGGGAAGATACGGAGCCTGAAACACTTTGACAACTGGGCGGCGACTTTCGGGGAACAGGTGACAGCGGTGGAACTAAAGCCGGAGGGTACGGGATTCCGCTTAAAGACGCGGTTTGCCCGTTTTTATAACCTGCCGGAACTGATCAACCGCTGGAAGGAGGCTGCGGATATCCAGACAGCGGATATGTTAAACTTACCGGTGCCGGAGGCAGAGTATGTGACGGTGCAGACGGAACCCAGCGAAGCACAGAAAGTGATGGTAAAATCCCTTGCAGACAGGGCGGAGAAGATACGGAGAGAGAAGATTGACCCCAGAATCGACAACATGCTGAAGATTACGTCGGACGGGCGCAAGCTGGCGTTAGAGCAGCGCATTATGAACCCGCTGCTCCCCGACGACCCCGGAAGCAAGGTAAACGCCTGCGTGGACAATGTATTCAGAATCTGGCAGGAAAATATGGAGACAAAGGGCGCACAGCTTATCTTTTCGGATTTATCTACGCCGAAGGGAAAGGCGGAGCCGAAAAAGGAGGAAGCAAAAGAAAATACGGAAGAGACGGGAACGGAGGGGGAATCCGTAGCAACAGAGGAAGAGACGGCTATGGAGGCAAGCGTTTATGAAGATATCCGGAAGAAACTGATTGTAAAAGGAATCCCGCCCCGGGAAATCGCTTTTATACATGACGCAGGTACGGAGATACAAAAAGCTGAACTTTTTGCAAAAGTGAGAAACGGACAGGTGCGCGTTCTTCTTGGCAGCACACAAAAGATGGGAGCCGGAACCAACGTACAGACGAAGCTGGTGGCATCTCATGACCTGGACTGTCCCTGGCGTCCGGCGGATCTGGAACAGCGTGCCGGGCGAATTGTACGGCGGGGCAATGAAAACAACCATGTAAAAATATATCGTTATGTCACGAAAGGGACATTTGACGCCTATACATGGGGGCTGGTGGAATCGAAGCAGAAATTTATCGGACAGATCATGACTTCCAAAAGCCCGGCCCGCTCCATTGAGGATGTGGATGCCACTGCATTGTCTTATGCGGAGGTGAAGATGTTAGCTACGGGCGACGTCCGCATTAAAGAAAAAATGGACCTGGATATACAGGTGACAAAGCTGAAAATGCTGAAATCAAACCACCAGGCGCAGCAGTATGAGATGCAGGACAGAGTACGGGGGTATTATCCAAATAAAATAAAAGAAACCCGGCTTTATATTGACTGCCTGAATGCTGACCTGCCCGTATTGGAGGCACACCCTGTCAGGGAAGATGCGTTTTCCATGACTGTCATGGGAAATGTATATACGGAGCGGAAGGAAGCGGGCAAGGCAATCGTGGCGGCCTGCCATCTGATGGATGACCCGGGCGAGGAAATCGAATTGGGGGAATACCGCGGGTTCCCGATGAAGCTTATGTTTGACGGTGCAAAATTCAAAGTGACCATGAAGCAGCACCTGACCTATACGGCGGAACTATCCAATGATGTGGCGGGAAACATCACCCGCATCAACAACGCACTGGAAAAAATCCCTCAGAGCCTTGTAAACCATAAGGAGAATATGGCACGTCTGCTGGGGGAACTGGAAAGCGCGAAGGAGGAAGCGGAAAGGCCCTTTGCACAGGAAGCAGAACTTCAGGAGAAATCCGCGCGGCTGGCAGAACTGAATACAATCCTTGACAATGAGGAAAAAGGACGAGGCGCAGAACCGGTGCGGGAGACGGAGGAAGATGCGGAGCAGAGAAGTGAAAAACCCTCTATCCTGAAAACTTTGAAAGAATATGAACGGCCTGCGCCGGTTTCCTTTGGAGTGGGACGCGGGCGGGAAAGGGAGGCAATCTGATGCGGAAAACGGAAGGGCGCACTGTCGGGCTTTACTTTAAGGTAAGCCCGGAGGAAATGGCCCTGATTGAGAAAAAGATGGAACAGGCAGGCACAAAGAATAAACGGGCATACCTGAGGAAGATGGCGGTGGACGGCTATATCGTTCACCTGGATATGGAGAGCGTGAAGGAACTGACAAAACTTCTACGCTCCCTGTCTGTAAACACAAACCAGATAGCCCGCCGCTGTAACGAGACGCGCAATCTTTATGCTGAGGATGTGGAGGATCTGCGCAAAGGGTACGCGGCGGCACAGGCGGGGCTTCTTTCACTGATACGGAAATTTGCAAACCTGTAATGACATGCGGGCGCAGAAAATGACTTCTCTGCGCCTGTTTTTTGAATTATGGGAAATTCCGTCAAAGAGTAACATAATGCCGAAGGCATTTTGTTCTATGCAAACGTGCAGGAAGTATGGTGTAAGAGGAAAATAAATGTATACAAATACGGGATAAAAGGGGTATGATGATTATGGAAACAGGCAGGGATTCTTTTTGATATACCGGAGGTGAACCAGATGGCAAAAGAAGGGGACGGCTGGGTGATGAACGGGCTGGAATGGAATGACCCATGCCGCATCCGTACCTGGCAGGAGTTGATAAACCGGATAAATGAAACCGGGTTTCTTCCGTTATTCCGAAATGAGATAGAGGGATTTTCTGTGGAAGAACGGGTATCGCCGCTGTACTGGTGGACGGGAAATGCGGAACAGGACCCGTGGGAATGGCGGGAGGTAATCGCGGGGACGGGAAAGGTTGCCTATGGTAAATTCTTTGACAGAAAAGTGGGATTTATCAGTAAGGAATGGTTCCCGGTTTTTGTAAATTACAGACGGGACGGATATGATTTTGATGCCCGGTGGGAGGATGGTCTTGCGAATATCCGTCATAAAAAGATCATGGACTGTTTTGGGACAGATGAAGAGACGGAAGCGGATCGGGGGCATACAGGTCTGCACCTGAAACGCGGGGCAGGTTTTGGGAAGGACGGATATAAGAATTTTGACGGAATCATAACGGAGCTTCAGATGCAGACATATCTTGTTGTTTCTGAGTTTCGTCGCAAAAGGAGTAAAAAAGGGCAGGCGTATGGTATGCCTGTATGTGTTTACAGCAGGCCGGAAAGGTTGTGGGGATATGACATGGTGACAGGGGCATATCGGGAGGAACCGGAGGATTCCGGTGAGAGGATATTCGAGCATATCAAAGAATTATATCCGGGAGCGCCGGATAAAGTGATTAAAAAAATAATCAGATAAAGGGAAGCAAGAAAGGCTTATGATGATAAATGATCCAATTATAGAGATAGATGTTCACGGGTTAAAAGTGGAGGAAGCCATAAAAGCGGTACAGAAAAAAGTGGCGCAGGCGGGAAATGGCACATACAGGGTGCGGATCATTCATGGCTATCACGGGGGTGTCCGTATCCGCACAGCGGTCAGGGAAGAGTTCGGCTACGGCAGAGAGCCGAAAGTAAAACGGGTTGTGATGGGGGATAATGAGGGGATAACGGAACTGATATTGAAAGAATTATATTAGACGGGAGGTTTCAACATGCATTTAAAAGTATATAAAGGTGATATTACAAAGTTAAAGGTCGATGCCATTGTGAACGCAGCAAACAGTTCCCTGCTTGGCGGCGGAGGAGTGGACGGCGCCATCCACAGAGCGGCGGGACCGGAACTATTAGAGGAGTGCAGGAACCTGCACGGCGCAAAAACCGGGGAGGCAAAGATGACAAAAGGGTACAGACTGCCGGCAAAATATGTGATTCATACGGTCGGTCCGGTGTGGCGGGGCGGTAGTAACGGGGAGAGGGAACTTCTTGTAAACTGTTATAAAAATTCCCTTGCCCTCTGGAAAGAAAATAACCTGAAAAGCATTGCTTTTCCTGCAATATCCACGGGAATTTACGGTTATCCCAAAAAGGAAGCAGCGAAGGCGGCGGTAAAGACGATTCTGGAAGAGACAAAGGGATTCGGGGACGAATATGAAGTTTACCTGGTGGCGTTTGATGCGGAAACGAAACTGCTTTACCAGGATATGATATTGAAATATCATTTAGGAGAGAATCTGAGCACAGAGCAGCTATAAGCATGGAAAGGTAAAGAGAGGCGGGCAGAATGCAGTATTGTTTTTATGGCTGGGAGAACGCAGACATGAAGCCGGTCAATGAAAAATACCGGGCTATCCATTCTCCCAAAGAATTGTATGATATCCTGTCGGAAATATGGTGTGCTGATACCTGTGCCCCCAGGATGAGGGAGCAATGGAGCAGGGAAAACAAAACGTTAGGACAGTGTTCCATCACAGCGTTTCTTGCACAGGATATTTTCGGGGGCAAGGTTTATGGTATTTTAAGGCCAGGCGGAAATTATCACTGCTATAATGCAGCAGGTAACTGCTGTTTTGACCTGACAAGTGAACAGTTCGGAGCGGAAGCAGACCGGTTAGTATATGAAAATAATCCTGAACAGTTCCGGGAAATTCATTTTATGAAAGAAGAAAAACGGCTGCGGTATGAATATCTGAGGGAAAAGGTGTCTGCGTATCTGCATCTGACTGCGGATGAGTTTCCGGAGCTATATGATAAAGGAGTGTAAAGAGATATGCCGCCTATCTATGAAGTAACAGTATTTTCCGAAGAGGATGACAGGGAGATATACCATGAAAAAGTGATGGCAGTGGATGAGGATACGGCGATAGACAGGGTGACAGATGTGCTGGACAAAAAAGGCGTGGCTTACGGGATGCGCATGGCAGAGGAAATATAATCACAGAAGAGGAGAAGGAGAAAATGGGACGTTTAAAAGAATTAAGGGAGTATGTAGACCGTAAGCTGGAAAACATGGAGGATACCGGAAAGCGGAACAGCGCCATAGCGCACCTGAATGGTGTTTCGCTGGCAGTGGTCCTTATTGCAAAGAAAAGAGGATTGGATCCGGAGATTGCATCACTGGCGGCAATGCTGCACGATTTATATGCTTATGAGTCAGGCTCTTATGAGGACCATGCCCATAAGGGGGCGCAGCTTGCCGGGGAAATTTTAGGAGAAATGAAGATTACGGACGATAAGGAGACAGAGATGATATGCTCCGCCATTTATCATCATGATGACAAACAGGTTATCGATAAGCCGATGGATGAAGTGCTGAAAGATGCCGATGTGATGCATCACTGTATGAACGACATTTCCAAACCCGTAAAGGAGAAGGAACAGAAAAGGTATGAGAATCTGTGCAGGGAATTTGGACTTTCTTAAAATGTGAAAGAGGAAGCCGCGGATTATGTTTTCCTTGTTTTGGAGGATGACAGTCCGGGGAATGAAAAATGCGTTGCAAGGGCTTTGTTGCCGGAGGGTATTTCTGAGGGAAGCAGACTGTTATATGAAAATCTGGAATATTCTGAGGTGTGATTATGGCAAAACAGGATTCCAGCGTTAAGGAACGGAGTAATGAACTGTTCAGGGCGCTGCAGGAAACAGGATTCCCGGAGGATTTTTGCAGGGAGATTGCATATAAACGGATAAATACAGATTATACAGCAACAAGAATGCTGGGATATCTGTACCGCTATACGGAGCCGCGCATAGAAGATGTCGTGGATGAGATGCTCGCAATCCTCAGTGACCGGGATATGCTTGTAAGGAAACATGAGCTGGAACAGACACAGGCGAAACTTAACAAGATTTACAGATACGGCATTCAGGAAGCTGAAAAACAGGAAAGGTAATACAGGATGACAATCATTTTTTAAAATCAATTTATTTAAAATGTGAGAGTGGAAATAGCCGGTAAAACATCATTATATTCCGCAGTTTATCCCGGAAAACTTTCGATTTGATGAGAAGGAGCATTTGTTTTGTTATAACAAAAATATCTCTAGATTATCGGCAAGAAAAACGTTTATTACACGACAAACGCATGAGTAAATAAATTATGAACAATCCTTTTTTCTGGTAAAATAAAAGAAAAAAGGATTGTTCATAATGGAAGAACTGTTAAACTGGATGGAATACATTGAAGATGTGCGGCAGGAAAGACAAGTACGGCACAAACTGAAAGACATACTTGCCATTGTCCTGTTTGCAACCCTTGCCAATGCGGATGACTGGGTGGAAATGGCACTGTTCGCAAAAGAATATCAGGATTACCTGCGCAGGTATATAGAACTAAAAAACGGCATCCTTTCCCATGATACCCTTAACCGTGTCATGGGCCTTGTCGCACCGGAGATCCAGCTGTACTGGAAATGGCAAGAACTTCTGAACAGGAATGAGGGAGAGGCCCTGAAAAAGATTATCTGCACTGACGGAAAAACCATGCGTTCCAATAAGAGAAAAGAAGGAAAGCCGTCACATATTGTTTCAGCATGGAGCAGGGAGGATGGCTTTTGCCTGGGTCAGAAAGCAGTGGAGGAAAAGAGCAATGAGATCACCGCGATACCGGAACTGCTGGACAGGATACAGGTAAAGGGGCATATCATTACAATTGATGCGATGGGAACCCAGAAGACGATAGCGGAAAAGATACGAAAGAAACGTGCCGACTATGTGCTGGCATTAAAAGGGAACCAGGTGGGGCTGCATGAAGATGTGGAGCTGTATTTCAGGGATGAGAAAATACGAAAGAAACTGCAGGAAAAAAAGAAGTATGTTTGCACAATAGAGAAAGCCCATGGCCAGGTGGAAAAGAGGGAATATTATCAGACGGAGGACATCGGCTGGCTGCCGCAGAAGAAGGAATGGAAAGGGCTGAAAAGCATAGGGATGGAGGAAAAAACGATAAGGGGAGAAAAGGGGAACGGAAAGAGTACCGGTATTATATCAGCAGCCTTGAGGCGGATGCGGAAACATTCCGGAGAGCAGTAAGGGGGCGCTGGAGCGTGGAGAGCATGCACTGGCAGCTGGATGTGACATTCCGTGAAGATGCAAACACAATGCTGGATAAACAGGCGGCCCGGAACCAGAACATCATCAGAAAGTGGAGTCTGAGCATCCTGAAAATGATAGAACTGATGAAACCCGGATTGTCGATGAAGAAAAAACGGTTTGTGATCAGCCTTCGTCCGATACAGTATCCGGAAGAAGTATTATCTTTTTAAAATGCTGCTCGATAAGGAAAAAGGATGACAGAGCATTCATGCGTTTGTCGTGCTTTGTCGTGCGTTTATTATAAAATAATTGACAGTGTTTAATGTTTGTAATATAATTATAAAAAGTGTTTTATATATACAGAAAGGATTAATTATGGTAGAAGTATTTGAAGAGTATTATGACCAGAATGGTGATTCAGAAACGGGAACTTCTTATGTTGATTATACAGTATATACTGATTATACTGATCACATGTAATTAGTTCTGTTTGGATGGATTAATGATTTGTTTTGTTGGATAGGAGGAATAAAATGGAAGAATATATTTCCCAAACAATGTACGATACGGATGATTGTGCTAGCGTATACACTGATTACACAGAGCATGGCGACAGTGATAATCTAGATGAATGATTAGGAATAATGTGAGAAGGGAGTAAGGAGAAGGTTCTTGTTCTCTTCTCTTTTTATTTGTTACAATATTTAATGTGTCATGAGAGTGTAAAAAGGAGATAAGGTGTTTATACATCAAAGTGTAATATATGAATAATAATCCAATTAATGTGATAAATATTTTAATAAAACCTACAGATGCTTGCAATTTACGTTGCATTTATTGTTATCATGCAGATTATGAATATGGTACTGAAATAATGCCTATTCAGTTATTTGAAGAATTGTTGGAAAAGTGCGTAGGAGTCTACCAAACGGTAAGGATAATTTGGCATGGTGGGGAACCATTGATCGTGGGGAGACCTTTTTTTGAGCAAATAGTTCAAGTAGAAAATAATATAAAAAGAAAAACTGGGATATGTATAACCAATGCCATTCAAACTAATGGGACTTTATTAACTCCCGAAATATATAAATTTCTTAAAAGAGAAGGTTTTACATTTGGCTTTTCTTTTGATGGAAATTCAAATGAAAATACAAGAGGCTTGTCAACTAAAACAGAAGAGGCTTTTGATCTGGTAAGAAATGACAATCAGAAAGTTTCAACTATTAAAGTGTTGTTGAATGATGATTTGAACAGAATAATTGAAGTCTATAGATTTTATAGAGATAATGAGCTGAATGTTAGATTGAATCCTATTTTTCACTGTGCGCTGGTTGACGAAAAAGGACTGAGCTATAGTGTACAAGCCTATTGTGATGCAATGAAAAGATTGTTTGAATACTATATTCATGATAGCAAGTGTAATATCAGAGTTGACCCTTTTGAATCCTATTTTTCTTTAATGTGCAAAGGTGACGGTTTTCATAGAATCTGTAATCATGCATCATGTTTAGGGCAGTTTTTATGTATGAACTCTAGGGGGGATATTTATCCATGTTCTCGTAATTTTCCAGAGGATTTTTGCTTAGGGAATATTTCAAATGTAAAACATATAAATAATGTATTTGAAAATGACGCATTTAAGAGTTTGATAGGACAGGCTGTAAAGAGAAGAAGAAAGTGTATTGATACATGTATATTGTATAAGTATTGTTTAGGCGGTTGTAATCACGACGCACTAATGGATAAAGGAATTGAAAATAATAATTTCTTTTCCTGTGTTGCATTTAAATCGA